>JAFEBM010000039.1 GCA_018242685.1 Nitrospira sp. | reverse complement strand
TGATCTCCGGACACTACTGATGCAGAATCTATTTGGATACATGAGTGCCTGCAAGATAATTCTGCACACCTTGTGATCTCGTTGGAGAGCGAAGACCATCACAACATGCAGATCACAAATACCGCGCCAAAGCTGCGAATTGTCCGTATTCTTCGATCGAAGAAGTACCACCTCCATTTCAAAAGCTAGGATGATGTTCAGTTGTAACGTGTTGGTATAGAACTGGCACGTGTGTCGGGCGGCCGCTGTCCAAGATCTGGAGACCAATGAAATATGGGCGCATCTGCGTCACGTGTCGCCAATCAGTCAAAATATACACTAGTTATACGTAATGAAGCATTCGGATGTAATATTTCGAGCGGATGATTGGAAATAACCAGGGAGATGGAGCATGAAAGCAGGGTTACTAAGAAGTTTTTTCAAAATCGTGAACGTCAACAGTCGGAAAGCATGCCTCGTCGTTGTCTTGGGGCTCATGCTGGGCCTGTTCGGCAACGAATCGGCGCAGGCCACGACAGGCGTCGGGCCGTATGAGGTGCCCAAGGTGAAAGACAGGGATAGTAATTCCAGCAACGGCGTCGAGACCTGGATTGTGGCAGAGGAGGCGACCGTTGATATCGGCAATGGAGTGAAGGCGAACGCGATGACGTTTAAGAGCTGTTCAGACGCGCAGCTTAAAGACTGTACAACGCCTGGAATACCGGGTCCGGAGTTTCGGCTCAAGGTGAATGACCGAGTCATCGTGCATTTTGTGAATAAGCTCAAGAAATCAGGTTTGACTCCGGAGGCGAATGTGTCGGGTATTCACTGGCATGGCATCGAGTTGAACAATGCCAGTGACGGCACGGAAGTGACCCAGCCTGCCGTGGATCCCACAGGGGGTACGTTCACCTACGATTTCACTGTCACAAGGCCGGGGATCTTCTGGTATCACCCGCATCACCACTCGTCGACCAACCAAGTGGCCAAAGGACTTTACGGGTCGATCATTATTGAGGATCCATATGAGGCCCAGCTCCAGGGAAGTAATCCGTTGGTTGATGGCGTGATCCCTTCGGCAGCCCATACCAAGACGCTGGTGCTCAGCGACATCACGGTTTGCGGCAAGTCGGGCACGAACCCGGCCACATTTGACGGCACTTTGCCGCACGTCAGTGGCATCCAATCGTGGCAGATCAACTACCAAAATCATATTTTGACGCAGTCCCCGAGCATTCTCTGCGATATGTATCCGCTGGATGCAAATGGCGTGTATTTAAAACAGCCATACGGTAAAGGAGACGTTCCGAACATTCAATCTCCCAGCTTGACTGGTCGTATGAGTGAAGGGTTTACGGTCCTGACCAACGGGGTGAATGTTGGCGGGCGGGCTGGAAATCCTCATGTCCTAGGCCCTCTCGGCGCGCTTGCACCCGGTGCGTCGACGCTTGACGTTCAACCTGGTCAGGGACTGCGGCTGCAAATCGTGAATCCCTCGCCGGTCCGTTACATGCGCCTTCGGTTGACTGACAGCAACGCGGGGCAAATCCAACTGGTCCGAGTCGGTGGACAAGGGGAGCTGCTCGACTACGCGATTGTTGAGGGGGGCAGTACTGGCGGTTTTGACACAAAATATGAGAGCGGCGAAATTCTGCTCCCGCCTGCAGGTCGTGCAGATGTGGTGGCGGCGATTCCGGGTAACGCCTCGGGCGTGCTGACCCTCTGGACGGAGGATTTCCAGCGAGTGGCAGCCACATACTCATGGACTCCGACGGTGCCGGTGATGCATCTGAAGGTTACTGGTAGCGCGGTCCCTTCTTCGTACTCCATTCCTACGTCGCTGCGTGCCGGTTTGGGGCCGGTGCAGGTGCTCGGTGGGCCAACAGCTGGTCTTGTCAATCCCACCGGCGAAGCCGGGGTCAATGATACGACGCCGGCTGGGTCAACGGATCCAGACATCCAGTTGACGTTCTTTACCAAAGGCGGTGCGTTTGAGGCGTCGGTTGACGGGGTCCCGATGCCGCGTGACTTCGATGGTGGTATGGCCAGCGGCAATCCTTTTTATCTGGACTCAGCCCGTCATGCAGCGCTCTCCAATGTGATCGAGCTGAAAGTGACCAATACGACGGGGGCGCACCATCCATTTCATTTGCATGGGTTTTCGTTTCAGCCGAAGCGCCTGACCTCATCAACAGGAGGACACATCTTCCCAAATGAATTCCTGGACATCGTAGATGTGCCGGCGAATAACACCCTCACGTTCCTGGTCTCCTTGGACGGTCGCCCAATGAAAGGCGATTTGTCGGGCTTGAATGGGGGGAAGGGGCGATGGCTGTTCCATTGTCACATTCTTCCTCACGCCACGTTCGGCATGATGTCGGAGCTTCACGTCCACTGAAAACGAAACGCTATGTGTCAACACAGATGAAATAGCTGAAACTCTAAAAGGAAGGTTCTATGAAAACACGACATCTCTTATTGGCTGCACTCAGTATGCTGGTGGGATGGGGCACGGCCGGCGTGGCCCAGGCAGCACCGACCGTCTCATTTGAGGCTGGAGACAGACCGGGAAACTTTTTTACCTGTTCGAATACAGGCAACTCGACATCACTTGGGTGTGTGCCTGCCTCCATTGGAGGGGCTCAGCAGAGGTCCCTCGCTGTCATTGCTCCAGGAGAAACGGTGGGGTTTCCCTCGTTTAGCGGAGAAGCCAGCACGATTCATACGGCGCTGAGCTTGATTTACCCCGCTGGAGCCTCAAACATGCCATTCAAGGCGGCCATCGATTTTCGCCACCCGGCGCCGGGTGGGGTAGCCACAGTGCAATTGAATGAGCCAGGCCTGTATGTCTTCATCTGTGACATCCATGTCTACATGTTCGCGGCGGTCATCGTGGATGATCCCAATACGCCAGGATTGGATCTTGGCAAACAGATTACACTGGTCGCCGGCCCTGCCGGCCCTCTTACGGTTCCGACCTACAGTGATCTGGCGGTCCGCCTCTTGCGCACCTTCTTTATTGTCACGGATCCGGGAAATTGGAAAGATTACACCAAGCGCACGTGGTCTCCAGCCTTCCCCGCTGTCCCCGTGATTGTGTACGATATTGATGGGAATGCGAAAAATGTTCCGGATCTCTCTGCGGTGCTTTCGATTGGGACCGTCGATCTAAATGCACGAGAGAATAAACTGTTTAAGCCGAAAACAGCAGCGGTGGGTGAAATCTGGGTCGACACCCAGTTTGAATTGACGGCGGGGAAGTCGAAGCCGGGGACGGCGACGGCTATCAACGGAGCGGACTGGAAGCTCACGAAGAAGGTGGCTCTCCCAGCAACCAATATGAACCATCCTCACAACATGTGGACGGATAAAGACCAGAATGTCATCTATCAGACCCAATGGCTCGACGAGAGATTGGCGGTGTTTGATAGAAAGACCGGCGCGTTCAGACATGAACTGAACGCGGGGCCGGCCCCCTCACATGTGATGACGAGAGCCAATAACGATCTTGTGCACGTGGCGCAGAATGGTGGCAATAACGTACGGGAGTTTGACTCGCTGGCGAATAATAATAACTTCATTCGGGACATCCCGATGACACCGGTACCGGTGGATAACTCCGACATTGCCAATGCCACCCATCCTCACGGTCATTGGATGAGCGCGAATGGGAAGAAGATGGTGACGCCCAACGAAAATGTTAGCACGTCAACGGTGTATAATTTCCCAGGCGGTGCAATTGAGGCTACGATTTCTACGGGCGCTGTGCCGATTGCCACGGGGATGATGCCGGATTCGAGCAAGTATTACGTGGCCAATTTCCTTGGTCACAGCATCTCGGTCATAAACATGGCCACTAACCAGGAGATCAAGAAGATTAACTTGATCGCCAACTACAACGCAGTCAGTGGAGCGGTGGTGGCGGATCCGGTCTCAGGCAAGACGTTTGTTGGCGCGTTACCCATTCAGACGCCGGTGAGTCCGGCCGGAACCAATATGATTACGGCCAATACCCTGACTGCCACCATTACGGTGGTTGATACCAGACCAGCAGTGAATGGTGTGCCAAATCCGAATGAAGACAAGGTCGTGGTGATGTTGCCCTGTGATCCCGGGTGCCATGGCGTACAATATGGTGCCAAGCAAGGCGGTGGCTATTACGCTTATGTTGCCAACAAATTCAGCAACGCGTTGATCGTTGTGGATCCGGATCCTAACGGAGACGGCGATCCGAGCGATGCCGCCATAGCCGGGCGTGTGTTGCTAGCTGGGAAGGCGTCGGCTGTGCAGGACGATAAAGTGATCGGCAATCCTGGCATGGGCGGACAGGGAATCCTGCCTGTTCCGGTCGTCTACAATGGATGGGTACAGCAATGGGTCTCTGGGGGTGAAAGTGGTGTTCCTCCTCCATGTCATACTCCGGACTGTAATACCTGGAGGGGCCAGCTGACTAACGCGCAGAAAGCTCCAGCTCCGATACAGTAGACAGATGATAGCGACCCGCCTGGGTTCCACCCAGGCGGGTCGCCCCCCTACCTTCGCCGGCCTAAAGCTTCCCTCGACTCCCGTTTACCACTCGGTGTCCCCTCCCTCTAACTCATCAGACAAGGTTGGAAGGAGGGGCGATTCAACCATTCCGTTCAAACGTGAGCGACTCTATTCTTTCAGCCATTCTGCTGTTGTCGGGCTGTACCTCGACCGTAGTACGCGATGATGTAAGCGTATGGCCTGGTTGGATGGCCATTGTGCCGGAAGCGACAGACGAAGGGATGGGAGGACAAGGAGTGTTGCTGATTCCCGTAGTCTATATAGGTAGATATAAAACCGTTGGCTTGAGTCGGTAACGGCGAGGTTCGGACTGACGGTTGTCATGTGTGGGGCGGATGGAAGAAGCCTACACGGCTGATTTCAGCAGATCGCCCTCGCATTCCGTCATTTTGCTGCGCAGGGTATTCACGAGCTGTCTGTACCGTTCCTCGGCCCAAGCATTAAAAGATTCGGCGTCCAGGAACACAAGGTCCCATGCCTTGGCTGCGTCCAGCATCAAGAGCTGATGAGTCTTGTTGGGTCCGGGGAACAAGACGACGAGGACGGCGGAGTGACCGGTGAGGCTGATGTCGGTGAAGATATGCAGTATGGATGAAGAGGGGAGCTGGACTTCCCGCGAAGCGGCTTCGACGAGCGGTTGATAAAGGCGATGCAGGAATTGTGCTGTGACCTCGTGCGGATTGGCAGGAGTCAGGAGGCGAGGATTTGGTTTTTCTCCAAATAAGTTCTCCGTCAGATACGTGGCCGCCTCCCATGTCGGCATGGCGCCTGAGGCAACGGGGGATTCGCAGAGGTAGGCGATCCAATTTCGGTTTCGAGGACGTTTACGAACCGCAGCCACTTTTTTAGCCATACTCGGCAGTCCCTGTTTATGGCCTCGGTGGTTGGAGCGAATCAGGTTGCTTCGATAGGTGAAAAAAGTATATCGACGGCGCCACAGTCGGTCAATGAATTGCCGACAATCGAGCAATAGGTTCGGCTGAGGAGAAGCTACGTTTCGCGGAAGGTATTGGAATTCACGCGATCTGCATATTGATCGTGGATGCGTGCCACTTCATCCGTCGATGCGACGAAGACATCCAGCAGATCCGGGTCGAAGTGTTCGCTACGGTGCTTGAGCATGAGGTCAATCGCATGACTGATCTCGAAGGCCGGTTTGTAGACCCGTTGAGTGGTGAGTGCGTCAAACGCATCGGCAATCGCGGCAATGCGGCCTTCGATGGGAATAGCCTCGCCTTGTAATCGGCGGGGATACCCGGTGCCGTCGAAGCGCTCATGGTGGGTGTAGGCGATTACCGCTGCGACTTTCAGCAGTTCCGCGTCCGACCCGCTGAGGATCTTGTATCCGATTTCGGCGTGCTGCGCGATCACCCCGAATTCCTCCTGTGTGAATTTGCCGGGTTTCAACAATACATGATCGGGGGTGCCGATCTTGCCGATGTCGTGCATGGGGCTGGCTGTGCGGATCAAGTCGCATCGTTCAGGAGACAGGCCCGCCTTGCGCGCGAGCAATTCACAGTAGTGGCTCATGCGTTGGATATGTCGGGCGGTCGCATGGTCGCGGAATTCCGCGGCGATGGCGAGCCGCTGAATAGTTTCCTCACGCGACAGGCGCAACTCTTTTTCGGTGCGTTCCAACCAGTCCAACGCCTGCTGTAACGCGAGCGTTCTTGTTCGGACGATGTCCTCCAGGTTCTCACGATGGAGACGATTTTCCATTTCAAGCCGTCGGCGGCGGAGAGCATTGGCGACGTCGATGAGAACTTCATTGGCTTCGAACGGCTTGACGATGTATCCGAATGCGCCGACCTCCAAGGCGGCATTGGCGAGGACCGAGCTATCGAGCCCCGTGACCATGATCGCCGCCGTGTGTGTGTGTTCCTTAAGAAGGTGACGCACGAGATCCATGCCGGATTCTCCCGGCATGTTGACGTCGCAGAGCATCAATGCAATGGGCTGGTCGTTCAGCTTTTGTCTGGCCTCTCGGGCATCTGCGGCGCATTCGACCGAATACCCATGGGATTGAAGCAGGTAGGCCAGGAGGCGCCTGATCGGTTCCTCATCGTCGACGACCAGAATATTGCGATTGTCGAGCAGTGATTGAAGATCGGTCTGGTTCAGCAGTATCGCCATGAATCGAAATGTATTCGGATCGTCGATGCCGTGGATTGTCTTGTTTCTTCTTTATCGGCTCATTAGCGGCTGACCTGAATGCCGTAGGAATGGCGCAGAGTGATGCACTTGTTGTGCCAATTGGTGTTGTCTTGACGCCGGCATTTTAATGCCGTCCATTTTGATGATCTCAAGGGATTAAGATGGAATCTCCGCGTCTGGAGAGGTTTTGGGAGATACCTTGTCATAGGCGCTTACTTGGTCGCTATTCCGATGCAGGACTCTACGTCAAAAGATTGTACAGAATTCGTCAAACTCGACGAGCTGCTTTTGTACAACTGAGGATAGCGCCGAGTCGGAAGGGTGGGGCGATGCATCGATGCGCCGACGACGATCGGCTGGACTGTTGGTTTGCGCTTTCTTAAGGGCTTCACTATAATTCGAACCTCACTATTGAGGAAGGGGCGTAGGAATGAGCGGAATTTCCGGGTTAGTCCGTTTCGATGGGCGTCGTAGAGATCAGGTCCGTCCCGTGAAAGTGACACGCAACTTTACCAAACATGCCGAAGGGTCGGTTCTGATTGAAATGGGAGACACGAAGGTCATTTGCACGGCGTCTGTTGAGGAAAAAGTGCCTCCCTTTCTCAAGGGCAAGGGGACCGGATGGGTCACGGCGGAATATGCGATGTTGCCGCGTGCCACTCATGAGCGATCGCCACGAGAGGCGGTCAAGGGAAAGCAAGGCGGCCGAACCCTGGAGATTCAACGTCTCGTCGGGCGTGCTCTGCGGTCCGTGACCGACATGGGTCAACTGGGAGAGCGGTCCATTTGGATCGACTGTGATGTGATCCAAGCGGATGGGGGCACCAGAACCGCCTCCATCACCGGCGCTTTTATCGCATTGGCTGATGCCTGTGCCGTGCTGAAAAAAAGGGATCTCTTGAAAAAAAATCCCCTGACCGACTATCTGGCCGCCATCAGCGTCGGAAAGGTTGGTGGAGAGGTGATGGTGGATCTCGCCTATACCGAAGATTCGATGGCGGAAGTGGATATGAATGTAGTGATGACCGGCCGCGGCCGGTATGTCGAGGTACAGGGTACGGCCGAGCGTACGCCGTTCGCGAAGCAAGATATGGACGAGTTTCTGAATCTCGGCTGGCAGGCTATCCAACGGTTGACCGCCATTCAGAAAGAGCTGATCGGTGCACTCGACTGAGAGACCGATAGAAGAAATCCTCCTCGCGACCAGAAATCCGGATAAAGTCAGGGAGCTCGCCATTCTTCTGGGAGATCTTGGAGTCCGCATTCGTACCCTGGCCGACTTTCCCACGGCCCCGGAAGTCGATGAAAACGGCACAACCTGTGAAGCCAACGCACTCAAAAAGGCCAGGGAAATTGCCTCTGCGACAGGCCTTCCGTCGGTCGCGGACGATACGGGACTCGAAGTTGATGCGTTGGGTGGAAGGCCAGGGGTGTTTGCGGCTCGATATGCGGGGGAACGCGCAACCTACGAAGACAACTGTCGGAAGCTGCTCAAGGAACTGGATGGTGTGCCGCCGGCTCGGCGGACTGCCCGCTTCATAACGGTTGCCGCCTTGGTTATGCCGGGGGGATACGTTCGAGTGGCCATGGGCACTCTCGCTGGCGTTATAGCTGAAGAGGTTGTTGGTACGCAAGGATTCGGTTACGATCCTGTGTTCTTCGTTCCGGAACTCGGTCGTACGTTGGCTGAGTTAACGGCTGAAGAAAAGAACCGCATCAGTCATCGAGCCAAAGCCTTCAGATCCATGGCCGACATACTTCGACCGTTGGCTGTTGGAAAGGTCTGAGCGGCGTGATGTGAGTCATGGTCCAAGATAGGCATTGCCTGGACACCGATCGATACCCTCTTGTATAAATGGATCTGTAGCTTGTGGCGTTGTTTCACCAAAGAATGCGAAGGTGACGAGCCGTCGGGGCGTAGCGCAGCCCGGTAGCGCGCCTGCTTTGGGAGCAGGATGTCGGAGGTTCAAATCCTCTCGCCCCGACCAAACCTCGCTTGCACGTACCGCAGCGAAATCGAGCAGAATGATTCGTGCTGCTGCTTGGGCCGTTCGACGCGAGCCGGTAGAGTTCATAGCACCCACCCATCCCGGCTCGCGCCCAGCCTGTTTCCTCACCGTGAAACTTCTATGGTAATGAATAATGTAAGTCGTTTCATCCCGGTTACTTGCGGTCTGAGCCGATCGCTGCATACATCACTCCTAAAACGACACTGATCAACAGCACTTCTATCATCAACACCACCATAGCTGTGCATCTCCCTTCATGTAGTGTTCGTCGCAATGCTTTCTTCGCACGTCATGCTTTACGCATGAGCATCGCCAACATCATCACTGCGAAAATTATCGCGCCCGAGATCGTCAACATGGCCATCTCATCACTCATCATATTCGTGCCCTTCCTTTCTGTATCTCCATCGTGTTTCATTCACGTGGAGGGCGAGTGTGACTCGAAATCCGATGATGGAGTCCGAGTTCCACGTTGAATAGTTCTGCATCGAGGAACCTCATGCCTTTCTGCATGACAAACACTAGGCACTTCTTATGCCACACAGAATCTCACCCTAATTCGTGATATTTCCGGTACCTACGTAGATGGACTCATAGTCGGGCGGCTTGCCCCTGAATCTGAATGGATTCCAGGCTGGATCTAATTGGATGCGGATAATTCTTGAAAAGGACGGTCGATGTTGTTTGCAGCTGTTCGGAGAGACCGAACTACGAGGTGCGAACCTTTTGAGGAGCGCCGCCCATTCCTTCACTCCGAGGGAGTAGGGGGTTTGCTGGGAATCTGTTTCTGCCGGAGCAATTTGGTCAAGTAGGTCCGTTGCAGACCGAGTTCGGCCGCCGCCTTTGTCTGATTCCATCCATTCCGACGTAAGGCGGTCTCAAGCAGCTTCTGGCTGTAGGCGTCCATGCGCTTATGATACGAGAAAAACAGTAGGTCGGTGTCGGGCTCCTGATGAACCGGGGGAGTGGAGGGAATTGAAGTAGTGAGCGCGGTCAAGGAGAGATGTTCCGGTTCGATCGTGTCGCCGGGGCATAAGATCAATGCACGCGTGAGCACGTTTTCCAATTCCCGTACGTTGCCCGGCCAGGGGTAGCATTGCAGCGCCTGAAATGCTTCGTCGCTCAGGGTTACGCGTTTGCACAGGCCCGCGTTGCTGGGGCGGCTGAGGAAATGTTCAACGAGGGTGGAAAGATCCTCCATCCGGTCACGCAACGGAGGCAGCGCGATGGTAATCACGGCGAGGCGAAAGTATAGGTCTTCGCGGAATATTCCTTCACGAATCGCCTGCTTCAGATTTTTGTTGGTAGCTGCAAGAAAGCGTACATCGGTCTGTACTTCTTGGGTTCCGCCGACACGGTAGAATGTTCGATCCTGAAGTATACGCAAGAGATGGCTTTGCATGGTGAGCGGCATGTCGCCGATCTCGTCAAGGAACAGCGTGCCTCCCTCGGCGCTCTCGATTTTGCCGGGCTCCCGCTTGATGGCTCCGGTGAACGCGCCTTTTTCGTGCCCAAAGAGCTCGTTTTCCAGCAGATTCTCAGGGAAGGCGGCACAATTGACGGCAATAAATGGTTTCGTGGCGCGAGGGCTCCAACGATGAATGGCGCGGGCGACCACTTCTTTCCCCGTACCCGTTTCGCCGAGCAACAAGACGGTCGCGGAGAATGCCGCCGCCTGTTTGGCCACAGTCAGCTGGTTGCTCATCTGCTTGCTGGTCGTCGCCACAGGCTCGAACTGGGCATCGACTTCTTTGCGGAGCGTCTCGACCTGGCGGTGAAGGGTGACGGTGTCCAAAGCCTTGTTGATCACGACGGTCAAATGGTCCGCAGTGAACGGCTTCGGCACGAAGTCGAAGGCGCCGAGTTGCATGGCCTGCACCGCGCGTTCGATCGTCCCATAGGCCGTGAGCATCACGATCAGCGGAGTCGTATAGGTTGCTGAAGTCTGGGGTGTGCTTTCGTCTTGCGGATGAGTGCGAGCGGAGATCTCGCTGACCTGCTTTAAGACATCAAGTCCCGACAGTAACGGGAGTTCGAGATCCAATAGGACAAGATCAGGCCCTTCTTCCTGAATCAAGCGCAGAGCATCCCTCCCGTTCGCGGCGGTGAGCGGCTCATGCCCCATCCAGGTGATACGATTTTCCAAACTCAAGAGGATATCGCGGTCGTCGTCAACGATCAGAATTTTCGCGCGCATAGGAGCGTTCTCCTTTCTAGACCGGCGGCTCTTCACCCCTCACATCGGGACGTTTCAGACTCATCATGTTGTCCGGCCTGAATCGAATCCTGACGCAGCGATCGGCAGTGTAAAATAAAAACGAGACCCGATTCCGGGTCGGCTCTCCACCCAAATTCGGCCCTGGTGCATCGTAACAAGAGTCTTGGTGATGCAGAGGCCGAGTTGAGCGCCCTGTGATGCCGGCATGGGCGACGGCACGCGTGAAAACTCATCGAAAATGTTTGAGAGATGGGGCGAGTCGATGCCGCAGCCGGTATCGGCAACGCACGTTTGGACGAACCCAGGCGGTGATTCGCAACACTCCACCGTAATTCTTCCGCCAGGCGCGGTGAACTTGATCGCATTCCCAAGAAGATTCACCAGAATCTGCTCCAACTTGTCGCAGTCGCCATGCACGGGTAAAAGCGACTCGATCGGGGCAATGCCGAGGGATACATTCTTTCCTGCAGCGACCGTCTGTAGGCTGTCCACAGCGATCGTCGCAATCTGATGGATGCAGAATTCTTCCATGCGAAGCTCGACTCTCTTGGTGTCGAGACGCGACCAGTCGAGTAGTTGAACGATGATCCTGTTGAGACGGGCGACATTGTGTTGGATGCGCGTGAGGTAGGTGCGTTGCAATTCGGTCAGCGGACCGGTGACGCCGTCAAGCATGTTTTCCGCAAAGCTCCTGATCGCCGTCATGGGGGTCCGTAACTCGTGTGAGACGACGGAGAGAAACGTCGACCGGCATCGGTCATGGTCCTGCAGTTGAGCGTTGGCGTGTGACAGTTCCTCTGTACGCTGCTCGATGCGATCTTCAAGATGCTGAGTCAGCTCGGCCAGATCAGAATAGGCCCTAGCATTGTCGATGGCCGCTGCTACGTGGCTTGCAATGGTGAGCAAGATATCAAGATCCTCGTCGCTGCATGCGCGTGAGCCTCGGTCACCGCCCAGGTATCCGAGGATCTTCCCATGGCTCTGGAGCGGCACGGCGACGAACGACCGTATGCCGGAACGACGCATCAAGTCGAGCACCGGCTGCCGTATGCGATGAGCGACAGTTTCGAGGTCATGGATCAGCACCGGCTTGCCGTGGACAAGCAGGTCGGCTGCGATGCCGTCGTTAATGATCGGCAGCTCAAGTTGGTGAGCCACCTTCGCGATATCCGCGGGAAGTCCTGTGATGCGTGCGATGGAGTAACGGTTTCGTTCAGGGTGACGAATGAATACTCCCATACGGGAAAAACCAAGATTCTCGACAAGCAATTGAAGCACCGTGTCGAGCAACTGATCCATGTCGAGCATATTGGCGGACGCAATCGCGGTACTGGCCTGATGAACAGTAGTTAATTGCCTGACCTGCCGTCTGATCGTGTCAAGGTTCATGGTAATCGCCTGATTGCGATCATGCAGGGATTTGGTCATCACGTTGAACACCTGCGTCAACTCGCCGACTTCATCGTTGGTGGAGGGGACGAGCGGAACAGGTGCATCGTCCCCTTTGGCGAGCTGCCGGGCGGCATCGGCGAGGCTTCGTAACGGCGTCGTAATGCGCGACGTGAGCAGAAGAGCGCTGAAGATGCCTGCCGTGATAATGAGGACCGTGAGGAAGAACACATTTCCCACGAGTTCCCGCAAGGCTTCTTTGGCCTGCGCATCCGTGATGCCGATTCGCACAAGGCCGACCACGGGCGGCGTGTCGGCAGAAAGTACGGGACCGACGGCTTCACCCAACTCGTCGGAAAGCCTGGACAAGGGAATCTGAGCCGGGGATGTTCGAAGGACAGGCATCGCAAAATCGTACAGAGTTTCTTCCCGCGCCAAAAAGGGAAAGAGCCAGTCTGAGGATTCGTCTTGAGGAACCAAAGTCTGCTCGGCCGAAAGAACGAGGCGGGTGAACAGTGGGACGGTCAGAGGGGCCTGCAGCAGTGTTGTTGAGATTCGGTCGTTCGGATAAATAGGCTGTTCCGGAGAGTGTGGTGAACCGTTCGACGATCTCTGCGTGCGTTTGGTTTGTCTGGCCAGGGTCCGGCCGTCCGATGCCGCGATCACCACATAGACGACATGGTCGATCGTCATGAGACTCTGCACGAATTGATCGAGTGTCACGCGATCTTCGAGCACGACACCCGCGATTCGAAAATGATCGTTGCGCATGGTATTGGTCATTAAGATCGTTCCAAGCTCTTCCAGATTATCGGTCATGGCCTGGCGCCGTTTTTCGATGAAGTACCAGCTCAACGACGAGCAGGTCATGATGAGAATGAGGCTGAAAAACAGCACGAACTTCATCCGAAGGCCGAAAAACCGAACCGCCGATCCTGATGCGGGATCGTGCCGATCCTGAAGATCCATGGCACCCATGGCAGATCTCTCAATACGTTTCGTCGATAAGGCTGTCGAGCTCTTTGGGAATCGCGATGCCCAAATACCGCGCGGTCTTCTGATTCACCGTGATTTTGATTCGCTGGACAGGAACCGGCTTGAGCGGCAGCGGCTGCTCTCCGTCCAAAATGCGTTTGGCAAGGAGCCCGGTTTCCCGACCCACTTCTCCGTAATCGAGCGAGAAGCTGAGCAGCGCGCCCAGGCGGGTCAACTCTGAAGAGAAGCCGACGACGGGGACTTGTTTGGTCAGCGCGGATTCGAGAATGAAACGGATCGATTCGTCCGTCAACACCGTCGAGTCCGGAACGAGCCATAAGGCTTCCGATTCAGATAAGAGCACCCGCAGTTGCTGCGGAACCTCTTTCTCGTGTTCGGTTGCGAATCCCCGCAATTGAAACTCGTGGACGGCGGCTCGCGATTCCGCCTCTTTGAGCTTGGTCGCGGTCTTATTGGGATCGTACAACATGCCGATCCTGCGCAGGCCCGGCAACAGCACGCGCATGACCTTGAACTGGCGGTCCGTCGGAATTTCCAACAGGACACCCGTCATATTGGCAGCGGTGAGCTGATGTTTCAAGGGATCGAGAATCATCATATACAGAATCGGAATATTCGAGATCTCCAGCTTGGCCGCCAGCGCCGCTTTCAGACCGACGGCGACCACGAGCGAAGAATCTGAGGCGCGAATCTTTCCGGCCAGCCGCTTTCCCCGTTCGACATCGCCCCGTAGGTCGTACTCCGCGTATATCGCGGCTCCAGGCGCCGTTGTTTTGAAGCCTTCGATTGCGTCGCGATAGGCCTTCAGGTCCGACGATTTCAGGATGGCGATCTCCAAACCGGCAGCCTCAGCGCGACCGGGAACAAGGCAGCAGAAAACGGTGAACGCCAAAGACAGCAGCCAGGCACGTGACAATCGCGCAGTTGCCGTCCCTCGTCGCTGAACGGTGTGAACGATCATGAGAATGTTCAAGGAACGCTCAGAATACCCCTTGAAGAATGCGCATCATGGGTTGTTGCCCCTCTGAGAGAATCGCCGGCATACTGGTTTTTCTACAGCAAGCCACATGCCATGGGCGCCGTGGCTTACCAAGCAGTTGTAGAACAGCGGGTATATACAACCACTAACTCCTCGTCGTCGGCATTGCGTCGATCAAAGGCTGCAACGGGATGAATCAAAAGAGATTCATGGTGAATCAAAAAAGATTCAGGTCGAAACGAATGAGAACGAAACCGGCGGCCGGTGAATTATCGACCGGAGTTTTGAATGGACTTGAGGTCCCAGTCAGCCACGCCGTTGAGGCCTACCTGTCTCAGTAAGGCCGCCCGTTGCCTGCGAAGCGATGGATTGGTCGGGTCGCGCTCGATCAACGAACAGACGCAGGCCATCGCATCGTACCAGAAACCCACCAGCGCGTTGGTGCGCACGCTTTCTTGATCGCAGGTCACTTTCACCGACGTGACCGTCAGGCATTCGCTGAATTCGCATCGCTCGATCATCCCCCCTGCGACGACATCTTCGGAATATGAGTCGGAGTTACGTCGGGCGGATACAAACCAGCGGTATTGGATGTTGGGCTCAAGCGTCAGCCCTAGAGCTTTGAGATCAATGGATTGAACCCCGGCCTGGGCCGGAGGGGGAAGGGAGCCTTCATAGATCGGTCGAATTTTTTGGGTGTCGTTGAGTGTAAAGCGCAGAGGATAGGCCGTCGGTTTTGAGAGATACCAATTCAGCGTCGGCGTTTGCTTCACGGTCAAGCCCACGTGGTCGGGCACCAAGGCGACGAGTTCCGGTTCATTGCCCTCCGTGCCTCGTAACGTGCCCCCGACTCGCGCGCGCGGGGTCGGTTTCTTCGGCGGTGTGTAGATGAGAGCCTGCTGGTCATCCGATTGACCGGCCTGTGCGGCTGTCGCCTTGTCTGCGGCGACCAGGACATGCGTACCCGAGACAGTCAGGAGAAGGCCTAACCCTAGGATCAATCCATATCTCATGGTGAATCTCCTTCATCAAAGCCAGTTGTTGAGCAATAGGAAAGGCGACCAGTAAGCCGGGTGTTCATAAATCCTATCGCTCAACAGCTTCAACTGCGCGCGCTGGAGCGCCACGGCTTTCGAGAGAGCCGGATTGCGCAGCTGGCGGTAAAATTCTGAAATCAACGACGCCGAGGCTTCATCGTTGATGAACCACAACGTGGCCAATGCGCTGCGGGCGCCGGCCTTGAGAGCTACGCCGGCCAGGCCAAGGGCCGCGCGATCGTCCCCGACGCCGGTCTGACAGGCGCTCAACGTCAGGAGTTCGAGAGGCTCTTGTCGAAATCGAAAGAGACCGATCAGTTGGTCGAGGGTGTGCATCGTCAATCTCCCGTCGAAGGTCAGGAGGAACGAATCGTTGACGTCGGTCGAAAACTTGCCGTGCGTGGCGATATGCAGGCCTCCATATCCTCCTTCACGCAATTCACGTTCCAGTCTGGATGATTGGAAGGCATTGTTCATCAGTTGGTCGCTCTTGTAGAGCCGTTGAATGGATTCGATCTCGTCCGCTACATAGGGAAGGGGTGGAAACCCTTGCACGGATTTGGTGAGGCTGGCTGTGAGGAATCGGAGCTTGTCGCGATTGAGTGGACGGGGGTCGGTCAACGTCAAGCCGGGTGTCATGGCGACCGCGAACTTGCTGATCAGAAACGATGAGCCGTCGTGGAGCGCCGCCAGCGGAATCGTCCGAAGGGCGCTGTCCGGGACGAACACCAAGGTGGTGATCTGATGCTGGATAAGTTGTGTCTCCAACGGACGCATCAGCCAGTCGTACAGCTGCTGTGCATGGGGCAAATATTCGCGGGTCGTACGCTTTTCCACCAGACGGCGAAACTCGCGGATTTCGACGGTCAATCGATCAGCCATCACCGGCACTGAGACACGCGTGAGCCCGGTCGGCAAGCTCATGAGCAATTCCAACCGGGAGCTGAACATGATGGGATAGATCACGGCGGTGTCCGACGACAACCGATCCAACATGGTCAGCCTGGACCGGACTGCGTCGACGCACTCATCCTTGAAGTAATCACGCAACTCAGCCGTTTTATAGGCCTCGATCGCATCGCGAGCGGCGAGCAGATACCCTTCGGCTGCGTTCCCGTCCTCAGTGAGTGAGGCCCGCTGCAGCAAGAGGTCGGCCAGCTCAAAGTACATCGGCTTCATGCTTTCTTCACCGGCTAGCGGACTGTCGGAGGCGGTGTGCGTCACCGCAACCCGTATCGGTTGGAGCGTGGTTGCCGCTTGTCGGTAGGAGGCAATGGCCTCGTCAAGCCGGCCGGTTGCGGCCAGCTGCCGTCCCAATTGCCATTGCCATCGGTACAGCGCTTCCGGCGCCTCCACTGATTGCGCGATGAACAATGCTCGTCTGGTGAGTTGCAACGCTTCGTCCAGGCGAAATTCTGTTTCATACAGATGACCAAGATAACCAAGAGCATAGGACAGGGTTCTCTTGTCTCCCTGTCCCTCCGCGACCGTGACGGCTTCCTGGAGGACACCGGCGGTTCGTAATAAGAGAGGATGTCGTTCTTGTGGAAGGTGGGAAAGGAGTCGCTGGTAAGTCAGCGCGATGCCGATCAAGCCGAGTGATTTGTCACGGGATGAGGGCAGGTCCTTTACATGGCCGAGCGCCTCGTCGAGGGCGACGCGACTGTGAGCCGGTTGGCCGAGTCGCAGCAGGGTGCGCGCGGCGTTCGTACGGGCGGTGGTCGCGAGCAGGAGAAGTCCGGCGCTCTGTGCGTGGATGACGCTCTCCTGAAAGGCGTCCAGGGCTTCTTTGTCCTGCTGCTTCAACGCGAACAGAATGCCGAGATCATTCAGAGCGGTGGCCAGGAGCGGCGAAGCGTTGTGTTTTCGCGCGGAGGACGCCGCTTGTTGGAGATAGTCCGATGCCTCGGGAAGTTGCCGGAGCGTCAAGTACGTCCGTCCCAAATGTCCGAACAGGGAGGCCTCCACAAGCGGCTCACCGCTGTTCTGCGCAAGCGCGAGCGCGAGCTCAAGAGACTGGAACGCCTGTTTGGATTGTCCCAGCCCCATTGCGGCTTGAGAGGACAGCACGAGGGCTTCAACCTGCGCCGGCTTGTTGCCGGCACTTTTGTACAGATCCGCAGCCTGTTTCCAATGAGACAACGCCTCACCAAAGACACCACGCTCAAAAGCCTGCACGCCTGCTTTCATCGCTACGCCTGCAGGAGATGAGAGGTCATGGGATTCCGATCGCGTGACGACGAGAAACGGAATGGACATCGACAAAAGGATGACAGTTCCGCATAGAACGAAATGAATCAAGGATCGATTGAACGCCGGCATAAAGCCTCTCGTCATCAGAAGGCCTGGACCACTGCCTGAAGATGGATCCCATAGTCCTGCAGGTTACCGGAAGGACGCGGTAAGTGATTGAGCGGGACTCCCCAATAGAGTTCAAATCTGGCTCGGTCACGAGGCAGCACGTTCCAGCGGATCCCGAGACCGACGCTGGCAAGAGTTTGGAGATCATGGGTAGGTTCTCGCGACATCCAGGACCGTCCAACGTCGACGAATTGGGCGAACTGGACCATATCTTCGCCGCTCGCGTATTTGAGCAGAGGAACCCGGCTTTCAAGGGAAGCAAGGAAAGCATTGTCTCGGACAAATGTGTTTTCTCGATAGCCACGCACGCTGAACCGCCCGCCCACCGGGACCTGTTCAAGCGGAAACAACCGGTTATTGCTCAACTGGAGATCCAGCCGTCCTAGAATCTGCCATCCGCCCAAATAGTCCAGCCGTTTGACCGCCTGCGCTTGTCCGAGCCAGGATACAAAGCGGCCGCTCGGCAACGGCTCACCGCCGGCAGTGGTCGCCTCACGCGAGTTGATCGTCGCGCCCAGGACATCGAAGCCGACGCTGACGCGAGAACGGAGAGCGATCACGGACGAAGCCGTTCGGTGCTGGTATTCCTGAATGAATCGGAGCGCGCTGACGGTGCTGACTCCGGTATCAGACGATCCGGGAATAAACCGGAACGGCTGGCCCTGCAAGTCGAAGGCCGAGGTGATTTTGTTGTAGAGGTGCTCGCCGGTGATCGCGACCGCCAGTTCGTCGGTCAGGGTTCGATAGATCGGATGCCGCAGTGTGAAGCTGAAGATTTCTGATTGGGAGTTCAAATCCAGCGCACGAAACTGGTCGGCGACGACCAGAAATTCATTCCGGCGATAAGACGCTGTGAAGGTCGTGTCGTACCGGTTGAGCGGCAGGGTATAGGACGCATCGATGATCGGGTGCACCCCGCGCGATCCGCCGGAGGTGATGCTGAAGGGATCTCCGTGCCCGGTCACATTCTGATGGGCGAGGGTGACCAGACCACGCTCCGCGCCGACAAGCGGTGTCTGGTAGTTATTGAAATCCAACCAGACTTTCCAGGGACTGGCCTCTTTGACTTTCACGTTGAGGACGCTTTCGCCACGCTGGTCGCCGGGACGGAGATCGGCGTTGATCCGTTCGAGACGGGGATCTCGCTGCAGCAACTGCAATCGCTCTTGGAGAGGCTCGATCTTCAGCGGAGGCCCCGCGCCCAGCATGAGGCGATCGCTCACGTAGCCGCGCCGAAACCAGTTCGTGCCCTCGACGTCGATGCGCGACAGAGTCCCTTCGATGATCTGTATCTGAATCACGCCATCTCTCACGTCCTGATCGGGAATGACGGCGCCGGAGGTGATGTAGCCGTTGTTGATATACAAGAGGGTGAGCGTCAGCCGCAGCCGCTCTAAATCCTCGGTAGTCACAATGCGATGTTCATACGGCGTGGTGACCGTCTTGATTTCCGGGTCCGGGAACACGGTATTTCCGATGACCTGGATCGTCTTGACAAATACGCGTACCTGGCCGAGCTCCTTCTGAACGTCACCCTCCGGTGGTGCCGGCACTGGTGGGAGTGTGAGACTGGGCGGAGGTGTCGGCGGCTTGAATTCTTTCTTCAGCGGCGCACGTGGTTCACCGGATCGGAGGGTGGGATCGAAAATCGGAGGAAGTGCTTGCGCGAAAAGTGGTGACGGTTGTGTGATGCTCGTCATGGCGAGTCCTGAGAGGAAAAAGGCGATGAAGCGGCGCCGGTCCCATTGCGCCGCACCGCCTGTTTTTGTTCTCATGAGCGGCAGCCTGTGAGTCCATCAATCCCAAACGTCAGAACCAAGAATCCGGGCGGCGTCAGCCGCCGCAGTGACAGGACCGCTGTTTCGGTCTGAGGTGCGACCATCGGCGGCGATCCATTCGCACCTTTCCTCCTCACCATCGGACCAGACGCATGCTCCGTATCCTCTCCCATCCAGTGTTCCATCGACACTGGGCTACTGAGCCACCCACCTGGTTCGGAGGGGAGTGCGTCGCGTCCGGCAACAATAAAGGTGCTCTGTTCCCCGCCGGCCAACGCGACGCAACGGCTTTGCAGTAAGGCCTGAATTTCGCTCGGTTTCGACGCGAGCTGTGCGACCGTACCGCTCAGATTCGATATCGACGATTGAATCGTCACTTTGCCGCTCGGGCCGAACTGTGACGACGCATCGACGAGACTGGTCGTATCCTGTAAGAACCGGGGGGTCGTAATCGTGATATCTCCACCGCGCCCATGCATCGCTTGTGAGAGGATCATGCTGTTGTTTTGGACGACGACTTCGTTTGGATCGATGAAGATTTTTCCGCTATCGCCGGAGCCCTCAAACACCGACGTGGTGATACGGCCATTCGCTAGGTTGATACGATCGATTGCTACGATTTTGATGTTGCCGCCATTGGCTTGATGAGCTTCTGTAGTGATCTTGCTGTTTTGCATGATGAGCTGCTGACCGGCATTGATCGAAATATTGCCTGCGTCTGCTGGTCCTGTGCTGCTGGCTGTGATCGAGGCGCCGTTGGTCAAAGTAATCTGATCTGTCGCGTTCACAGAGATCGAGCCGCCCTTAGCTGATGAAGCAGCACCTGAGGTTTCCGCTGAGAGCGTGCCCTCGTTCTGGAGCGTGACCGAAGCGGCCTTTACGACAATATCACCCGCGGCACCGGTGCCCTGAGCACTAGTAAAGATGCCGCTCTCAGGTCCATTGATCACCACCGACGCGCCGGGATTGCGATACCCCTCGATGCTGATCTCTCCACCGTGGCCTGATGGGATTTCTTCTGAGCCGGAGGCAATTTGACTTTTGCTTAATAGCTTCCCTCCATCAGTAAGCTGCAGATGATCTGTGAAGAGACTGAGTCGACCTGCATCACCCGAACTGACAGTACTGGTTTCGACTTTACTTTTTTCAGTAATAAGAATATTGCGGCTCCTGATGGTTAAGTCTGCAGCATCGGCAGATCTAGGTGTGGCTGTTTGGATAACTGAATGCCCTGTAAGATTGAGGTGATCTTCGAGTATGATGGCAATATTTTCAGCACGCTGAGTGGTAAAATTGTTTCCCAGAATCGAAGCGCCATTTTTCAGAAGTAGATTGTTGGCCCTGATCTGAATTCCGCCGAGCGTTCCCGTTCCTAGGGCGGATGTGAATACAAATGAGTTATCAAGGAGAACATCTCCATGTGGTGCATGTATTGTAATGTTGCCCGTGTTCCCGCTGCCATTGGTTACTGAAGATGTTACCGAAGAATTATTAGCGAGGCCCACTGTTCCCTGTTCACTAGCCAAGATAATATTCCCTGCATGGCCCGAAGATGTTCCAGCGCTGGAAATGATTTCTGCAGAGTTCAGGTCAATGTTCCCTGAGGCATTTAAGGTAATGTGACCGGCATTTGCCGCTGTTGTCGTAAACGTTATGATCTGAGCCTTGCTCTTAACTGAAATAGAATTAGCTGCGAGTAGGATATTTCCGGTATTTGAACCAATTATTGACTCGTCAACAACCAACCTACCTCCACGGATAAGGATTGCCCCTCCACCTTCGCCCCTGGTATCGATGCTCGATTCTTGAGAGATCTGTACGGTGCCGAGAGTTGTAAACGACTGCCCGTTGATATTGGCGATAGGGGCCAATGTTCCGGCCAGCATTTCTCCTGGTGAAGCCGCGCTACCTATAAGGACTTGTTTCCCCGGTGCTGAAGGTGGTGGATCAGCGCTGTTTGCGAACGTGCCGGACTGAATCGTGATGTTGCCGCCAACAAGGGAAATTGACTGACCGGGCTGAACAGTCAACGTGCTTTGTCGAACATCGATAGCCGCTGGATTGGAATTCAGAAATCCGAAGGCCACAACAGGGGCGCTGGTCAAGAGGCTTGTCGCAGTTGTGTCTGCATAGAAGACTCCGGCATTTGAGCCATTAGCCCCTGCGAGTCGCAAGTAGTCCGCTGTGGTGAAGGCGACAGAGCCGCCCACGTTTAAGGTCGCGTCCGACCCGAAGACGATCCCGGCTGGGTTTATCAGAAAGAGATTTGCTCCAGGATAACTCATGGTATCGAGGGTGCCAAAGATACTCGAAGGGCTTCCGCCCGTTACCCGACTCAGAATGTTGGAGGTGTGAAGCGAAGGGGTGGTGTTCAGAAACTGAGCCGTATCTGCGCCTCCAACGCTGAATTGGTCGAAACTGTGGAAGAGGTTCGTCCCGTTGTTGGGTCTGGTTCCCCCAGTAATCTGGGTCGTTTGTCCATGTGTCGTTACTATGGTTCCAAGGTTGCCGACTCCAGTTGTTGGGGTAATGGCCATGGATACTTGAGCAAGAGTAAATGAGACCATGCACGCTCGATACAGAAATGTCATGATTAGAATTTTTAAGATTTTTCTAGAACCACCGACTGCTTTATTGGAAGCGATGGGACTCATTCGAGACGTTATCCTGGGGACAGAAAATTTTAATAATGTCGATGAACTGTATAACCTGCTGGACAAGTGCAGCTCTGAGAGGTCTTATGGCAATGTCTTTCTACATTGTCGCATGGGCAAGGTGAAGCGAAAGCCGCTTTGAACTGCGCACATCCCGCAGAGACAACAATTGATAAGAAAAGAGTTAGCCCACCGATCCGACGTCTTCCGTTATTCGTCTTCATGTCGTACCTCTCCCCTTTAGGTTATGGCGAGGGAAAAACTTTCTGCCTACGCTTGTTGAGCCAAACATTTGTAGGACTTCACCTGCACATTCCGCCGCGTTTAGTAGTCCCGTTGCCTATTTTGCTCAATACCCCTTTGCGGTGATTCCTTTGTTCTTCAGCGTCTGGGGAAAAATTCTAACTAATAAATTCCCACAGTATCCTGTGGCTCTAGCGGTTCAAGTCGGCCCTGTATGCCATATTCATTCGAATAAGTCCATTCAGCCCTAACAAACAATTCTGATATTCTCTCTCGTTCACTCAGATGGCCTGGCGCATTTCAACCATCACAGCCTCGCGTCTGTTCCAAGTTAGGACTGCTGCCGTGGACTGAACCGGCAGGCGATCTCAAAGTCCTGTTCATCGGGATAGGCTCTTGCCATCTCATCACCGATCCGCGCTCGTTCGCTGTGGCACTCCTGGGATGTGGGATATGTTTGCAGTAATGTCACCGGGTTTATGCCGGGCACTGTGTTCAAGAGAATGATGACTAACATCCACATGGTGCCCTCCCTTCCGGCGATTCATCACAATCCTTTTCGGGACTGATCGGCCCTATACGTACTCGCAACAGCAAAAGACAAGCCACTCAGGTGATATCGAAAGGTCATCCCCATAGAAATACCTAAAACAGATGGATTGTCGCCATGATAGGTCTTCTTGTCCCTACAGGATTTCTATCTAATGAGATGAGACGCGAGGACCGGTGGTGAACCTAAAAAGATTCACCCTGAATCTAATTCGATTCACCATGCGCAGGACCTCGTTAGATCGTTTAGGCTCTTTGTAGTTCCGAAGCCACAAGACTTGGTTAGTCAGGTCTTCATCGTCATGTGGGTCGATGAGATGAGGAGCAGGTGGTAGAGTCCAACGGAGGGAGCAGCGGAGTTAGGCCGTAACGTGGCGCGTGAGCCTTCGGAGCTCCTGTTCAAGGCGATCTAGGCAAACGGGAAAGAGTAGAATCATCGCAGACCGCGTTCGATAGCGCGGACTCGGTGCCGATATTCTGTGAGGGACACAACTTTGACGAGCCGTTCATCATCGGTAATCAAGTCGACATCTTCGAGTTCGGCCAAGGCAAGATAGAGACAGTCATACACTGGATGGTTCAGATGATTTGCGAGCGCATAGGCACGAACCACCAGCGCATCCGAGTGAACGAGCCGATCAAAATAGAGCGGCAGAACGCGCACCATCGCCTCGCCTTGCTCCCGCGTCATCTCTTTGCGCCGCACTTTTTTCCAAGCCGTGTTACTCGTTTCGACCAAAATCAAGTCCGGCGCCAGAAGCGGTTCGCCTTTAGAGAGGACAGTGCGGGCGGCCGTCGAACCGCGCTCCTCGACAAACCACTTCACAGCGACGCTGGCATCGATTACACAGGTCATCGATCCCTGTCCTTCCGAATCAAGGCAGTCGAATCCGTCTGACGACGCTTTGGTGTCAACGCACGAATCTGATCGGCCAGTACGATCCGTTCCTGCGCATTCGGCGAGGCGGCTTTCGAAAGAATGGCGCGCAACTCCTGCTCAAGCGAGTGGCCGTGTAACTCCGCCTTGGCCTTCAGAGCAGTGATGACGTGATCATCAAGGTTGCGCACGATAACTTGTCCCATGGCGGCCTCCTCTGCTATCATGAACGATAGCATTGTTTCAGTCGGGGGTAAAGCTGTTTTCACGGGTGGAATGAACGCAGGTTGGCTGAGGTGCTGTCGGCTCCGCTGATTACGCGTGATCGAAGGTTAGCGGAGGCGTCTGGACATAGGGCTATTATCGAAGTGGTGTGAAAGAACGTGTCGGTGATCCATAGGGTATTGGGGCTTGACGCTGCCGGACTTGCGCTTCAAACTAGCTCAGCACTCGAGTCTTTTGCAAGACGCGCCCGTAGCTCAGTCGGATAGAGCATCAGCCTTCTAAGCTGAGGGTCGCTGGTTCGATTCCAGCCGGGCGCACCATAAAATCAATCGGTTGTCTCTCGTCACCCTGGCGGACCCCCGCGTCGGTTCGAGTTGTGGTTATAGTTGGACTCAAGGCCCCTTTGTTGATGGCGGTGCGCAGGTGTCCCGGCGCGAGATGGCTATAGCGCATGGTGGTCTGAATATCGGCGTGGCCGAGGAACTCTTTCACCGTCACAAGATCGACGCCCGCCATGACGCGACGGCTGGCGGCAGTATGTCGCAACGTGTGCCAGCTCGCCCCTTGGATACCGGCCTTCCGAAGGTACTGCTTGAAGACGCTCTTCGCGAACGTGCCGGCATCGAGCGGCTGGTGTGGTCCTAGGAACCCAGGGTAGACGTATGCGCTCTCTAGAAAGCTGGGGTTTGCCCGGAAAATGGCGATTGCCCCGGGGTTAATGGAACATGGCGGGTCTTTCCGCCTTTGGGCAACGGAATGGTCAGGACGGCATTCTCGAAGTCGACACAATCCCAGCGGAGGCCGAATTGCTCCTCTCGTCGCAGGCCAGTGTCAATCGCAACCGCCACCATCGCCCAATGCTCGACCGGCATGACGTTCTTGAGACGGACGAGCTCGTCCTCGGTCAGAAAGCGGGTCTTTCGGACCTCAGGGAAGCGGCGGATTCCCTGGCAGGGGTTGCGCTCGATCAGACCGTCTTTCTTGGCGAGGTTCATGACTTTGGAGAGAAATCCAAGCCATCGGTTGAGCGTGGTATCGGCCGGACCTCGGCCGCTGATCTTTTTTCCTTTCGCGCGCAGCGCCTCTCGCTTCATGCGGTGCGCGCGCATGGCGCTCTGTACGCGACGCAGCTCTTCAGTGGTGAGTTCTCGTAGGAGCCGATGGCCCAACAGCAGCGACCAGCGCTTGCCATAGCTCTTTTCATTTCGCCAGCCACGATTCGTATTGCCCTCCAGGACACGCCGAATCCACACGCGCAACGTCAGGTCGGTCGTTTTTGATGCGAACGCTTCCGGGAAGAAGCGCCGTTCTCGGATCTCCGCGCGAAGCTTTCCGTGGAGGGCAATCGCCTGACTCTTTGTGTCAGCCTTAAACGTTTTCTGACGGCCGTTGACGAAGACCTGCACCCACCAGCCGGCACGATCTTTCCGTTGAAAGACGCCCCGATCATTTCTGCTTTTTCGAGGCATGGGCACTCCTTTTCTTATCAGCTTCAGAAAAGTCAAACGATGTCGAGCCGTCGATGCCGACTCGCTTCAGCTCGTTCCTCGCTCGATCACGTGAAAGACGAGCGTGTTCGGCGTATGCGTCGATCCTTCGAAACCGATCCACCTTATGGTGGTTCTGGCATTTAGGGGAGCAGTATTCAGTTCGTGGGTGATCACCGAGGAATGTCTTGCCGCAGCGCTTGCACGCTAAAATATGACCGCCTCCCTCGATGTCGTAGAGAACCATGAGGTACATTGCTGTTTCCAGCGCTCCCACGTCCCAACAGGTTTGCCATCGCGATTGATGCTGGTTCCATCGGAGCCTGGGCCGGGCCATGGCCAGCTTCAACGTGAAAATCGATTCAAGAAGATCGCGGAAGATTGACCGACCTGACAAGTCATATCCTGCCCATTTAGTCACCCGTTTCAACGTTGTCTGAGCTTCTCGAAATGCCTTGATGGACATGGGTGCCATCGAGAGTGAGGGGTCTGGCCGACGTTTTTGAAGAAACCTACGAGTCTCTTCTCGATCTTCATCAGGCTGTTCCGCAAGAAAACGATGCAGGTCTACACTTCCCCCTCCTTCTATATCCCAGGCCCAACTCTCCAAGCCTCGTAAAGGATTTCCTAATACGCCGAACTTCTCACAGAACGCCTTCACTTCATCCATTTGATCCGAATCGACGTTCAGAAACATGTACGGAAGCGATCGAAGTCCATCTCGTGTACTGATTCCGTGAGGGAAATAGTGTTCGAATGGGTCATACGATTGAGGTTGTCCAAACGGGATCAGCCGGTCGCCATCGACGCGGACGCGACTTCTCCACCAGACAGAAACGTAATGTATAGGTGTCGTTCGAGGCATGATGTAACCAAGCTTTTACTAGTGACAGTTACAGGATAGTAGCTGTAAAGAGAAGCCAAGTCAATAATGGAGGTTGCACGATGAGTCTTGAGCGGCAATACAGGCTAGCCGAAGCAGAGAAGTTGTCCGGTTATTCAGTCGCTGCCTTGCGCAAAAAAATTGCCCGGCGCGAACTCGGCTATCGAAAAACCGGGCGCATCATCACTGTCGGAGAATCCGATCTCGCCAGGCTGTTGGGAGAACATCGCCCGCCAGTGAGCATTGACCGTAACCCCTCGGCGGCCTAGGCGAGGCGTAATCATGCCGGAGACGCAAGCGGGTGCCCCGCCATCCGTGGCGGCCTAGACGACGGCCCGTGAGAACGAGGAATTAAGGCGGTGAAGTGGTTTAAGCATCCGTCCGCATTTCGTAATTCCAAAGGGGTGGCCTTCATCATTGATCATGGCGGTCTCCAAGCCTACGGGGCCTTTTGTATGACGTGCGAGATCGTTGCTGAGCAAATGGGGCCGATAGACATTGAATGTAGACAGACGCTCTCTACTCGCCGTTGGACGCTCCTGCTAGGGGTCCCGCGCGCAAAATTTCACAAAATCATCAAGATTTTTTCGGAAAGTCAGCTCTGTTCGGTCATTCACTTGAATGACGACGATGAAAACGTGACTATCGCTATCCCGATCTTGGCGAAATTACGGGATGAATACTCGCGAAAGTCCGGACACAGTCCTGACAAGATCCGGACACTGTCGCCTCCATCAGAAAAGACCACAACACAGCAGAAAAAATCAGAGGCATCGAGGAAGCAACTGATGGATGAAAACCGGGATTCAGGGGAGGCTTTTAGAAGTGAAGACGGGTTCAGCCGTGTAGATGAAATAAGTGCCAGTGACAGTGAAGTCGTGCAGATGCTTAAGAGGAACGGACAACGAGCATGACAGCCGCTCGATTCGCGGAAGGACGATCTCCGAAGCCGGAGAGGAGTTTTGCGCTGAATTCCTTCGTCGCTTTCATAACGACTGCACGTATCTTGATATCGACCCACCCGGCGAGGTTGTGTCGTGAAACACCGAAGAAAAACGCGGCCAGCCTCTCCAGCGATTGTTGGCAAGCAGGTCCTTGCGGCATTGAAAAAGGGCCGAATGCGGTTGCGAGAAGTCAACGCGGAGCGTCAGGCCCGAGGCGCGCTCCTAAAACGGGCCATTACAGAATTTGTCCTAAGTGAAGGGCTGCGCGGCCAACCCCGCCGTGGTCGAGCCGGTCGGATCGCACGGAAGTTGAACGGGCTGATTGGCCCCCGCATGGTCGGAAAATACCTGGAACAACTTACAAGTAGTTCCAGATCAACCACGTAGGATGGGCCCATCATTCATTCATGGGAGGAACACGACGATGCCGACCATAGTTCTCGACGACGACTTAGAAAACCTGCGCCCGACGCTGCACGCGATCGATGATGACAAGCTTTATGCCATCCAAGCGAAGCGCGATGCGCGCGAGATCGCCCAAAAGTGCGATGGGCAATACTCGCTGACCCGAATGTTGAACGGACTGTTCGAGGACAATCCGCGCAAGCTCGCGCCCTACGAGCTGAGCTGTAGTGAGCGCATTGCCGAAGAGATCGGGCGTAAGCCACGGAATGGCTATCTGTTCGCGCCGTCGCAGCACCGCCAGCGACGGGATTTAACGGCTTCCATCGCCAGCTCAGGCGGATATTTGGTTGATGTGGAAACGGCACCCGGCAATCTCTTCACCGCATTTTTGTTTGGCGTCCTGGACTATGTTCGGCTCGGGATCACGCTCTTAACCTTGACGCGTAATGCAGTCTTCCCGAAGATGACCGGGTCTGTGACGGCTGGTTGGTTGACCAATGAAGGGGCTAGTCTGACTGAGAGTCAAATGTCGTTCGCGGTCGCAGCAGCCTCACCGAAGAGTGTGGGAGCTTATTGCGAAGCAAGCGACCAGATTTTGCGACAGACCAGCCCAGCAGCCCAGGCGTTTATCCTGAGGATGATGGCTCTCGCGACAGCGGCGGAGGTGAGTGCGAAGTTGATCAGTGGCACTGGCGCGTCAGGGCAATTAACCGGCTTGCTCAACGTGTCGGGCGTTGGGTCAGTCTCAGGGGCCAGTGCGACCTATGGGACGCTCTTGGACGCGGTTAAAAACGTGGAAGATGCCAGCGGGATTGTAGACCCCTCGAAGGCCGGATTTGTGCTTGCGCCAACCGATGCTCGGCTGTTCCGTGGCCGTGAGCTGGCGGCTGGCAGTGGCATGATTATGCGAGGCAATGAGCTTGGCGGTTATCCTGCACAAGTCTCGAAATCCGTCCCGAACGGCTCGGCGATCTTCGCCGACTGGTCGCAGCTGGCGCTCTTGAGCTGGGGCGTTCTGGAAGTGGGCATCGATCCCGTTGGAGTCAATTCGAGTCTCTTCAAAACTGGCTCGGTCGGGATTCGATCAATTTGGACGTGCGATAGCGTCTGCCTGCATCCCGAATCCTTCCAGAAAATAATTAACATCTCGTGAGCTGGGTCAGGAGGTGGGGAGACATGTTTGAACCGATGTCAGATGCTACGTTGAGAATCATGAATCCGCCAAATCTCATGCGGCAGGTGCGGGTGAGAGTCGTCAAATCGTTCTGCATCGGCGGGAAAGTGTTGCAAGTCGGCGAAAAAGTGTCGATTGCCTGGCACGATGCGCAAAGCCTGGCGGCCTTAGGAAAGTGTGTGTTCTTGACTGAGGACCACAGAACCTAACTGCCGCTGATGTGGACAACGAAGTATGATTGTCAGATTCAGCAAGCGGGTCAGACTCGACGGCATCGAATACCGACGCGGTACCTCGGCACTTGTCGACGACTTCACGGCAAGGCGCCTGATCGAGGTGTGTCTTGCGAGAGAGTTTTTTCCCCTGCATCAAGGGAATATCAGATGGAAGGTCAAGCGGTACCAGTGCCGGCTAATCAAGATCGTTGAGGCAACGGTCACATCTGTCAAAACCAGCATTGACAACGAGCGGGTCCTTCCTGAGCCTACAAACATGCGGATAAGCGAACTCGCACAAACGCGCTAGTCGCAGCTTCTACGAATAGCCTTAGGTAATGAAGCTACTGAGGTATTGGAACAATGATCGAGATGAGGCGAATGAAGAGATGGTCAGTTTTAATTCGGACGCGTCTTATGCCCGTTGTGGAAGAAAATTAGTTCTAATGATCCTTGAGAGCGGTCGTCTCTTGGGTGATGAATCGATTGCTCGATGGGGGTAGGCCTATGGACGACAAACGGTCCAGGCCTGGCTATCTCACGAAGTACGCCAAACATGCCGGTATGTCGATTGCCTCAGCCTCGGAGGCACTCCGACGGGTTGGCATAGACTACATGGAGCCGTTTGACTTCGCGGATGCGGATCGTCGGCGAGAAGCGGCGCGCCATGCGGACCGAGTACCATTTTCCAAACCTGTGTACGGCCAGTCCGATGCCGGCGCGAATCCGGCTGGTGATCCACTGGATACGGATCCGCATGACTCTCCGCTGCAATCGTTTTCCGAAGCGCAAACACGCGAACGGCATTTCAAGGCAAAACTTGCGGAGTTGGAATTTTTGGAGCGCTCCGGCAGCCTTGTCAGCGTGGAAAAGGTTGAGGCAGAAGCCTTTCGGATCGGGCGGCAGGTCCGCGATGCTCTGTTGAACCTTCCCGATCGGTTGGCCGGGGTGTTTGCGGCGGAAACGGATCAGCGGAAGATCCACGACAGTTTGACGAAGGAAATCCGACAGGCCCTTGAAGCCTTGGCAGAGGGGGAGTCGGACAGGAGGGAGTGCCATGGCTGACAATCGTGAAATGGCGCTCGGCCAATTTTCAACAGTTCATCGGCGATTGGAAAACACAGGTCACGTTGGCCGGCACGACCATTGAGAGCGAAGATGCGCGGTGAGCGTCGAGAGCCTCGATGTGGTGAGAATCACGTCGACCACGCCACGGAGATCCACGGCAGATGTCTTGCCCGATTTGGCCGATGTGTGTGCGACACCTGCCGACGGGACCGCGTGGCCGGTGCGGTGGCCACGCTGGTCGGCAACACTCGCCGGTACCGTGCATTCACCCATAAGGTGTATACTGCATTGACATGGGGCACGTTGTAAGATATTCTATCGTTCACCCTATGAGTGAACGGTAGAGGACCTTCGGTTGACCGTCACGTTCCGGACCAAACAGCTCGAGCGGTGTTACGTCGATCATAAAGCGGCTGTTCGTGAATTCGGCAAGGATGTGGCGCGCCGGTATATCGAGCGCATCAATATCATCAAACACACGGCCAGCTTTCAAGAGCTGGTGCGAATCCGGGTCCTTCGGTGCCATCCGCTCAAGGGCGATCGGGCGGGGTCTTATGCCATCACGCTGACCGGATTCATGCGTCTCATTTTTTCCCTGGAAGATGAGTCTCTGACGGTCGCTCATATTGAGGAGGTGAGCAAACACTATGATGACTAATTCCGTACTGCACTCTGACCTTGCGGTTCCTCCCGGCGAGTTCTTGCTTGAGGTGGCCGAGGACCTGGGCATCAGCCAGGCCGATCTGGCGCGTCGCATGGGGCGGCCCCCTCAGGCGATCAACGAAATCATTAAGGGCGAGAAGATGATTACGCCGGAGACCGCGATCCAGCTCGAGCACGTGCTGGCGGTGCCGGCCCATATCTGGATGGGGCTTGAGGCGGAGTATCAACTTGTGAAAGCTCGCCAGCATGCCACAGAGACGGTGGAACAGGAAGTGAGCATGCTCGATCGGTTCCCCTATCGGCACATGGCAGCCTTTGCCTGGGTGGTAAAGACTCGGGACACGATCAGGAGAGTTCAAGAGCTGCGTCGTTTTTTCGGTGTTGCATCACTACACAGACTTAAAGGCGTGAAGGCCTATCGTCCGGCGTTCCGGCAGGCGGTCAAGTCTGAGTCGTCGCCGGAAGCCCTCGTCGCGTGGCTTCGGGCTGGCGAATTGGCGGCGCGCGGCATAGACACGCGGCCCTACGATGACAAGGGGCTCAGGGCCAATTTGGCTGAGATTCGCTCCCTCAGCATCCGCACACCCGAAGCATTCTTTCCGGCACTGAAGCAGACGTTGGCGCAGTGCGGAGTGGGATTTGTGTTGCACCCGCATTTACCGAAAACCTACGTCACTGGGGCGACCTTCTGGCTTGCGAGCGATAAAGCCGTGCTCATGCTGAGCAATCGCGGAAGTTGGGCGGATGTGTTTTGGTTCAGTCTCTTTCATGAGATCGGCCACATCTTGCTCCACGATCGGCGGCATACGTTCTTAGAGGACACGGCGGACGATCCGCAGTGGAAGAAGCAAGAACGCGAGGCGGATGAATTCGCGCGCGATACGTTGATGCCGCCTGCCCAGTATGCCCCGTTTGTCGCGCGAAGGAAATTCACGGCGGCGGCCATCCAGGCTTTTGCGCAAGACATCGGTATCGCCCCCGGTATTGTGGTGGGGCGGTTGCAGCACGACAAGATCCTTGCGCCTCACCAACAGCATGCACTCAGAGTCAGATACCAGTGTAACCCACACGCGGCGTGAGTCTCACTGGAGCAAGTGAGTGGTGCATTTCGCTGGACGGTCGCTCGGCGCAGCGTGTACGAAAGAAACGAATTAAACGAACGAAGCCACCCTTGTTTCGTATTTTTCGTTACACTATTCTGTCAAACAGGGTCATGGATGCAGACGATTGGGACATCGAAGTCAACCTTCCACCGGAACTCGTTGCGCGCGCGGAACGACTGGCGAGAGAGCGAAGGCTGTCTCTTGAGGAGCTGTGTCGATATTTGATCGAGGTGGGAACAAAGCTCCGAGAGCCAGATCCTGGAGACACGCGCGCTGAAATCCTTCGTGCGTTGGAGAAGGGCAAGTTTGGTCGCGGGTGAGGCTGGAACGACATTAGTCCGCCTCGATCGCCGAGCAGATGTTGCGCGCGGTGATTCACACACCCGACGAGGGCACCGACTATCACGCGCTCCGATCGCCCCAGTGAGTGGCCGGCGTCATGCCACGATGCGCCCACCGTGCGTTTGCGGTCGGCGCCCGACTCCGGTAGGATGGATCAATGGCAAGGAAACCGAAGCGCATCCGCATACGGGTCGATGACGCGCTGCGCTAAGCGCTGAAGGCGTCGGCGATCCGCGGGTATCGCTCGCCGACACGCCACGCGGCATATCTGATCCGATTGATGCTCAAGTACGAGCATCTGCTCCCTCGTGCGAACACCCCATTCCCAGCGGTGCTCCTCCCACACGTCGCCTAGAGCCGAAGGCTCACTCAACAACTAGGGTGTTTTCCCCGCGTAGCGGTGCTGGGTACGAACAGGCCCAGGGCATGGCTGTTACGCCGGAAACGGCGCTGCCGAACAGTTCCGTCCGCCGACGTTGCAAGACTCACGATCTGTCCCTCATCAAGACGGCTGGCTGCCCTCTGTGTGCGGCCGAGTCCGGATGAGAGGACGCCTGATGGGCAAGACTGGCGGCGGCAACCCACGACGACCCATCACGGTCTCGTTCACCCAGGAGGAACTCGACGCGATGGCGCGCTTTCTCGAAGAAAACCCCATCATTCACTCCCGCAGCAAACTGGCGAACGTGGCGATCAAGTACTATATGCAGCAGGTCGAGCAGAGTGGAGGCCGGTTCGATAGCACGACCGTATTTCCCGTGCCGCCGGCGAACGATCCGCCCGCACAACCTGAACCGGTTAAGGGGAGGGGTGGCCCTATCACGTGCCAGATCCACCGGGTGATCATGTTGAAGGCGGGCACCTGCCATCTGTGCGCGGCTGAGGCTCTTTGAGGGATCAATTCGCCGAGCCTCAGCGGAAGGCTCCCGTGCCGGAACTCCTGCGTTTCTGGCTCATCACGCGCCAATAGCAGCTTTTGGTTGGTTATAGTCCTGGTTCGAGTGCGGTTCTAGTTCTGGTTCTAGTTATCAGTCGCATTCAGTCCCACTCAGGACACAGAGAACAGACAAAAAACACGTGTTTTCAGAGGGGTTATGGTCATTCAGTCCCACTCAGGATAAGCCTAGATCAGTTACTTCGGGTGGCTCTTCTAAGCTGAGGGTCGCTGGTTCGATTCCAGCCGGGCGCACCAAACCAAGCTTGCTCGACTCGGAGCCTATTCTTCACCGCTCTCTCCTCGTCTCGCTCGTTACTGCCGCCGACGGAGATATCCCCTCATCGAATTCCAAGGGAGAACGGATATTCCACAGTGGACATTCAAAGGTCCGGTCCCCTATAGTTTTGCTCCAATCTTCACGTTCTCGTGGTTCGAGCAGATATGCGTCGATGTCTCCGACCCAAAGTTGTGATCGGCGTTCTGGTAGGGTTGATCGCCTTCTATGCGCTCGTCGGGTTTGTTCTGCTTCCCTATCTGATTACATCCTACGTCATTCCCACCGTCTCTGAGCAGATCAAGCATCCGATCGTTCTTCGCGAAGCCGCCTTCAATCCGTTTGCGCTCTCCCTTCGGCTCGCCGGTCTGGAAGTGCGGGAACAGAACCAGACGCCGATGCTGGGTTTTGAGGAGCTGGTCGTGAATCTGCGCGCGGTGACGCTGTTCTTCCAGAAGGTGGCGTTTGACGAGATCCGCCTCGTCATGCCCTTTGTGGCGGCAAGGGTGAGCCACGAGGGGAAGATGAATCTGCTGTCGTTGGTTCCGCCGCCGACTGAAACGGTGCAGCCACCGGCTCCACCACCAGGGGAACCCAAAAAGATGATGCCGCTGGAGATCGGCCTGCTGGAGATCGGCCGAGGCGTTCTAGAATATACCGATGAGTCGAAGCCGAAGCCGGTGTTGATCGATGTGGTGCCGATTCAGCTTATGCTGCGGGACTTCAGCACCATTCCGAGCCAAGGCAGCGAGAATGCCTATGCGTTCACGGCTGAGATTGAAACGGGCGGAAAGGTGGAATGGGAGGGGGCCATCTCGCTGGAACCGGTGGAGTCCGACGGCAAAGTGAGTGTATCCGGAATCAGGCTGCGGACCTTGTATCAAGCGGTGCGCGATCAGTTTCAGTTCGATATCCCACGGGGCGAGATCGGCTTGTCCGCCTCGTATCACTTTGATCTACGTGAGCAGGCTCCTCGCGCGACGGTCAAGAATGGAAGAGTGTCGGTTCGGAAGCTGGCCATCATGGAACGGGGAGGGATCGAGCCGGTCGTCGAGATTCCAATTTTTGATGTGGAGGGGATCCAGCTGGATTTAGAGAAGCAGGCGCTCAACGTTGCAAGGGTGCATTCAGCCGATGCTCGGTTCGAGGCCTGGGTGGATCCTGATGGCACGCTCAACTATCAACAGCTCTTTACGCCGGTCGGTGGGAGGGGAGCAGAAGAAAAAATTCCAGCCGCGGCCGCTAAGCCGGAAAAGCCGGCGAAGCCGGCGAAGCCCTGGTCCATCGCGGTCGACAAAATCGAAATTAAGAACTATGGCGCGTCGTACGAAGACCGAACCCTTGAACGTCCTGGACATGTGGATGTGGATGCGATGAATGTCACGGTAAAGGATATTCACATCCCGTTTAAAAAAGCGCTTCCCATCGACCTGTCATTGAAACTCAATCAGACCGGATCCATCAATGTGAAGGGGAAGGTGACGGTCGAACCACTCAGCGCCGATACAGACCTCAAGCTGGAGCACATCGACATCCGGCCGTTTCAGCCCTATCTGGATCGGTTCCTCAACGCCGATGTGTTGGCCGGTGCGATCAATCTGAATGGAACGGCGCATTTTGCGAAGGAACACCCGAACGAACCCATGCTGGGATTTCAGGGCAATCTGGCGGTGAATCAACTGACGGTCGCGGACCGCAAAGATCTCGACAATGTGCTGACATGGAAAGCGTTGAGCGTAAACCGCATCGCGCTGGATGTCGAGCCGACGGCAGTGAAGATCGGAGAAATTGTCTGGCAAGAACCGGCCATCCAGATTGTCATGGAAACCGATGGACAGCTGAACCTCTCGAGGCTCGCGGTCGCGCCTCCGGCGAGCGACCCCAAGACGGTTTCAAAAGCGCCTAACGGCGAACAACCACAAGCGCCGGTCGCCGAACCTGTACAGGTGAGCATCGACCAGGTGAAGTTGGGGAAATTGGCCGCAACGTTTCAGGATTTGTCGGTTGAGCCGCACGTGAGAACCAGCCTCACGGAGTTCGGCGGGACCATCAAAGGATTGTCGTCGAAGCAGCTGAAGAAAGCCGACGTCAACTTGAGGGGCAAAGTCGGACGAGCCGCTCCCCTGAAAATAGCCGGAAAGATCAACCCGCTGAGCGGAGATGCCTTCACCGATCTGGTCGTGACCCTTGGCGCGATGGATTTGACATCGGTCGGACCCTATAGCGGGAAATATGCGGGCTATGGACTGTCGAAGGGAAAATTGTCGCTCGATTTGAAGTACAAGGTGTCGCAGAAAGTGTTGGAAGCGGAAAATCTGGTGCATGTCGATCAACTGACGTTCGGTGAGAAGACGAATAGCCCGGACGCCACGTCGTTGCCTGTTCCATTGCTCGTGGCGCTGCTGCAAGATCGTAAGGGCCTCATCGAAATCGATATGCCGATTCGCGGCGATCTCAACGATCCGGATTTCAAGTACGGCAAGGTGGTCATTTCGACGTTGCTCAACCTGCTCGGAAAGGTCGTCGCGTCGCCGTTTGCGCTCATGGGCAAGCTCGTGCCCGGCGACGGGAGCGAGGACGATCTTCAATTTATCGAATTTCAACCGGGGAGCGACTCACTGGCCGACAGTGAGCTGACGAAGCTCGCGGCGCTGGAGAAGGCGTTGGATGAGCGGGCGGCGCTCCGGCTCGATATCAAGGGAACGACCGATTCGACGCTGGATGTGGCGGCGCTTCAAACGATGAAACTTCGGGATCAGCTGTTCGCGATGAACGGTGGGAGAAAGCCCGATCAGGAAGAGTTGTCGTCGAAAGAGGAGCAACGGCTCGTGGAAAAACTCTACGCAAAACTGCCCGCGCCTGATCCATCCGCGACACCGGCCGAACCCACGCAGCCGACCGTGGCGGACATGAAGCGACAACTTGCGGCGGCCATCCAAATTTCCACGAGTGAATTAGGCGCGCTGGCCCACCGGCGCGCCGAGGCGATCCGCCGGCATCTTCTGGAGAGCGGAACGCTCACGGAGGAACGAGTCGCGCTGCTCGATACGGGCGTTGCTGAGTCTGGTCATGAGAAGGTGCGGACTCAACTGTCGCTCTCGGCGGGGTCTTGAGAGGCAGGCTAAGGCTGAGATCGAGGTAAAGCAAGGTCGATTTTCATGACTCGACCTCAGCCTCAGCCTCGGCCTTAACGTTCAGAGTGTTACTTCACCCCGTACCGCATCCGCGTCCCGTGGAGAAGAGACAGCTCAATCTCAGAGGCGCTCAGCTCCGCAGGGAAGAGCACGCCGGAAATTTTGCAGGCATTGATGCTGGCGCCGTCCATGTTGGTTTTGCTCAAGTCGAGGCCACGGAGATCGGATTGCCGGAAATAGCAGTCGCTGAAATCCAGTCCGTCGGCATCTAACCCTCGCAGATCAAGACCGCGCAGATCACAGCCACGAAGATCGCATATGTCCCCGGCGGCTTTCTTCACGTTGAATTCCTTGATGCAGCCTTCACGCAGCATGAGGTACATCGGATCCTCTGAGATATGGAGTTTTGTCCGGGCTGTGTACGTACCGGCCATGGTCGGCTCCGTTGAAAAGCTTTCTGAAGTCCATATCGGCATGAGAGGCGAGAAGCTTGAGCAGGAGGGACTGGCTCCGGCATCCGCCGGCGCCTGTCCGGTTTGTCCCCGACCTCTTGAACTTGTCCGTTTGGGCACAGTATTGTACGACGATAGTAGAAATCTTGTCGTAGGTGATCGCGATACAAGGAGGTATCCCATGGCGATACGATTGGGCGACGATGCGCCGAATTTTACGGCGGAAACGACGGAGGGCACGATTAATTTTCACGAATGGCTGGGCAACGGTTGGGGGATCCTCTTTTCACATCCCAAGGACTATACCCCGGTGTGTACGACGGAGCTGGGGACCATGGCCAAGATTTCGCCCGAGTTCAAGAAGCGGGGGGTGAAGGTCATGGCGGTCAGCGTTGATCCGATGGATTCGCATAAAGGGTGGGTTAACGACATCAACGAGACTCAAAGGACGACGGTGAACTATCCCATCATCGCCGATCCGGATAAGAAGGTCGCCACGTTGTACGATATGATCCATCCCAACGCCATCGACAACATGACGGTGCGCTCGGTCTTTATCATCGGTCCGGACAAGAAGGTCAAACTCACGTTGACCTATCCCGCTTCCTGCGGCCGAAACTTCGATGAGTTGTTGAGAGTGATCGACTCGCTTCAATTGACATCGAAGTACAAGGTCGCCACTCCGGCGAACTGGAAAGAGGGCGAGGATTGCATCATTACTCCCGCGGTCGGCGACGCGGAAGCGAAGCAGCTCTTCCCGAAAGGGTTCACCACCGTCAAGCCGTATCTCCGCTATACCCCGCAGCCGAATCGGTAATCATCGAATCATTCCCGCTCCAATGGGCAGAAGGTGCTGTCGCACCTTCTGCCCCGTCCCTCACCATGACTGTACCGATCCTGCATCCGGCTCGGTACGTATTCTTGTTCACATTATTCGTTTTCCTTTACAGAAAGAAACCTGCTGAGTATTCTTACGTGGTGCACAGGGAGATGCCAAAAATTTTCTTGCCATATTTCGATGCTTTAGGCATACTCCCGCCGACTTCCCAGGGGTGAACGATTTTGAACACTAGGCGTAGGTGGGCAGTGGTTTCTTATTACTCACAAGGGAGGGCATGAGTATGAAGGGACATGTTGCGAGGCGGTGGAAACAATTTGTAGTTGCTGGGGCCATGGTGGCGCTGGTGGCTGGGATGGGATCCACGCTGCCGAGTGCCTATGCTGGTGGAACAATTAAGGCCGATGATGACAAATGGATCTCCATCGGCATGGGTATCCGCACCAGCTTCAATTCCCTCGAGAATGGAGCGGTGAACGGTCATGCCTACAGCAATGAGTTCACCATCAACAACGCTCGTATCTACATCAACGGGCAGGTCCACAAATACGTGAAGTTTGAGTTCAACACGGACTGCTTCAACTGTAATATTGTCGGTACGCAGCAGGTTGGTGGTGGGACTGGTTTTGGAGCGAACTCCTCGATCGGCTTGCTCGATGCGATCGGCAAGTTTGAGTTCAATGAGATGGTCAATATCTGGGTCGGGCGCATGTTGCTCCCGAGCGAACGTGGTGAGTTGAACGGTCCTTTTTACCATGCGACTTTCGATGGTTTCAGGACGCCGCTCTTCCCCGCCGACTTCAGCAGCAATTTTAACGCTGCGAACGGTGGAGCCGGACTCTATGGTCGTGACAATGGGGCGACCTTCTGGGGCAAGATTCACCCCTTCGGCACCCATCTATTGTATGTCGCCACTGTCTCTCAGGGGTTGAGGAACGGACCCAATACGGGCAACAGCTTGATGTACACGGGACGTTTGCAGTGGAATCTGTTGAACGATGAACCGAGCCCAGGCTATTACACCGCCGGTACCTATTATGGGACGGCCGGAGATATCCTCGCGATCGCCGGTAACGTGCAGCACCAAAAAGATGGTGCAGGAAACCTCACCGGTAGCAATGTGTCTGATTTCACCGGACTTTCTGTCGATCTGTTGTTCGAAAAGGTTCTCCCGAACAATATGGGTGTGTTTACGTTCAACGGCGAATTCAAACGGTTTTTCGCCAACTATGGGACCGGTGCGTTTACCAATAACCCTGGCACTTGTTTCTGTGTATTCAATGGCCACTCTTGGACAGCCTATGGATTGTACCTAATTCCACAGGAGGTCGGCATGGGACGGTTCCAGCCCTACGTGAGGTTCACGAGCGTCAGTCCACTGTACAGCTCTATGCGGCAGGAATTTGAGTATGGCGTGAACTATATCATCTCCGGCCACAATGCTCGTATTTCTGCCTACGGTCGGTATGGCGATATCGAAACCAAGGGTGTCTTTGGTAACTATGGGCCCAATGCGCAAGGAAATAAGGCCGATTCGTTCCACGTGGCGTTGCAGTTGCAGTACTAACCAGCTCACGTCAACGAGAACGTCTCTTCTCCGCCAAGAGCCGGAATCCACATGCTGGGTTCCGGCTCTTGGTTTTTGTTCTCCTACACCCTGTTCGCGGACAAGTAGAAAGATTGGAACGTTACACGAGCACGAGACCTGCGTCGCGTATCTTTTTCCACGAAGAAGTAGCCAGGAAGGTGTTGAATGGTGACTCACTTCCTGGAAACTGTCGGCAGATCTCTCGCATATGCGGATAGGTTTGACATGTCTGCTGCGGGGTGGCGTCTCTAATCAATTGCTCCAACCATCGGGCATCCGGTTCCGGGAGTGTGATGGCGTGGCTCTGCTTGGAGCCGGTAACCGTGAGGGTTGCTCTCTTTCCAATCGGCTCACAAGCCACTGCTCCGCCCAGCCAGACCACACGCCGTTCTAGGTCGGAATGGTCAGCAATCGTCCGCTTTTTGAGCAAGCGGCTGAGCCATGTTGAAGATACCTGAGAACGAGGAACCTCATCATCGAACCACTGACGGACATCGAGATCGAGTCCCTGTCGCTCAAGGTAGTTCAGGAGTGATCGTCGCAGCCCTTCACCGATCCAAGTCGGTGTTTCACCTCGATCATCGTGGTGGAGAAGGTCATTCTCTGCGAAGCCTTGAAATTCCGGCCCGAGAATGCGCAGGCCATGGGCTGTGGGGTCCAGTCCAACCGGGCTGTGAGCCGTGACTGTAAAACGATGCCAAAAGGCTGATTGCAGGAGATCTGCCGCGACAAGCTGGCGGACTCGCTCGAGGGAATCGATGGTTTCTTGAATCGTCTCCGATGGACAACCATACATGAGATAGGCATGCATCAAGATGCCGGCATCTTTAAACCCGGCAGCGACCAACGCGGTCTGATCGACGGTGATGCCTTTCTTCATATTGTCCAGGAGCCGATCCGAGGCAGCCTCAAGCCCCGCCGTCACTGCGATACAACCGGAGGCGGACAGAAGGCGACACAGGTCTGGTGAAAAAGCGGTTTCAAAGCGGATATTTCCCCACCAGGTGATCTCGATCTGCCGTTCCAAGAGGGCAAGGGCCAGCGACTTTAATGCTGATGGTGGCGCGGCCTCATCAACGAAATGAAATCCTCTCCGGCCCGTTTCGGCCATGAGTTGTTCGATCTGTCGGATGAGCCGCTCTGTCGGTGTCATCTCGTACCGACTGATGTAGGTGAGTCCTATATCGCAAAACGTGCATTGCTTCCAATAGCAGCCGTGGGCCACGGTCAGTTTATTCCAATGGCCTTCCGACCAGAGACGGTGCATCGGATTGGTGCTGTCGAGAATGGTCAGGTAACGATCCAGCTCCAGCCCACGGTAGGTTGGACAGCCGATGTCGTTCATCGTGAAGTCGCGTGACAAGGGATCATCGGCATAGACTACACGATTGTTTTGGCGATACATCGTGCGGCACAGCGATCGGCGTGGACGCGAGCCGGAAATATGTTCAATTAAGGAGAGCAGCGGCCGTTCACCGTTGTCGAACGTCATAAAGTCGACATAATCGAACACGCGAGGGTCGGCAACCCGGCGCAATTCCGTGTTCACATAGCCGCCGCCGATGGCCACAGGCAGATCAGGACGGTGCTTTTTGAGCGCCTTCGCAATGAGGAATGCCCCATAGAGATTACCCGGAAACGGTATAGAGAGACAGACCAGCGACGGGTTGACGCGGTTGACGTGGTTCCAGAATGCATCCAGGAGCCATTCATCAGTCAGACTCGGTGGCTCTTCCAAAGCGGTAGCGATCTGATCAAACGATGAGGCGCTGCGCCCGATATGCTCGGCATACCGGCTTAAGGCGAAGTGCGGTGTAATGGTGGCTTGCACCAAATCGGCAAGATCTTCGAGGAAGAATGTCGCCCATTGTTTGGCCCTATCAGTCACTGATACAGAACGTGCGAATTTCCGACGCCCCCGGAATCGCGGGCCCTGAGGCAACAGTCCTGATTCAATCAAGCGAGCGGCAATCTTGGGGGTTTTGCCCTGCAGGAAGGCGACGACCGGTCCGATCATTTTTACGTAGGCCTGTTCATCCCTCATCATCCCGAGGGCTTCCTTGGGAAGTGAGCCCTCCTGGCCGTGAAGTTGTCGGAAGACAGTCCGGATCCCCTCGGGACTGAATAGGCGCAACACCATCTCGATGCCCAAGTCGGCTTGCTCTGCCTCGACTCCACGGGACTGAAGAAACCCGGTTAAATAGGCGGTGGATGGGTAGGGAGTGTTCAGCTGAGTCAAGGGAGGAATCAACAACAAGACACGGGGGCAAGCCATGGCCTCGACATAGCATAAAGGTGGGAAAGAATGCTATTCGGAAGGTCCAAGATTAAGGCTGAGGTTACGGTTGAGGCGAAAGTCGAGATCCCAACATCAGCCTTCACTTTCTGATGTCCAGGATACTGCCGAGTAAGGCATCTCCCGTTCGTAAGGTCTGGAGATTCGCTTCCAAGCTACGTTGAGCCGCGATCTGTTGCACAGTTTCCTCACCAAGATCGACGTTCGAGAGTTCGACCATGGTCTGATTGCCGGTACTGTTGCGAAGAACGGCCGGGCCGGATGAGTCGTCTTTTTCAACGACAGGCAAGACCCCACCGCTGGGAATTTCGACGAACTCTGTTCCGGATTTCTTGAACCCGTCGGTATTGACGTTGGCGACATTGTGCGCAACAACCTCGATCTGTTTGCTGAATGCCGTCAGACCTGAGAGTGCTGTATGGATGGCGGAAATCATGCGGCACCTCCATTCAGTTGAGACTGAAATCCAGAGGAAGGCGCCGGGGGAATGGGAGAGCCTGACTGTTCAGATCGTCGATTGTGTGGCAGCTAGGCTGACCCTGGAACATGTTTCGTCCCTGTTAAGGTCCCTCGGCTTTGCGTCCCACCCTCTCGGGTGGTTTGCCTTTTTCACCCTGTCGAACACTGTATCGGCCGTTTGATCTAATACTTGAGCATACGGTTACTTGAAGTGTAGCAGAGACCGACCTGTGACAACTGCGGACGACCGCCACAAACCAGTATAATCGAGCACATACGGTATAGTTGGATTGTTCGCCCGCAACCGCGAACGGGGTGCTACACCGAGTCGCTCCCCGGCATGACCTTATCAAGTTCCTCGATTCAGAAAATACCCGTAGGTACCGATAAGGTATGACTGACAGACCGATCTCTCTGTACCGCTGAGACGATAATGATGCAGGTCAACGGATGACGGTTCCTGCCGCACCCATCTCCGACCATCCTTCCAATGGTTCGCCGGCTTGGCTGCCGACCCGAGAGGACATCTCCCTCATTCTCGGGGCTTCAACAGAAGCGATCTTTATTACGGACCAAGCAGGTCACATCATCTTTCTCAATCCTGCCGCGCGACAACTTGTCGGCAGAACACGTGATGTCATCGGACAGGAGTTTCACGACCTTCTTGGCTGTCTTGCGTCGGACAAGAGTGGGGCGACCCAGTGTCCATTCACTCGGCTGGCGAATACCGGCGAGTCTGTCGTAATCCCTTCCCATGTTTGGAATCGAGAGGACGGGGCTCAGTTCGAGCTATCGCTTTCATTCTGGCGGAGGACGCACCAAGGCGTGCCGGTCGGTGGCCTGGTGGTCGTCCGTGATCTGACCGACGCGATGGAGGTTCAGCGGGATGTCCAACGCGCCGCGCGGTTGGCCGAGGATGCGCCAAATCCTATTGTAGAGTTTGACGCGATAGGCGCCATGCTCTATGCCAACAGCGGCATGCTGAATGTGATGGGGCAATGTGGACTTCTTGAAGCCGGCATTGAAGCGATGTTCCCGGCAAATCTATCGACAATACTGCACGAGTGCCTGGCGACCGATTCCGCGTTGTCGCGGGTTGAACATGTCGCTGCTGATCGGGTCATCGCCTGGTCGTTCTTCCCCCTGAGAGAGTTGGAACTCGTCCGTGCGTATGGGCTTGATATCACCTCGGATGTGGCCTTGCGCCGTGCAAAAGAAGCCGCTGAAGAATCCGCCAGAGCGAAAGGGATCTTTCTCGCCACGATGAGCCATGAACTTCGGACTCCGATGAACGGGGTGCTGGGATGCACGCAACTCCTTAGAGACACATCGTTGACCGGTCAACAGAAGGAGCTGATTGAAACGATGCATCGTTCGGCAGAGGCGTTGTTGACGTTGGTGAACGACATTCTCGATTTTTCAAAAATCGAAGCCGGTAAGATGACCCTCGAAGTGGCTGATGTCAATCTGCGGGCGCTGATCCGCGACGTCACGACGTTGGCGGAGGGACTGGCCGCCCACAAAGGTCTTACGCTTTCGGTGAAGATTGATGCCGATGCCCCGGAGGAATTTCGAGGTGATCCGGTCAGACTGCGACAAATCCTCTTCAATCTCGTCGGGAATGCGATCAAGTTTACTCAACATGGAGGGGTCACGATTGCCGTGTCTGTACAGTCAACACCATCGGACAGCTCAGAGGAGGTGGTACTGCAGTGGAGCGTTCAAGATACGGGCATCGGGCTCACCCGTGAGCAACAAGCTCAGTTGTTTATGGCCTACGTACAAGCTGATGCTTCGACCGCAAGACGATTTGGGGGAACAGGTCTCGGTCTCATGATCTGCCGTCAGCTCGTCGAATTGATGGGCGGGATCATTACGGTCGACAGTGTGTTCGGTCAGGGGAGTACGTTCGCCTATACCACCAACCTTCTTCCGGCCATTCATCGGGATCCGGTAGCCTCGTCGCTGGGCGCGGATCAACGCGGTGCAGGAGAACCGGTGGGGCCGCTGCGTATCCTGGTCGCGGATGACAATGAAATCAATCAAGTTGTGGCCTGTAAGTTCTTACAGAAACTTGGTTGCCAGGTTGAAGTTGCTCGTACTGGTTGCGAAGTGGTGGAGGCCATCAGTCGAACAGCGTATGACGTCGTGTTCATGGATTGTGAGATGCCCGAGATGGATGGCTATGAAGCGACCCGAGAAGTTCGTCGCCGTGAAGAAGGGACGCCGAACCATCTGCCTATTGTGGCTCTTACCGGTCATACGTCCGACGAAGAAGCCCGGAAGTGTCGGCTGGCCGGCATGGATCGAGTCGTGACGAAGCCGGTCACCTTGACCGTCCTCCGTGCGAATCTTGAAGAATTGTTACGCAACATCGGCTCCTGATACAGTCTGGCGCTCTGGTGGTTCTCCCTTTACCGGTGGGGTAGACTCGGTCGAGCCACTTCGGTAAAGTGATACCATGATGAGTAGTCCTGCCGTCGATAAATTTATTCTCTACGGCGATTTCAACTGTCCCTTCTGTTACGCGCTGCACGAACGGTTGTACGACTTGCGTCTGATCGACCGGTGTGAATGGCGCGGAGTGCAACATGCGCCGCAGTTGCCTCGCCCCATGAAGCCGTGGAGCGGTTCATTGGGAGCGGAATTGCGGCACGAGGTCGCGATGGTGGAGCGATTGGCGCCGGGGTTGCCCATCGCGTTGCCGCCGGGGAAGCCGAATACTTTGCCGGCGATTGAACAGGCAATCGGGCTCTTACAAAAGGATGTACTGAGCGGGATGGGCTTTGTTCAGCGGACGTATCGTGCGTTTTGGCGCGACGGCCGAGACATTTCTGATCCATCGATTTTACAGGAGTTGGCGGGAGAACATTTTGCTGAAGACGTTGACGGACAGAACCAGATCTTCGCACAGAAATGGGAAACGTCTTGGCATGCGACAGGTCAAAATGGAGTTCCTTTACTCGTGTCCCCGGAGGGCGATCTGCTCGTGGGATGTGTGCCTGAGGAACAGGTCAGACAGTTCTTTATGTAACCGATTTACCAGGATGCTGAAAAAGGCCGCCAGCAGCGTTCTCGCGTTGCTCAGAGGCTCAACGTACCGAAGCGTACGCCTCGCCTCTTCGCTCGCTGCGGCCTTGCCGGACAGCCTTTTTGAGCATCCTGAAGTTATTCTGGTATTAGCGTCGAACGGAAACTTCCGCCCATATTTTTCGGGAGAGTTTTCCCACAGCCGGTTACGTCGGGAGCCGAGAGGGAGTTCTGTCGAGGAAGGTCAGTTCTGCAACCGCTGATTTATCCAAATCGCCTTTTTCCAATTGCATCAAGCGCCGGTACTGGCCCAAGGTTGCGAGCGCGACGGGAAGCGAGAGACCGACATTCTGCGCCAAGTCGAGCGCGATGGCCGAGTCTTTCGCGGCGTGGGTTGCCGAGAAGTAACAGTCGTGCGCACGTAACTGCATATCTTCTCCGTCCGTTTCCAATACTCGCGAAGCCGCTCCGGTCTGACTGAATACCTCACGCAGGAGAGTCAGATCGATTCCCAGCGCCGCTCCCAGGCCTAACCCTTCGGCCAACGCGGCAGTATTGCCGTTCATCACCATGTTCACAAGCGCTTTGACCTTTGCCGCCTCGCCGGCAGGGCCGATATGTCGCACCCTCGTGCCGAGGGTGTCCAGCAGCGGGCGAGCCCGGTTGAACACCTCCTGCTTGCCTCCGCACATGAGATACAGGGTGCCCTGGCGAGCCTGGGTGATGCTGCTCGCCATGCAGGCTTCAAGGCTCGAACCGCCGTGCCGTTCAACTCCTTTTTCGATGTCGATATGAAGCGCCGGCGTGAGGGTCGCGCAGTTGATGAACAGCCGATCGTTCGCGTGAGTCATGAGACCGGCCCGATTCTGTTCTGCGTAAATATCCCGCATTGCCGCGTCGTCTGATACGACGGTGATGACGATATCCGATAGTTCAGCCACGCGCGCCGGTGATGGGGCCGCTTCCGAGTCCAGTTCCTGAGCCAAGGATTCCGATGCGTCGGTATGGCGGTCCTGAACCGCCGTGATCCGGTATCCCCGTTCTTTCAATCGCCTGGCCATATTGGCGCCCATTCGACCTACCCCGACGAATCCGATGCGAGCTTCTGTGCTTGCCATGAGAACAAATCCTTTCCGGAGTCACACGACCAAAGTGGGCTAGAGCTGACGGTCCCCTGTCTGTTCCGAAGGAAATTGGGTCCATCGAAGCTTGGTTTTCCCATCGGTCGTGGTAAATCCACGGTCATGGAACGCGATGACGCTGACGCGTTGTTGCTTCTTTGGAAGAGGTTGGAGCTGGGGAATGCCGTCTTTGGTTTGCACAGTCCCGCGCAGCGTATCGACAATCAGCAAGTCGGTCGCAGCGGTGGGTTTGATCGCCCACACGAAGGCGGCGGAACCTCCGGCATAGGTGCCGGACCCCTCCCATTGACCGACTAAGTCAGGATCGACCGTCTTGATTTGGAAGACCGGTACGCTGGTTGCTTCGCGTCGGAATTTCCACAGCTCGGATGGAATGCGCGTAGGAGGTTCATCCGTTGAGAGCCTCTTCCAAGTCGCCTGAACACTGCCGGTGCTGGCGAACGAAGTCGGCGTCGTCTTGCGGTACGTCCCCTTCCATCCAAGGCCCTTGAATGTGTTCGCTCGCTCGAGTGACCACAAACCTGCTTCAGCGTTCAAGATACCGTCAAACTGCATCATCGATGAGAGCGACCACTTCAGATTAGGCTGAATGATGAGGAGCATGTCATGCTGGGTCGTACCCTGTGTGACGTGCGTGTGCCAGGTGCCTATCAGGCTTGTCGGATCGAACGACGCAGCTTGTTGGGGCCCGGCTTGGATGTCAGAAGGGATGGGGCGCGTTCGTGTGAGCGTCACCGGGGTCGGCGAAGCGATGGTCTCAGTGTGGGCTCCACGGCCGGTCATGGGGGTGGAGCTGGAGGCTGAGGGTGAGCCTATGGTTGCGGCTGATGGAGGGAGCGTCGCTGTTAAGGATGCTCCATACCGGATTGCAGCAGTCCTGCCCAATTGGGTGACAGATTCACCGAGTTGTTTCTGCTGAGTCGAGGAAACAATCACGGTCACGAACGCGGTTTTATGCATAAAGGTCAGTCGAGACAGAGTCGGAGAGGAATCGATTCTCACCGCTCCATCGCCAAGACCGGGAATGAGATGGCTGTCACGGCGGAGACGCTCTTTATTGAACCATGTCCGCCGGTCCTTCCCAGGTGTTTCATCGAGCTGGACCGTGACGGCATTGCCCTCATGGCGGCGAGCTTTGAAGATACAGGTTGTCGAATCGGCCGGAGTCCCGTCCTGAACCGGTTCTCCGAGCGCCCGTTCTGCATCTGCAACGGTCATCAAGGAACAAGGGGATGTCTTCGAACCGAACAGGCCGCACGAAAGCAGTAGGGGAGTCAGTCCGAGCAATGTGTAGGGTAGTACGCGGGAGAACATCGCAACGTTACCTCAATGATTGTGATTGCGGATTGTACCGTGAATCAGTTGAGGAGTGCCAGCCGTGCTCGACCGCGGCAGTCTGTGTGTGCTGATAAGTAGGAGCCCTTTGGTCGCGAGAGAACGGTGACGACCCGTGACGATCAGCCGGCCGCGAATCTCAACGCCACGCCGTTGATGCAGTAACGAAGTCCGGTGGGCCTCGGCCCATCCTTAAACACGTGGCCCTGATGACCTTCACATCGCGCACAATGGACTTCCGTTCTGGGCATGAAGAGGTTGAAGTCGGTTCGAGTCTCGATCACGCGTGGATCGATCGGCTGCCAGAAGCTGGGCCAACCGGTACGGCTGTCGAACTTGTGCTCGGATGAGAAGAGCGGCAGGTCGCAACCGGCGCAATAATAGATCCCTGATTGATGATTCTCATGCAGTGGGTTGACAAACGCTCTCTCCGTATCTTCGTGCCGCAAGACACGATAGGCTGCAGTCGGCAGCTGCTTTTTCCATTCTTCATCAGTCTTCGTGACCTTAACGATGGAATCGATCTGAATAGTAGGCGGCATCGGCTTTCTCCTTCATCGGTGGTGTGATTGCTTCTCAGTCGGACGATGCTCCAAAGTCTTACAGGGCTCCTAACAGGATGCTGGAAAAGTCCGCCAGCGGTGTTCTCGCATCGCTCAGAGGCTCAACGTACCGAAGCGTACGCCTTGCCTCTTCGCTCGCTGCGGCCTTGCTGGACAGCCTTTTTGCGCATCCTGAAATTTTTCTGGCATTAGCACCGAGGTTTTCCGCAACCTGCTAAAGAGACACGGCGCCCTCTGATGATAAAATGGTACGGTTCGGAAGCCCAGAATGCAAGAGCTCAATGCGAGAACTCATTCGTATGAATTCTGCGAAGCAACTTCCACATTTCTCTGACCGATGGATGGGGCTCCGTCAGTTCCGGGTGAGAGAGTTCGATCTGAATGTCATAGAGAGAGGTGTTCACGTTCTTGACCTGGGTGACTGGGTACCAACATTCATACCGTTGTTCCCAGCGATCGCGATATGCGAGTCGCAGATAGCATCGACTCAACAATTTCGTGCGGACTGGCGAGTCTTGGCCGAGGACGATGGGAACGGAGTGGCGTCGATATCGAGGACCTTTGGGATACATGCTTTTGACCGCAAAATTACCCTCCCATCCTCCCAATTGAACGATGCAGTCATGGGCTGCTCCACGGCCTACATTTTCCACCTCCGGAGTCAGGGTGATCACCTCGCCTGCGTTCATCGCCGACATGTTGGTGATGCGAAGCGCGGGTAGATGCTCTTGAAACTCGTGCTTGATCTTACCGGCGAATCTATACAACGCGAGAACGCCGGCGCCACTGGAGACGAGTACAACAAGCAAGGCGATCAGTAAGAGCCAGTCCACGGCGAAGTCGTCCCTGGGAAGTGCGTGGTTCTCGAACAGAAACGGAGAAACCCTACGTGGGGGAAAGGCGAGTGTCAACTACGCAGCTTGCGTGCATGAAGCCGTCACTGACCGACCTCTGCCGGTACCTCTATTCCTTCTTCGTATCACGCTTCAACCTGGGCGGGGGTACTATACGAACAGCGTTACAAGATAGGCTTGAGTGATGGCAACATCCAGAAATGCTTAAGCGGCCTTGCGGCTGTCGGCCAGAGAAAAAAGTTTATCGGTTACTGCGATATTCTCTTTGATCTTCTGGGCAAGGGCCGTGCCTTTTGCAGTGAGCTGCAGCTTGACGATCTTCCTATTCGAGTTGACCTGTGGCTTGCGTATCCATCCCTGTCTCTGAATCAGCTGGACGGCCTTGACCGCTGAGAGGTTCTGAAGGCAGAGCGCCGAAGCGATCTCCATCACCTCGCACTGAGGATGCCGGTCAAGATAGAGCAACATACTTGCCTGGAGAGGAGAGACGCCAAGCGGGTGCAAGCGATGACGGAAAAGGCCCTGAAGACGGAGCACGGTTTCGAGGGTGGACGACTTGCCGTTGTCATTTTGAAATGAATTCACAGAAGAAGTATAGCTGAAGATCGTAGAACCGGAAAGGAATAGCAACAACTCTCGTAGGTTCTTATCTATCAGCAGTTCATCTGTGCCTTGCCATAATCCAGCAGTTCCTAGAGCATCGTTCCTTTGGCCAATCATTGCCCCATCTCAATGATGGCGTCCAAGCGTTCGAGCAGGTTGAACGACTGGTGCGAGATCACCTCAGGCAGACCCTCCAGCTGGTCCTCGCACAATAGGACTGATGCAGAACGCTACGAAGGATTTTTCTCTTCGACGGTGATATCTCCCAACTTCGAAATCTGAATTCGCTTACCGGGATTCTTGAGGACCTTCGGGATCACCTTGTGTTCTACGAAATGCTGCAACTCCTCGCCAGAAGTGCGGTCAGCTAAAAACTGTTCATTAAAGATCAAGTGCCAGGACTGCTTCCCGACGCCGTGGTGAAAGCCGAACGTCGGTCTGATAGTCTGACTGAACTTGATGTCTACAAAGTGTTTTTCGAGACATTCCCGTATGGTCCGAATTGTATTGGGATCAATAGCACATTTATCACTGTCCATAGATTGCTCCATAGTTGAGTGTGAAAGAAAAGTTTACAAAATATCTTCGCGCCTGTGGTGATTTTGGAGGTTCGGTCAAGACAAGACAAGATTAGTGTGGTGGTCACTTGCCTTTCGGTGGCGCCACGCCGACCCACACATCTGCTTTATCCAACCGAGGAGCCGGGAATCTTGCCATCAATGATTAGTTGGCCATAGACAAGGCATTGGGCCGTGGCTTCGGCCTCCGTCGCATACCGGCCGGTCTTCACGAAATGCCGACTGTCCTCTTCGTCCTCGGTGGTCCATGAAATGAAGACATTCAATTCCCATTGGCCGGTATCCACGAGCTGCCGAGGCGCAGGTTGAATGGTGAACCCCTTATAAGTCACGGCCTGGGTCATTTGCTGTTAACAGGACGCTGAAAAAGTCCGCCAGCTTCGTTCTCGCATTGCTCAGAGGCTCAACGTACCGCCGGGCGAGAGCTGCCAAAGCAGCTCGGGGCGGGCGGGTGAGAAAAATTACGCCTCGGCTCTTCGCTCGCTGCGGCCTTGCTGGACAGCCTTTTTGAGCATCCTGAAGATATTGTGGCATCCGCACGTAGGGAACGTTTCAGCCATATGGTTAGCATCAATCTAGTTTTTCAGCAACCTGTTAAATGAGGTTGCAAACGCCTTTAAACATTTGTTTGTACAGTCGGACATCACCCTCATAAGCCGTGATGAGCCCTGCGCCTATGCACTCAGTCTGGACCGCAATAAACTGGAGTTGGGGACCAAGGTCCATTTCGCGACACCCTGCTCCCACCCCCATTCTCCCAGATGGGGAACTCCGGCTGGAATAGAAGATGGTACAAAAACTCCTGGCTGGTCAAGCTGACGGGGTACAGAGGAGATTTTTCATTTTGCACTTCTGATAGGTTAAAGGAGTTGATCAATAATCTGCTTGTGCACAGGCCTGTCCGTCGCCTCGCAAGTTCTTTACAGGCGTGTGTCCATTGGCAGGGGAGCAGCATCCTTCTTTTGTCTAATTCCTGCTACCTCTACGGTATTCTCAGAGCCGGCTCCTCAGGCTATTCTGCCTCCGTGCAATCCACCAAACGACATGCCATGCGAAATACAAGGATGCACGTCGGCAGCTTGTAACTAGTTGGAGGTCCACCCATGCAGAAGCAACCCGGCAGAATCGGAAGAGCCAGTGGTCGATCCACGAAAAAGGGTGCTCAGAAAAAGAGTGCTGAGAAAAAGCAGGTCCCGAATAAGCGTGCAGCGAGAAAGCGTGCCCATGGTTCGGCGAGCATAAGAGCCAGCCGACCCTTCAGCCCTCTTTTGCCGCGAGAGAATCAGACTTGTGTGCTCAGTGCAGTCGGTAGCACCATCCCCATAGCATCACCGACGACTGCGGAAGGAACAAAGAGCATCGTAGCCTTCAGCCCTCTTTTGCCGCGGGAGAATCAGGCGTGTGTGCTCAGTGCAGTCGGTACTTCCCTCCCTCAAGCATCGACGGCAACGATGGAAGAGTGGTGGGAGTCTGCAATGAGGGAAACAACAAACATTTCTCCCACTATTCTATCGTTGTTTGGCTGGCGTACGTATCGATTACGCATGCAGCAGAAGCGGCTGGCTCTGCAGTTGCTTGTCGTCAACGGTTCCGTGCGTCCAGGCAATGTCGATATTCGCTATTCGGCTGACCCCAATGAAACAGGTATTGTATGCAGATCTTTCGCCGTCCCACCTCGCTCCGATACCCACGCCCTTACCTCTCTTCAAGTATTTTATGCGCGGTTGCGAGCGCGTGGGGTTCAACTGGTTCAGTGGTTGCGCCTTCAAGAAGTTTGCACCCGACTGCAATCGTGCAGAATGCAACTGCCTGAATGGGTCCGGAGGTCGTTCAGGTCTGCCGATCCCTTTAGACTTGCGTGCAATGCACACAATGATATATCCCACGCATTCCCACATCCTCAATGGGTTACATGGTGCTCTGACATTCAACTAGCCTTTCGCCAATACTCAGCGGATAGTTCACCAGTTATTCGTGGAGACGCGATACAGAAGCAATATGGCGAAGACACCACACTGGCTTTCTACAGCCCTTGCAAGGTAAGAAAAAATGAGCTAGGTCATAGCTAGTGATAAAAACTGAATGAATTCTATGTGAGCCGCAGTGATGGCGTAGTAACCCTGCGCATCCGAGCAAGCAAGGGAGATGGTAGCGTCCTGCGTGCCTGTATCGACTTCCGAGATGTAAGGCAGGAGGCGCCAAAATGGGCACGAAGTCGTGCCAAGCCGGTTTCATGGTGGGTGCAGCTCACGAAGAGTTTTGAACAAGCTCAATTGGCAGGGCAGCCGTCTCCAGCATGGGGCCTGAGCAATATCAGACAATTACTCACTCAGATGGCCCCAAGCCTATCGGTTTTGGTGGATCTGCAGGGCGGCCGGTTCCCTTTGCAGTCCTTCCTGAGTTAGCCGCGCTCTTGCGGCGACAATGGGAACACACGATAAACCTGGAAATGACGACGGGGCAGACCATCCCCACCGTCTTTCACTGGAACGATCACGGCACCTTCAAGCCGATTCACCCCAAGGTGCTCTATCGACGAGGAAAGGATGCCTGTAAGCGAGCAGGGGTACCAGAACCTATCCTTCATGACTTCCGACGGTCTGTGGTACGGAATCTGGAACGGGCAGAGGCGCCGCGTTCAGTGGCCATGAAACTAACCGGCCACAAAACGGAAGCCGTCTATCGGCGCTATGCGATTGTGTGTGAGGCCGATCTGAGCGAGGGACTTAGGGAGCTGGCACGGTTGAATCACTCGACAGGGTTGCCCAGCGAGTTCAGCCCTAGAACTGCCACAATTTTAGACCCAAATGTTCATTTTACGCGGGAGAATATGGCGGAGGGGGCGAGATTTGAACTCGCGGATGAGTTACCCCATCTCCGGTTTTCAAGACCGGCACGTTCGGCCGCTCCGTCACCCCTCCGTGTCTGATATTCGCTATAAAATCAATTGGTTGGTTGGTAAGCGTCTGATCCCCTTCTCGGTGAGGGTCCGGATGGGGCGCGTTTTCTGGGTTATTGAACCTCCTCGGACTTGTCTCCAAGAGCTCATCGTCCAGACGCTGGACCTGGTGCCGATGGTCTCCCTCAAAGAGATGCGAGTATACATCCAACGTGATGTTGATGCTACTGTGACCGAGTTGTTGTTGGATATATTTCACGTTCGCATTCTGTTGAATCAACAGGCTGGCGAAGGTGTGCCTCAGATCATGGAATCGTACCCGGCGAAGCCCAGCCGCTTCTAGACAGGCGTAGAAGCCTTTCCTGAGGACTTCATTCGTCATACGGTTGCCATGTGGCGTCAGGAATACCCATTTCGTGAACGAGTCTCCCTTCATCGAGCTTTCAAGCTGAAGACGTTCTTTCAACTTGAGCAACTCGGCTTGTAACTGGGGAGAGCGATCTACGCGCCGAATCCGGTTGGTTTTGGTGGATGTCTCTTGCCGCCTGACCACATTATGCCGGACTTCAATGAAGGATCCCAGGAAGTCAATGTCTTCCCATTGGAGGCCGATCAATTCTCCCTCTCTCATGCCTGTCCGTACGGCACAAAGGAAGAGCGGATAGAGAAACGAATACCGCTCCTTAGTGGCGGCAAGTAACGTCTTGACTTCAATTGCGGTCAACGGTTCGATATGGGCGCTTGAGGCCTTGCATCCCTTCACGATCATCCCAACTTTGGACACAGGATTTGCGGTAACGGTGCCATCATCAATGGCATGGTTGAACATTTCTCGCAGCGGAGTCAGGATATTCAAAATCGTCCGCTTCTTGAGCCCCTGGCTGTTCCAGGTGGCGACCAAGTCTTTCACATCCTTTCTGGTCACGTGATCCAAGGTGCGAGCGCCTAGGGCAGGGTAGAGGTGCTTCTTACAAACCTGCCGATAGCCTGAGGCTGTTGAGAATTTGCAGTTGCTATCCACGTAGGCACTGAGCCAATTCTCCATGTACCCTTTCAGGGTTGGCATGTTCTGTTCGGGTTGTGAAAAGACGACAGGACTGCCATTGGCCTCGGCCCATCTGATCTTTGCTTCAATCTTCTTGGCAAACTCTACGGCTACTTTCTTGTCAGAGAACCGCTTCCTCTTGCGGCTGTTATTGTGGATGATGGAAACCCACCAGCCAGACTTTCCAGTTCGTTGTGTAACTTTGACTCCCAATTCATCCTCCTTGGATTAGACGTTTCTGCCTACAGCATGATTGGTTGACATGTTGTCACCATCTTTCTTTCTGCTCTCAGTCATCCATCCACACAAGGATGAACCTAAGATGGGGTATTAGGCTGAGGTATCATCTTTAGGTGTGG
>JAFEBM010000038.1 GCA_018242685.1 Nitrospira sp. | reverse complement strand
ATTTGGAAACCATATAATCGATCAGCAAGGACTTGCAAGTCATTCTCACTCACTTTCAATGTATTGCATGGTGTTGCATGGAATGCAACCGGCAACGGACGGTGCCGGTAAGGCATTCTATGGGTGGAGGAATATGGTGTCAACGTTGAATGATCAACGGGTGAGGATCTTGGCAAAGACGGCCGCGGCTTCGTCGATCTGCTTGTCCGTGATATGCAGATGGGTGACTGCTCGATAGCTCTGTCCCCCGACGGCGTTGATGAGCACACCCTGCTCTTTGAGCGCGGCCACGAGTTCGGCCGGAGAGCGCTGTTCGTCAACGATGTCGAATATGACGATATTCGTTTCGACATGCTGCGGCGCAATCTCGATCGTGGGAATTTGCTGCAGCAGGCGAGCCAGTTTTTTCGCATGGTCATGGTCGGTCTTGAGCCGACCGACGTGCCGTTCCAAGGCATAGATGCCGGCGGCGGCCAGGATGCCCGCTTGGCGCATCGCGCCTCCATACATGCGGCGAAAGCGGCGTGCCCGATCCATGAGTCGCTGGTCGTTGGAGAGCAGCAGCGATCCAACGGGAGCTCCCAGCCCCTTCGAGAGACAGAGAGAGACGGTTTCAAAGTGCTGGGCATACGCCGTCGGAGGCAAGGTGGTGGCGGCCACGGCATTGAAAAGCCTGGCCCCGTCGAGGTGCATGGGAATTCCATGTTTCATGGCGAGGGATCGAATTTTTTCGATCGTGGAGAGCGGGTAAATCGTGCCGCCTCCGGCATTGTGCGTGTTCTCGATGCAGATCAAGGCTGTCGCGATGCTGTGTGCATCGTTCGGTCTGATGGCGGCTTCCACCTGCTCGGCCGTCATGATCCCCCGCTCACCCATCACCCAATGAAGTTGCACGCCGGCCAACGCCCCGGCCGCTCCCTGTTCATAGCGAACGACATGGCTCTTGCTCTCGACGATAATTTCCTGTCCCGGTTGCGTGTGTGACCGAATCGCCAGTTGATTGGCCATGGTGCCGGAAGGGACGAAGAGCGCGAACCGTTTGCCGAGCATGGCCGCCGCCATATCTTGGAGGCGATTGACGGTCGAGTCTTCGCCATAGACGTCATCGCCGACTTCGGCGCGCGCCATGGCTTTCCGCATATCGTCCGTGGGCTTAGTCACAGTATCGCTACGAAGGTCGATCATATGCACTGTCTCCTAAGAATTCCGTACGGTCTGCGTATTCTAACAGATATGTCTCTTGCAGGTGAAAGTACACCTGCTACACTGGGCACGCATGGGCGAGCCGGGTCAAACAGTTCTGATTCGATGGGCTGACTCCCTCGGCGCGAAGCGGGAAGAACTGGTCCCATTGGCTTGGGCGTTCGTCTATTTTTTCTGTCTCCTGTGCGGCTACTCCATTCTCCGTCCGGTGCGTGACGAAATGGCCATCGAAGGAGGATTGAAACATCTCCCCTGGATGATGACCGCGACATTCCTCACCATGCTCGCTGTCACGCCGCTGTTCGGATGGCTCTCGTCGCGATGCTCGCGCCACCGGCTGCTGTTGATTGTCTATGCGTTCTTCATCACGAATCTGTTGGTGTTCTATGGGTTGATGACGAGTCATCTGCATCCGGAGTGGGTGGCTCGCGGATTTTTTGTCTGGCTGTCGGTGTTCAATCTGTTCATCGTGTCGGTCTTCTGGAGTTTCATGGACGATCTGTTTACACCGGAGCAGGGGGCACGGCTGTTCGGCGTGATCGCCGCTGGAGGAAGCAGTGGAGCGTTGCTCGGCCCGCTCTTCACCACGGGCCTCACGTTTGTCTTTCCGATTCCGGTGCTGATGTTGGCATCGAGCCTATTTTTAAGCGCCTGCATCGGATGTGTGCACCGATTGGAGCGATGGGGGCGGACGCAGACGAGCCATCATCGACCACAACCGGGTGAGCCGCTCCACGGTGGTTTTCTTGCGGGCGTCCGACTGACCTTCTCGTCGCCCTATTTGCTTGGGATCTGCGGCTATCTGGCGATTCTGACCATGACCGCCACGTTTCTGTACCTTGAACAGACCCGCTTGGTCTCAGAATATCTCGACCGACCGGAGGCCCGCACGAGACTTTTTTCCACCTTGGACTTCACGACAAGCCTTTTGACGTGGCTCACGCAGGTATTCATGACCAGAAAACTCATCGGCCGGTTCGGCCTCGTGGCGGCGTTACTGTCCTTGCCGGCGATCAGTCTGGTGGGATTTCTGGGGATCGCCTTATGGCCGAGCCTCGCGGTCTATGTTGTCTTTTCCGTACTTCGGAGGGTGGGGGAGTATGCGTTATCGAAACCAGCGCGCGAAGTCTTGTTTACGGTCGTCAGTCGTGAAGAAAAATACAAGGCTAAGAACTTCATCGACACAGCCATTTCGCGCGGCGGCGACGCCTCGACCGCCTGGCTCGTGACGGCGGTGAAATCTCTCGGGGCGACCGCCACCCATATCGCCTGGGCGGTAGTTCCATTAATGGGGGTGTGGGCCTGGCTCGCCACGGTACTGGCTCGTCAGGAAAAGCGCCGGTCGGTATCTACCTTATCTTCGGCGACAGAGTGTTCTCGCAGTAAAGCAAAAGCATGAATTGATATCGCTTATTTCGGACTTCATGCGTTTAGTCTCGAACGACCACCGAGCCGATCACGTAGGAACTAGCTCGTCCCGATTTGGCTCCTCGGATGCGAACCTCCGACACATCACGCACCCATTCACGGAGGGTCCAGTTAGTTCCCGGCTTCAGCTCCGGCCAGAACCACCAGACTCCATCGCGCTTCCGGAACCAGAGTTGAATCGTAGTATCGGGCAGCACCGAAATCGATTCCATATCAAAATACGTGGGCGCATGATTGTCGACACTGCCGATCCAGATTTTGATCCACTGATTTCGATCGTGGGAGGACAGGACGCGGGGCGTCTTCGTCCAATCGACATCGGCGCATTTAAAGTCCACCAGTTTGCCGAATCCTCGACCGAGCCCGTCTCCCGGATCCGGAAGGGTGTAGCACTCGATCCCCGCTTCCATGTTCAAATGGAAATGGGTGTGGCCGATGGTGTCGAAGTTGACATCGCTTCGTGAACAACGTTGGCGGTAGGCCCAGCAGTCGCTATGTTTCGACGGATCACACATCTGTAAGGGCCCGAATCCGATTCGGGTCGTCCTGAACGCCAGTGTTGATCTCGCTTGGCCATAGATATGTTCCAGCGCGGCCTCATCGTCGAAATTGACCAGGCATTGTTGAGGATTGCTGCCGTTGGGACGGGCTTGTACGACCTTGGGAGGTTGACTCTCCCGCTCTCGTTCGGCCGATTGTTCGGGTGTGGCTTGCGTCGGGGGACTCAGAGGATTCACCGGCTTCAGTTGGCCGCAGGCTCCCAGGAATGCCGCCAAGAACACACACAGAACCACCTCGAGACCATGTCCGTCGGTCTGAACTAATGCGCGCATCGCTTCTCCTTTCTCTTGCGCCAACGCGAGCCGGCACACCGCTTGTCATTCGTCATCCTACTGAAGTCTGATTGTAACAGGTTGAACTGTGAGGCTTTCCGGTGATTTACTCATGAAAAAAACACGTGGTATAGTCCGACGCCCTAAATGTGCGCCATTGTCTCAGGGAGATGGATTGATTGCAATGAAGCATTGGACCTCATATGACGATTGAAGTTCCAGCCAAGTTATACATCGAGAAACTCTTGAAGGAATGCAGGAAGGTATCGATCGATCTGGCCCTGCTTCCAGGTCCTGTGAAATCGAAGGTGCTGCATGCCATGGCCGATCGACTGACTGCTGGCGACGAGGGCATTCTCGCGGAAAATGCCAAAGATGTCGAGGCTGTGGGAAAATCTTTTGAGAAGGGGGACACGAAAGATCGGATGAGGGCTGCCGTGGCGCGCGTCCGTCTGACGGTCGATCAGATGAAGGAGATGGTGGAGCGGCTCCATTTTATCGCCGATCTGCCGGACCCCATCGGGGCCGTGACGGCGCGACAGGAACGTCCGGATGGGTTGCAAGTTTCCCGAGTGAGAGTGCCGATCGGAGTGATCGGCGTGATTTCCGAACGCAGTCCGCTTGTCACCGCGGAATCGATCGCGCTCTGTCTGAAATCCGGCAACCTCTGTGTGTTTCGCGGGGCTCCGGAATGGAAATTGACGCATCAGGCGATTGATGCACGCTTTCGCGAAGCGGCGAAGGAGAACGGCATGCCCAATGGTGCGTGGATGCTCATCGATCGCCCAGAGAAAGAAATTGCGCTCGAACTGATTCGATCGAGTAAATACCTCGACGCGATCATCGTGCGAGGCGGAGCCGGCTTACGAAAGACGGTTGCGGAGCAAGCCAAGGTCCCGGTTCTTTGCGGTGACGGGGGGCTCACGCATTTTTACGTCGATGAAGACTCTGATATTTCGGTCGCTCAAAATCTGGTGATCAACTCGAAGGTGCAGCAGGCGGGAGCCTCCAATGCGTTGGATACCTTGCTGGTGCAGCAGATCGTGGCGCGGCAATTCTTGCCTCCCTTGATCAACCGCCTGCTGGACCAATTCAAGGTAGAGGTGCATGCATGCCCCAAGACGGTCGCGCTCATGGGGCAAATGGCGATGACGGGACATACCGCGATCATTCCGGCAACGGATGCGGATTGGCAGACTCAGTTCGCCGGTCCGACCCTGGCTGTGAAAATGGTCGAAGACCTCGATGAAGCGCTGGCCCATATCAGCAGGCATGGTCCCTGCCTCACCGCCGGGATCGCCACCACTCGCTACGAGTCCGCGATGCGATTCACCAGGGAGGTTGATGCCGGGGCGGTGCTGGTGAATGCGTCAACCAGACTCCATGCCGGTGATAGTTTTGGGATGGGGAACGACGTAGGGCTGAGCGTGGGGAAACTGCATGCAAAGGGTCCGATCGGTCTGGAGCAGATGACCTGCGAGAAATATGTGGCGTTCGGGTCAGGGCAGCTTCGGCTCCCACATCCGGTGCCGGAAACGTACTTCGACGCCATCATGCTGAAACGTCCCTAGGCGCTCGCTGGCTTTGTTCTCAGTCGTTCGAACCACTCAACGTACCCTCAGCGGGACAGAGCTGCTCTGGCAGCTCGGGGTGGGCGGGTGAAAAAGGTTACGCCTCGTGGTTCTCACTCCTTGCGGCCTTGCCGGCAACCGTTTTGCGCGAGCGCACTAGAATGGCCCCTGATTTTTTGCGGCAATCGCTTCGCGAACATCTTGAATGGTGGGAGTTCAAACATTTCTCATCGGACCGCGAGTATTTCGCCTGGCAACGGCAGCAGTTCTCATCGGAGGATCTGAAGCAACTTGCACTCCACGCCGAACGAAAACGCACAGGCGATTGTCGCGACGAGATCGCCTTTTACGATCTCGCCGCGCATCCGAAGATCTGCCCTGTTCTCTATAGCCAACGCTATGAATATTACGAGGAGATCGGTGTGCGGACGATGGCTCACCTCGGCCAGGCGAAAGACGTCCTCGATTTTGGCTGTGGCATCGGAGTGCTGACGATCTTCTATGCATGCCTCTTCCCGGAGAAGAATTTTATAGGCGTCGACCGGTCATCCGCTTCCATTGCCGTCGCACAGGAAAGGGCCGACAAACTTGGGTTACACAATCTCCGCTTTGAGTGCGTGGATGTGGAAGCTGAGCCGCTCTCAGGTTCATACGATTTCGTGGTGGCGACCCATGCGCTGGTGCAGTCTGAACAAGACCGCGGACTTCCAAGTCAGAGTTGGCGAACCTTCGAACGAGGGCGCCATCTCTCGCAACAGTTATCATTCGAAGAGCGGACAGGGCTTGCGGTTCGATTGGACGGGCTGTGCCAGGTCCTGAACTCATCCGGTCGCATGATCGTGTGTGAGAAAACGCGGCAGTTGGCCAGACGAGTGCCGCTTCAGCGCGCGTTGGCGAACAGAGGGCTGCAGCTCGCCGAACGCCCAGCCCTGATCCGATATCGAACGGTGGAGGAAGTGGTGGACGACGGCCCGTTTTATGTGCTGAGTCGGGGAGGCGAGGCGACTTTGAATTGGGATGAGGAGCCGGAGCAAGATCAGGGACCGCGCTTCAACCCTGACGCCGTTTCGATGTCGGCAGGTGATGTCAATGTGCCGCTCTACGAGAATCATTGGCCTTCGGCACAAGCAGCTTGGGAGGGATTGAAAGATCGACAGGTCATCAGAGAGACCACCCGTCAAGCGCCCGATGGTCGACAAGTGCATGCCGAGCGTGGAAGCTCTCGCGAGCAGCACTATCTTTACTGCGCCAACACCTTCGATCAGCGGCAACTGGTCATCGTCGAAGAGGCTCGCTCGGCGACGATCGATGAGTACTATCAAGAAATCTTACGTGGGCTCACCTAGGAAAGTTGCTGGCTTGTACTGGTCCGCTCGGCTCTCTAAACCTCAAAATTCATAAACACCTGATATTCCTCTTGCAATCTTTTTTCGCCCTCGCTAGCCTTGGGCCGCTCCCCAACAGGTTGTAGACGGTAGGCCGGTTGCTTTCTCGTTTATGCTCGTTCCAGGCGTGAGTCGGAAGGAGGAATCCCCATGAGAGCGGCGCACACCATTATTGTCGCGCTGAGTCTGGTCTGTATCGGCTGTACGACTCCGCCGGAAGTCAAACAGGCCTTGATCGAAAAGGATCAGGCCTATGTCGAGAACGAACGACTGATGCAACAATATCGTGAGTTGGTCGGTCACGTCACCGAACGGCATCAGCGATGGTATCGCTATGTCCAAATCAGGCTCAAGCTCAATCTGGCGTTGCAATGGGCCACCACGAATCCCAAACTGACCGACGTCGGCGATGCCGAATTGGCGAAGGACGATGCGGAGCTCCTGGGGGCCGAGATCATTGCCCTCATCAATGAGATTCGGCTCAAGAACCTCCCTGAGCGAAAGGATCCCACCGGACAGGTCGTTTTCCAGGCGGGTATAGGGGATATGAACAATCTCTTGCAAAAACTTCCTGAATTGATCGGTCGAGTGGAGCAACGTGTCGCGAAGGATTCAGCAGCGTCGTCGACGGTCGACCTGACGGCATTCGATCAGTATCGTACCAACGTCCAAGCCGTGCGACGCATCAACGCCATCATCAAGCAATACTTGGACATTGATGTCACGTTGCCACGCAGTGAGGTGCAGTCGATCGCGGAGGCCGCGCGGGCGCTGCGTCGGTGATGCGCCCGGACGTGTGAGCGGAAGGAGCCAACATGATAGGACGATGTGTCACAGTCGTGAGTGTCGGGCTCATACTCATGAGCCTGGTGGGCTGCCATTCGATTCACAGCGATGCGGTTCGCGACCTCCTCCAGAAAGAAGGCGCCAAGATCGATGCCGCGCAGACCAACATCGACTTGTTCCAGAAAGAAACAGAGGAACGCATCAAGTTCTTGGAGCAAGCGCGCGGCTCCCTCCATGAGAGTTTCAAGGCGTTGCAAGCGCAGGAAGCCAAGCATCAATTCGTCCTCTCCTCATACCGGAATATCGCGAGCAAAAAAGGCGAGGCAGCGTATGCGGCGGCCTATCTGGTCGGTCAAATGTACCTGGTTGAATATCAGGGACTGGAGAAAGCCGTGTGGGATCAGTTCGAAGAAGATTTCTGCGGCCTGCGCGATACGGCCGATGCCTTGAACGACTCGTGGAAACGGACAGCGGCGCTTCATGCTCAAGTGAAACGCTACGCCGACAAATCGGCTCTCGCATCCGTCGACCCGGAGTTTGTATCGGCCTTGATCGAGCAGGCACCGGGACAATTCGAACGCATCATGGAGGTGCTGAACCATTCACGAACCGTCAACGATGCCTTGGAAGAAGTGACAGGCTCGCGCATCGTTCGGACGAGGGTTCTGGAACGAACCCATACCTTTACCGCAGACTTGGTCGACCTGCTGGACAGGCTGAGGAAAGAGGACGGGCAATAGAGGAGGCGCCATGGAGACCAGCATCGCCGGGGTCGTGGGTTTTCTGGAAGACAACGATAGCCTGATCAAGCAGGTGATGGAAACCGCCGAGGGTACGCATCAGGAAATCACGGATCTCGCGGGCCAAGTGGACCATGCCCGTGAAGAGGCCAAGGTGCTGGTCGATCAGTTAGGTGTCGTCGAATTTGCAGTAGGGAAGCAGGATGAAACGAGGGTCCGTCAGAAGGCGTTGTTGGAAGCCGTTGCCGCTCTGCGGAAGAAATTCGAAACCTATAAGAACGACTCGCTTCGCCGCGGCATCTATGCGGCGGAAATTTCAAATCTCTACCTACAGCTGGCCAACACGTTTAATAACGAGACCGTGGCCCAAATCGTGCCATTCAGCAAGGACGAGATCAAGGTCTACAAAGATCTCATGAAAGAGGCCGTGCTCGACGCGGCCTCACGAAAAAAACGGGCTGCCGTCATCAAGGCAGCCGCTCAGATCTCCAAACTGGCATTGGGGATCGCCGGGAAGCTGGCGGTATAAGGCTGTGACATATCGAACGGGGTGGCGAACTCTCCTTCTGTTGACGATGATGGGCATCGGCTATGGCTGCAGCCTTGATGCTGGCTCCCGGGGTCCGTTCGGTCCGGAAGATCCGGAGACTCCTGTACGGAAGACCACGCTGCCCGATAAGCCCCCTTCTCCGCATGTGCTCCAATTTACCGGTGACGACACTGCCGGTCACCACAAGCCCAAAATGGTCGGGGCCGGTACAGATACCCACGTGAAGCGGTCTACGAATGCCTCTGCCGTTTTCACATCGGACGAGGTGATGACATTGCGGAACGCCGCTGAACGCGATTCGCGTGTCACCAAACTTCTGGGTAGCCGGTGGGCGTTTATCGATGCCGATCGTATGCCGCCTGAGGGCAAGATTTCGTTTGGTTGCTGTCGCGATACCACTGGTCTGACGAGACTTGTGTACTACAGCTATAGCCAAAACGTTGCCGTCGAAGTTCGTATGAAGGGGGAAAACCTGTTCAGCGTCTCTCGCCTCGAAGTCTATCAGCCGCCGGAAGGCCAACAGGATATACAACGGGGAATTGAGTTGGCGAAAGCCGACCCTCGTCTCGCAGGCAAGGTTGAACAGCTTCAAGGTCATGGATTACTGATGCAACCAGACCGTGGGTTTTTCAGGAACGATCCCGGTTATGCCCACCGCACGATTTGGATCACATTTGCTCAAGGGCAGGATGGAAATCCGAAATATTGGGCGGTCGTTGATTTGACCGACGATAAGGTCCTGGAGGTCGGAGAGGAACCGCCGCGCTCGTGAGAGGGACTGAGATGAAACGAATCTGGTTGAGCGCAGCGATCACGCTCTGTGCCTTCTGGTCGTCCGGGCCCGTGTTTGCCGAGACGCAATCCGAGCATGTGGATTGGGGTCGTTGGAGTTTCGACTGGGAAGTTCGAGACAATACAGGACTGGCGCTGCGAAATGTGAAATATGCGGAGGAGCTTATTCTCGCCAAGGCCAGTATGCCGGTCATCCGTGTGAAGTACGTCAAAGAGCGTGTCTGGTGGAATCCCTTTACCTGGTTCGGCTCGCGAGCCGACAGCGGACGGTGCGGGCCGTTTCAGGATCGTCTGCGATGGCAAGACCTCGTGCCGATCGTGAACTGCGGCAATCAGAAAGTCTGCATGGAGAACGCCACCCAGAATAATGTGAAGTGGCTCGAAGTGGGGGTGTACGCTCGCATCGGCGAATACCACATTTATCAATCGTGGCATCTGTCGGAGAAGGGAGAGCTCCGTCCCGTGCTGCACAGCAGGGGACTCTCCTGCAACACTAACCATGATCACCACCCGTACTGGCGGTTTGATTTTGACATCAACGGCAACGGCATGGATCAAGTGTTCGTCCATGAAGAGGGTGGGGTGGATCGTGGATGGGGTCCAGGTTGGCGGAAATATGTCAATGAGCGAAACGATGTCAAAATTCCAGCCCTCCACAAGACTTGGTTGGTCCGTGATCAACTGAACGGCCATGGTGTTTGGATTTTGCCCGGTACTGGGTATACGCCGCTCAGGGATGATGGAGAGCGGGACAAGTTTGCAGATTTTGATGTGGCCATTCGTCGGGCCAACGCAAGCGAGGACGTGCCCTGGAGTTTCGGAGCTCGAGGCCAACTGGGATACGATGAAGACAATCAGGGAGTGCAGGAGCAAGACATTGTGTTCTGGTATGTGGCTCACCTGCCTCACATGGCTGCCTTGGGTCCGACGAAATGGTTGACGCTCGGCCCCATCCTCCGTGTGCAACGGTAGCGGTGATGCGCATGCCCTGGCCTCCTCAAAGCTAACCGGTAGCCCATGCAATCCTTTCAGTACAAGAACGGTATATTCTTAGGCGCATACACACCCGAATTTGCATAGATTGTTTTAGTTGACATTGGGTATTGAAGAGGAGTAATGGAGAAATAGTTCACTGATATGAGGTGTCCTGCAATCCTACGAGTCCTTCCAAGGCAAGAGGGGGTTGAAATGGAAGACCTTAGTCCACCGGATCACGTCGCCCCGCCGAGTCATGGGCGGGTGTCGCGCCAGTCACGCTAGCTCATTCTCCATCGGCAGTCGTTTTCCCGCGTAGGGAAACAATGTAGATATGTTGATGAGCCTTGTGGAGATTTTAGGCAGGCGTGAGAAATAGGAGCGCTGGTAATTCAAATCCATTCCTCCTGATGAGACGCTTCTAAGCCCATTCCTCACGCGGGTTGTTATCACTACAAATGAGATCTACGTGGCGTCCTAAGCGCCAGATGCGAGGCAATCCTTCCCACGAGGGGAAGGGTTGCCTGCAGCTGTTTTGTTAAACACTTTTAGTGTGATTGAGTCAGCGGTAACCATGAAGGTTCATGACGCCGGTAGGTCATATTGCGGAAACAATAAGAAGATAATATGTCGTTCACGTTCAGGGTTGAACGAAAGGAGCGAGTCATGGATAGTACATTCTTGATATTCGCGTCCGTCATGCTTGCAATCTTCATTGGTGGCATAGTCGTATACAAGAAGAGTTAGTCACTGCGGTCGGGCCAATATCGGGCTCCATATCCGTGCAGTCAAGTAATCGGCCAAAAGCACCGGTAGCGAGTGTCAAACTCTCAATAGCGGGTGACACGGTTAAGATAGGGGTGTGCCACGGTCAACGTTTGTTGCTAATGCGCCGGTGCGTGGCGGCCAAGAGGTTTTGATTCGAGACGGAATTGGGTCGGTGGAAGGCTGAATTCCCGTTTGAACGCACGGGTGGAGGGTGCTTCTGACTCATAGCCAACCTTGGTGGCGATTTGCGCCACGCTGCTGTTTGTAGATGTAAGCATGTGTGTGCCGAGTTGCAGCCGCAACCGTGTGAGATAGGCCATCGGAGTTTCCGAGGGATATCAACGTCACCGCATTGCCCACCCCGAGTGGGAAATTCCTACCTCTTTTGAACTTCGTCACGTCCCCGCCTCCGCCCATGCGAGTTACTTTGAGACGACCTTGGGCTAAAACCTGTTTGATCACTTGTGAATGGTCCACCGGTGTGACGGGCGGACCGAGATATCCATCCCTGTGCGGAACGATCAGAATGTCTCCTGCCTTCAATGAAATCGGGCGCGCCTCCGTCCCTTCGAGCCGAGCATAGCCGCTTCCCTCAATCAACAGGTGAAAGATGATCACCTGCTGAGATTTCGGTGAGAGATACGAGGTCACGTCACGTCCGTTCACCGAGTGGGCACACCAAGGGGCCGAAAACTCAACATTGAAGAACATCACCCCATCGAGCTTGACGGACTTGAGAACTTCAGACAGTGCTTCCATCGGAAGCTCTATTCAGGATGGGCGGACGATCGACAAAGAGGGTGAGACGCGTGGACAAGTACATTGCAGCATAACCAGTCTCTGTCAAGTGAGCCAGACTCCAAGACAAAGACATTTCCCTTACTAGATTTTATGGTAGGCCATGTTGAAGCGGTGATGCGCTTGCATCACCGCAATCGTGGAGTCCCGATTTCATCACGGGATTTTGAGTACAGCGCTCATCTCCATGAGAACTAACGTTGATGGAAGCAGAGCAAGGGAGGGTGCGGTCATGGGCGATCTGGCTATTGTGGTTATCTGGTTTGTATCGGTGATTTCAGGGATGCTGCTCACGATGCTGCTTCCAAAGGCTTTTGCTGACTGGCCTAGGGATGAAGTTCGTCAGGGCGAAGCAGTGCGCGCATCTTTTCCTGAAATGTCACCTGTTGAGGTTTTTCAAGGACTGAGAACTTCAACGGTTGTGATCGAGGAAGAGGTGTGAATACGTCGCCCATCAGGAGTCGTCATGCACGCTAAGAATCTCAACACGAACGGAAAACCTCAGGAGATTCAATAACCGCTCCGTTCGTCCTGAGGCTCTCGCAGGATGAACGGAGCGGGTTTTTCGCAGCCTGTTTATGCGGTACAGTTCGGACAGAGCGAAGTATGAGCCTGGTTTTCTCCCGTTGATGAGTGATCAGCAAAGGGCGATGAGTTGTTCTTGAAACGGTGAACTGTCGGTGAGCCGCGCTCAATACTCGTCGATTTCATCGGTCTCATCGATCATCTCCGCCGTAATCTCATCGGCCTCCGCGGTCCATTGAGCCAGCGGAATGCCTTTGGCTTTTAAAATGGCTTCCTGCTCCGTTCCTGCGGCCGTCGTCAGTTCATACGTGACAGTTTGTCTGACTTGAAACATTCTCATAATTATTCACCTCTGAATCGTCTACAATCTGATCGCGGGTGTTCCATGGGTAACCGGCGCATTGTAATCGATCCGGCTATGGATACCATAGGGCCTCGTTAACATTCTGTTTCAGAAGACCGCTCGCCGTTACCTTGACTCTCTTTCCGTCGCTTTGCTAGAGTTACCAATCCAAGTCTAAACGATTGAAAGTTCCACCGTTTCTGAATCGTCCCACAAGCAATCTGAGGCAACACCGTGATGAAAACTTGGCTCTTTGACGACACAGGTAAATGGAATCCATTCCCCCTCTCTATCGAAGGACTCCAGGGAGAGTGGGGTGGCGGAGATTCGGTGGCGGAGGAAGAAGAACTGCCGTTGCCTCCGCAGAACGTTCAAGCAAAATCAGGCAATGGGCGCATTACCGTCACGTGGGATCCGGTTCCGGACGCCATCTACTACAATCTCTATTTTCAGACGAGCAAGGGCGTGCAGATCAAGTTCTCAGAGCTGACCCGTCCCATCGCAGGGCCGGAAGATTTTAAGAGTGTGATCGGTGTGAAGAAAGAGAAGGCGACCTGTTTGGAAGGCGCCTCTAGTCCCTATATCCATGACGATCTTGCCAACGGCACCTGTTACCACTATGTCGTCACCGTCGTCACTCCGAAGGGTGAAAGTCCGGAATCGCAAGAAGTGATGGCCATTCCATCGCCGTATCTCCTTGCCATGGTCATCGGCTGCGAAGGAGTGGGCGACGGCGAGTTGAACTCGCCCACGGGGATCGCGCTTGATAAGGACGGCAATGTCTACGTGGCCGATACTGATAACCATTCGATCCAAAAATTCGATAAGGCTGGAAAATTCTTGGCTCGATGGGGTGGAGAACCCAGTTCACAGGAAGGCCAGTTTTACTATCCACGCGGGTTGGCTGTCGGGCCGGACGATGCCGTGTACGTGGCCGATAGCGGCAACAACCGGGTACAGAAGTTCGATCTCGAAGGCAACGCGCAGAAAGCCTGGGGCAAATTCGGGTTCGCTTGGCGTGGGGCCGACATGGGTCGATTCGACGTGCCCTGGGGCATTACGACGGATCAAGACGGCAATGTCTACGTCTCCGACACGAGCAACGCGCGCATTCAAAAATTCCAGGCCGACGGCCAGCCGTTGTTGAAGTGGGGCCGTGACGGCAGCTTCGACGGCGCCTTCTTTTTTCCGCGCGGTGTCGCGGTGGATTTCGTCGGCAACATTTATGTCGCCGACGAAAGCAACAGTCGTATCCAAAAGTTCGATGCCCGCGGGAGTTTCTTGACGAAGTGGGGGCGAGAGGGCCAAGGACCCGGACAGTTCAAGTCTCCGTGGGGCATCGCGTGTGACGCGCTCGGCAACGTCTATGTCGTTGACAGCGGCAACCATCGGATTCAGAAGTTCGACGGCAACGGCACGTTCCTGTGCTCGTTCGGGAACCGCGGGAAAACTGAGGGACAAGTCAATTTCCCGTACGGCATCGCGGTGGATAAGGAAGGCTGTGTGTACGTCGTCGATAGCGGCAACCACCGAATTCTCAAATATGTGCCGACTGAAGAAGAGATGAATCGTGGGAAGGATCAGACGGCGCAAACGGTAGAAACCGGGGGAGTGCCATCCCCCCGCAGCCTTGCCGTCAAGGCCGGTGACACGGAAGTTTTTCTGAGTTGGATGGAGGTGTCCGGCGCGCAATCGTATAATCTCTATTTCAGCACCGTATCTCATGTCACGCTTGAGGGGGCGACAAAGATCGAAGGCGTGACGAACCCCTATACGCATGAAGGGCTCACCAACGATACGCCGTATTATTATGCGGTGACCGCGTCGTTCGAAGACGGGACGGAAAGCGGACCGTCGGAAGAAGTGACGGCGACGCCCGTACTCATCGATATCACAGCGCCGCAGAATCCCTATGCCGTGATCAATCATGGAGCCTTCATGACCAATTCGCCCGATGTCGTGGTGACGATCTCGGCGACTGATTTGGACACGGGGGTCGGAGCGTATTTTATTGCTGAAAGTCCGCTCACGCCGGTGGCCGGGACACCAGGGTGGGTGGATGCGACGCCGGCGATCAAGTTCGGATCCACGATTCCGTTCATTCTCTCGCCTGGAGATGGACACAAGACCATTTATGTGTGGTTCAAAGATATCGGCAACAATGTCTCCACACCGGCCAGCGCCACAATTTTGGTCAATACGTCCGGCTATTTATGCGTGTCGAAATGGGGGAAGCCAGGACGAGGCGCTTCGCTGTTGCACGGCGGAGAGTTTATGGCGCCGATGTATGGACTGTGCGTCGACCAGCAAGGATCGCTGTTCGTCGTCGACAACGGCAACAATCGCGTGCAGAAGTTCGACCATGCTGGGAACTTCATCATTCTGTGGGGAAGTTTCGGCTCGGCCAATTCGAATTTTCACAATCCCACCGGCATCGCCTGCGACGGCAAGGGCGATGTCTGGGTGGTGGATACCAATAACCACCGAGTTCAAAAGTTCGATGGGAAGCTCGGCGGTTATCTCATGAAGTTCGGTTCGCGCGGAAACGGTGAAGGACAGTTTAATGCCCCCTGGGGGATCGCGGCCGACCGCGTGCGCGGGTATGTCTATGTCGTCGATAGCGCCAATTTCCGTGTACAGAAATTCGACATGTCCGGTGAGTTCATCATGGCCTGGGGCAGCTTCGGCAACGGGGACGGGCAGTTCTATTTTCCTCGCGGGGTGGCGGTCGATCAAGAGGACGGGGCGGTCTATGTCGTCGATATGGGAAATCATCGCATCCAGAAATTCGACACCAGCACCAACGTCCTCCCGCAGCTGTTGACGAAATGGGGAGGCAGTTCGACCGCCGGGCATGCCAGCAGTTCCTTGGCGCAGGAGGCCGGACAATTGCGCTCGCCATGGGGCATTAGTATCGACGGAGCCGGAGATGTCTATGTAACGGATACGGGGAATCATCGGATTGAAAAGTTCGACCGGGAGGGCAATTTCATCACCCAGTGGGGAGGGTTCGGCAACGGGGACGGGCAATTCAATTTTCCATATGGAATCGCCGTCGATGCGAAGGGGAGCGTCCTTGTCGTCGACAGCGGCAACACGCGGGTGCAACGGTTCATGCCGGCGGAAGAGGGCAGCGAGCGGTTGCAGGACGAGGCGGAGGAGCTGGCCGAGTTGGAGAAAGCGCAACGAACCCAGAACGTGTGAAGAGGGAGCGATGCTTGACAAAGAACCGCGATTAGGACTGACGTACGACGACGTGGTCCTCATGCCGGCCAAGTCGCAGATTGTGCCCAGCGAAGTCGATACCGGCACCTTCGTCTCGCGCAATATCCGGATCAATATCCCGCTCGTCAGTGCCGCCATGGACACCGTGACGGACTCACGGCTGGCGATCGCGATGGCGCGAGAAGGCGGAATCGGGATCATCCATCGCGTGCTGTCTCCGGCGGATCAGGCGATGGAGGTGGATAAAGTCAAGAAGTCTGAAAGCGGCATGATCCTCGATCCGGTCACGATTTCTCCCGACGAAACGATTCGCGAGGCGCACCAGTTGATGGCGAAATATCGGATTTCCGGCATTCCCGTCACCAAAGGGCGCAAGCTGGTCGGGATTCTCACCAATCGCGATCTGAGATTTGAAACCAGGATGGACATGAAGGTGTCGCAGGTGATGAAGCGCGACCCGCTGATCACGGCGCCGGAAGGCACCAGCCTGGACAAGGCCAGAGAGATTCTTCACGAGCACCGCATCGAAAAATTACCGGTGGTGAACAAACAGTTTGAACTCAAGGGCCTCATTACCATCAAGGATATCGAAAAGCGGATCAAATATCCCAATGCGTGCAAGGACAGCCATGGGCGTTTGCGGGTCGGGGCGGCAGTCGGCGTCGGGCAGGATACGGAAGAGCGTGTGACCCTTCTCAAGAAATCCGGCGTGGATCTTGTGGTGATCGATACGGCGCACGGCCATTCGCAAGCTGTGCTGGACATGGCGAAGATGATCAAGAAGCTGTATCCGGCTCTCGAGCTGGTGGCGGGAAATATTGGAACCGCAGAAGCGGCCAAAGACCTCCTCAAAGTCGGTGTCGATGGGGTCAAGGTCGGGGTCGGACCGGGATCGATTTGCACGACACGGATTGTGTCGGGCGCCGGGATGCCACAGTTAACTGCCATCGCGGATTGCGCAAAAGTTTTGAATGGGAGCGGTGTGCCGGTCATTGCCGATGGAGGCATCAAGTTTTCCGGCGATATCACGAAGGCCTTAGCTGCCGGGGCATCTTCTGTGATGCTCGGCGGGCTCTTTGCCGGAACGGAAGAGTCTCCCGGCGAGACGGTGCTGTATCAAGCCAGAACCTACAAGGTCTATCGCGGCATGGGTTCCATCGGGGCAATGGAGCGAGGAGGCGGGGATCGGTACGGGCAAGGAGGACATCCAGCTCAGAAGCTGGTTCCCGAAGGGATTGAAGGCCGTGTTCCGTATAAAGGTCCCATGGCCGCCGTGGTGTATCAGTTGGTCGGCGGTGTGAGATCGGGCATGGGATACTGCGGCTGTAAAACGATTGCCGATTTGCAACGGAATGCCACGTTTATCCGACAGTCCGTGGCCGGCCTCCGCGAGAGCCACGTGCATGACGTGATCATTACCAAAGAGGCGCCGAACTATCGGATGGATTGGGAGTAGGACGTTAATCGTTAACCGTAAATCGAAAGCCACCCAGAACCAGTTCTCTGCAATGCTCCGTCGATTAACGTGTAACGATTAACGAATATGGAACTCTGGCACGATAGGATTCTTGTCCTTGACTTTGGGTCGCAGTACACGCAACTGATTGCCCGCCGCATTCGCGAAGCGCAGGTCTACTCTCAAATTCTTCCCTGTACGGTTCCGTTAGCCACGATTCTCGCGTATCGGCCACAAGGTATTGTCTTTTCCGGCGGCCCTTCCAGTGTCTACGAAAAGAAGGCGCTGCTTGTCCCTCAAGAGCTGTTTGATCAGAATATTCCGATCCTCGGCATCTGCTACGGCATGCAGTTGGTGACCCATCTTTCCGGGGGGACGGTCTCGAAGTCGACACAGCGTGAGTATGGCAGAGCCGATCTGACGATCGACGATGCCGAGGATCTCTTGAAAGGAGTCGGTACTGACCAGTCAACCGTCGTGTGGATGTCTCATGGTGATCGCATCGAACGGATGCCGCCGGGGTTTCGATCGATCGCGCATACGAACAACTCGCCCGTCGCGGCGATGAAGCGGGACGATCCCAAGCACCGGATTTATTGTCTGCAGTTTCACCCCGAAGTGGCGCACACACCGGAAGGAACAAAAATTCTTCGTAACTTCGTCTACGAGATTTGCGGCTGTAAACCGACCTGGACCATGCAGTCCTATGTCGAGACCGCGGTCGGGCACATTCGCGAACAAGTCGGCAAGGAGCGAGTCATCTGCGCGTTGAGCGGCGGGGTGGATTCTTCGGTTGCGGCGGCGCTGACGCATCGGGCGATCGGTGATCAGTTGACCTGCATTTTTGTTGATAATGGAGTGTTGCGTGCCGGTGAACGTGACCAAGTGCGGAAGACCTTCGCCTCACAATTGCATTTGAATCTGCGGATACTCGATGGTACGAAACAATTTCTTGCCGACTTGAAGAGCATAACGGATCCGGAGCGCAAGCGAAAGATTATCGGCCGACAGTTCATCAAACACTTCGAGGCTGAATCCAAGAAACTGAAAGGCATCAAGTATCTCGTCCAGGGCACGCTCTATCCCGACGTGATCGAAAGCGTCAGCTTCAAAGGCCCCTCGGCCACGATCAAAACCCATCATAACGTCGGCGGCTTGCCGGCACGGATGAAGCTCAAGCTTATCGAGCCGCTTCGTGAATTATTCAAGGACGAGGTGCGCGTGCTGGGAGCAGAGCTGGGATTGCCGGATGACATCATCTGGCGACAACCGTTCCCGGGGCCCGGATTGGCGATTCGTGTGTTGGGTTCCGTGACGCCGGAGCGATTGGCGATTCTGCGGGTAGCGGAAGCGATCGTCGATCAGGAAATCAGAAGCGCAGGCCTCTATCGCGAGATCTGGCAAGCCTTTGCCGTCTTGTTGCCGATCCGCACCGTTGGGGTGATGGGAGATCAGCGGACCTACGAGAACGTCATCGCGATCCGAGCCGTCACCAGCGTGGATGGCATGACCGCCGATTGGGCGAAGATACCGAATGAGGTGCTCGGTCGCATGTCGAATCGGATCATCAATGAAGTCAAAGGCGTCAATCGAGTGGTGTATGACATCAGCTCGAAACCACCGAGCACCATAGAATGGGAGTAGGAGTGGCTGGAAGCAGTCCTACTGCCTCTTGTGCTCGCCCAGCGTGCACGGAGCTTCTATTTCATATGCTCTGCATTGGGCCGTGCTCGCTGGATGCGCGCAGTGAGAGTCAGTAGGACTACTTCCAGCTTTGGGAGGAAACGATAGAATAGATGGCAGTCAGGCTTCAGAAACTTATCGCCAGTACGGGGCTGTCGTCGCGCCGAAAGGCCGAGATGTTGATCGTCTCCGGCCGAGTGTCGGTGAACGGCAAGGTCGTCACTGAACTCGGGACGAAGGTCGATCCCGCCCGGGATCATGTGAAGGTCGATGGGAAGCATCTGACCTCCGCGCAGCCCTTTGTGTATCTGATGCTGAACAAACCCAAGAACGTGATGTCCACCCTCGATGACCCTGGTGGACGGACGACCGTGAAGGATTTCTTGCGGGGTGTATACGTTCGCGTGTTCCCTGTCGGCCGGCTCGATTTCGACAGTGAAGGGTTGATGTTGCTGACGAATAACGGCGAGCTCGCGCAGGCTCTGTTACATCCGCGCTACCATGTGCCGAAAACGTATTTGATTAAGGTGAAAGGTGTGTTGAAGGATGAGGAGATTGCCCGTCTGGAGCGAGGAGTCAGACTCGACGATGGGATGACGAGTCCGGCCCATGTGAAAAAGGTACGAAAGGTGGAGGCGAACTCTTGGTTGGAGATCACCATCCGTGAGGGGCGCAAACATCAAGTCAAGCGCATGTTGGACGCGGTCGGACATCCTGTGCTCAGGCTCTTGCGGATTCGGATGGGACCGCTCTCGCTCGGCAATCTGGAACCAGGGGAATTTCGGTTCCTGACGGATCGGGAGGCCAACGCGTTACGTGAGTTGGTCGATGAACGGATGGCGTCGGTTGAACGGGGAGAGGGGGCGGCACCGAAATCGAAGCGGCTGGTCAGAGAAGAGGGCTGGGCCAAACCTGAGAGAAGAAAAAAGCTTTCAGGGAAGAAAGTGAAGGTTGCATGAACATCCGAACTCACCGCTGTGGAGAGTTGAGTCAGAAACAGGTCGGTCAGACCGTCGTCTTGAATGGCTGGGTTCAGCGTCGGCGCGATCATGGCATGGTCATCTTCATCGATCTTCGTGATCGAACGGGCATCACCCAGGTCGTGTTTAATGCCGAGCGAAACGTCAGGGTACATCAGGTCGCCCATTCGCTTCGCAGCGAGTGTGTCGTGTCGGTCACCGGCCACGTCATGGCGCGGCCGGATGAATCCAAGAATCCCAATCTCTCCACCGGAGAAGTCGAGGTCTTCGTCGACGAGGTGGACATTCTGAATGAGGCGAAGACGCCGCCGTTCGTGATTGAAGACGACGCCGAGGTGACGGAGGCGATTCGTTTGAAGTACCGCTTTTTGGATCTGCGTCGTCCCAGGATGCAGCAGCTCTTGAGTTTGCGCCACGGCATCATGCAGACGACCAGAGCGTTTGTGAATGCGGAAGGATTTCTCGAAGTTGAGACACCGATTTTGACGAAAAGCACGCCGGAAGGGGCTCGGGACTATCTGGTGCCGAGCCGGGTCAATCCCGGACAGTTCTTTGCCTTGCCGCAATCACCGCAACTGTTCAAGCAAGTACTGATGATCAGCGGAATCGATCGCTACTATCAGATCGCCCGCTGCTTCCGCGACGAGGACCTCCGCAACGATCGTCAGCCTGAATTTACCCAGATCGATCTAGAGCTGTCGTTTGTGGATCGTGAGCAGATCATGAGCCTCATGGAACGCATGATCGTGACCATCTTCAGTACGGTCGGAGGTATTCAGTTGCCCACGCCATTTCCTCGTATGACCTATGCCGAGGCGATGGGCCGATATGGGTCGGATAAGCCTGATCTCCGGTTCGACATGCCGCTCTACGATATGACGGCATTTGGCGCGACGAGCGAGTTCAAAGTCTTCAAGGACGCGGCGACCAAAGGCGGGATCGTCAAGGCCTTGATCGTGAAGGGTGGAGCGGCATTGTCGCGGACGCGCATCGACGCGTTGGGTGAAACGGCAAAGAGTTTTGGTGCAAAGGGTCTGGCCTGGCTCAAGATTACGACTGAAGGACAGCTTGAATCGGTGATTGCAAAATTTTTGGATGCCAAAGCGTTTGCCACGGCCTTGCCTGAAGCGAAGCCTGGTGATCTGGTCTTATTCGGCGCCGATAAACCGTCGGTCGTCCACGATGTGATGGGGAGGATAAGGCTTCTCTTGGGAGAAGAGTTGAAGCTGATCGACACCTCCGCATGGCGCCCATTGTGGGTGATCGATTTTCCCCTATTAGATTACGATCAAGAGCAGAAACGGTATGTGGCCATGCATCATCCGTTCACCGCCCCGCTTGATGAAGACCTGCTGTTGTTCGAGTCCGATCCACTGAAGATGCGGGCGAAAGCCTACGACATGGTGCTGAACGGGAGCGAAATCGGCGGCGGCAGCATCCGTATCCACCGGCGCGATGTGCAAAGCAAAGTGTTCGACCTCCTCGGGATCGGCAAAGACGAAGCCTCGGTTAAGTTTGGATTTCTGCTCGATGCGCTTGAGTACGGGGCGCCGCCGCATGGCGGCATTGCATTCGGATTGGATCGATTGGTCATGCTGCTTGGCAACGCCGATTCGATCCGCGATGTCATTGCGTTCCCCAAGACCCAGAAGGCGCAATGTCCGCTGACCGACGCGCCTTCTGCTGTGAGCCCCGAGCAATTGAAGGAATTGCGCATCAAACTGGACTTGGTCGAGTAGGGAGCTCCCCCGTTCTCATGGCCGGCAATACCTTCGGCAGAATCTTCACCGTCACCTCATTCGGCGAAAGTCACGGCCCGGCGATCGGCTGTGTCGTCGATGGGTGCCCACCTGGTCTTTCACTTTCGACGGAAGACATCCAGAAAGATCTTGATCGGCGCAAACCTGGTACGTCTCGCCATGTGACCCAGCGGCAGGAGTCGGATACCGTTGAGATTCTCTCCGGGGTATTCGAGGGAAAGACCACCGGCACACCCATCGCGCTGTTGATCCGCAATGAAGATCAGCGCAGCCGCGACTACGACAATCTGATCGATACCTTTCGCCCCGGCCATGCCGACTATACCTACTGGCAGAAGTACGGGATTCGCGACCATCGAGGAGGGGGACGCGCGTCGGCGCGTGAGACGGCGGTGCGGGTCGCCGCCGCCGCCATTGCCAGGAAGTGGCTCAGCGAGAAGCATCGCGTCGTCATTCGGGGCTATCTGAGCCAGTTGGGTCCGCATGAATTGGCTTTCAAAGATTGGGACGTTGTCGGCAAGAATCCGTTTTTCTCTGCGGATCCAGACGTCGTCCTCAAGTTGGAAACCTTCATGGATGAGCTTCGGAAGGACGGCGATTCTGTCGGCGCGAAGATCACGACTGTGGCCGAGCATGTACCCGTCGGGTGGGGCGCGCCGGTCTATGGGAAATTGGATGCCGATTTAGCCGCAGCGATGATGAGCATCAATGCGGTGAAGGCGGTTGAAATTGGGGCGGGCTTTGCGTCGGTCACGCAACGCGGTTCAGAGCATGGTGATGAGCTCACTCCCGATGGCTTTGTCACGAATCACGCCGGCGGCATCCTGGGTGGCATCTCGACAGGGCAGGATATTGTTGTGACGATCGGTATCAAGCCGACGTCGAGCATCCGCATCCCGCGACGATCTATCGATAAACAGGGCAATCCTGTCATGGTTGAGACCACCGGCCGCCACGATCCCTGTGTCGGCATTCGTGCGACGCCGATCGCCGAGGCCATGATGGCGCTCGTGCTTATGGACCATGCGCTGCTGCATCAGGCTCAAAATGCGGACGTGACAACAAAGACTCCAAAGATTCCGGGCGTAGTCCAACGGGCCCCTTCGCAGGGAACGAGTAATCCAGACCTGAAGAACAATCCTGACCCTGCCGAAGCGTAACGAACTTCAGTGTGTAAGAACAATTCTGATCCACTTATCGATTAATGTGTGCAGCTTGAACAGGGATGCATGTGGACCATAGCCGAATGATCGACATCTATACCGACGGTGCATGCAGCGGGAATCCTGGTCCTGGGGGTTGGGGTGTCTTGGTGCGAGCCGGAAAAGCTGAAACAGAACTCTGTGGCGGAGAGCCGGCGACGACGAACAATCGGATGGAGTTGCTCGCGGTCATCGAGGCGTTGCAATCATTCACGGAGTCGGTAGAGGCACGGGTCTTCACTGACTCGCAATATGTCCAGAAAGGCATTAGTGAATGGATTCATAGTTGGAAGCAACGTGGGTGGAAAACAGCCGGGAAAGAGCCGGTGAAGAATGAAGACTTGTGGCGGCGACTCGATGCGCTGGCTTCCAAGCATACCGTCGAATGGCGCTGGGTCAGAGGACATAACGGACACCCAGAGAATGAACGGGCAGATGCGTTGGCTCGGGCTGGTCTTGAACAGGCTCGCCGCACGGGTCGATCTGTCGACAGCCCGGTTCACGATCCGTTCAAAGAGAGCAGCAGTTCAGTCGATTCTCCTCCGATACTCGATATCCGACATGCCACGGTTTATCGAGGAGATACTTGCGTCTTCTCGGATTTCTCCTTTGCCTTACGAGAGGGGGAGCATGCGGCCATTCTTGGTCCGAATGGAGCGGGGAAATCGACGCTTCTCAAATTGTTGTCGGGCGAAGTCCACGCGATGCCGAAAGATGAGACCAGAATAACTCTCTTTGGTGAGAAGCGCTGGAATGTGTGGGATGTGCGGAAACAAATCGGCATTGTGTCTCACGATCTCCAACGGGACTATTTGATCTGTGCCGAGGGGCTGAATGTCATCCTCTCCGGCTTCTATGCGAGCAACGATACCTACGAATACCAAGAATTCAGCAAGACTCAGATGACCCGGGCGTATGAGGTGATGCAGGAATTGAGGATTGTGGCTCTGTCCGGCCGCCGCTTCGGCCATCTGTCCACCGGCGAGCAGCGCCGGTTTCTGTTGGGGCGCGCGCTGGTGCATGACCCGCCGGTGCTTGTGCTGGATGAACCGACGAGCGGTCTCGACCTCAAGGCTTGTTTTCAGTATCTCGATTTGCTGCGTGCTCAAATCGTGAAAGGAAAGACCGTTCTGCTCGTGACGCACCACCTGCATGAAATTCCCCCCGAGATCGATCGAGTCATTTTTCTGAAAGAGGGAAAGATCCTCGTCGACGGTTTTAAATCAACTCTGCTTAGGAGTGATCAAGTCAGCCGGCTCTTCGACAGTAAGATCACCCTCGTTCAGGCGAACGGTTGGTATCAAGCCTTACCGGGGTGATGTTTTACTAAGCGTCCTCTCGATCCCTCCTAAAACATCCTTTCTTTTGACGAATGCCGTTTCGAGGGCTAGGCTTCAGATGCTGCTACTGTTAGTCAGTCAGGCATGTATCAAAACCGATCGATACCCAAGCACTCTCTCCTTCTCATTTTTAACTTTTTCGCAATAGCATACGCTCTGTCCGACCTGGGATGGGCTGACACCTGGATATGTCAGCGGCTGGGACAAGCTGACTTGTATACGGACCATGAATGGCCGGGCTGTCGGCAACTCGGTGAGGCAAAGACCTATTCACCGCTGACCATTTCCCCGGCGCCGAAATCTTCACAAAGAGACAATCGTTCTCCATCGGTTGGGAATAACGACTCTTCCGGCTTCCTCCAGCAACCACAGGGGAAGAAGCCATTGCCATTTCCCGAAGTATCTCTGCCGTTACCGCTCCTGAGTGTTGAGCAAGATAAGGTCGGTTCCATTACCGGCTCATGGGGGGGATTTGTGGCGCACCTGACGGTCGGATACAAAGCCGATGGAAAGGGGCCGGAGATTCTGGGCGACTCAAATCTGTTACCCGTATCCGTCCATTCATTTCATACAGCTGTCGCAGTTGCTGCGAGGGCGGTGGGATATGACCCTCGATACTTGACGGTGCGCATCCTGGTTCCGGCCCGGTTAGATGGACCCAGTGCGGGAGGGATTTTCGCCGTGGGCATCGCGGCCGCGCTGCTCGACGATCCGATTCGTCAAGATATCTGCATGTCCGGGACGATCGAGCCGGACGGGGAGATTCAAGCCGTCGGACGACTCGTGGATAAGATGAATGCCTGTCGGAATCTCAGAAAGACCACGATGATCGTGCCCGATGCATTGGATAACAGCCATCTCAACTTTACCGGCGCCGAACGGTCCATCCAAGTGATCGAGGTGCATACGCTCACTGAAGCTTACAGTGCGGCGACTGGTCAAGCATTGCGACAAGTCCCGCTCAATTAAAGGAGGGTTATGATGCAGGATCTTGCTCAAATGACAGCGCATCCTGTGATGAAAACTGCGACGAAACGCATGGGACTGATGCTGCTGGCCCTTGGCCTACTCGCGCCCAGCACATGGGCAACTGAACCTGTGAAAATCAATTCGCTACAGACCTATTCTGAAGCGTACAAAATGAAAGTCGTCCAGGTAGAGGGCACAGTCAGCGGTTACCAAATACACCATTTCATCGGCAATAACACGAAGCTGGAGAAGTGTATCCAAGATTTTACGGTTGATGACGGCACTGGGACGGTTCAAGCGAGCTATGCGGCGATTTGCCAGATGGGACCGGTTATGCTCAAGGACGGCGATCAGGTGACGATTGAGGGACACTTCTTGGGGACGCTGGACGTTCGGTCGGTGAGGAAGAACAATTAGTCGGTATGCCAGATTGGATTCGAGCTACTTTTTCCGAAGTCCAAACAATACCCCGGCGCCGCCGGCGCCGGCTGATGGAAGATAGCCGGTCAGCACTTCCTTGAATCCCTGGGCTTTGCCTCGGGCCCAGTCAAGCGTACGATTCACATCCGCTTGGATCAAGGTCCAATCCAGGTGAATCCAGCCGGTCGTTTTCAGGATGGCGATGAGCGCCAGCAATGAGATGGTGACCAACAGGGCGAACTTTAAGGTTTTCCGGAATGCCCATCCAAGCAAGAATCCCCCGAGGAAGCTGCCACCCGCAGTCGCGAGCGCCGGCGACATCATATTACTAAGCCAGGCGCCGAGTCCGGCGACAGTCGTCGCACCGGCAGCAAGAAACGATTTAGCCGCCCAAGGAGGGTCGGACATCACTGTCCCCAGTGTTTTAGCAAGGAAGCTGCTCTGAGGTGAAGGAACCGGATTGCTCATAGCCGGTTTGTCTCGAATGTATTACAGACCGAGGGATCGCCGGATTCAAGGCCACGCCTGAGCCAGGTCATCCGTTGTTCTGATGAACCGTGGGTCCAACTTTCCGGTTGGACATGGCCACGCGACATCTTCTGCAAGCGATCGTCTCCGATGGCTGCGGCCGCTCGGAGCCCTTCTTCGAAATCGCCCGGCTCGATCAAGTTTCGTTCTCGCTTGGCGTGATGGCCCCAGATACCGGCATAGCAATCGGCTTGGAGTTCCATTCGAACCGACAGCGCGTTTCTTTCCACTTCAGAGACCTGCCGTTGGAGCCGGTGCACCTTTTCTGCAACGCCAAGGAGATTTTGCACGTGGTGGCCGATCTCGTGGGCGATCACATAGGCTTGAGCAAAGTCTCCCGCCGCTCCAAGACGATGCGCCATTTCATCGAAGAAGGCAAGGTCCAAATAGACCCGGTGATCATTGGGGCAATAGAACGGTCCAACGGCCGATGACGTCGTGCCGCATGCCGACTGCACCGCTCCGGTAAACAACACCATGCGCGGATCTTGGTACCGCGAGCCGAGTAGATCCCGCCATGTCGTTTCGGTATCTGCGAGGACGACGGACGCAAACTTGCCGAGTTGATCCTGAGGAGCGCCGACCGGGCCGGATTCAGATGGGGCAGACGGAGCCATTGTCTCGGCCATGTTCTGGACACCGGTCAGGAGGTTCAGAACAGTGAGAGGATTGAGGCCCGTGAAATAACTGGCGACGAGCGCCAGCAGAATAGTGGCGATGCTGAGACCGCCTCTCCCCATACGGGCCGGACCCAGGTCGCGGCGATCTTCGATATTGTCGCTTTCTCGTTGGTCTTCGATACGCATAGCCGCCCTCTCTCATAATACACTATCAGTCCGATTCTTTCTCCATCGACTGAATGAACTTGTCGGCTTCGGCGATGGAACGGTTCATGTCTTTGACCAGTTGATCGACTTGCGCATCCACTTTGACGAGTTCGCCCTTGATGGCGGCGAGTGCGCGCGCGTTCAGGTTGTGTTTCAAGTAGAGGACCTGATCGCGCAACGGGTTGAGGACCGGTTCAATCCGCTGCTCAGCGCGCTTCATGGCTGCGAGCATCTCTCGGTAACGATTCTTGGTCTGGGTGAGTTTGGCTTGGCTCTTTCGGCGCAGGTCGGCGCTGGAGTATTGCCCGAGTTCCGCTTCCCATTCCGAAAAGAGGGCATCGGCCACGCTTTCGACGTCCGAGATCCGCTTCCGGACCGATTTGGCGCTGTCTTCGCTCGTCTCCAGTTCATCGCTCAGTTTCTTATAGGTGTCTTCCAGATCCCCGCCTTCATAGGAGACGACTTTGCCGAATTGTTCCAGCGTGGTCTGAATCTCTTTCTTCGCGTCTTCTTGGGCGTCCCGCGCCGATTTGACGCGGCTGCTGAGGATGTCACGTTTGGCATAGCCCATCTTCTCCATGGTGGCCATATAGGCCTTGTCACAAGAGGACAGGCCGAATGGCATGAGCAACAGCATGACAGCTAGAATAACTCGCAGCATGATCACCTCTACTACGGGATGTGGGTTCGACGAGCGGCAACCCTGAAACGTCACGATGGGACGTTGCATCATAACTGAAGAGCATTCAGGGGGAAAGCCCTTAGGCCGTCACTGTCACGAGACGGGACGAGTAGAATCGGCATCATCATCGCGCTATAGTGTGAACATGCGTCTGACGCCTCTTCACTTGTGGTGGTGGGCCGTGTTGGTGCTGGCGACAGCCTGTTCCTCACAACGAGTGATTCCTGAAGAACTGGAGTCTCTGGTCGACCGAACGGTTCCGTTTCCTGAAGTGGTGGCCGCTCCTGATTCATACCAGGGCAAGATCGTGGTATTCGGTGGCGAGGTGTTGAAGGCGAAACGACTGAAAGATGGGACACAGATCGAGCTTCTGCAGTTGCCCCTTGATAAGGACGAGCGACCGATTCTCGACCGTCAACAATCGCAAGGACGGTTCCTCGCGGTTCATCAGGAGTTTCTTGATCCCGCAACCATTGTCGAAGGAGCAAAAATGACGATCGTTGGAGAACTGTCGAACGCAAAGGTCGAGCCTCTTGACGACGTCGAATATCGATACCCTGTGTTGATCGTGAAATATCTGCACACGTGGCCGGCGAAATCCTATGGCTCTGCCTACACGCAGCCCCGATTTTCGATTGGAATCGGAAGCGGCACAGGCGGCAGATTCGGCGGTGGCGGCGGGTTCGGCATTGGATTTTGATTCGTGAAGAGGCGCGGGCGGGAAATTTCTTCCGTGCAGTTCCGCAGCTGCTGCATTGTAGGACCCTCTTACTGACACCTCGATAATACTGCGCTACGCCCTTGATTTTCATCGACAAATCATGGGAGCGCGCTTACGCAAGCTGTCTTCGTGTTGGACATTCAAGACGGAGTCGGCCTGTGGAGTCCCTTGCGTGTACGGAATGGAGCATGATATGCAAGTATAAGCCGTGAATGCAGGAAGCAGCCACATTGTGAAGGGGAGGATCACATGAAACAGAAACGCCAGACCCTGAAACGTAAGGAAAGAGTCACACTGTCTCTATCCGCCGATATGGTCGAGCGGTTGCGAACCGTCGTTTTTTGGAGCCCAAAGCTGACGCTCACCGGTGTCGTCGAATCCGCGATCCAAGCTACGCTTAAAAAACTGGAAAAAGGGAAGCGTTTCAAGAAGAGAAAGGGAAAGTTGCCTGTCGGTCGTCCGCGCAAAGACCAGTCGTCTTGATACTCGCTTGTGATGTAGGCGGTATGCGGTATAAGGGGCCAAGTGTTGGAGCGGAACCAGCTGACGCACTTCCTCGAAGGCTCATAAGATGAGCGCAAGACTCTCAACTGTGCGGTTCAAGCGAGGCTTGTTGATCGCGCTACTGCTCGTTAGCTGTGTCGGCTGTGACCAACTTACAAAAGAGGTCGCTCAACAGTACTTAGCCTTCGAGTCTCCTCGATCGTGGTTTCACGATACCGTTCGCCTGGAATATGCCGAGAACAGGGGCGCCTTCTTGAGTCTCGGCAGCGGGTTTTCCGAGGAGCTACAAGTTATTCTTTTCCAAGTGTTCCCAGCGCTGTGGCTTGTGGGGTTGGCGATTGTTCTCTTCGTCGCCAAGCAGATGCCGCCGCTTTCCGCCGCTGCCTGGAGCCTCGTGCTCAGCGGAGGCATAGGCAATCTCTTAGATCGCCTGCTTCACGATGGACGTGTCATCGACTTCATGAACCTCGGCATCGGCAGCCTCCGCACCGGCATCTTCAACATGGCCGATGTCTGCATTACGATCGGTGTATTGTTGCTGGTGCTTGAGGTGCTACAGCGATCGCGTGCTGTCTAGGTCCAGATTCTTCACACAGCATGAGACTCGCCCGCGGATCCACGGCGCTAGTGGGTCCGCATTATGCGTCCCACCATGCCGATGCCAATTCCGAGAAGGAGATAACCGGCAATCACGTTGAGCATGACCACCGCCTGGCAGATGGGATGGACCGGTTGGTATTCCACGAGTGCCAGCGAGGATGTGACGTTGATGGTGTAATAAAATCCGGACCACAAGGGAATCCAGGCTGAAGGTGTCGTATTGCCCATGGGTTCGAACCACTGAAGCCGAAAGAAGAGCTCGTACAGCAAGCTGAAGGCGGCGAGTGCTCCGCCGATCCATCCTATCCAGTACGGGATGCTCATGCCGAAATTGCTCGTCGTCTTCCATGTCGAAAGAGCCGGCGGATGTTTGCCCCGCATCTTGGACCAGACGAGTCGCGCGTGTCGTTCGTTCAGGTATTCCGTTTCTGAAGCGTTCAACTCGCCGGCTTCGGCGAACGAATTGTTCGCCCGTGAATAGGCCCGCACCGCGAGATGCTGCAAGCCACATTGGTCCAGCCCTGCGGGCATTGCCGCTGCCGTTTGCTCCGCAACCCTGCCGGCATTGGAAAACGCCCGTCCGGCTTGCTCAAATTGCTCTAGACAATGGAGGCGCTAACCAGCGCTGTGGTAGGCCTGTGCCGATCTGGGAGGATCCTGGTTCTCCAGAAAATGTGCTGCGGCGAGATAGTAACAGGCAGCTTGCATCAAGTCTGCGCGAGAATCGTGCCGCACAAGGGCATCGGCTTGCTTGAGCACATCGTCAGCGGATTGGGCCGTCGAAATCTCAAGCGCGTTCTGCTGGTAATCGCCTTGCATAACGGGATTAACCAGCGGATCAGCCATCAGTGTTCTCCAATGGCGTCATGGTACTCTAAGCTCGGACGACTGCGAAAGGGGCATCTACTGTGTTCTTACTGACCCTTTGCCAGAAACGGCCCATCTGAGTCATCAAAGGCTAAGCGCCTGTGCTACTATTTACTGGTAATGCCAGCCGATGAAGGAGATCTAGGCCCGTGGATTTCAAGGAGGGCACGATGAAAACGTGGGTGATAGGTAGCGAGCTTCTGATGTGCTTTGCTGCATTGACAGGGTGTTGCAAGCTGATCGAGGTTGGAAGATTCTCTTTGTGTCATGAGGTTGGTCGGTCCGTTGGTGCATCAACTGACGCAAACGGGAATCGGTGTGAAACGTATGAGCTTCGCGATAAGACTTATCGGACTGTCTGTGATAAAAGTAGCCCGTCATATCAGAATCCCTCTGCTCAGCCATACCCGAACAACTGAGTTCGTTTTTCGATCAACCGATCGACTCCACTTCCGAAATGATCGTATGATACCCGCTGGCACCGGCTGGTTGGGGACGCACGATTTCGGCGATCTGGAGTTGTCCCTTCGTATCCGTCGCGCGGACGACGGTCTGAAATTTCCCCGGTTTTGGCGGCCGCCACGTATAGCTCCAGATGACCCAGGAATACGGCGACATGGGCGGTTCGATTCGGCAGTCGTTCCAGGTGCGTCCGGCATCGAAGCTGATTTCCACTTTGCCGATACTGTTTGGTCCGCCGAAGGCGATGCCTCGAAAGGTGTGTTCGGCTCCGCGAAGTGTTTGGTAATGTCCAGGCGAGTCGATGCGTGAAAAAACTTTGATCGTGCCGTCATCAGTCCAGCCCTTCCGTTGCCAGTAGCCCTTATAGTCGCCGGGATAGACTTCGATTTCGACGATCCACTTCACGTTCTTGATGCCGTAGAGACCCGGCACCAGGAGGCGGAGCGGGAAGCCGTGTTCCTTCGGCAGCTTTTCGCCGTTCATGAGAAACGCCAGCATGACGTCGTCCTGCATCGCGCGGGTGAACGGAATGCTGTCGTCGTAGCCGTCGATGCCGCGGAAGACGACATCACGTGCCGTCTCGGTGTCTGCGCCGCAGTCGATAAGTAGTTTCTTCAGCGAGATGCCGCGCCAGGTAGCCGTTCCCATACTGTCGCCGCCGGGCAGTGTATCGATGCACATCAAGGTGGAGATCTGATCGTAGGAATCGCGATTCAAAATATCGCGCCAGCCAAGCGACATCGGGTTGTTCACCGAGCCTTTAATGGTCACTTTCCACTGCTCGATGTTCAGATCGCGCGATGCAGAGACGGCGCCGTCGGCATAATTCACGATGTAGAATTTTGAGTTGGGTGTGAAGTAGGTCGTGTCGCGAGGAGGGACGGCGAACATGCGGCCGAAGACGCCGCCGACGACATCGCACCCGTCGGTCGCGGCGGTCAGGGCTCCGAGACCGGTTGCCTTCAGGATGGTTCGTCGTGAGAAGCGCATTGCTCTTGTTCCGATCGTTTGATTCATTATCATACAGGGGTGCGATTCAACACAATGACGGTGTCATGGTAGGCAATATTGCGCAAGGCAGTTTCGGTAGAAGGAGGTTTCGTGATGCCGGACATTGTTCTCGTGTGTTTATGGCAGAATCGCCACCATTTTCTGAAAGAGGAGCATGCCGCGCCACTTTAAAGATCTGGTTGCATATCTGACGGATGGCCAGATCGATAGGCTGATGGGAGCGGCAACCCAGCTTATCCGCAAGAGTCCTGAATTCCAACGCTTGATGCGGGATATCGAAGAACAGTCATTGTCACAGAACAACTTGAAGCGGGCTCGTTCCGCTCACTCAAGTATTACATCCGCCGTAAGGCGGTTGCTGTAGGCGTATGGTCCTCAAATTCAGCACGAAGCAGATTTTCTCGGATCGATTGACTTATGGTTTTTGAGATAGTCCGTAGCCGCTTGGCTTGTGGTGATTCGATGACCGACAGAATTTTTCCTGATACAGAGAATGAGACTTGACTCCTGCTGGGTGCCTTGTGTATGGTACCGATCGTTCGATGGTTGTTGTGTTCCTGCCTGATGACCGCGCCTGACGGCGAGTCACGGTGCGGTGCTAAAAGGGAAACTACCCGAATTATTTCGAGCGGGTCCCTTGACACGCTACGCTGCACGTTGTATAGTGCGCGGCTCGCGTGATGAGCGTGATCGTTCTTTGAAAACTGAATAGAGGACGTTGAGCAAGGTGTAAGGTGTATTGAAGTGGTGGCCCTTGGTCCAAATTCTAAGAACACCTATTTGAGAGTTTGATCCTGGCTCAGAACGAACGCTGGCGGCGCGCCTAATACATGCAAGTCGAGCGAGAAGACGTAGCAATACGTTTGTAAAGCGGCGAACGGGTGAGGAATACATGGGTAACCTACCCTCGAGTGGGGAATAACTAGCCGAAAGGTTAGCTAATACCGCATACGGCTCTTGATCTGCGGATCAGGAGAGAAAACGATACCGTGGGTATCGCGCTCTTGGATGGGCTCATGTCCTATCAGCTTGTTGGTGAGGTAACGGCTCACCAAGGCTTCGACGGGTAGCTGGTCTGAGAGGACGATCAGCCACACTGGCACTGCGACACGGGCCAGACTCCTACGGGAGGCAGCAGTAAGGAATATTGCGCAATGGGCGACAGCCTGACGCAGCGACGCCGCGTGGGGGATGAAGGTCTTCGGATTGTAAACCCCTTTCGGCAGGGAAGATGGAACGGGCAACCGTTCGGACGGTACCTGCAGAAGCAGCCACGGCTAACTTCGTGCCAGCAGCCGCGGTAATACGAAGGTGGCAAGCGTTGTTCGGATTCACTGGGCGTACAGGGAGCGTAGGCGGTTGGGTAAGCCCTCCGTGAAATCTCCGGGCCTAACCCGGAAAGGGCGGAGGGGACTGCTCAGCTAGAGGATGGGAGAGGAGCGCGGAATTCCCGGTGTAGCGGTGAAATGCGTAGAGATCGGGAGGAAGGCCGGTGGCGAAGGCGGCGCTCTGGAACATACCTGACGCTGAGACACGAAAGCGTGGG
>JAFEBM010000037.1:35218-35491 GCA_018242685.1 Nitrospira sp. | reverse complement strand
GTTCTGGGTGCGGTATCAGCGGGCAGTCGTGTACTCGCATGGGTTGGATTCCGTGTCCCCGGAGTTGGACTGAGTGTGGATGGGGCTGTGGCGGTTTAACATTCTAGCGAATGCGGTTTTCTTTGCGGTGACCATCGGGTGGATCTGGGTGACGCGGGATCGGAACCTGGCGAATCTGGACCACAAGCTGGAGCTGAAGCGGTACTTTTATTGGATGAGCTGGCTGGTGTGCTACATCTGGGGCGTGTACTACGCGGGCAGCTACACGCTGGA
>JAFEBM010000037.1:0-35148 GCA_018242685.1 Nitrospira sp. | reverse complement strand
TGCGGCGTGGCGAGCTATCTGTATGCGCAGACGCGGCTGCCGCTCTATAACCAGGCGACCTCCTTTGCGCTGGTGGCGGCGGTGGTGGGGCCGATGTTCATTCTGCCGAACGTGGGGCTCAATGAGTGGGGCCATGCGTTCTGGTTTGTGGATGAGCTGTTCTCGGCGCCCTTGCATTGGGGCTTTGTGACGTTAGGGTGGTGCGGGTTGTTCGGGGCGGCGGGGGGCGTGGCGGCGCAGATCGTGAGCCGGATGTCGAATCTGGCGGACGTGATCTGGAACAACGCGCCGAAGAGCATCCTGGATCCGTTCCCCAGCCAGGTGGACCCCAAGGCCAAGGGGGCGGGGTACTAAGCAGGAGTAGTCGGTTGTCAGTGGACGGCCCGGCATTCCCGTTAAGGGAGTTCCGGGCCGAAGTGTTTGTGGGCCAGATTTCCATAACCGAGATCTCCCCCCTTGAACCTAGAAATTCTTCCTGCCTACAATAAGCCATCTGTTCAAACCGTCATAGATCTTAGGTCTAAAGAGCTGCTACTGGAAGGAGGAGTCATATGTCTGTTGAACGCACTTGTCCGACTTGTAATACCGAGAAGGCACAACAGATCAGCGACATTCTTCGTCAAACACCGCCCAGGGAGGCATTGGGTCAGGTGCCGAGCTCCTATCATCCTCCAAAGGCCCCTTGGGCCTATCTTCAGGGGTTTCTGCTTGGTGTACCGGTGAATGCTGCTGTGATGCTAAGCCTGGCATCCCCGCAAGGTTCCGAATCTGAGATGGCAATAGCCGAGGTAGCTTCCTCTATCGCCTTCCTAGGGGTATGGGCGGGATATGGTGCGCTAAAAACCAAGAACTACACTCAGAAACTAAATGAATGGAAGGATACGATCGCATCGAAGTTCCTGTGCCGGAAATGCAGTCATGCGTTTGAAGGGTAGACTTCTCGCGAGAGCGGTAGCCGCTTTCTGGATTTCTTCCGCTGGAATCAGCTTTGCCTCTCTTGAGACAAGATGAGTGATGCTATCTAGTGCGGGCACTCTCTCATGACCTTGTTTTTCGAATAATCAGGCGGAGCGTGAGTGGAAATATCATGACATAAAATAGCAGCAGTCCTCCCAGTATAAGCTGACCGCGAACTTGTGTGGAATCCGTGATGGTGTCATGGCCTTGCCGCCAGAGAGGTTTGGTCATGAGATCGCATGCAAAACCCGCGATGATCAGCGCATACCAGAAGCGCCAGCGCCGTGAGGTATGCAGTGCCTGCTCTCGTCGGTGGATCAGAAGGACCTGAGCGAGGATGCCTACAATCACGACGTATTCTGTCCATTCAGAAACCCTGAAAGTGCCCGCCAGTCCGAGCCAGGCGAAGGTGCTGATGAAAATTAAAATGCTCCCCAGCAGGAATCCCCGTCGCGATTCCAAGAGGCTCGTGCCGATGCTTTCTATCATTTAGACTACCAGGCACATCTCGGACTTCGGAACCATTTGCCTAGATCTTGACCATGGGCTGGTTCATAGGCTCGAACATGGAGATGTTCACGTTTCTTCGACACCGTCCAAGAAGCAGTTGACCATGTCGACGGAAGGGTTCTGCAAAGAACGGGTGTCCTCAATCGGAATGTGAGGCTTTCAATGCCACACCTGGCACACCCATCATCCAGTTTTCTGGAGAAATTCCGGCCCGTGCCGCGTAATGCCATTGAGGAGCAAATGCGGAAGGCCTGGGCCGGAGAGTTCCTTTGGCGTTTTGATCAGCGATAGCCGCTTACCAGCGATCGCGTTTCCCACCGCCCCCACGGCCACCGAATCCGCCGCCGCCACCGGAACGCTGCTCTATTGGTTTCGCTTCATTGACCGTTAACGTGCGGCCACCCATGTCCGTGCCATTGAGCGCCGTGATCGCGGCGCTCGCCTCAGAATCCGAGGACATTTCCACGAAGCCAAATCCACGCGACTGTCCCGTGAACTTGTCTGCGATGATCTTCACAGAGGCCACTGAGCCATGCGCTCCAAACAAATCATTCAACTGCTGCTCGGTCGCCGAATAGGGCAACCCACCGACGTAAAGCTTCGAACCCATGTTGGGTTCCTCCTTTATATAGAGACATTGTCTTGAACTCGAGGAACGGTGGAAGGAGCGGGCCGAAGACGCGGGCAATGCAGCGACTTAGGTCTGACCTCCGACAGGATTCCCGGACAAGGCAACATCGATGTTGCGGGCCTTCCTCAAACTAGCTTCGCCGTGAGGCCCGTACGACGACGAACAACCGTAACACAGGGGTTAGTGGTTTACAACGAGCGCCCGTTGTGATGAATATAAGTATTTATACTTGGTGTCCCCAACGGGATTTGAACCCGTGTTACTGCCTTGAAAGGGCAATGTCCTAGGCCAGGCTAGACGATGGGGACGTGCCGTTATGGGTAAGAGAACTGCACACATACCACATTCGTAACTGCCCTGTCACTAGGATTGCTCCAGGGTTCTGACGTTTCTTTGCTCCGCAAAAGGAACGAGAGTGGATGAGAGGCTAACGAACTGGTTTATAGAACGGCAACTCCATGTCCATTCCTTTGAGGGTGCGGTAGGCTTGGTCTTTCTGTGAGAGGATAGGCTCGCTGATCGGCCAGACAATCGCCAAAGCCGGATCGTCCCACAAGATGCCGCGTTGATCTCTCGGCGAATAATAGGCCGTGCACTTATACAGAAACGTCGCCGTCTCGCTCGTGACACAAAAACCATGAGCGCATCCCGGGGGAATGTACATTTGGTGAAGGCTCTTACCCGACAGCTCGATCCCGTACCATTGTCCGAACGTCGGCGATCCTTTTCGGATATCGACGACGACGTCGTATACAGTTCCCTCAAGGGCCATGACAAGTTTGCCTTGAGCGTGCGGTTCTTGAAAGTGCAGACCGCGTACTGTGTTTCGGACCGAGCGTGAGCAGTTATCTTGGACGAAGCGCTCCGTAATACCTGCATCAGCGTAGCGCTGCTCATGATATGTTTCCATGAAGCACCCTCTTTGATCGGAGAGGACGGATGGTTCGAGCAAGAGCACGCCAGGAATGTCAATTGACGTCACGCGCACGGCATCCTCTATATCATGGCTTAGGATTGGAGTCACGAGGTGGATGACGAGGAGGATCGACGACCGTAGGATGGTCGGGATACAATTGCCCCAATCGATCGATCAAGGGAAGGGCTTCAGGCGTGCTGTTCATGCGAGGGTCACTCACCGGATGGTCCCACACCAGAGTCGTGATGTTTGCATCGAGGAGCAGCGATCGGATCGTGGACGCGCAGGCATCGAGTGTGAGCTCCGTTCCTCCTCGTAGATCAAGAACGCGTTCCCTAGGATTCGTGGGTGGCGCGTCGGTGTGAAGGAGGGCCCAGCAACGATCAAAGATGGTCTGTCGCAGTTCTTGCGTGACATTGATCGTCGTCAGATCTGCTGTGCAGAGTGCCGACACAAACAGGACGAATTGGAGGTCAGGCATTTCGGGGTGTTGAACATCGAGAGATGACATGACTACTATTATCAGGAGGGAGTGCATGGCGAGTCAACTCTCGTATAACGAAGGGGTTTGGAACGTTTGCATGTATGAGGAACGGCGGATATGGTGACCATTGTATTGACCGGACAATTGCAAACCATGGATGGCGAATGTGATCTGGCGTGCGAAATTACTGGGGCGATGTCGGTTCGCCAGCTGATCCAGCGACAAGGCGTTCAGCTTCGCCATCTGCTGCAACTGTTGAGAGAGAAAAAAGTGCTTGTGACCATCAATAAGAAGATCGCCAGCGAGGATTCACCCGTTCGGGATGGGGATGCGATTCGCCTGATCGGACACGACGGAATGGGGAGTAGCGGGCTCGGACCATCGAACCCCTAAATGGGTAGGTGAATGACGAGAGGGGTCGAGACTCCATGGAATCTCGACCCCCTCGTGTCTCTTTACGAAGGCAGCGGATGAGTCCAAACCGATATGGATCAAGCGCTGCGATCGTGCAGGATGAGATAACCCCCCCCCCTATTTCTTGCCGAGAATCGAGTCTTTTGCAGCCTTGGCGACACGGAACTTGACCACTCGCTTTGCCGGGATCTTGATTTCCTCACCGGTTTGAGGATTGCGGCCGATGCGCGCCTTGCGGTTAGCTAGTTTCAGCTTGCCGATACCGGGCACCGTGAAGACATTTTTGGCTTCACGATAGGCCAGGGCCGCCAGATCATCGAGAATCTGAACCGCTCCTTTCTTCGTGATGCCGGCTTTCCCGGCGAGGTAATCTGCAATCTGAGATTTCGTCATTGATTTTGCCATTCGTGAACCTCCTTGGGGGTAAGGGATAAAGTGAGCCGATATGTCGCCTGACGCGCCTCGTGTAAACACATCCTGGCTGGTTTGGGTCGCCGGTGTGTGTGCTCGCACTCACATCGTGAAAACCCGCGAGAGTGTAGCCAAGAGCAGGAACCGTGTCAACGAGAAAAGCGCATCTGGCGCGGAGAAATGCGCACACCACCTCTTGCGGTTCAAGCAAATGGAAGGGTAAAGTAGAGCTATATGGACCTCACAGCTCGATGTAAACGGCTCTTGACGATGGTGAACGTGCATGGGTAAAGACCTTCCTGTATTACCCTTAGGCCCTGCTAACCAGACGCCCGAACAGCGTGAAAGCTTTCTCTATTCTCGAGTGTTCTGCCAAAAAGAAAACTCCCCTCCGCTCCGGCTGTTGATCGACTTTCTGAAATCCCGCGGCCAAAGTCCTACTGTCCCACCCAATCTGGAGGAAGGAGCGCTGGAGGAATGGGCTTGGGTTCAAGTGGCGTTGAGTTACCATCGAGAGCGTAAGCCGGTCCACCTCTTTTGCGTACGTGATCGCGGCAGCTATCGAGATATCTACGATCAGGAGAAGAAACTGTTTCTGGACGCCCTCACTGTTCACTCCGATATCGAAGCGCAACTCGCGGTGGAATATGTGACTCGCTGTCGATTTATCTTGACGACGCGTCTGGCGGAGAATGATGTGACCGACGAGGGCTATGATTTCAATGGATGGATCCTCGAGTTCTACCAGGAACAGTGCAACGGAATCGTCCAAATCGACAAGCAGGGCTTCTACTCTCCCAAAGGCGAACTGATCGTGGATATGTCGGTCTCGGACGAAGGTTAACGTGTCAGGGGCGTTTCCCTTTCCTTCAACGTTGTTTGACAAGACTGCTCGATGGTTTGAGCGGGTGAATGTTTCTCTTCTTGAGAGCCTCCCTTGTACCCAAGGCTGTTCCGATTGTTGTATCGGCCTGTTTCCCGTGACCATCCTGGACCGGCGGGAAATTCAACGCGGTCTCCGAAGTCTGGCCGATGAGCACCGGAAGAGGATCGAACAGACAGCAGCGGAGCAAGTCGTTGCGCTAACGGTCGCCGCACCGCAACTGAGCACGAATCGTTTCATCGACCAGTGGACGGAGAAGGACATTGATCGGGTCAGCGAACGGTTCGAGGCATGGCGTTGTCCGGCTTTGGAGACGGATGGAACCTGTGGACTCTATGAGTTTCGGCCGCTGGTCTGCCGTTCCATGGGTGTTCCCCAGGATGACGGAGTCCTGGTCAGTGGCGCTTGTGCTGTGCAAACGGCCGTGCCACTGATTCGGCCCTCAAAAGTTTTCCGAGAGGAGGAGAATCACCTCGCTGGGATGGAAGCGGTGGAAATCGAGGCGTTGCGCCTCCGGGCAGGAATCATGGGTGAAGAGCTATTCCTGCCCTATGCTTTCATAGGGAATCCCGAAGTGAGAGAGCTGAGGGTTGGATCGAGCAGCGGTGAAGCCACAACTGCTGCTGCACGGCATGCCCATAGCATACGCTAGACAGCGTATTTCTCGCTATGCTAAGGTGGCTCTCCTTGGTTGCGGGAGCGCCTGTAGCTCAGCTGGATAGAGCATCAGCCTCCGGAGCTGAGGGCCACAGGTTCAAATCCTGTCAGGCGCACCAAAACACGTACCAACACCAGGTTGAGGCTGAGGTTGAGGAAGCCCACAAGTCGGTTCCCTTTCTTCAACCTGAACCTCAACCTTTCTTGAACCCGGTGGGGCCGTTAGCTCAGTTGGTAGAGCAGCTGACTCTTAATCAGCGGGCCGTAGGTTCGACCCCTACACGGCCCACCAAACTGTACTTCGTGTGGGCGGCCGACTAATTATCGTCTTTTTGTATTGAACGTCGGCGGATAAACACCTCCAAGGTCTTGTCCTCAAACTACAATAACTCGCTTGCACGTACTACCGCGTTCGATCAAATTAGGCCTGCTGCGCTGCCGGGAGATCATTTGACTGAAGCGCTTGTGCTGAGGCTTCAAAGCTCTATCCTCCTACGTATTGAGATGCGGCAAGTACTCGCATGAGCGCAGCCTTTACGCGATGGCATTTACCTGACTAGATGGGCTGGGAGCCGGACTAGCATCCGTCGCTTGCCGGTATTGGGTCAGTGAATTGTTGGCGAGGGCACTGGTGAGCCCATCGAGAAATGACATGTCATTACTAGTTGAGTCATTGGATGAGCTCGTGGTCGACGAGTCTCCTGCACCGTCAATCTGTTGAAGATCATTGACGATCGATTGGGCCAGTTGGTCGATAAAGTCTTCATTCCCTTGGTTGCCTTCTCCTCCACTGTGATGGCGATGATGGTGGTGAGTCCCCTGTGCGCCGTTGGTGCTGAGCGATTGTTGGGGAGCTGCCGGCTGTGCCGTCTGACTCGTCAGCGTCTGGAGCGCTTGCTGAAACGGCAAGATAGTGTTACTGCCTGACTGAGCATCATTAGACGGATTAGAGGATTGATTGCCGACTGTGAGCCCGGCCGCCGACAGTGAGCTTTGAAGCCACTGGAATAGGGTAGAGGAGTTGATACTCGAGATCGACATAGCGCCTCCTTGGCTAGCGGCTGGGCTCGCAATCCGTGCGAGCCATCCTACCGCTCTAGAAAGAGCAGCTCGTCCTGTTGAGCTGCCAGGACACGAGATCATCCCACAAGCAAAGACCGCACCTGGTGGCGCACGTTTCTAAAATAAAGGATACTGTGGCTTCTCATTTTCAACTCGGCAAGAGGTTCCATGGTTTCCTGGAAAACTCGGATGATACGTCGGCAATTTCTTCCCTTCGCAAATCCTTCAATCGCTGATCGAAGCCGCAGATAACGCAATTCAGAACAGACCGGTGAGGGTCTTGCGAATCGCCATCGTAGCGAGGACCTAGCCTCAGTAACTAAGCTGGTACCACTCAAGAATGGCTCTTTCTCCCTCTTAATCAGCGGGCCGACCGTGCGCTAGTCTTCTATTGGTACGCACGGATAAAACCATCCAGTAGTCTTTATCTTCGTTCAATTCCTCGCTTGCGTGTAAGTTCGACTCGTGTGTGAGGCCGAAAGCCGGTGTAATTGGCTCTAGACGGCTGAAACAACTGGTGCCTGGCGTGGCTGGAGCAGCATGCGGATGCCACCTTTCGGCTGCAAGGTCACGAAGAATTCTGGCTCGACAGCCTCTTGAGCCAGTTGCAGATCATAGCGGCGACCGATCAGGGCCAGCAGGAGCGGGCCTTCCACTGATGCAAAATGGATTCCTACGCAGGCGCGCGGTCCTGCGCCGAATGGGAGGTAGGCATAGCGGACAGCCGGCCGCTCGCCATCCAGCCATCGCTCCGGCAGAAATCGGTCGGGGTTCGTCCAAAAGGCCGGGTGTCTGTGCAGATTGTATATGCCGACGAAGACGAGCGCGCCTTCCGGTAGCGGTAATCCACCCACGGTAGTATTGGTCGTCGCCTTGCGCTGTACGACTGGAGCCGGTGGATACAGCCGAAGCGATTCCTCGAATACGGCCCGAGTATACGGGAGGTGTTGAAGGTCTTCGGCGTTCGGTGTTCTTCCCTCTAGCACCTGGTCCACTTCCTCGTGAAACCGTGCCTTCGCCTCAGGGTGAGTTGCAAGGAGGTACCAAGTCCAGGCGAGCGCAGTCGCCGTGGTCCCGTGTCCAGCCGCAAAGATGGTCAACGCTTCGTCCCGCAGCTCTTGATCAGTCAGTCCGGCACCGGTCTCTTCATCGCGAGCCTGGAGCAGCAGATCGAGGAGATCGCCATGCTGGGATCCGCTACGACGCCGATCGGCAAGCAATCCATAGATCAGCCCATCCAAGAATTGCATGGCGGAACGAAATTCACGGTTGCGTGGAGTCGGCACCCAGCCAGGTAGGCGCAGTGGGTTCTGAACCGAGTCGACTACATACTTCAGACTCACACGCAACGCATGACGGAACTGATCGATGTATTGCGCCATACTGATCGTAAACATCGTTTGCGAGATTACTTCGAGCGTTAGCTGCATCATCTCGTCGCCAATATCGATCGGCTGTCCTTCAAGATGTACCCAACCGGCAACCCGTTGCTGGCCCACCTGGGCCATCCGATCGGCCATCGCGGCCATGCGAGAGCGGTGAAAGACCGGCTGGATGATGCGCCGATGACGCTTCCAGACCTCCCCCGAACTGGTCGCCAAGCCATTGCCCAGGATCAGCGCGATGCCAGCCGGCCGTCGAGGATCGTACACTTTCACAAATCGGTCGGCTTGCTGGACGAGAATTTCTTCGGCGAGATCGGGATGGCTGAAGAGATGGAGGGTCTTCGGGCCGAGCCGAAAGCGCAGCGCGTCGCCGTGCCGGCGCCACGAGGTTGAGAGCATCTCCAGGGGACGTTTCTTGAACGCACCCAGGTGGCCCAGCAGAGGCACTGCGCCAGGCACATCGACAGGCGTGAAGGAGGGGAGCGAGTTCGGCATGAGAGATGGACTGCATCAAACTAGGTTAAAGGCATCAAATGAACTGGGGATAACCCTTGCCGATGGTGAGTGAGACCGATGGAGCGATGAAATCCAGAAATCCGCTTTTCATGGTCTCATTGTGGTGTTCGTGGACGGATAAACAGGCCGGGTAGCCCTCAGACTTCAGACTCGTGAGATACGCTAAGGGCGTTGTAAGTGGCTCTAGGCGTTCGATTCGACAGGCACCTTCCGTGGGTTGAGGATCATGCGGATGCCACCTTTCGGCCGCAAGGTCACCATGAGTTCTGACTCGACAGTCTCTTGTGCCAGTTCCAGATCGTAGCGACGACCGATCAGGGCCAGTAGGAGCGGTCCTTCCACCGACGCGAAGTGGATTCCTACACAGGCGCGTGGTCCTGCGCCGAACGGAAGGTAGGCACATCTGGCAGCCGGCCGCTCGCTGTTGAGCCATCGCTCCGGTAGAAATTGGTCGGAGTTTGGCCAAAAGGCTGGGTGCCTGTGTAAATTGTGTGTGCCGACTAGGACGAGCGCACCGGCCGGCAATGGTAAGCCGCCGACTGTGACGTTGGTCGCTGCCTTGCGCTGTACGGCTGGTGCGGGCGGATACAGACGGAGCGATTCATCGAATATGGCCCGCGTATACGGGAGGTGCTGAAGATCGTCTGCGTTTGGCGTTCTTCCTTGGAGAACCCGGTCCACTTCCTCATGAAATCGTGCCTTCGCCTCCGGATGGCTTGCGAGGAGGTACCAGGTCCAGTCGAGCGCGTTCGCGGTCGTCTCGTGTCCCGCCGCAAAGATTGTCAGGGCCTCGTCGCGCAGCTCTTGATCGCTCAGTCCTATCCCGGTTTCCTCATCGCGAGCCTGGAGCAGGAGATCGAGGAGATCCCCATGCTGCGCTCCGCTTTGACGCCGCTCGGCAAGCAGTCCATAGATCAGCCCATCCATGAATTGCATGACGGAACGAAATTCACGGTTGCGGTGAGTCGGTACCCACATGGGTAGGCGCAGTGGGTTGTGAAACGAGTCGAACGCGTACTTCAGACTCACGCGCAGCGCACGGCTAATGTGTTCGATATGTTGTGCCATGCTGGTGGTGAACATCGTTTGGGAAATCACTTCGAGGGCCAGCTGCATCATTTCGGTGGCGATATCGACCGACTGCCCTTCGTGGTCTACCCAACCGGCAATCCGTTGTTCCCCCACCTGAGCCATCCGATCGGCCATTGCGGCCATCCGAGAGCGGTGAAAAATCGGCTGGATAATGCGCCGATGGCGTTTCCAGACCTCGCCTGAACTGGTCACTAATCCATTACCCAAAACCAGCGAGAGGCCAGTTGGCCGCTGAGGGTCGTACACTTTCACAAAGCGGTCGGCTTGCTGGACCAGAATCTCTTCGGCGAGATCGGGATGACTGAAGAGGTGGAGAGTCTTCGGACCAAGCCGAAAGCGCAGCGCATCACCATACCGCCGCCACCACCTTGACATCGTCTCCAACGGGCGCTTCTTGAATTCACCAAGATGGCCGAACAGCGGCGCGCCGCCGGGCACATCGATAAGCGTGAAGGGCGAAACCGAGTCCGGCATCAGGGGACGCACCGTATCACACGAGGTCCCGCGTATCAAACTGAACTGGGGACGCTCTTGCTATGGATGAGCGGATGATTGGAGGGACGGTGGGAGCGGCTTGATTGTCTAAACACGCGAGAGGTCCCCGCCTGGTAGGGAGGGGGAATCTACGTCCTGATCCGCTCCTCGATCAGAAGGGTTTCGCCCTGTAAGCACCTGGCTCGGTGTCGTCATTGCTCCTGTTTCGCATTGCCCGTTCGGCCTCCACACGGTGCCGCTCTGCTGCAATCATTCGGTCGAGTTCTGCAATATGCTGCTCGGCGAACGCTTTGACCGCCTGCCGTTCATCTATCAGCCAGGGCCTCAGCGATTCCTGCTTGACCTGCCATGCATCCGCAAGGCCGAATGCACCAGAGACCACACCGGTGCTGTCGATGCTGATTCGGACTCCGCTTATTTTGCGATCGTCATGTGGAAATCGCGACACAATCTCTTTCAAGACGATGTAGGTGGATGTCTCACCAGGATAGTTCTGGAGAAGCGCCAGGGAGAAATCTGTCTCCATATCGCCGCCGGCTTTGACTAAGTCGGCAAGCGCGGCAGCGAATTCCGGCGAGCAATTGGGAAGCGCTCTGTTGAGCAGGCTCCCCCCTCGAAACTGGAATTGCTCACGGTCTTGAGCGAACCACGACAGTCCCTTGTTGATGGCGAGTTGCGGGTCTTTCGAGAGTACCTGTTCAAGTTCTTGGAACTCAAACGGCGCCGCTTCGAATTGCTCTGTGTCGCCGTCCTCCGACTTCCCGGCGAGTCGAGCGGTCAGCACTTCGTCAAGTCGCTGTTGCTCAGCCTCTCTGATTCGAACAAAAGCCAGCCCGGCGGTTTGCTCACTCACCCACTGCACATCAGCCCCATCAATCATCAGCGGCCACTCCAAACCGGGCACATAGATCTGCAGTTCCAACGAGAGGCCCGGCAAAAAGAGGAACGGGCTTTCCAATCGGCACCCGCCCCGTGAGAGATCGAGCAGGAGGCCTGTTCCATCGGGCTGGGTAGGGTCTGACACCGTGGTGCGAAATTGCACCTGGCAGCGAGGTGTCGCGCGCTGATCCTCCATCTTCATGTCCATGACCGATCGACTCCCCACCTTGTGCTTCTCGCGCGACCTCAATCCTTGATATCCACGACCCGCCGACTCTCCTGAATTTGGTGAGCAGTACATTTGAGCAGTACATTAGGGGAGTACAAAATCAATATCAACTGACTTTGGCTACAGTGGATTGTTTGGTTAATTATCAGGATTTTCCACGCACCTTCTACCAAACTTCAGGTACAGCAATGTCGCCTCCACTAACAACTACCTCAATCGCGGTACGGCCTGGTAGCCCCTTGGGAAAAGCATCCCGGGATGGTATTCTGACAATCTCAGTAGCAGTTCTCCACCGTCCCTGTTGTACCGAAAAGCTGTAAACACCCTGCTTAGGGAGAGCAGGACCATGAGCCGTTCCACACGCATTTCCCAGTTTGCGAAGCAGGATCTCTGGACCGGAGATCTGACGACCATGTCATTGTTCCAGCGGTTGGGTACTCAGGCGCTTCGGCTGGCTACCGCCGTGGGCATGGAGTTCCGCCATCGGCTGCTCGATGCGCGGGCCGCCGGGCTGGTCTACACGACGTTGCTGTCGTTGGTGCCGTTTCTCGCCGTGATGTTCTCGGTCCTGAAAGGGTTCGGTGTCCATCACGTGATCGAACCGTTCTTGGCCCAGGCCCTGGATCCGTTGGGCCCAAAAGGCAAGGAGATCACCGCCACCATCATTGGTTTCGTGGACAATATCAAGATCGGCGTGCTGGGGGTCGCCGGCATCGCCGGCCTGTTCTATACGGCCTATTCGTTGATCGACAAGATGGAGCAGGCCTTGAACGCGATTTGGCAGGTCAAGCAGGGACGGACTTGGAACCGGAAGTTTGCCGACTATTTGAGCGCGGTCCTCGTGGGGCCGGTCCTGATCTTTAGCGCGTTCGGCTTGCTGGCCTCCCTCCAAAGCAACACTCTGGTCCAGCATCTCATAGAATTGGAGCCGTTTGGGACGTTGCTGGTGTGGAGCGGCGAAATGGTTCCCTTCTTGATGCTCTGTGCCGTGTTCACGTTCTTCTATAAGATGATTCCCAATACCTACGTCCACGTGCGCTCGGCAGTCGTTGGTGGTGTGTCGGCGGCGATCCTCTGGATCATTGTCGGAGAGGCGTTTGCCAAATTCGTGGCGGCCTCCGCCAATTACAGCGCCATCTATTCGAGTTTTGCCGTGCTCATGCTGTTCCTGCTGTGGCTCTACACCGGATGGATGATTGTGCTGATCGGGGCGCAGTTCTCATTTTTTCACCAATATCCCACGGCCTATTTGTCGCGCCTGTTGTGGGAGCAGGGCACCTACGTGTTTCGGGAGCAACTGGCTCTCAAAGTATTGCGAGTGTTGGGGCATCACTACCTCAAGGGCGATCGTCCATTAAAGTTGCCGGAACTGGCGAGCGAACTGAGCATGCCTTTGTCTCTGGTGGAAGAAGAAGTGGACCGTCTCGTCGAAAACGGGTTTGTGGGCCGCCTTCAGGAACCGGAAGGGGTGAGCCTGATCAAGTCGCCGGACTTGATCTTTGTAAAAGAAGTTCTGGATTCGGTTCGCAATGGAACTCCGCCGTGGATACTGCCCCATCTCGATACCAGCGATCCGGTTGCTGCTCTCTTGCACCGTCGAGATAAAGCGGTGGAACGGGCGCTGGTGGGTGAGACCGTGCAATCGCTTTTACAAGACCACCCGCCGTCCTGATCCGCCGAACTCTGGTTGTCTTTACGGTTGCCCCTCTCTTTGTGGCTTGTCCCGGTTCTGGCCGAATGATCGGACGTAGAGCAAGACCTGCCAGGCTTCTTCTTCAGTCAGTATGAGCGGAATAAACGGTGCCATCGCTGTGCCTTTGCTGCCGTTCTTCAAGATCCAGAGGAGTTCACCGTCAGTCCGAGCGGCTTGCCATTCTTGGTCGGTGAAATCGCGCGGCAAGGGACCTTTGAGCGTGCCCGGTTCAATATCACCTCCCAATCCCTTGCCGTTTCTCCCATGGCAGGTCGCACAAAACGCTTTCCCCAGAAAGAGCTGCTTTCCCTTTTCAATCGTTGCTTCAGTAGCGGGAAGCGGGTTCTTCCACGTTTCCGCTTCGTGAAGTTGATCAACGGGGACTCGTGGTTTGAGGACCGCTTCATCGGCTCCCAACACAGAGACCGTCGACGAGGCGAACAGTGCTGCCGCGATTAGCGATATGGTTAGAAACAGAAACACTCTGCCTCCTCGCATGTCGGGCTCACGCGGTCTCGTGAACTATGGCCGCAATCCTCACCGGTGTATCCAGTGAGGATTTGTCCAATGTTCTGACCTTAGCTTACTTGTCAGAATACCCGGGGAACTTGTGTCCGAGGGATTGGGGGAAGCTCACCGTGCCATCGGGGAATTCCTGTCCATGCTGCCACAGCTGATAGATCACGCCGTCTGTCCCTGCCGCGGCTTCCGCCACCTTAGCAGCCTGGTCCGGTGGCAGATCAAGGACTTGAACTCGCCCTGTCCCTATTTCTACCTTATGATCATGGAAATGCCGGTGCCACTGAATGGCAGGAAGCTTTCGGGTGAGGTCCTTGGCGATGAAATATTCGACCCCGACTAAGGGTGCTTTGGGATCGGTCGAGGCGAAGAGCAAACATTGAAGAATCTTGTCGGAAATGCCTTTGCAGTAATGGTGGAACGGGCCACCCGGTGTCCCATCCGGCATCATGTGAGGTGCCTGGACATGAATGTCGTATCCAACGGCTGGACTTGTCGGTTCCCCGCTCATCGCCTTTTGGGGCGTAACTCCACTACACCCGACAGCAGCGATCACCACAACTACTAATAGACCTTTTCTCATCACAACAAACCTCCCAGGCTTGAGGAGGTCCTCACCTAGCCCATCCAGGTAGAGAACCACACCCATATTCGATTGTTCGTTTGAGATCGCTCATTGAGAAAGGATTCGAATATTCCCAGGTCAAGAGTGCTACAACAACAAAGGTTGTGCGCTGTACGGACTAAGCGGGCAGATTTGAAGAGGAAGGGGAATCCGGCCTGGTGGGGGTGATAAGTTGTTGAGCTTGTGAAGAGATCTTGCCCTGGGCGTCCATCATTTCAAACATCAGACAGCACTTCAGCCTTCCGCACACGCCCAGCAAGCGAGGATCGTCGATCGACAGTTCGAGCTTTTTTGCCTGCTTGGCCGAAATGGACTTCACATCGGTCAGAAAACTGGCACAGCATAGTACGAGGCCGCAGGTATCGATGCCACCAAGTCGTCTGGCCTCCTCGCGCACCCCGACTTGCCGCATTTCGATGCGGCCACCGAAACGGCGTGCCAAGTCTCGGACCAGTTCTCGAAAATCGATCCGGTCATCAGCGGTATAGACAAAGGTCAGTTGCCGGCGATCCATGGCCCCATAGACCTCAACCAGCTTGAGGTGGATGTCAAGTTCCATCGCTTTCGTTCGGCAATAGGTGGCAGCCTCCTTGGAGAGTCGCTCAAGCCTACCGATCAACGCCGCTTCTTCCGTAGTAGGCTTTCGTAAAATCGACTTCATCGCCCGCATGGGCGGAATAAAGGGCGTCGAGTAGGGTTCTATGTAGACGATCCCATACGTGACTTCACCTTCCACCTCGATCAAGACCGGGTCACCGGTGCGCAATAGCACGCCGGCTGAGTCCAACTTCTTGAGCTCTCCTCGGTTTCTAATCTTCACTCCAATCAGGCGAACCGACTCGGGATAGGCATGGGCGAATTCTTCAGCAAGGGTAGGTTCCATAGGTCGATCATACACAAATTTGGGCGAGGGGGGAACTGTTACGAAAGGGACAGCGGTCGAAAGTGGCTAGTGCTGTTTTATGCGGGAAGAAACACGTAAGACATTGAGAAGATGTGAGAAAATGGTCAACACTCGACCTGCCTTGTTATGGTAGGCTAAGTCAGCGGTGGGTGGAAGATGGGGTGAACGATGGGGACAATGGTCAGAGAGCGAAAAAAAATGTTACGCATTCCCAATCAGGTTATTCTTCCGTTCGGCTACCGGATTTCGGTTCGACAGTTATCTGATGCGGAAATGGACAAGCGCGATGCAAATGCCGATGGGATTTGGGATGATGATACGAAGACTATCTACGTACGGAAGCGACTTCCTGTCACTCGCCGTCGATATATTCTCGCACATGAACTGGGTCACGCCTGGCTGGACTGGCAACATCGGCATATGGACGATGGAAAGGCCAGTACATGACCGGTGAATAACTAGACCTTATGCTAGGCTGATGATGTGCCTCCATTCCATGGGGGTAACCGGCTGAACTGAGAGACGAGATCCCTTCTTCAACAACACCATTCCTCTCAGCTTGCTCTCTTCCTGCAATTCGTCCAAGGTCAATGCACGAGCGAATTTCCGAAGATACTTAATGTCCACCATGTCCCACCTGGGCGCAGATGGTTTGCTTTCCGGGTCGTAGTGTTTGTCCTTCTTGTCGAATTGTGTCGGATCAGGGTAGGCGAGCTTGACGACCTCAGCGATACCCACGATCGCCGGTGGATCGGCGTTGCTGTGGTAGAACAGCACCTGATCGCCGATTGCCATGCTGCGCATGAAATTGCGCGCTTGATAGTTGCGTACTCCTTCCCAACCGGTCGTCTTGTTGGGAGATCGTGCCAAATCATCAATCGAGAATGTGGAGGGTTCCGACTTCATCAACCAATACCCTTTGGGTCCCATTTCTTCCTCTTCTTTTTGACCTCAGACAAGGAGAGGCTTCGATTAAACGTGTCGTTCTCGTATCAGGAGGTGAGAGAAGGAAACATGCATTAACTTCTTTCTCGTGAACGGGACTCGATAAACTCGATCAAGGCCTGATAGGTGAGCTCCCTGGTTCGAGCTTTGGTCATGCTCCGATCATCAAAGGTTCCCTCTAACCAGATGTGATTAGAGATCGGTTCAACGGCTTCGTTACAGAGAGGCCACATGTCATGGAGGAAACATTCCGGTAAGCCTACTTGGATGCCTTCGGATTCGATGCGATCGTCCAGCAGGGCGAGGAGGTCGGAAAAGGCTTGATCGGGACGATAAGGCAGGGAAGTAAAACCGAACTGTTCTTGAGAATGCTGTTCTTGCGTGGCCTGATCAACGAGGTCCCGCATGTACTCTTTGAGGAGACCAATGACATGACCGGAAAAGACGATTGGCTGTGCCATGCGCCATTATCGAGCTTCTTTATGGAAGGAGCAAGATCGGCCGAGTTTATTGAGCGGATGATGCAAGGTAGCGAAGGTGGCTATTGGTGAGGATCATTTTGTGTGGGGCAGATGAGAGAGGTGATTGGGCGGGGGTACACCTCGCTGACTCGGTATGAGCGACGACCTCTCGTTGGCTACCTCATGTTCGGCAGGGCCGGTGTACCCGCGCATCATAAACTCTACGCCTTTTTATGAGACGCGCAAGACCCAAAGATGGCCTTATGTGGGAGTCCATTTGGGGTAGGGCAAACGAACCGGTAGGATCTGTCGATGTAGTGCTCCGCATAGATCTGGAGGTAGGTCATAGCAAGGTGAGAACGGACCGGACGATCAACAAAGAAAGAAATACCTCTGCCACAGTGTCAGCGCCACGGCAGCATGGCTCTTGATTCGTTGTGCATCGGCATATTAGTTTCTCTCTGCTATCAAGGGAACAGCAAATAGGCCTTTCCAAGTCCCTCGAGAAGATGTTCCCTCACTTAAATGAGCGTTTCGAAATCATGATCAACGATCAAGCCGACAATCAGCCGGCATGGAAAGAGGCAAAGATACTCGATCGGGCGGTGGACAAGGTTCGGCATTTTTTGAGTCAATCGTTTTCAAAATGTCGCGGTGTCTCTGCCTCCTGGTGAGCAGAGCGGCGGTACCTTGACTGACGAAGAGGAGAGTTGGCATGCACAAGCCTGTGGCGGTGTGTTTGGATCTGGAGGGGGTGCTCGTTCCGGAGATCTGGATCAATGTGGCCGCGACGACGGGCATCGATGACTTGAAGATCACGACTCGTGAGATGCCGGATTACGACAAGCTCATGAGGCAGCGGTTAGACATACTCGATCAGCATGCGTTGAAGATCGGCGACATTCAAGCTGTGATTGAAAAGATGGGTCCTTTACAAGGGGCGACCGACTTTCTGGCGTGGCTCAGGGAGCGTTATCAGGTGATTATTTTGTCGGATACGTTCTATCAGTTCGCCCAGCCGCTTATGCGACAGCTTGGCTTCCCGACTCTCCTCTGCAATGAGCTGGAAGTCGGAGGGAACGGCCGCATTGTGAACTATCACATGAGAATGCAGGACCCTAAGAGGCACGCGGTAGTTGCAATCAAATCGCTCAACTTCTTTACGATGGCCGCCGGTGATTCGTATAACGACACCGCGATGCTGGGGGAAGCCGACGCTGGATTTTTCTTTCGGCCGCCGGATCATTTACCGAAAGAATTTCCTCGGTTTCCTGTGACGCAGAACTATGGCGAACTTCAGGAGCGCTTAGTTCAAGCGGCCATGTAGACGGTGAAATTTCTTGTGTAAGAGGGGCGCTTGTCGTCGGACAGGCGACATAAAAACTAACTGCTTGCTGTATGAAATGTGAGCATAATCTTCGTGAACTAACGAGGAAGCATCAAGGTAGTCTAAAAATTGATCCACAGCTGAGCATAAGCCCAATCTTGCCCCACGGCTCGCCGTCCCAAATTCCTCGATATGTAGGGGCCGGGCCATAGATGGCCGTAACCTGTTTGAAAGGCTACCATGCCGTTCATTAAGAAGTGTGTCCAGACGAAATCGATTTCGTCACCGATATGAGTTTCGGTGTTGTCCGGTTGTGAGAACACATAGACGCCTTGGCTTGCGCGATACCAATTGTCTCGAGCGTTGGCCAGGTTTAGATTCGTATACCAGATTTCGATGTGATCATTGGATGAAGGTCTGGCTTGAAAGTTGCCGGAGAAACTCATCATGTTCTTCCATGCCATGACATCCATATATCCCATGTGAATGTGATTGGTCGGGAAGAAGTTTTCAAACGTATTGGCGGTTCTACAATCGCCATAGGCAGCGGCTAGCGTGCAATTTGCCCGGCCATCTCCGGAGGCATAATCAAAATTGAAGGCGATCCGAGGTTTCCCAGGCAGGTTGAATGCTGTGTAGCCGAACCAATTTCTGGTCGCCCAGGCATTGATGTGGAGACATTGCCCTTCGCCTCCAGAGGCGCCGCACAGCGTGCTTGCACCGGCAGCGGTGTCTCCCATCTGCCCGAACTGATAGACCACTTCGCTGGAGAGATCGAAATTGCCTTTTTTCATGGCTACCCGTCCTCCGATGGTATGGCGGGTTTGATTACCGTGCTTCGGAGTGCCCAGGCCCTGCGAGGAAATGTCTCCTCCACCAAGGGTGTTCTTGTAATAGACATAGAACGGTTCGATGAGAAACCCCGGCACATTCTTGATCTGATTGTAAATGATTAACAAGTCGGCATCGTGGTCGGCACTTCGCGCCTGACCTGTGGCGACGATGTTTGCTTGACCACTGCCGACTGCCGCCCCTTGGAAGAGGTCCGTTTCTGCTGTCCGAAACCAGCCGACATGGGAATCCAGCATGCTGTTACTGTATTGCACCATGACTCCGTCAAACGAGAAGCCTGTGTTGGACCAATCAAAGTGACCGAACAAGCTCTGATCGCCGAACACCAGATACTGCCGACCGGCCTTGAGACCCAGACCCTGTATGCCGGCGAAGTTACGAATCAACATGTAGCCGGCTCGCACTCCGAGTGTGCAGACGGGCCTCCCGCCTGGATTGGGCGTGGATCCACAGGTGTGGATCGAAGGGTCTCCGTTGTTTCCAGCGCCTCCGGCGCCGACCGGTGTGCCGTTCCCACCCCAAGTGCGAGAATCAATGAATTCGAAGTAAAAATTGACATCGGGTGATAGATCGTAACCGATGCCTAAGCGGGTCATCTGCTGGACGAATTGATCGTTGGCGTTGCCGATCAGGTTATTTGGAGCAATACCAGAGGCGTTACATTGTCCGCTGGCGCCGATACCGCCACCGAAACAGACGTGATTGCGGAATTCCGGCCGTACGCGCAGATCGGCCCGTATCCAAAGATTTTTGAGGTCGAAGTTTCTGCCGATCTTTGGATCGAACAATTCGTAGGCTTCTTTTTGGGGGATGCCACGCCCGATGACAATGGGATTGGTAATCTTTTCCCCTTCGGGTAATTCGAAGGCGCTCTCAGCTGGACCGCAGACGGTCAATAGTCCGACCGCCGCCGTCATTGCTGTGAGGAAGATCGGCTTCCACTTGGGGCGAATTGTTGGCGGAGTGATCGTCCTGAGGGTATCCATTCTGAGAAGAGGAAAGGAGCCGAGTCGCGCAGGCCTTTCAAGACAAGGAGAACTATTAGTACGTATATGTATCTATATAATCGTCAATGAGAAGGTTCGATGAGAGGGGGAAATAGGGGAGAGTCTATGCTGCCCGTATCCTCTTCCTGAAACCACCGCACTGATCATTTCCGGTTATAGGGGACTCGACTTGCTAAGAGACTGAGGATTCTCCTCGGATTGTTTACCCGCAGCAGTGATTTCTTCCTCGGCTTCCTTCATAGAAGCTTGAAAGTCCTGTTCGACCATTTTGACTTCTTGTTGAATGATGTTGAGCTCCGGCTCCACCGATTTGCGCAGATCCTCAGCCGTATCTTTAAAGCCCTTAATGGCTTTGCCAACTTGACGGCCGACTTCGGGAAGTTGTTTCGGACCGAAGAGGAGAAAGGCTATCACCAGAATGATTAAGATCTCGCTGGCGCCCAATCCAAACATGATTCAGGGTAGTTATGGTAAGGCCGTTAATATCCCCGCCGTCCAAGGGTCACAGGACACTCAGGCCTTTTACCCTTGTTTCACCTGTCCCGGTTGCGTCGCGTGGGGAGCGGGCGATGGCGTAGGTTCTGACTGGGCGTTGACCTGATTGAATGATGAGGCCTGTGACTGGGCCTGCTGAGACTGTTCGGCCGGTGTCACGTCAATGGCATCGGCTTCGTGTACGGACTTCTTAAAACCTTTAATGGCTTTACCGAGGCCTTCTCCCAATTGGGGAAGTTTACCGGCGCCGAAAATGATCAAGACAATGATCAAGATCAGCATTAATTCCATCCATCCAAATGAACCGAACATTGAAACCTCAGATGAATGTGATGAGCGTAGACTCTGACTGGGGATGGAGGCACTCCTCCTCCCCCCTACCATAGGTTCGCAGGCTATAGGAAGAATGTGGGACAAGTCAAGAAGAAGAAAATGCCGATGACGTTAGAACGGTTGGATAATTCCTCCTCCAAGGACTTGGTCTCCTTCATAGAAGACGGCGGATTGGCCGGGACTTAATGCCCGTTGAGGCTCTCGAAATTGAACGCGGATGCTTGACTCGGTTACTGGTGACAGGACGGCAGGTGTCGGGGGTGTCGCATAGCGAACTTTGACATAAACTTCGGTTGGACTCTCGAATCGATGGCCCACAAAGATATTGAGATCGCTCACCATGCACTCGTGTCTGCGGAGAGATGCCTCAGGGCCGAGCAGCACGGTATTGGTTGCAGGGTGTACCTGTTGAACATAGAGCCGTTGTCCTGTGGCAATGCCAAGACCCCGACGTTGGCCTGGTGTGTAGAACGCAATTCCGTCGTGCTGGCCCAAGGGCTGACCGGTCTCATCGATAAAGAGGCCGGGTTTCTTGGCTTCAGGTACCTCTTTTGCGATGAAGGTTCGGTAGTCTCCTTGAGTGACAAAGCAGATTTCCTGACTTTCCTTCAGCTCATCGGCCGGGAGTCCCAAGACCTCAGCTTCTCTCCAGACGTCCGATTTGGCCAGATTTCCCAGTGGGAAGAGGAGTCTGGGTAGCCAGTGAGGATTGAGGCGGTAGAGAAAGTACGTTTGATCCTTGCGATCATCACTGGCCCGCGCGAGCACGGAAGTGCCGTGATAGTTTTGGAGGCGAGCGTAATGTCCGGTTGCGACGTAATTGAAGTCGCGTGCGGCTGCGAGATCGATGAGTCCCCGAATTTTCACTTTCTCATTGCAACGGACACAGGGATTGGGTGTCATGCCGGTGGTATAGCCGTGGAGAAAATCGTCAATCACCCCTTTCCGAAAGATGTCGCGGGTGTCGATGACTTCGTGGGAGATGTTGAGAAGTTTGGCGACGTGCTTAGCGATCCCGATCTTACAACACCCTCGGTCTTGCCACTTTTGGGAAGCTGCTACGGTTTCGTCTTCGTGTTCCCATACCTGGAGGGTAATGCCGTGCACCTCGTAACCTTGGCGAACGAGCAATGCGGCTGCGACGGAGCTATCAACTCCGCCGCTCATACCGAGAAGGACGGTTGGGCGTGTCATGAGGCCAGCATTGTACCGGGAGGAGTCGATAAAGGGCTAGAGGTCTACTGCCCGAGCTTTGGCTCGATGGGATGCTAAATCGTGAACATTCTTGGATGGCGTAGGGCTGTCGTCGGCCCATTTACGATCTCCCATGTCACACATGCCATGGAAGTGAGCGCCGTCCTCGATTGAAATACCCGGTGTGCGAATGTCACCGATGAGGATCCCGGGCTTAAGGATTTGAATTTTTGCGGTCGCTGTGACCGTGCCAGTGACCTTGCCACTGGTCATCAGCGTGCCAGCTGAAAGAAGACCTTTGATAACTGCCTGCTCCCCGATAATGAGAGTCCCGGTGGTGTGAACCTCGCCTTCAACGCGGCCATCGATGCGGATGGTTCCATCAAAGTTGAGAATGCCCTTGAAGTCGACTCCTTTTGACAGGAACGTAAAATTATCGTTGTTGTTCGTGTCTTGAGCATGTTTGTCGCCTAGAGCCCACATCAGTTTTTCCTACTCCTTGTGACAACAACCGACGAGGCAGTGCCGTCAATGGGTTGAACAAAAGGGAAACTCGCTCGCTGGGAAGCAACGGCCCTTCTATTCATTGTTTAGTCTATCACATGACTATGCTGAGACCCTCCTGACGATGGGCTCACTCGGAATTGCGATAGAATGGAGATGTGGTGTGTCTCGTTGTGAGGCAGGTGCGGCTTGTTCCATCTCTAGTGTACCGTTAAAAAGAACCCCTTCTTCCATGGAGAGCATGGGTGTGGTGACTCCGCCGTTGATAATGGCAGGAGCGCGCAACTTCATCTTGTCTCTGGCGTGGATATCCCCTGTAATCTTTCCCTTGCAGACGATAGTGCCGGCCGTAACTTTCGCCGTAATAACGGCTTCTTCGCCAACCAACAGGATGCCATCGGTGTGTATTTCTCCCTCGAGACTCCCATCGATGCGCACGGTCCCGTTGTAGGTGATGGTGCCCTTGAATGCGACGCCTTTTCCCACAAAAGCGCTGACGTCTTGGCCGGGTTCGTGCCGCATAGGTTCCAGGCTCAATCCATTGCTCTCAGTATCAACGTCGTCGGAACGCCTGCCGTCTTGTTTGTCCTTCCACATACACTCTCCTCCTCTCGAGATTTAGGATAGCGTGATCCGATGAAAGGGCAGAGGCCTCATCGTAGATAACATATCGGTGTGTTCCGATGAGATATTTAGCGTTCATATGCTTAAAAGGCAATAAGATCTGGTTTTTAGACATGGACGAGGCACACAGGAGGCAGGGCTCGGAGCTAACTCAGGATTGTGTCGACAATACCATCGAGTTCGTCAGGGGAGAAATAGTGAATGACGACTCTCCCTCCCTGTTGTTGGGGGTGGATCGTCACTTTCGTGCCGAGACGTTTCTGTAATCTGGTCTCGAGATCAGCATAGGGTGAACTGCGCGGCCTCTTGGGTTGCCGCTTCTTTCCTACAAGGGAGAGCTCCACGAGTTGTTCCGTCTCTCTGACAGAAAGAGTCCCGGCAGCGACCATTTTGCCGATTCTCAGCTGCTCCTCCGTGGATGGGAGGCCGAGAAGAGCTTTCGCATGACCGGTGGTCAGGGTTCCCCCTTCAACGAGTTCCTGTACCTCAGGGGGAAGATGGATCAGTCGAACGAAGTTTGCGACGGAGGAACGATCACGACCGACTTTTGCGGCAATCGCGTCTTGCGTAAGGCCGAATTCATTCATCATGCGGGAATACGCCCGTGCAGTCTCCATCGGATTCAAGTCTTCCCGTTGGAGATTTTCAACCAATGCCAGCAAGAGCGATTCTTGATCGCTGCAATTGCGGATGACGACAGGGATAGTCTCCAGACCGGCTTCTTTCGAGGCACGCCATCGACGTTCTCCGGCAATCAATTCGTAAATGCCGTCACCCTTGCGACGAACCATAATCGGCTGAAGAACCCCGCTTTCTTTGATGGAAGCGGCGAGTTCAGCAAGTGCTTCCTGGGGAAAGGTGTGCCGTGGTTGATAGCGATTGGGTACAATGTTCTCGATCCGGACTCGCTGGACATCGGCTGGTTCCGTTGGCTGGCTCGTTTTGGAGGATGGGAGGAGGGCGCCGAGTCCTTTACCGAGGGCTTTTTTCTCCATGGACTATAAACTCCTTAGCTAGAGATACGTATGCTTGCGAACCGGCAGATGCCACGTTGTACAAAATTCCAGGTCGGCCGTAACTTGGAGCTTCTGCGAGCGAGACATTGCGCGGAATGACGGCTTGATAGACCTTATCGACGAAGTGAGACCGTATTTGGTCGACAACCTGCCTGGATAAGGTATTGCGAGAGTCAAACATCGTCAAGACAATACCTTCCAGGTCTAGGTTTGAATTAAACGATTGGCGGACAAGATCGATGCTCCCAATGAGTCTGGTCAGACCCTCCATCGCGTAATATTCACATTGAACAGGTATGAGAACAGAATCTGCGGCGGTAAGAGCATTGATGGTGAGAATTCCAAGAGCTGGAGGGCAATCTAAAAAAACAAAGTCATATGTTTCTCTGATCTCGCTGATGATCGTTCTAAGATGACCTTCGCGCCCATCAATATTGACGAGTTCAACTTCAGCCCCGGCAAGATCAGAATTGGCCGGCAAGAGAAAGAGCCCAGGAACTGATGTCTGCGTTGAAGATTCTTGGATTGTGCTGGTTTTAGCGAGGCAACTGTAAGTTGTGCTTTTCAAGGCTCCATGGTCAATGCCGAGGCCACTCGTTGCGTTTCCTTGTGGGTCCATATCGATGAGCAATACGGATTTTCCTTCTAGCGCAATGGCAGAGGAAAGATTTATCGCCGTAGTGGTTTTGCCGACTCCACCTTTTTGATTCGCGACCGCAACAACCTTTCCCATCGAAAAGCTCCCACAACAGATTTGTTCCACGTGGAACATTTAAGATCAGATCATTTAGACTGAAGGTGTAACAATGGAAATCACTCTCCGTCCGTATCCTTTCTGAAGGTGAAATGTGTATGTACTCATCAATAACCAGTTGGAGGGAAAATCTGGCTGATTAATCGGTTGTGACGAGTAAAGAATGGCTTTTCCTCCTGATCGAAGGAGTCTCGCACCGTCATGCAGGATCAAGTCATGTTTCAACGCACGAGTGGTCAAATAGTCAAATGATGCATAGGGAAGACGTTCGTTTAAGAATCTCTCTAGAGTTCCGCCGAATATATCGACGTTTTCAAGTCGTAGGAGGCCTATAATATAGTGAAGAAAGGAGAATTTCTTTCTTACCGGCTCAACAAGAGTAATATCCAGGTCCATCCTCGCAATTTTTAGAGGAATTCCAGGAAATCCTGCTCCCGTACCGACATCGAGTAGCTTTGCCCCAATCTTAATGTCATCGGCCCTGAGCGCACCAAGGGAATCCACAAAGTGTTTGATGATAATCTCGTCATCTAGGGTAATGCCTGTGAGATTGAATGATTGATTCCAGAGTTGAAGGTGCTTAAGGTACACCATGAACTGTTGCACCTGTTCGGTACTGAGTGGAACGCCAATTTCAGTCGAGCTTGCCTGCAACAGTAAGGAAGGTGAACTCACTTGTTCCACGTGGAACAATTACGCCGATGCGAGAGTGAGGTCAATAGGGAAGGTTGGGTCTACTCGACTTTATGACACTATTTGTCGAGTAGCAGGAACCTGACGCCGACTCTTTTCTATCGCAACTAGAAGCAAAGATATGGCAGCTGGAGTCACGCCGGATATTCTCGATGCCTGGCCCACTGTTTCCGGTCTTACTCTATTGAACTTCTCTCGAACTTCACTGGAAAATCCTGACACCATATTGTAATTGAACGTGTGAGGAATCAGTTTTTGCTCAAATTTCTTAAATTTCTCAACTTGTTGAATTTGGCGACGAACATAACCTTCGTACTTGATCTGGAGTTCTATCTCTTCAGCAATTTCATTTTCCTGAATGAACGACATTCCAAAAACTCTTAAGAGTTCTGGATAGTTTGAGTCCTGTCGGCGAAGAAGCTGTGCCATGGTCATGGCAGACGAGGCATTCTCGAGATACGTGCCTTTTGTCTGCAACCGGATTTCTTCGGTGAATGGCGGCCTAGCGGTATTGAGGTGTTCGATCTCTTTTTCGATCAGATGCTTCTTCTGTAAAAATCTCTCATACGCTTCCTCGGAAATCAGACCAATGTCATATCCAACCTGCATAAGTCGAAGGTCTGCGTTGTTGTGACGGAGGAGCAGCCGATACTCTGCCCTTGACGTGAACATTCGATAAGGTTCGTAGGCATCTTTTGTAATGAGATCGTCGATGAGTACCCCGATATAGGCTTGGGATCGGTCAAGAATAAGAGGAGACCTCTCCCGCAATTTCAGAACAGCATTGATACCGGCAACTAAACCCTGCGCCGCAGCTTCTTCATATCCAGAAGTCCCATTGATTTGTCCGGCGTGATAGAGGCCTGCAACATGTTTTGTTTCGAGCGTTCGGTAGAGTTGACGAGGAGGAAAATAATCGTACTCAATCGCATAGCCAGGTTTGAGTATTTTGGCATGCGTTAATCCAGGGATCGTTTTCAACATAGCGGCCTGGACATCAACCGGCAGGCTGGTTGAAATACCGTTCGGGTAAAATTCGGTCGAGTTGATGCCCTCAGGCTCAATAAAAATCTGGTGACGTTCTTTCTCGGCAAAACGTACGACCTTATCCTCGATGGAAGGACAGTATCGAGGTCCGGTAGATTCGATGATTCCGCTGTACAGAGGTGAGCGGTCGAGATTCCCTTGAATGATGTCGTGTGTCTCTCGGCTGGTATAGGTCAAGTGACAGAGAACTTGTCTGGTCGTGATGTATTGGGTGCGATACGAGAAAGGAGGAGGAGGACTATCACCTGGTTGAGGAATCATCACCGAGAAATCAATCGTAGCCTTGTCCAATCTAGGAGGAGTTCCAGTCTTGAGTCGTCCGATCTCAAATCCAAGGTCTCGCATGCAGTTCGAAAGGTGTTCAGCCGAAGCTTCTCCCGCGCGGCCGGCCGGGAAATGGTTGAGCCCGATATGGATAAGCCCCTTAAGGAAAGTACCTGATGTCAATATGACTGCTTTGGCATCGATCCGTTCACCCGATCCCGTCACGATTCCGGTTACTGTACCTCCGGTCACGAGGAGTCGATCCACGACTCCTTCCGCCAGGGTAAGGTGCTCCTGCGAGGCGAGGGTCTCCTGCATAGCTGTGCGATACAGCGATTTGTCACATTGGGCGCGCAACGCCCGAACCGCCGGTCCTTTGCTCGTGTTGATGAATCGAAATTGAATCCCGGAGCGATCCGTATTCCGCCCCATCTCGCCGCCGAGCGCATCAATCTCCTTCACAAGATGTCCCTTGGCGATCCCGCCGACTGCTGGATTGCACGACATCTGGGCGATTCGGCCCAGCTCCATCGTTAAAAGCAAAGTTTTCGCTCCCATGCGTGCCGCAGCCAACGCTGCCTCGCAGCCGGCATGACCACCCCCTACGACGATGATGTCAAATGCTGAAGCCACTGGTTTCCCTATTTACCGATACAAAACTCAGAAAAAATGCGGTCCAATACTTCATCAGACGTAATTGCCCCGACAATTTCCCCCAGCGCATCAGCTGCATCTCGGAGATCGACCGCCACAAACTCGGGCTCTATGCCCCGTTCGATCGAGACCAGTGACTCTTGGAGTGATGTCTCGGCCCGTTCGAGCGCCACCCGATGTCGCACATGAGTGACAACGACACCATCGCTAGCCTCAAGGGACGGCTTCAGAAATTGTGCTCGAATAGCGACCTTCAACGCCTCCAATCCCTCGCCTGTGCGAACCGAAATAGGAAGAACCTTGCACGGTGTACGAGCTCGAAGTGCGCCGGAGAGTGATTCTACCGATGCAGCGGCGAGTAAGTCGATTTTATTGACGACAAGCAAACGTTCGTGAACGAGTGAAGGAAAACAGACATTCCTTAGATCGTTCATTGTCAGTTGAGAGCCATCCAAGACATGCAGGACGATATCTGCCTGATCCTGAGCTTCCTTGGACCGGCGAATACCTTCTCGTTCGACGGGGTCAGTTGTGTCACGCAGCCCAGCGGTGTCGATCAAGGTCACGCGCAGACCAAGCCAGACAACCGATTCTTCGATAATGTCGCGAGTTGTGCCTGGGATGTCGGTCACAATAGCTCGGTCCTCACGCAGTAAACTATTCAGCAAACTTGACTTACCGACATTGGGCTCCCCGGAGATCACCACCCGGACGCCATCACGCAGTACGCGTCCGGTCTCAGCAGTCGCTAAGATTCGCTGCACCTGGGATAGCGTCTCCCGCAGTGAGAGGATCATCTCATTACGTCCAACAAACGCAATATTTTCTTCGGCGAAGTCGATTCCTGCTTCTAAGTTGGCCAACAGGCCCACGAGACCGGTACGCAGTCGGTGGACCTGCTGCGCGAGTTCGCCGCGGAGCTGACGTTGTGCCAGTTTGAGGCCGAGTTCGGACTTGGCTCTTATGGTGTCCAGCACAGCCTCGGCCTGAGATAAATCCAGACGCCCGTTCAAGAAGGCCCGTTTGGTAAACTCTCCTGGCTGTGCGAGACGCGCTCCGGCAGCGACGCAGGCCTCACACACTCGTTGCAGAACTAACCCACTTCCGTGGCAATGAATCTCAACTACGTCCTCCGCCGTAAAAGATCGAGGCGCTTTCATATAGACAACAAGACCTTCATCGATTATCTGGTCGGTCGATTGACGTGTTTCAAAGGTAGGCAGCCTACCGATTGACGGAACAGACGGAAAGAGAATATCGGCCAGCTGCAGTTTGTGAGAAGCAAGTGTATGAAACGATTGTTTGGAGCGCAGTCGAGCGACGCGGCTCCCTATGTCGGCGGCATGCTGCCCGCTTATCCGAACGATACCAATACCTCCCTCACCGGCAGGAGTGGCAATAGCACAAATGGTATCCTCGGGCGTTCCAACGGCCGACATGTTCACACATGGTTAGAGGCACGAATCACATCGAGCGAAACCAACCGACCATCAATTCTTGCCGCCTTGTTCATCCGTAGCAGGTGCTAGTGCGAGAGGTCGAAAGAAAAAGCGATCGGTGACGAACTGTTGCACGATGGTGAGCACGTTATTGGTCAACCAATACAGCACCAGGCCGGCGGGAAAATTGATGAACAGGAACGTCATGAGTGCCGGAAGCATCAGCATGACTTTCGCCTGAGTCGGGTCCATAGTAGTCGGTTGGATCTTTTGCATGACCACCATGCTGATTCCCATGATGATAGGCAGAATGTAGTAAGGATCCTGAACCGACAGATCGGTAATCCACAACCCCAACGGCGCTTGGCGCAAATCGATCGTCATATACAGGATATTAAATAGCGACACGAACACCGGCATCTGCAAGACCATGGGGAGACAGCCTCCCACGGGATTGACCTTGTGATCTCGGTACAGCTTGATCAGCTCCTTGTTCAAACGTTCACGATCTTCTTTGAATTTTTCCTGGACCGCAGCTACTCTTGGCTGAATGCCCTGCATCTTCTTCATCGATGTGTAACTCTTGTATTGCAGAGGAACAAATAGCAGCTTGATGATGACGGTTAGGAGGATGATCGTCAGTCCATAATTATGAGTGTAATCATTGATGTAACGCAGCACGTAGAAGATGGGTTTGGCCACGGCCCTGACCATGTCCCAGCTCCCGAAAAGAAACCATCCAAAATCGATGGTATCTTCGAGCCTAATTTGCAAACCCTGAAGGGTGTCAAACTCCTTGGGACCGGCGAATAGCTGGAGTCCGAGGGGTGCCCCGGACGAATCGGCAGCCAAACGAACTGCAGTGGAAACAAGCTTGTCCCCTTGTTTCCTGGGAAAAGCGGACGCACTCGTCTTTGGAATCAGTGCGGCAATGAAATACTTATCTTGTAGCGCAACCCATTTCAAAGCGCCCTTTCGCTCAGTCTCGGCCTCCGGTGCGTCGGTTTCAATTTTATCGTCGATGAGGGAAACTGCCCCGACGGAACCGATGAACCCTTCTCCCCAATCCACGACCCCGAAATTCGTTCCCAATCCGACTTTCACCCCTCCGAGTCCGCTGGGTTTCAACGCGATGTCTACGACATAGCTATTGGCGTGAAAGGTCAGCCGTTTTTCCAACCGTACGCCGGTCTCGGAATTGCCATAATAGAAAGTCATATGGCCGGTGGGGTGACCCTGGTCCAAGGTCGTAAAGTCCTTTTCAACCCTGTAGATACCCTCGCTTAATTCCTTTGAATGAGACACATCATCCGCAGTGATCGTCAGGGGCTCGGCAAACTTGCCACCTTGTCGCACGAGTTGGACGGCGGACTTCCCATCCGAACTGTTTTGATAGCGTTTGAGTTCCCAACTGATCAGCGCGGCTCCGCGGGTCGTGAACTTAGCCCGATAAAGACCAGTCTCTACCTCGACGACATCTATTGCAGAAGGTTCTCGTCGCGGTTCTTGATCCAGGCCGACCCCTCCGGGGAGGGGTGGCGACACGGTTTCCTTGGTAGCCGGAGCGCTTGGCGTTGGAACGCTAGGGCTTGTACTCGGGGGGGATGTCGCATCGGTCGTGGGAGCGTCGGCCGATTCCGAAACGGTTGGTTGAGGAAGCAGCCCCAGCTCTTTGAGCAGGAATTCGTACCCAAAGATAATCGCAAGGGAGAGCACCAAGAACACGATGACTCGCTTTTCCATGAAGAAGCTATGCTTTCTTATAAAGATGTACTCGTCGCTATTTGACCGGGTCTTCTCCCCCGGGATGGAAGGGGTGACATTTCATAAGTCGGAAGATAGCTAGGCCGATCCCCTGTAACGCTCCGTATTTAATGATTGCATCCGAAGCATATTGCGAACAACTGGGTTCGAATCGACATGTACGACCATACAAAGGGGAAATCACCAGGCGATACCCTCGAATCAGCCACAGACACAACGATTGCATATCAATATGCCCTTCACCGAAGAAGGTGCAGACGCTCAAGCGAGCCCCTCCACGCTTGGACCAACTCATCCCGCGATCGCAATAGGGCGTCTCGCTTTGGAAACACGAGAAGTCCCCGGCCCGGAACCAAGTCCGGATGTAATTGTCTCACCAGTTCGCGAAAGATCCGTTTGGCCCGATTGCGTCGTACGGCATTTCCAAATCGCTTGCCCACGATAATTCCAACGCGACTGGGGGCATCATCCATCTTGTACGCCAAGAGATTAAAGAGGGCGGTCGTCATTCGGCGGCCATGATGTTTGACGATTTGAATGTCCCGGTTGCTACGCAAAAAAATGACATGTCGCCCTTGCGCTTTCGGTGTCATTTGATAAGGGGGTGCTTCTTCGCCGCATTCCATCCGTTCATGATCCCGGAGAAGACTCTAGCTGGTAGGTGAACGCACGCTCAACCGCAACGCGAGAGATCGAAAGCGACCCAAAGACACCTGCTCATCCGACACGATGTGTCTAGACAGTCAATCGAGCTCGTCCTTTTGCCCTCCGTCGGGCCAGTACCTTGCGTCCGTTTTTGGTGCTCATGCGCTTCCTAAATCCGTGTTCACGCTTCTTCTTTAAGTTGGACGGTTGTTGAAATGTAAAAGACATAATCCCCCTTCCATTCCCACGCCTTGACTTGAATAGTCAGTTCAAATGAACGGCGAATTATAGGGGAGGCACTTGGGCCTGTCAATTTCATGCAACCTCTGACCATCTGGAGACTTTTAGGAAGAGCAACGTTGGTCCTTCATCTTTGCAGCGTTGAGGCGCTTTTGCCTCTTGTCACCAGAATGCCACAAAGATCGGGTGCCTCGAGAACTTAAAACTCAGCATAAATATATGAAATAGATTGAATCTTTATCCGACAACGACCATTATCGGTGGCACCGACCTTGCTGCCTATTTTGTTCGTGCTAGTATGCCTGACGGTTTAGGTCTGTTAAGCTGGCGTATCTATGTTGAAATAGTCTTAATAGTCTTTGAGAGTAACGCTGGCTGTAAATGATGGACTGCTCCATTAAGACGAATAAGACAAAGGGAAGAATCGGATTGCCCAAAATCTGGAGATAGAATCTGTAAGGAGGATTCCTCGTATGCTGAGAAAAGCATCTCTTATCTCTATTGCCTTGAGTTTCGTTATGATCGCCGGATGTGCGGAGCCGCCCACCCAGCAGATCCAGGAAGCGGAAAAGGCTCTCAAAGATGCACAGGAAAGCGGCGCCGCCACCTATAGCGCTGATGAATATGCCAAGCTGGAAGGTACCCTTGCCGCATTGCGGAAAGAGGTCACCGATCAGGATGAAAAGTTCACACTCTTTCGAGACTACGGCAAGGCACAACAATTATCTGCCTCGGCCAAAGCAGATAGTGAGCGGATCAAGGCGGCCTCGTCTCAAAAAAAGGAAGAAGCCAAGGCGGCGGCCTTGCAAGCGCAACAAGTCGCTGAAGAGGCGGTGAAAGCCACGCAAGATCTGGTCGCCAAGGCACCGGTCGGAAAAGATCGTGCGGCAGTAGAGGCCATCAAGAACGACGTGGAAGGGTTGAAGTCGTTACTGAAACAGGTTCAGGCGTCGATCGACAAAGAAGATTATCCGGCTGCGCAAACCCAGGCGAAGGCTATTCACGACATGAGTCAAGGCGTGTCGGCCGAAATACAGAATGCCCTCGCGAAGGTGGGAAAAGGAAAACCTGCAAGGAAAAGTAACACACGGCATGGCGCTTGATCAGACATATAAGACGCTTGCCGTGATTCTCTGTGTCCTCTGCTTGACCGGTTGCGTTCAAGCCGCTCCGCCGGACCTCCTTGTAGCCCTTGAGTCTATCGATCAAGATTTGATCGCATTGCGCGCTCCGGAAGCTGCGCCTGAGGAGTACGGACAGTTCGTTCACCGATGGGTCTCCTTAAAAGCACGCGTCCAATTGGACGACGACCTGATCAGATGGCCATGGGAATCGAACGATCTTGAGAATGAACTCCGGCGGCTGTACATCATGGGCGAACGTACTGTCTCCCAGCTGCACGAGCGGCAAGCTTCTCAGCATCGTGCGGCACAGGCTAAGGTGGCTCGCTTGGAAGAACAGCTTCATACGATTGCCGCGAGGATCGAATCGATCGATGGGCGTATCCTCTTAGGAGAAAAAGGCGTTCAAACGGACCTCCTTGTTAAACAAGCCCGTTCATTCTTCGAGCAAAAAGATTTCCAACGAGCCATGCAAGCGGCAGAGAAAGCGGATCACGCCCTCAAGGCTCAGGCTTCATTACTCAGCCAAGAATTGGGTCGATATGCAGACGAGAGCCGGATCGTCTATTGGCAGACCCTGGCTAAGCAGACTATCGCTTGGTCGCGAATCCACCAATCAACGGCCATCGTGGTGAGCAAGGCCGACCGAGAGTTGACTCTCTACAAGAGCGGGCGGAAGGTGCTATCATACCCCGTCAGGTTGGGGTTCAATGGCATGCTGGAAAAACAGTTTCAGGGCGACGGAGCAACACCTGAAGGCCGGTATCGCGTGACGGACAAGCGCGGCCAAGGGCAGACGCAATTCTACCGAGCCCTGGCTCTGGATTATCCCAATGCCGAGGATCGTCGGCGATTCGAGCTTGCGAAAAAGTCAGGAAGGATCGGTCCGGCCAAAGGCATTGGGGGCCAGATAGAGATCCATGGAGCCGACAATGAACTGTTGGCGCAGACCCTTGGGTGCATCATGCTCGATAATCCGAATATGACCGTTCTCTACGAGGGGGTCTCCGTCGGGACACCGGTCACGATCATCGGTGCCTTGACGAGAGAAAATACGGTGGCCCTGGCCTTATCGGAGCTCGCACAGCGCAAAGACAAAATCTGAGCATAAACTGATGCGCCGAATCCATCTTGCAGCCGCAGCGATCACGTTACTCCTCCTACTGGCGGTGAGTGCTCTACTAATCGTGAGTGACCCGACTCCCAGTCGCGTGTCGTCCAAAGATTCCCAAGTCGTTCACCAGCCTGCTGTCCAAGACAAAGCCGGTCTTCGTACCTTGCAAGCCCGGTATAAGGTGCTCTCCAAACAGCTGCTCCAACTCATGCCGAACCAGCCGTACATCTTGGTTGATACGGCCAGAAACCGACTCTATGTGAAGCACCAAGAGCACGTCGTCCTCGATGCCCTCGCTTCGACCGGTAGCGGAACAATTCTTGATAAGCCCGGTGAAGATAACAGTCGGTGGATTTTCGATACGCCGAGAGGAGAATTTCTCGTTAAGTCGAAACTGACCAATCCCACGTGGATCAAGCCCGATTGGGCGTTCGTCGAAGAAGGACTCGCGGTGCCACAAAATGCCGCCGACCGTGCAGAACAGGGGGTCCTCGGCGAATATGCACTGGGATTCGGCAAAGGCTATTTCATCCATGGGACGCTCTATACCCGTTTGTTGGGGAAAAACGTGACGCATGGATGCATCCGTCTCAATGACAGCGATCTTAAAGGTGTCTACAAGCTCGCTCGAGTAGGGACACCGATCATGATCTTTTGATCCCTCAAGAGCGCGCAGATACTACCTATGAACCTCTGCGCCATTCTTGTCCTGCTTGTCTTCACCACATCAAGTTGGGGAAAGGATATCGAAGCCTTTCCCGACCTGAATCTCAACAACCCCAACGAGCTGAAAGAGGCGACTCGTGTCCTTGAGGAAGAACTCAAGCTGGCTGCTCGTCCTCAAACCTATCTCCTGATTGATTTGGGCGGGGGTACGATTCACATTAAAGGTCGTGGAATCGGCCTTCACCAGATTCCCATCATTGCCTGGTCTGGCGGGTCACGGGAGGGTCTGAAAGGGATTCATCGATTGGTTGCGCGACCTCCGGTCGTCAGGCGAAAGATTGAACCGGGTGCAGGAGTCGAGCAGGAGCCTATTTCCCTCGCCGATATGCCGGTTGACTATGTATTGTCCTTCAGTCCTTCCCTGAGTGTCACGGTGGTTCCGTCGGTCGCAAGCGACAATCTCTTCCAAAGTGCGCTTCTACTGGTAAAAGTGGGGTGGCGAAATGTGAAGGACTGGACGGGTAGTTTCATATCGGACCGATCGTCCGAGCCCATGTCTCATCTCCGGCTGACTCTCTCAATGGACCATGCACAATCCTTGGCCTGGTCTCTGGTCGATGGCATGGCGGTGGTTATTCGACAGCCTACTGATAAATAAGTAGCCCACGCATAGGCAACGGGTCGATATGTAAAGACCGTCTGTAAAGGGGTCGCCCATCTCGAAGGC
>JAFEBM010000036.1 GCA_018242685.1 Nitrospira sp. | reverse complement strand
CACACCTAAAGATGATACCTCGCCTGAGATCTCGTTCAAAGCGTTTGCTGTGGCATTAGGGCTCCATGCGAAATTGGAAGGCAAGTCAGGACGGGAGTATTTAGGTGGCTTTGTTGGAAGGCCATTGGATAAACTTGGTCCACCCACAGGCACAGGGATCGTTTATTATTTCGGCCCGGATGGTGAACGCCAATCCGCTACCATTACGGCTGATATGTCTGCTCTTATAACAGATGGAGTTTATGTAAGGTTGCACGGCATGTGGAACGGAACAAAGGTGTCCTCGGAGTCGATTGGCGGAATAGCAGAAAAATATTTTGGGCATGCATTAGAAACAATGGGATTGCGGTTGCAAAGGTAGGATGATGCTTACTACCTCTAGTTCCTTCGATCAGTTGGTGACTCAGCGCATGGGAGATCCTCGCCCTCTTGAGAAAAGATTTGTTAGGGGCTGGAGCTTGGCATATCAACCACAACGCAGTTCAGTTGATATGCTTAAATCGTGTTCGGAAAGACTCTCTCAGCCATTACTGCCTCACTCGGAACTTTTCCCCGGATCGCAAAGTACAAGAACCGAAGATTCCAATGTGATGATCGAATATCTGCAAAGCACGTTACGTTTACCATCGGTATTACCGAAACGTGATGTTCTCTCTTTTCTGATGTCTGTTAGACAGTTAGTTGAGGAGGAGCAACTAACCGCAGCGAGAAAGCTGCTTGATGCGGCCCCAATCCACATACAAAGCGATGCACAAGTTGCAAGATTACGTTTCTTGCTGGCTCCACCAATTGTTAGCCGGATTGCAAAATGTGATTCTGACCGACGTCGCGAATACGAATGGTTGCAAACTGAGGGCTCAAAATACCGAGGTCAATGGATAGCGGTTAGGGGCAATGAATTGCTTGCAAGTGCAGCAAATCTTCGTGATTTGCGTAGGATGTTGGTGTCGATCACTGTGACTCCCCCTCCGCTTATCCATCGTGTAGATTAGACTGGCTCAATGCTCAAACGGCAGGATGAAACCCAATTCTGCAGTGGTTTTTCCAGATACGCAGATCGGTCAATAACCTCACAAGAACCCACAGCGAAGATATTCGTCAAGATCGAGCCAGTTGATTTTGGAGCGCCAATATTGGCTCAGTTAGATACAGGCGCAGCTTGGTCTATCCTAAACCAGGAAGTAGCCGAAGCCATTTCTTTGCTCAACGGTCAAGGTGAGCCAAAGACAATAAGTACACGTCTTGGCCCATTTACTGGTCGGCTTGAGAGAACGCAGATACAGATTCTTGCAGACTTCGGTGATGCCTTAAGTGTTCAAGCGACAGTGTTCGTTTCACCTGATTGGACAGGCGGAAATTTTATTGGGTACTCTGGATTCTTAGAGAGAATTCGTTTTGCAATAGACCCGAGAGAAAGTCTGTTCTACTTCGGTGAAGGCTGATTTGAGTATTGTTGTAGTACGGAAAACTCGTCTTCCAACCAAACAGCAAAGCCAAAGGCAGCCAGAAAACAGAAAACGTACGAGAGTCTTTTTGCTAACGAGCTCAACTCGGCCATGTCTTGATGCGGCGTCCCATTTCTTCGTGGCTGATCGTTCGTCCTGTGTCGAAGTCAACAAGACCTTGTTCGATCATTTGTGCAAAGGCTAATTCTCGGAGGATTTCGTCGTAGCTGCTGTCATCTGGCTGGGCTTGAAGGAGTTTAGCGATCTGTTCTTTCGCGGAAGGCATGGTCAACTCCTCGACTGTTGTAGATTGGCAGATCGTGTGGTGTGAGAATAGCGGTAAGGCCGTTGATTGACAAGCAACGGGCAACTTCAGTGTTCGACCTGAGGAAAGTGGTCGTCCTCTCCATCACGTGAGGATAGTTGGGCTGACAGCGACTTGCGAATGGCCGCATGGCCTGCCGTTGCGGTCGCCGAAGGCGATGGCGAGCACTGTTCGAAGTTCCGTTCGGATAAAATCCAGAACGGAACGAGTTGCACAGCCAAGCGACGGCAAGGCTATGAAGTCTAGCCCCTCGCAGGAGCAGGTGGCCCAATTACCCGAACAAATCCATCTGTGCCGGCTGGGAGGATTCTACATTCAAAACCGGTGCGGCTGAGGTAGGAGCTGCACCGGTTGGCTCAGCTGGTTTGGAGTGGCGGTCGAGAAATTCTTTCAGCTTCTTGAAATCTTCTTTCAACGTCTCAAGCAAGTTGCCCTGATGGAGGGCGGCCGCTGGGTGCAGCAACGGGAAGATGACGAAATTCTTCATGTAGAAGGCTTGTGCCTTCACTTTGGTGATTCCGACTTTGCGTTCCAATAGGGTCTGGGTGGCCCAATTCCCCAAGGTACAGACCAGCTTCGGGCGAATCAGCTGAATCTGCTGCATCAGGAACGGCTTGCAGGTTTCCACTTCGTCTTGCTCGGGGTCGCGATTGTTCGGTGGCCGGCACTTGATGACGTTTGCAATGTAGATGTGATCGCGCGAGAGACCTGCCGAGGCCAGGAGGTCGTTCAAGAGCTTGCCCGCTGCGCCGACAAATGGCTCACCCTTCTGATCTTCATTGAAACCTGGCGCTTCTCCTACAAACATGATACTTGCGTGAGGATTCCCGACGCCAAAGACAACTTGGCTGCGTCCCAATTTGGCCAGCTTGCAGCGCTCGCAGTTGACGAGGGATTGCGCGAGTTCTTGAAGCGGAGTGAGCTCCATGAGTTGTAAGGGCGACGACATGAGTAGCGGTATCTTAAAAACGGAAAGCCGAGATGTCAATCGAGATAATGTGGCCATAGAACGAGGGAGGCATCTATGAAGCTCACGAGCATGGGAAGTATGTTCCTGATGATGTTGCCGGCGTTTTCTGCTGCGGCTTCGGTGGAACTGATGGGGTTTGCGGATAAACCTTTTTGTGAAAAGGTGGCGGTGCTGTTTGGAGAACATCTGGACCTCGACGCTGAACTGTCGCAGACCGTGCAGTGGGGGCCGGTCAAGTTCAAGGGGCAGGGGCCTCCGACGCGGCGCTGCTCGAGCTTCGATCGGGCGAAAATGGACCTCGATAATGATGGGCAAGAGGATTTGGTGGTGAAGGCGACCTTCTGTATGAAAGGCGCTCCAAGCGACAGTCTCTACGTGTTTCCCGCCGACAGCACGGTTCTTGATCAAGCAAGCTGGCAAGACCTTGGTCCGCTACTGGCGACCCGCAATAAATTTGAGCGAACCGGCGGAACCTATCCGCTGTCCTCGCTCAGGATTGACGGAGCCTTGCCAACTCTCAATCTCGCAATAACCTTTTCGCTCCAACCTTTTGTATTTGATGAGGTGGCCTATGTTGGTCTGACGGATACCCGACGCGAATGGATGGTGATCGCGAAATATCGAGGCGGCGAACGGTTTGAGGATCTGTGTTACCTGCACGGTAGTAGGTTTTAGAGGTAGATACCCCTAGCCATGCGGTCAAGCTGCGTGGCCGGCGACGATGTCGGCACAGCGACGGGCGCTGACGAGCGCGCTCTCCAGATTGGCCGGCCATCCGGTGTCGGTCCATGCCCCGGTGACGAACAAATTCTGGAGGGGAGTCTGTTGAAGAGGCCGCAGTCGCGAGACACCTGGCGTAAGCAACAGGGCAGCGTGGCGCTCGCGAAAGACCGCTCGGACGATCACATCTGCCTTGGCCGTTCCCGAGAACAACTCGCATATCTCGGTCTGGGCTGCATCGACCGCTTGATCATTGTTCAACTCGGCGAGCTCGTTGCCGACGGCAGACAGCCGATATCCGATCTCGCCGGATCCGAGCGATGTGCTGATGAGCTGGTGGAATGGTCGGCCTGAGAGGAGGAGCAGACGCGGCCTTTCCTTTGGAATCGGGCAGGTCAATTGAATAGTCACCTCGCTCAAGCTTTTGAGTTCAGTTAGTTGTGCGAAATAGGCGTAGCGAGTCAGCAGCCGTTCCGGCAGTAGCTGCAGTAGGTTCTGGTAGGATAGCGCAATGACGTATTGATTAGCCCGTAACTTGGTGTCGTCGTGAAGTCGGACTTCGCTCACGCCGGTTTGTCCAAACCGAATGGTCGGCCGATGGGTCAGAGAGACGATCCGCACATGAGCCCGGTGGAGTGTCTGTTTCATGGGAATGATGAACCGATGGTCGATGGAACCGGCCGGGTGTGTGAGCCTCGTGTCCGACGCATCTCGAAGAAACACGGTTGAAAGCAGATGGACGAAAGTCGCGGCGGAGAGACGTGCCAGTGCGTTGCCGGCCAACCATTGAACGAGCGGATCCCAAATCCGCTCTCTGGCTTCGAGACTTTGCCCGGCAGTCGTCAGCCATTCATCCGCAGTCCGATTCTCCAAATCCGCCGGGAGGGTCTGGGCTTGCTCCCAAATTTGCTCGACATGGGAGAAAAGTCTCCACCGATCCTGCCAGGAAAGGCCGTGGAAACTGAAGAGGCTCATCATCCACTGAAAGGCTCCGGGGAGGCGGGCTGACTGATAGGGGAAGATTCGCCCGTTGGGCAGCCGAAATTCCAGTGGAATCGCTCGATCGACTTCCGAAGGCCATTCTCGATCGAGCGCACGAAGGATCCGCCCCGTCTCATGATGGCATCCCAGAACAATCGGGACGGATTGGAACGCATCGGTCCGGAACCCATCAAGCCAGTCAGCATGATCGAGCAAGGTGATGTGGTAGCCCTGTTGGTGAAGATGGTACGCAGTGGCCAGACCGGCCAGTCCGGCACCGAGAACGAGGACGGTGTGTGAGGATGGCTCGGTCACGAGAATCGGGAGCGGAGCCACACACGTAGGGCAATAACCATTCGTTGGGCGGTGGTGAGACTGATACGCGGTCCGAAGACCTGATAGTTCGACCGTTCGATCCGTTCCAAAATCCGACTGTAAATGCCATGCATGATTTCTGCAACCGTCAACGCGCGACGCTCTTGAGAGGAGAGTCCCATAAGAGCTGCATCGGCTCGCTTATAATAGTGGTGCGCTCGGGATGCCTCATATTCCATCAATGCACGGAACTCCGGGGAATAGCTTCGATTGAGGATGGATTTTTCAGGATGGTTCCACTTCCGTAAGTCGTCCAGCGGCAGATAGATTCGACTTTCGGCGGCGTCCGTTCCGACATCGCGGAGGATGTTGGTCAGTTGGAAGGCCATGCCGAGTGCCACTGCATAGTCCTGCGCGCGCGCCGATGTGACACCGAACACGTGCAGACAGATGAGCCCCACGACAGATGCGACGCGATAGCAATAGAGCGACAGCTCATCGAACGTGACATACCGATTGTTGAGCAAATCCATTTCGACGCCTTTGATCAATTCCTCGAAGTAGGCCTTTGGAATACCCAAGGCTTTCACATGGTGGGCAAGGCTCACCATGATGGGAGTGGTGGGGGCGCCGGAATACAGCGCGTCCAGCTCGTCACGCCAACGCTTGAGTTCGTCCTTCGGGTTGCTTCCGGCGGCCGGTTCATCGACGGCGCTGTCGACGGCTTTGCAAAAGGCATAGACCGTGTACATGGCGTCGCGTTTGGCTTTGGGAAGGAACAGGAACGAGTAATAAAAATTACTGCCGCTTTTCTTCGTGTAGGCCGTGCAATAGGCTTGAGCTTCAGAGACCGTCATGACGCGCGGCCTGCGGTGAGTGTCGTTGCCTCGAGTTTGATCGCTTTGGCTGGGTCGATAGGACGGTCAGGGGTCGGGTGCAGAATGGCCGCGAGCAGTTCCACCCCGTCGACGAGTCGAGGACCAGGGCGGCTGAAGTAGGATGCCGCATCGACGACATAAAGATCCGGCCGCTGTTTACAAGCATGCCGCCATGTGTCAGCGGTTGGTCCCGCCTGCCTGAGCTCATTCACCGTACGCTCGACGGAGTACCCGCAGGGCATGACGAGGATCACGTCGGGTCGAGCGGCTTCGACGGCGTGCCACGTTGTTTCATGCGAGGGAGTATCCTGAGACCCAAGAACATCGCGGCCACCGGCCAACGCAACCATTTCCGGAATCCAGTGGCCTGCGACATAGAGAGGATTCAACCATTCAAGACACACCACGCGTGGGCGCGCGGATGTCCTATTGGTCTCTGAGCGCACATGGTCCACTCGACGACGGAGTTCCTGGGCAACTGCTTGTCCCTTTGCAAGTACGCCTGCTGCCTCGGCGATGCGCTCGATATCATGGATCATGTCGTCTAATGTCGTTGGGCTGAGTGTGAGCACGTTGGGTCGATGTTGAAAGGACTCGATCGCGCCGGTGAGTTGGTCCGGCGTGACCGAGCAGACGTGACACAGGTCTTGCGTCAGAATAAGGTCTGGACGAGCTCGACAGAAAGCGTTCTCATTGAGTCGGTAAAGCCGTTGTCCTGATGCAACCAATTCTTTGACCTGTCGGTCGATTTCCCCACCGGAGCCTCCGTCCTTTCCAACCATGGGTTCGATCATGACCGGAACATGTCGAACCGAGGCAGGAAAGTCGCATTCATGGCTGATGCCGACCAGTTGGTCGGCCAAATCGAGAGCAGCGACCACTTCTGTGGCGCCGGGGATGAACGAGCAGATTCTCATCTGGTATATCGCTTATGTCGGCCACAAGCGGGCATGCAAATCTTTCAGGCACGTTTCGCTCAAACTATAACTGATCGCATCGGCCTCGTGAAGGTCTTGGGCGGTGTGCGTATTGGCGACCGCCAAGACCTTCATTCCTGCTGATCGTGCGGCCCGGATACCGGGGCGGGAATCTTCAATAGCCAAGCAGGCAGCCGGCGGGATCGGAGCAGCGGGATGCCGACGGTTCAAGCCGGCCAGGGCCTGCAGGAACGGTTCCGGATTCGGTTTGCCGCATGTCACATCCTCTGCGCTGGTAATGTGACGAAACGCTTTTCGGATCCCGATTTGTTCCAGTACTAACTCGATCTCCGCGCGCAAGGCACCCGAGGCGATCGCAATGGGGTAGGTGGCCGCGGCGTGTTCGACAAATTCTCTGACACCCGGAAAAACCACGAGGTGATCCTTGATCGAGGTCAAATAGCCGACGGCCTTTTTTGCCATCAACTCATCGACGAGTGAGGGAGAGGTCGGGCGTCGATTGATTCGTAGTGCTTCCAGAATACATCCACGATCATCAAAGCCGAGGTAGTCGGCGTAATAGTCTGTTTCGGTCAAAACGATCTCGATGTCTGCCAGCGTCTTGCGCAGACTTTCAAAGTGGAGCGGTTCGGTGTCGGCGATGACACCGTCGAAGTCGAAGATCACGGCGCGCATGAATTCCTGAGGGTCGTGATGTCTCACCCATCATGATGGTGGCGCAAACTGGCGGCATTATAGCACAGCGGGCGGCGATACGATCGCCGCCCGCTGTGTCTGACGAGTGTGGTACGAAAGACGATCAAGGTTTCAATTTAAGCTGCTTTTCAGCCAACCAACCTTTCGTGCCGAAGTCACTGCGGACGGAATAGACCCACTCGTTGGCCTGCAGGTCGCCGTCCAGAATCGTAAGAGCGGTTCCCGGTGGAATGGCTGGTCCCGGTCTTGTCCCTTCTGCATTCTGAGCTAAGACCACTTTTGCCCCGAGATTCGTTGGATCCGCGAGTACGCTGACCCGCTGCCCTTCGCTGAACAACGGCGTCGGCGAAGCGGTGCTGGGTACAACGGGTGCTGGTACTGATGGCGGCGGGGCTTGCATCGGAGCTGAAGCCATCGGCCTCGGCTGGGTCGATGGAGGAGCGGTAACGGGAGTCGTCATCGGTGCGGCAGCTTGCGGTACCTCGACCGGTGCTGCAGGGGGCGGAGTCGGAATACTGCCTTGAGACTGAGCAGCCGGGACAGACGGCACCGGTTTCGATGGAACCGGTTTTCTGGCGATAGGCGTCGATGGTTGCGGGGCCGGCGATTCGCCGAGAAGCGGTCCGACATAGTCCATGATCATCTCCGGCTCCATCGCGACATAGGCGCTGGTGCCGACTAAGATCAACACAAGTATCCACAGAAGAGGGCGCCCTCTCGATTTCTTGGGCGGCTTCATGGGCGAAGGCGATCGAATCGTGGTGGTCTGCTCCAGCTCCTCTTCCGTGAATTCCAGATCCGGTTCCGGTTGACGAGCAAAAAATAGGCTCCAATTCAGAGGACTGCCGACGAACGTCGGACCCCCAGCGATAGCCAACATCGAGCACCTCCCTCCAGCGGACAGCATCGTAGAATCTGAAAAGGTACTTATCACCAAGGTTAGGGGCTGTCAATTTTGTCGGCGTTTCCGACAGCGTATATTCGGTGCGGATAGGGGCTCAACAGGATTGGCCGATCCTATTATCGTCTCTTCGCCGGCGTCGGAGCATGCAAGATGGATGGAATCACTCGGTCCTCTTGCATGTCTGTCGAGGCGGCAGGCACAATGCTGTGGTCAACGATCATGAAGTCCTACCGCGAAGAACTCTGGTTCGAGACAAAGACCAGGCGCGCTTACATCAATATCACGCCCCACGTCGAGGCAGTGGTAAAGAAGAGTGGGATACGGGAAGGTCTCGTCCTGGTGAACGCGATGCACATCACGGCCAGCGTGTACATCAATGACGATGAGTCCGGGCTCATACAAGACTATGACGATTTCTTGGAACGGCTTGCGCCACAGAAGGCGATGTATCGGCATCACGACACAGGCGAGGACAACGGCGATGCTCATCTGAAGCGACAGGTGATGGGGCGAGAAGTTGTCGTCGCGCTCACGGAAGGAACACTCGACTTCGGTCCGTGGGAGCGAATTTTTTATGGCGAATTCGACGGATGTCGTCGTAAACGGGTCCTCGTGAAGGTTATCGGTGAATAGGGACGTGCGTCGATCATGTGCGTGGCGAGTCGCAAGTAATCGTTCGGAGGCTTGCATGGGTAGGAAAAGTTTGGCAACATGCTTTGTGAATTGTCGAGCCATGGCTGATGGCTCGTACAGTAGGGAGTCTCGATGTTAGGTTGGTCTCGCCCCGATCCGCTCACACGGGATCTGATTCATCTCATCAATGCCCGCCGCCACGACCATGGCGACACCGATGATGCGATCGATACCCTGCAGGCGTTTCTTGAGCAAGGGCGGGAGCACGATTTGCTGACCGTGCTTGCCGCGCTTGATGAAGAAATGGCCGAATGGCTGTTCGATCTCGTTGCCGAGGCGAGTTGCACGTTGCTGTTGGACGGCCCGAATGATGAAAAGCCGACGTATGCTACGATGGCGGCCTTGGAGCTTCCCCTGCAGGCGAACTTAACCGCTCCGCTCAAGCTAAAGATCGATCCGATCGCCACGGCCGATCTTTTGCATAAATATCTCCAGCTCTCTGCTGGAACGGTTGTTCGTGTCGAGTCGCGCCTCTTGACCGATGCCACCTTGGAGATGTTGAATCTTCAATTGTTTCATGACCACCTTGTGATGGTCACAGATTCCAGGCGTGTCCAATCCGTGGCGGCGCGGTTGCTTCCTCCGGTCGAAAATACGGCATTCCTTCTGTTTGAGTTGATCGGCGCTCCAGATCCAGGTTTGCCTGATGAGTGGGAGGATCGACAGCGTCGTGAGATTCTCGAAGGGCTGGTGAAACAATGTCCGGAGCTGGCATGTGCGCCTGACACGATTGAAGCCCCGGTGTACGCCGCCTATGCCATGTTCGACGCGCAGAATGCAGTCCGCCTCCATCACCTGGCCGATGAGACCGCCGCAGTATGGAGAGAGTTGGATCCGCTCGTGAGATCCCGCACCATTGTCCACCTCCATACACAATGTGGAAATGGGGTTTACATGCCTGTGTGGACCGACCTATTCGATCCGGAGTTGCCGGACGAACACGGCCCTGTCTGGACTTCCCCCGATGTCTGGGTCTTCACCGCCGATTTGCCGATCGAATGGCCGGGTGAAATGTTGACCAATCGGTTATTGGCGGAAGGCTGTACCAGGTTCGAGAATCATATCGTCGAAACCCCGGACAACTAGTTCCAGCCGCTTCTGTCTGTTTGCTCGATGCCACGCTCTTGCGCAAAACTCCCGTTTCAGTGATTTTCCCGTAACTTTATTTTATTCTCAGCGTGATGAGGACTACTAACACTCAGAAACGGTCCGGAAAAACCGTCACGAACTCCATCTCAGCGGCTGGGTTGATCTTAATCTGGACCATCATCTGGGCGAATTTTCCGTCGAAGGAAGAGCTCTTCTCAGCACAATCGGCTTCATCGGTCGTTGAAGCGCAGCGCGCACCTGAGCTCGACCTGACGATCCCGGGCGTGGTCAGTCGGCCGGCCGAAAGCCAGGCGGGAGCGGCAGACCCGTCATCAGTAACCACTTTTGGTGGGTTGTCTGTCTCGCGCGACAGACGTGCCAGGGAAATCGCGGAAGTGAAGTGCGAGGCCGAAGTCCAGCAGTACTGCTCCGATTCCCTGACGGGCGAAGACCGGCGGCGTTGCGTGATGCAGCGTCTCAAGCGATTGGATGCGCCATGTCAACAGATCGTTCGGCAACGGTTGGTACGCTGGAAGGAAGCGGAAGGATATAGGCTTGCCTGCGTTGAAGATGTGAAGCGGGTCTGTCTGACGGTGCAGCCGGGTGATGGTCGCATCCTGCAATGTTTGCAGGAACACGAACAGGATCTCTCAGAAGCTTGCTACCAAAGCTTGCTCAAAGGGCGACTCAACTTACGAAACTGAAGATCGTACATCAGGCACGGCAGGCCGCACAGCGTTGCTGGCGTCCCGTTCGACTGCCGGCGTGGCGCGATTCATAGACAGCGATCGAAAAGACTGGCTGGAAGACTAAACTCTCGCGGAGAATGGAGAGAAGGAGGACTAGGTAGTATTTACGCGGCCAACCCTTCAAGGCAGGACCGGAGTTCCATGGCGAACTCGCCGGCGCGGCGATAACGGTGGACCGGGTCTTTCTGCAACGCTCGATCCAGAACTTCCTTTATGACAGGAAGGAGATCGGGCCTGATCGCTTTCACGCTGAGATGCGGCGTGTGCGCGATGGCAAACAGCAGCGCCGAGACATTGTCCGCGGTGAACGGCGGTCGACCGGTCAGAAGTTCGAACATCACGACGGCGAGCGAAAAAATATCTGATCGCCCATCCACCTTCTTCCCGGCGATCTGTTCGGGGGACATGTACGTGGGAGTTCCCAACACGATATTCGTCTGAGTTTTCGACGACGTCGCCATCTTGGCGATTCCGAAGTCCATGATCTTGACGACTTCGTCAGTGGTCAACATGATGTTCGCCGGTTTGATGTCGCGATGCACAACGCCTTGCTGGTGGGCATAGTCCATCGCTTCGGCGACGGTCGCCAGTATTGGGATCACCTTTTCCAGCGGCAGGAGATTCGGTTTCCGCGACCATTGTTTGAGCGTGGTGCCCTGAATCATCTCCATGGCGATATAGCCGAGGTCGCTTTCTTCACCGGCGTCGAAGATCGTGACGATATTAGGATGAGACAATCGTCCGGTGGATTCAGCCTCCCGAAAGAACCGAGCCTTCACTTCCTGGAGTTTATCGTGATCGTCGATCTCGTCGAGTCGCATGGTTTTGATCGCCACGAATCGTTGGATCGTCGGATCTTTTCCAAGATACACCACTCCCATCGAGCCGCGCCCTAACTCCTTTAAGACTTTGTATCGACCGAGTGTACTGGGTGGACTATTCTGTGTAGTGAGAATGTGTGTTACGTTCTCGGGCTCGTTGCGTTCCTGTTCTTGATCGATTCCGTCGATATCTTCGGCTCGCGATCCAGGTTCTTGGCGTCGAGTCGATGGCATAGGTTTCGTGAAAAAACGGTGAAGAGCATCGAGATGCAGGAGCCATGCAGCGGTGAGCCAGAGCCCGATCAGTGTCAATGACGCAGCATAGGTCAACGTATAGCGTATGGATCCCACAGCGTCGAGAAGCGAAAGGCCGACAACCTGGATGGTCTTATCCATGACGATCACAATGAACAGGGTCGTGATCGGAGGGATCAGTTGTCGCAGAAACGAGAAACCTCGTCCGTTATCCGGCATCTGTCGGAACGCACGGAGCGAAAGAATGCAGAGCGGGACCAGCCCCGTTCCTACAACGATGAGGCGAATGGTTTGGGAGCCGGTCAGGCCGAACAGTGCGAGGGGAAACGATTGAGCCGCCGGTAGTTTGCTCAGTACGGGACCGGCAAAAAGCGCAACCAGTGCGACAAGTACATATTGAACGGCCCAGCTCGATGCGTTGATCATGGATGACGAGATCTGAAGATAATCAGAGTCTAGCGTATCTCGAAGAGGAGTCAATTGATTGGGGGAAATATACAGAGGATACCGCGCTAGAGTCGCCCGGCGGCTTCCTTCATCTTGGGAAGCAGTGAGGCTGGAATGTGCAGCGTGCCTTTGCCGACGCCGACCTCGATGTCAGGTTTCGTGAGGCCATGAAAGTCGCTTCCACCGGTGACCAATAGCCCGAGTTGTTGAGCCAGACTGAGGTATTCTCGAGTTTGCCGCGCAGCATGCGTACTATAGTAGACCTCTACACCGTCGAGCCCGTCGGCTTTGAGCTGTCGAACCAGATCAATCAGCGACTGCTCTGTCACCTTCACCCACGTAGGGTGGGCCAGGACGGCAAGTCCACGCGCGGCTTTGATCCAGCGAATAGCCTCGGCAGGGCTCGGGAGCTCCCGAGGAACGTAGGCCGGCTTACCCTCGGCAAGAAAACGATCAAAGGCTTCTTTGGCAGAAGCGACGACGTGTTTGTCCATTAAAACACGGGCGATGTGCGGTCTGCCGATCGAGTCGGTGCCGGCGAGTGCGCGGACTTCGTCGTATGTAATGTCGATCCCCAGGGTCTGTAATCGTTCGATGATCTGTGGATTCCGGCGATGACGACCGTCTCGCAGGCTCTTCAGATGCTCGAGCAAATCGGGGTCCTGGCAATCAAGAAAGTACCCAAGAATGTGTAACTCCGAGTTGCCGGCAAGCGAACTGATTTCCACTCCGGGTATGACCTCGATTCCACACTGTTGTCCGATCGCAATGGCTTCGGCGACACCGGCCACGATGTCATGATCGGTGATCGCCAAGGCCGTCACCGCTGCACGATGTGCCATGTTCACCACCTCAGTGGGTGTGCAACTTCCGTCAGAGTGAGTGGTATGCAGATGAAGGTCCAGACGACTCATATCGACGGTCCTGGAGCCAAGGGTTTCTGTGCCACAAGTTGGGCCGTGTAGACGGACTCCAACCCGCTCGCTCCTTCGTGGGACCCTTCGTCATAATGAAGAATGCGGAGGCCGGATGTGAGGCTCAAGAGTTCACAGGGTGCAAGGCAAAACTCTCGACGCTTTGGATGCCGGTGTTGGACGTGGTTATCAACGGTAAAGGTTTCATACAGCAAGACACCGCTTGGCTTCAACGCGTCGATGAGATAGGGGAAGAGCGGTCGGTTCAGGTAAAAGAAGACGAGAACGGCATCGTACGCTTCATGGCCTAGATTCGGTTCCGGCGGCGGCTGCTCCAGATCAAGCACTCGCGAACTGATGTCGGTGAGGCGTCGTGCTCGGGCGCCGGCAGAAAGTTGTGCGAGCGCCTGCTCATCGCGATCGACGGCTTCGACCTGATAGCCCAGCGAGGCAAGAAAGAGCGTGTGACGTCCGCTGCCGGAGGCCACATCGAGGACCTTGCCTTTGAGAAGGCGATGAAGCTGTTGGACGAGAAACTGGGCCGGTGGCGGATCAGCGTGGAGAACCTGCTGGGCGAGCCTTGTGCGATCAATGCGGATCCCGACGGAGCGGGTGACGAAGGAAATCGGAGGATGCAGCTTTCGCAGCCACAGTTTGATACGACCGATCGGGAATTCATCGAACAGGGCTGCCAGGAGTCGTTCCGCCAACGTTTCCAGCAGGTGAGATTCCTGAAGGGTTCCAATGTCGATGACATGCTGAGCCACTTTTGCGTAATCGATTGTGTGAACAAGATCGTCGGATAACCCGGCTGCCTCCAACCGACCGTCCAGTTCAAAATCCAAATCAACGGCAAGAGGTTGCGGACGAGCGCGTTCCTCGGGCGTCACGCCGCAGCGGCCGCGGAACTCCAATTGCTCGATGACGATATGTCCACTCATATCCACATTGTCGAAGATCGGATTTCAGGCTGTCAAGAGAGGAAGGGAGATGGGGTTGAGTGGCGACGGGCGCGTCGTTTCCGACGGCTACACGAAGTAACGACTCGTATCGAATTTGTGCTCCGTATTGTCGATCAGCCGAATGATGCTGTGATGGTACTCGCCGATGCCGTCTTTCTCGGTCAGGTCCAACTCGGGACCGTTATCGATGGGAGTACCCTGCGCATCGGTGATGACTTTGACGACCGGCCGTTCGCTCGAGCCCTTGTCGGCGGCGGGCTTGAGCACGACGGCGAATTCATCGGAGTCGAGGACCACCAGGCTTCCGATCGGAATGATTCCCACGCAATTGACGAAGAGTTTGAGCAGGGTCGCGTCGAAACTTTTCCCGGATTTCGCGAGCATCATATTCAGCACTTTCGAGGGCGACATCGGCTCCCGGCGGTAGACGCGGGAAGACGTCATGGCATCGTAACAATCGGCGATCGTGAGAATGCGTCCCGTCAACGAAAGTTTCCACGGTGTTTCCAATTTGGGATAGCCCGAATAGTCCAAGTTCATATGGTGCTCAAAGGATGCTGCGGCCATGCGCGCCGGAAGATTGGTGATGCCGCGTAACTGCGTGAGACTCAAGACTCCTTCCGTGGGGTGATTGCGCATCATCGTCCATTCGTCTTCTGTAAACTCACCCGGTTTATTCAGGACTTCAAGGGGAATAGTCGACTTTCCCATGTCGTGAAAGAGCGCGGCCAAGCCGAGATCCGCCAGCTCGACTTTCGGATAGCCGGCTCGGTTTGCGAGAGCAAGGGAGAGCAGTGAAACGTTGACGGAATGGTTGTGTGTGTATTGATCGTGACAGCGAAGCGTTGTGAGGCCCAGCATGATCGGCTCGTCCTGCATCATCAAGTCGACGATATTTTGAATGGCGCGTTTTGCCTGTTTAAAGTTGAGAGCTTTTCCGTCACGGGACGACTGAGTCAGATTGCCGACCACGTCGGCGGCTTTACCATACGCCGCTTTCGAGCGTGCCTTGTGCCGGGCCTTCGAATTCCCATTCTCCGCAAGATCTTCTTTCAGGTTAAGGCATCGAGGATCTTTCAGTTCGATGCCGGCCACGGTTAGGCTCGTCAATTCCTGTCGGAAGTCTTCGATCGACTTTGTTGCCGGGTCAAGACTGACGAAGAGGTGGGCGAACTCTCGAAGATCCTTGGAAGAAACCGATGAAGAAAAGGTCAGCCCGCCGATCCGCCACTTTTTCAAGGCGTCAAGGATGCTTGAGACGACCAGCATTTGTTGAGCCGTCACTTTCAGATGGTTTTCACCGAGGAAGAGGAAATCGTCCTGCACCCACAAGGTGACCGGTTGGTCGTGGGCGAGGGTTTCAATGAGGGTCAACATCGTTTCGACGGGTTTGTCGAGCGCAGCGTTGGCCCGGCCATGGATTTTCGATGTCTTAATCAGTGTATTCAACTGTGTGATGAGCTGAAATCCGAGCATCACCAACTGTTGGTCGAGGATATCTCCGGCTTCTGATCCTTGGCCGATCTTCCGCGATAGCGACTTCTCGTGTGTCAGGATCGGCTGCATAGTGTCTTCGCTGGACGGGTTTCGCAGAGACTTTGACTGGGGTTCCTTCACGATCCGTTTCCTAGTGTGGTGCGCCGGTTGAGGGGACGCCGCGTTGTAGCCGTTGAGCTTGCGACAATGCCGCGACGCAAGCCTGACGAACCGCAGCGCTTCCCTTTTGGGCACCAAGTGAGAGCGCCGCGATCGCGGCGGGAGTGGCGAGCTTCCCGAGCGTTTCTGCTCCGATGACCGCCAACTCCTCTTTCTTCCTCCGATTCATCCAGGCCCATTCGGTCATGAGGCCTTGCCAATAAGGGACTGCTTCGTCACCGCATGTGGCGCGGACAGCCTGAAAGACCGCGCGACGCTCACTGATGGGGTGATCCATAAACTCTTCTTCCGACAGAAGAGGAGCCCAAAGGGAGAAGGGAGCGGTGTACTGGCCGGACATGAGCAGCTTGAGTGCGGCAAAACGGACCCCTTCGTCTTCATCAGCCGTGAGGGAGACGAGTCTCGTGCCATTGCCGTTCGGTCGGAACAGGCCGAGAGCACGGACCACTTCCCGACGCACCTGCGCGTCGGGATACCGGATCAATTTTTCGACCGGATCGGCGAACTTGGGGTTATTCCACTTAATGAGGATGGAAAGCAGATTGCGAACATACCCGGGCCTGCGATCCGATAATCCTCGCAACAAGAAATCCGGGTGATCTTTCGCTAAGACCACGAGGGCCTCCGACACAATGGTTTGGTGGACCGGTGATGTCACGTTCCCAAGGAGCGAGCAGAGCGAGGAGACGGCATCTGTTTTCATCAGCAACAAAATGGTGGACAACCCTTTCACGTCGGCGTGGAGGTTTCGGTTGAGATAGGTCTCGATCACCTTCACCCGTTCCGCGCGACCGAGCCCATTGAGGAGAGAGGCCAGTTGTTGCTTGTGTTCCTCACCCAGATCAGGCCGCACGGCATCCGTTTCGTGGAGGAGACTTAAGACGTTCTCCAACACCGTCCATTTGCCTTCGCGAAGAAGCGATTCCACGACGGTGCCCCACAGGCTGAAGAGTTTCGTCAGCAACGCCGGAGACTTCTCTGACGCGAGGATCGCGGTCAGCATGTCCAGGATGTAGATGAGACTATCCTGCTTTCGCTCTGCATCGATTTCTTGCGCCAAGACGGCAAGCTCTTCTTCCGTGACCTCATAACCGGCAAGTCCGGACTGGAAACGGCTTTTGGCGTTTCCGGAACCGCCTCCCTCGGATCCGGCTCCCGCCTCGCCTCGTTTTTTGCGTTCCCGCTCGCGGTCCAACAATTCTCTGAGCGTCGAATCCGACGAACTCATGCTTCCGTCGAGACGGATAAAGCCGTCGTTGCCCGCCGAAACTTTTGAGAGTTCCTCGGCGGTCACGAGCGTGATCGTCGACAGATTCCGAGACCACAGGCGCGTGACGATATCATCGTCGTCCTCGTTCGAGTCGACGTCGCTCCATAAGGAAGCGAGGAAGAACGACAGATCCTCTTGTGTGAGACCTTGATGTAGGACGAGTTCTCGGATACCGTCGGCATACAGCTTGAAGGCTAGACTCTCGTTTCCTCCATCCTTTTCAGCCTGGTACACGACAGAGTCCTTGCACAGCAATTCGGATCGTTGAACAAGGAAAGACAATTTTGAATGAGCCGCGAGGTGGTGGGTCAATTCTTCGAACAGCTGTTGCGTAAATTTCTGTGCAACGGGATTCGTTGAGCCGTACGTCCGGTTCGATTTAGCCGTCTTATCCAGTAGTTTGAGGATGCGTTTGACGGAGACAATTTCAGGATCTTCGGCTGCGCGTGCGGCGACTGCGGCGGCCATCATTTCTTGAGCCGTCTTGAGGTCCGTCGTCATACGTAAGACCTACCGGCAGATCACAAGTTCGTCAAGAAAATCGCCGTTCTTTACGGTTGTTCTCCTCCGGTACGTGCTTGACCCGCGGCTTGTTTGTCATGACAGGCGTCGGTAGAATCGAACTGCGGTAACATGAGCAGTACTCTACTCATCATCTGTTTCGGCGACAGCCTGACGGCAGGGTTCCAGTCGCCGACCAGAAACAATCCGACCGGACGAGCAACTCCATACGGGCAATTTCTCCAATCCTATGTGGGTCATGCTGCCGAGGTTCGCACCAGTGGGATCTGCGGTGAATTGACGGGTGAAATGGTCCTGCGGTTTCGGCGTGATGCGCTCAACCATCAGCCGAGCTATGTGCCGATCCTCGGGGGAACCAACGATCTGGGCTGGAACGCGCCACCGTCAGAAATCATGTGCAATCTGGCCACGATGTATGAGCAGACGCTCGCGATGGGAAGTATGCCCATTCCGGTGACGGTTCCTTCGATACGAGTAGAGGGGGGACCGGACGGCACGGCAGGCCAAGAGTGGATCTCCGAGCATCTTGACCGCCGAAGCCGATTGAACAAGTTTATCCAAGCGTACGCCGGCTCCCAGGGTCTTGCCTGCGTCGATCTTTTCGCAGCCACCGTGGACCCTACAAGCGGGCAATTGGCAGAACTGTACTCGAACGACGGGATTCACCTGACCACCGCCGGGTATCGGCTGTTTGCTGAGCATGTCGCCCACATCCTGAAACCGCTGTTGGAGCAACACACGCAATCATGAGTTCGATGCTCCAAGCCGTCACTGACCGTGAGTTTGATGGGGTGGTCGAAACAAGCACGGTTCCGGTGTTGGTGGAATTTTGGAAACCAGGCTGCGGTCATTGCCGAGCCCTCATGGCGGAGCTCGAACGCTTGCAAGCCAATAGGGGATTGAGTCTGCTCATTCTCACAATGAATGTGGATGAAAATTTTCAAATCCCCGCAGAATTGGAAGTTTCGTCGCTTCCCGCACTGGCGTTGTATCGATACGGTGAATTTGTAAGATTTATCGGTGGGCTTGGAAAACAGGATGAGATTGTGAAGCAGATTGAGGGCGAGTTAAATTCTCCGACGACATCGGGCTCAATCAACCCTTCCTAAGCCTGTTGCCGGTCATACACAATCCGAACTGTTGCTGGTAATCCCCTTCCCTCAATCCTCCTATAGGCTTTTGAGAAACTCAATCAGGTCAAATCGTTCCTGGTGACTGAGTGTTCGCCCAATGACACCGTTTCCGGTCGGCTCGTTCCTGAATTCGTGACCCGTGTTGAGGTTGCCGGGGATAGACGTGTCGAGCCGAAACGTTCCTTCTGAACATTGAGTGCGATACCCCATGTGCGTCGGATCATATTCGCGATCGCCCAAGCAGAAGGTCATCGGGCGTTCCTCAACCGGCGACAGTAAGGCATACAGAGTCGGCACCGATCCATTGTGGAGAAATGGAGCAGTCGCCCAGATTCCGTTGAGAGGCCTGGCCTTATAGATTGTTTTGGTCTGGAGGAGATTCGGCCGGTACCCGTTCATTTGGTCGCGATCGGCGAGCGCGATGTGGTGCTCGTCGTACCAGGTCGTGGTTGCCTTATCGACAACCGCGGCGAGCACGTTCCCAAACGTCCCCTCGACGAGTGTCCCATTGCCCTCGGGCGTTCCAGGAACATCGAGATACGAGGGAAGTGTGATCCGCCGTTCGCCCAAAATCTTCGCTTGACCTGGGTCCGTTCCAATCTCCGCAACCGGGATTTCGACCAAATCCAGATAGCGCTCACCGGCCTCATTTGGCGCCTGCCAGTGTGTATCGGTCCAGAAGGAAGCTTCATTCACCGGCGCGAGATGGCAGCTTTGACACAACTCCTGATACAGGGCTCGACCGCGCTCTTTGCGTCCTTGGTCGATACTGCCCAGAATATCTTCCGGCCACAGCGGTGAGCGGAGACCTTTGAAGCCAGGCGTGCCGGAATGCGGGTTCTTACCGGCCAGCAATTGCTCGATCTCATGCAATTCCTGAATTCCGACTGTGGACTTGTACAGCGGCTGTGCGGGATTGATGAGATTAATTTTGGCACCGACACCAAGCGCTTCACCTGCATTGCGGAACATCGGCTGCATAATGGATGCATCATATTCAACCCATGTAAACCAATAGGTATCCCAAATATGTGGGTAATTCACCGGAGCATTGTTGCCCTTCAAATTCACTCTGGCATCAAACCCTGGAGCGCCGAGCAAATCGGTGAAGAATACCTGTGTCCCGATTCGATTGATCGCGTCCAGGCGGGCAAACCCTTCTTCGACATTCTGATTGGCCACGGTATCGGTGATCGTCTTCAACTGTTGGATTCGGGCAAGCAGTGCCTTCAGCTTGCCTTGGAGCTGAGCAGCTCGCTCTATCGTATAGGCCTCACCCAGGACTCGCTTGGCAAATCGCTCAAATCGACCCGGTACGGTGTCTGTCTGAGCCAATGCCAACCCGAGCGCATTGCGAAACTTGCCGAGGTCGGTAATGGCGGGCGCCCCATCAATGCGGAGGCTGGCGCTCCGGTACTCGATCTGCCCTGTATGACAGGCGGCGCAGGTGAATCCAAGTTGATCGGGCTGCATCTCGCCGGTGACAGGATCTTGAGAAGCGGGCAACTTGCTGAACCCGACCGGCAGGCCGTCCGGGTTGCCATAAAACGTGAGGCGTTTGGCTTGAGACCCAGCACCGTTTCCCACCTGTTTGGGACTGGGGATGAAGCCATACCGCCGCAGGTATTCCGAATCCGAGAGCAGGCTAGGAGTGCTCAGCGGCGAAAGTTCAGGTTGCTCAAGTGCCAAAAACCAGGTGTAGGGAATCGGCAAGGTGGATGTGCCTTGCGAGACATGGTGAAACCAGAACCGTTCGTCGGTAGACCAGTTTTGTTCGAGCCACCGGACTTCCTTTACCGGAGGATTATGGGGAATTCCTGGCACAAACACGGTGGGCATATTGGAGCAGCCGGTTATCGACGCAAGTGTGAATGCTGTCAACAGCATTGCATTCGTTTTCATATTGGCTCCTCTGTGAACAAACCTGGCGCTTTTTTCTTATGATCTAGCTTAGGGCAAGGGTTGCGCCACAACCATTTTAGAAGGAAGTGATTTGGATTGCAAAGTGTCGTGAGCCCTTCGTGAGAAGGAGAACGTAGAGGAGGTAATTATATTCCGATAACCAACGTATCCAGATCGATACTCTGTAGAGAGATAAGTGGGTGGATGGGCGGTGACATTGTGGGTTACAAAGACACGTCCATTGGCCACGCTGGATTCGAGCAGCGCTGCATCTGATCGCCCCTGTTGCTGGAGATCGTAGATATTTTGGGCATCGGTCCCTCGTACCGACAACTACGGAGCCGCAGCAGCGTCAATGTTTTCATCGAAGAAAAACGTCAGCGGGATGACGGCATCTTCCCGTGTTCGTACCCCCATGTCTCTCACTGGGTCTCTTGTTCGACCTCGGTGAGATGATCATAGGCGTAGCTGAGGCATCGTGGATTTGAGCCGAGGTCAGGGGTGGGAGGCCCAGCGGATCTCCACCGTTTCACCGGCTTGGGTCCGTTGGTAGACCAGGCGCACCGGAATACGGGCCCCACAATGGTTAGATCGTCCCCGCAGCTCTCCTGATCCTTATGGATCATAGCAATGTTTGGTTTTCACTCTGAGGGGCACGGTAGCCACGTATGTCTCTGCATCTGCTATCTATTTTCACGTGACGACCAATGAAGCCAGACGAGGCAAGTCAAGGTTGGTTCATTTCAACCATTCATGGCTGTCCAATATTGAAACACCAATGCTCCTACTTAAAGGTACTGAGTGAAAAAGGATCTGGCAGGCAAACATCGGGCTGATCTTAGTGAATTTTTCTTCCTCCAATGCTATTTTTTTGTTGAATGCAGATGCAGCGATGTTGAGCCTGAGCACTGTACAACAGTGAGACGATCGCCTGTTTCATTCCGTTAACTCCCCACATATCACGATATTCAGCAGGTATACGACAGGCATACGAATTGTACGGACCTAATCCGTGGCGCACGAGACGATGCGTAGACGAACTGGGTTCATCCTTAACAATAAACGAGCGGACTAAGGGGCGCTCTCATCCTAAGTGATTGAGAGAAGTCATGAATGTTTTATTCTGATGCTCAACCAATTGCCACATATGTAAGGAGCACATTCCCAGTCGAGCGAACTTGGTCAATCTGGTATCGAGTCACCAAATGACACAGGTGATGAGAATTACCCCAATGATTGCGGAAGGTTGAGTTGAATAATGCCGGAGTCTTGTACACGAATCGTAACAGGTTCTGAATGAACCAAGGAGCAAGCGATGCCAAACGGGTTCACGAATATGCCGGATTGGTTTCCGTGGGAAAATGCCAGCGGCAATATTGCCATCGGTGATTTAGATGACGACGGTCGTCAAGATCTTGTCGTGCTCATGGTGGACAACCCGCCAGGCAAGAACCGTGGCCTGTATCGCGTCGGCAAGCGTCTCGATGCTGCCGGCGTTCCCACCGACGGCTGGGGACCGTGGATCGATATTCCGGACTGGTTTTCATTCGAAAATCAGGGCGCAGGACTCGCCTTATGGGATCTGAACGGAAATGGTCAGCTCGATCTCGTGGCATTCATGATTGATGCGGCCCAAGGACAGAATCAGGCGTTCTATCGGGTCGGTCGATCACTGGACAACAACGGCAATGTCACGGGCGGATGGACCGACTGGATAGGCATCCCCGACTGGTTCCCTTGGGAGAACCAGCATGGTGCCATCGCGATCAGCGATCTGGACGGCGATGGCCACCCGGAATTGATCGTCTTCATGATCGACAACCCTCAACAGCAGAACCAGGCCTATTATCGCATTGGGAAACGCCTTGATGCCGACGGTCGTGTCACCGGCGGCTGGACTGGTTGGCAACAGGTACCGGACTGGTTCTCTTGGGAAAACCAAGGTGCCGGTGTCGCGGTGGTCGATGGGAATCACGCCGGCGATCACGATCTCATCATTTTCCAGATTGACAACGCACCTGGGCAGAACCAGGCGTTCTTCAGGCGTGCGACGCGGTTGCGGATGACCGGAGACGTCGACAACTGGGGACCATGGATGGGCGTCCCTGGTTGGTTCTCGTGGGAGAACCAGGGCGGTGGTCTTGCGGTGGCCAATCTCGGTGGACTTCGAAAGTCTATCGTGCTGAACATCGATAACCCGCCGCAGCAGAATGCCGGTCTGTACGAGGTCTTCGATCTGGATTCTGATCCGGCCCGCGAAGGACGGTGGGAAGTGCTATCGTTCAAATCAGGCGTCCTTGCCGTGCACGCAGCTCTACTGCCCATGGGAAAGGTGCTGTTTTTTGCCGGCTCGGGGAGCAGCGCGGTGCGATTCGCGAGCCCGGACTTCGGCAATGAAGCAAAGGGCATCTTTACGAGCGTAGTGTGGGACCCGGCGGTACCACCTGGTCCCGGAGCGCCGAACTTCTCCCACCCGGCCACACTACGGGCTGCCGACGGCAAGCCCTTTGATTTCTTCTGTGGCGGCGATGCGTTTCTGCCGGACGGTCGCATGCTGTCAGCTGGTGGAACCCTGGGCTACAATCCATTCAAAGGCCGCGCGGATGTCGCTGTTTTCGACCCCTTCAAAGAGACCTGGGCATTCGTCAAAAAGATGCAGCATGGACGCTGGTACCCGACACTTATCGCGATGGGTGATGGTCGAGTGCTGGCGACAACCGGTCTCAACGAAGCGGGGAACGGCCACAACCAGGCTGTCGAATTGTACTCGGCTTCGACCGATTCGTGGCAGCCGATGCACTTCCCGGCCGCTTTCCCAGGTCTGCCGCTGTACGCACATCTTTTCTTGATGCAAGACGGTCGCGTCTTTTTCTCAGGCGGACGGATGGACGACCCGCTTCAAGTAGAGCCATGCCTGCTGAATCTCACACAGAACCCGATCGGCCTGACCTTCGTACCAGACCTACTCGATCCTGTGCTACGAAATCAGTCAGCCAGCGTGCTCCTCCCGCCCGTGCAAGATCAGAAGGTGCTCATTATGGGTGGCGGCCCCGTCGGCAAGCCGGATAAAACCGACGCGACTGGAATGGTGAGCATCGTGGACCTGAAGAAGCCACACCCAGACTATGTCGCAGCTGAGCCTATGTTGCTGCCACGGTTACACTTGAATGCCGTGCTCCTACCGGACCGGACTGTGTTCGTCACTGGTGGATCACTCAAGCAGGAAGACAAGCCACTGGCACGGCTGCAAGCTGAATCCTATGACCCGGCGACCGGGCAGTGGCAGTTGATGGCCACTTCCACCATCCCACGTCTCTATCACTCGACAGCCTTGCTCTTGCCTGACGGCCGCGTTGTCGCCGCCGGCGGGAATCCAGAAGGCGGTCACTCGGTTACCTGGGAACCGCCCGATCCGGAAGAGGAGATGCGTCTGGAAGTCTTCAGTCCGCCGTACCTCTTCAAGGGCCCACGGCCCACGATTGGGACTGTAGTCACCGAATGGACCTATGGCCAGCAGATTACAGTGCCGACACCGCAGGCAGCTCAGATACGTTGGGCCCATTTGGTGAAGGGCGGTGTGACCACGCATTCATTCAATTGCGAACAGCGGCTCGTCGATCTCCCGATTGTGACGCGCGATACAACATCGTTGTGTGCGGCGGTGCCCGGCAGCCGAAACCTCGCACCGCCCGGGTGGTACATGCTCTTCATCGTCAATACGAACGGCGTTCCTTCTGTAGCGACGTGGGTGCACCTCACCTAAACAACTGGAGGCGATCCGGCAATGGCGAGCCGGGACGTCGAAATGAAGAATATGTCTGAGCCACAAGGATAGGTAGTCGAATAATGAAGTAAATCGAAAGGTAACTTGGGCAGACTGTTTCATGATAGAACACTCCTGATCCTGAGGAATACGCTCACAATAATTGGCCATTCTATGCGTCGCGTCTTGATTGAGAAGAATGAGTGATAGGCGAGTCCGACCGGAGCGAATAGATCCGTTTTGGCTCCGTCCATTTCTGGAACGTTGCAAAATGCATTAGGGAGTCCATCCCGACCCGAACTCGTAGAAACCTACATGCTATTGAAAGTATTATTGATTGCATCAACGATCAACGAGAGGGGGATCTTGTTTCCTTCTCAAGGGTACGTGCCCTGGTACTCTCACTGTGTCCTCTAGTGAGACAATCAACCTGATCCGCGCCGATTCACTCCTTCTAACTCAGGTTTCCATTTCATAAGCCTCTAGCAAATCGAGCTGTTTCGGCTGGGCACTTGAATTGCTCAGCTGGCGAAGACATAAGGCTATGAGTCTATGTTCCATAGTTAGGACAAACCTAAACGGCGTCTGGTTCTCAGCAGCCAGATGGCGGGCAGGATATTGGCTGATACCGGCATGGACACCCCTCGCTCACCGTTGGAGTTCGTCAAGCTCACGTCGCTAATGGTGCGCACCAGGGGTAGTCCTGAAGTGAAAATCGGGCTCGTTGATGGCCCTGTCCTGACCCATCATCCTGAGCTGGCCAGTGACCATCTCCGTGAGGTTTCTGGACCTAACGGAGGGACCTGTACGCAGGCGGCGAGCGCCGCCTGTCTGCACGGCACTTTTATCGCCGGCATTCTCTTCGCCAAGCGGAACTCGTCGGCCCCTGCTATTTGTCCCAACTGTACCGTCGTTGTGCGTCCCATTTTCCCCGAAACAACGTCGGGTATTGAATCCATGCCGAGCGCCACGCCTCAAGAACTTGCCGAGGCCATTCAGAACTGCCTCAACGCCGGCGTACGAGTCATCAATCTGAGTCTTGCCCTTGCACACCCATCCACAAAGGGCGAAGAGGCGCTGGACGAGACGCTCAATCATGCTGCCAGACGGGGAGTCCTCGTGGTCGTCGCGGCGGGCAATCAAGGTATGCTCGGCAGCTCTGCGATCACTCGCCATCCCTGGGTTATCCCGGTGGTGGCCTGCGATCGAATGGGTAGACTCATAAGCGAATCGAATTTTGGGAGTTCCATTGGCCGGCGTGGACTCTCGGCACCTGGTGCGAACATTACCAGCCTCGGGACAGCGGGCCAGCCTCTCACGTTGGGAGGCACGAGTGTGGCAGTGCCGTTTGTCACCGGAGCCATCGCCCTCTTGTGGTCGGAATTTCCAGCTGCGAACGCGGCGCAGATCAAGTTGGCCGTCACACAAGCGTATCAACCGCGGCGAGCCTCGGTGGTGCCGCCTTTATTGAATGGTGAAGCGGCTTATCAAAATCTGTCGGCCACGTATGCGAGGAGGTGAAACTCATGGCCAAGGCAAAACAAAGCCATCCTCCGCCTGAACGTCGCGAGCAGTCGTCCCATCGAGTACGCCTACCTGGGTTTATTTCCGATGATGAGATCGGCTTAGGCGATGTGGTCAAGCGGGCGACGTCCTATTTGGGGATTAAGCCCTGTGGGGGGTGCGAGCAACGAGCTGCCGCGCTCAATCGCTGGATGGTCTTCACGAGAGGACGGTCACGATAGCGATAGAGTGACTGCAGACATTCGAAGTCTTCAGTTAATCATGTTCACACCTATGAGGAAGGAGACAGTCGATGAACGAACCAACGAACACGACGGCTCAGGCGAGAAAACAACCGGACCCACCGAGCAATGGAAATGACGTGCGCCCGGCTACGCCCGCTTCACGAGAGACCGAGGGGAAGTCCTTCAGAAACTCTTCTAAAGACGAGCTGCCTTCCAGATAATCGAACAGAGTCTGAACCAGCACACGTGTTCCCTTGAAGCACAGCGCGCCGCTCATGATGTCCGGGTCACGACTCAGATATTGGGCTTCTATAGGACATCCGACTTATTGAACGGCAAGTCTATCGGTGCGAGCGACATAAGTCCATATCGGGAAGATGGTTGCGGTGAGATGGGGATTGAGTGTAGTCAGCCGTCACCGGATTTTCTTACAGCACCCGTCATGTACGGCCCTCGTGCAAGACAATCAAACGGTCGCTTGTTGCAAAGCCGGTAGGTGGTAAGAAAGGCATGCACAGGACAAGATGTGACCCCAGCCTTATGGGCACACGTTTCCGCAACAACGCAAAATGGAAAGAACAGCACCAATGAAGACTGAATCACGTCAGCTAGCGGTCGTTGGTCCAGTTTGTTTGTCACCAGAACTATTAGACCTTCAGCCGCTGCTTCACGGCCAGGCGAAATGTCTTATAGGCTTCCCATGACGTGCCAATTTTCTTGTTCAGCTCAGTCCATTGTCTATCGTAAAGATCTTCGTCGATCGGGTCGGGATAGAACTTCAACCATTCACCGTGTGTTGAAAAAAAGTACTATTGACTAAGCCTAAGAGTTCAGACATTTCCTTCCTCATTTGTTCTGTCGTCCTCTGTAGAGTGCTATCAAGAAACCTGTTCTCGATGCGCAACAGCGCATCGACGAGGTCGGAGAGAGTATGGTTGTCATCAATTCGAATTCTCTTATTGTAAATGTGGCTGTTTAAGATTTCGGAGACACGACTCTCGGACCCGATTGCATCGATTTTACGAAAGGTAGTCACATCATGGTCCCTGTCCAGGCCTGTGCGAGCCTGGATAAAGTTTAGGAGCCAGAGTAAAAGAGGTTTGAAGATCGATACTAGGGGCCAAACTCAATTGAGCCACCAGTAAACTAGAGCCGTCAGGCAGATGGCATTGAGGTAGGTTTTGGCGGATTTGTCGTACCGCGTGGCGATGCGGCGCGCATCTTTCAGGCGGCAGAACATGCGTTCGATCTTATTGCGCTGGCGATAGCGGCGTTTCTTGAATGGATAAGGTTTCGTGCGGTTGTTCTTGTTGGGGATGACGGCTTCGGTCTGGCGCGTGTTCAGCCACGCCCGCAGATCGTCGCTGTCATATGCCTTGTCGCCCAGAAGCTGCCGTGACGCCTTGAGCGGCTCCAGCAGCGGCTTGGCCGCCTGGATGTCGGACGCATTGCCCGGTGTCAGCAAGAACGCGATCGGACGGCCTTGGTTGTCCGTTGCGGCGTGAATTTTCGTCGTGCGTCCGCCTCGGCTTTTGCCGATGGCTTCGCTGCCCCCCCTTTTTACCGCTGGCCGAGCGGTGCGCTTTGACGATCGTGCTATCGATGCTGTTCTCATAATGCGTCCCCACGATAGAGGTCAGGTCGCGGAAGATGCCTTCCCAGATGCCACGCTGGGCCCAGCGGTGATAGCGATTATAAACCGTGGTGGACGGGCCGTATTCCGGCGGGCAATCCTGCCAGCGACACCCCGATCGCAGCACATGGATGATGCCGCTGATGATCCGCCGGTCGTCTTTGCGCGTGGGCCCTGTGTGTTTCTTCGGAAGATGTTGCTCAAGAACCGACCATTGCAGGTCGTCCAGCCAGAACCGTTTGTTCAATTGTGCTTTCTTCATGGTCATGCAACGCCTCCCTCGTTTGCACAACCATTGAATCATCAACGGCTTGTCAACTCAATAATTGAGTTTGGACCCTAGGAATTCCATGCATACTGTCTGAGTAGAAAAGATTCAATCAACGATTTAGTTCGCTGGCACCATGGCTTTTCAAGAATTTGATCATCTTTTCTGACTCTGCGTAATCCAACGGTGTTTTCCCAGAGTTGTCACGGGGCATTACCGTAGCACCATGAGCCACCAATATCTCAGCCGCCACAAAGTTGTCATATTTAGCAGCAATATGGAGAGCAGTTCTTCCAGTGCTATCGCTATGGGCTACCTTTCCACCCTGCTTCAGGATTTCTTCAATCACGAGGATCGCCAGTCTTTTACTGTCACGATGAGGTTTATTAAGAGTGAACGTATTTTCGGCGACCGCAAGGTGTATTGGTATCCCTTCTATGCCTCTGAACTGACTCGCTCCTGTAAGATTCGGGTCTGCTCCGAACGAGAAAAGAAGTTTGATCGTACTATATTGCTCTTCATCGTAAATGGGATTTCGCAGCACAACTATGAGTGCGGTTTGGTCTCGCTCATCTTTTGCGTTAACGTCTATACGTCCTTCACGTCTCAGGCGTGTCATCTCGGCAATGTCACTCTGTTCAGCAGCTCTAATAAATCGTAGGAGAGATGCCTTAGCAGTATCCACGTCTCGGATACCGTGAGTGCGTAGGACTGCAGCAATGTTTGGCTTGTTATAGTGAATCGCCCATTCCATAGGGCTTCGTCCCTCAATCTTGTTCCGCGTATTCGCGCCATGCTTAATGAGCAGGTCGGTCAATTTGTCCCAACCTCTAGCGATCGGGAAAAATAGTATGTCGTTATCGTATAGTGCTGATAACTTGCCGCCGTGCTCAAAAAGAACATTCGCAATGGCAATTATTGTAGCTTCTTCACTTTTGTGGTTTTCTCTTTCCGACGTATACCCGTGGAGTACAAGTGCGTCGAAAGCCGTCAATTTGGACGTATCATCAATGATATTTGGATTAGCGCCATCATTCAGGGCTTGCGTTACCCCTTCCACATCGATATTTTTTATTCGATCCAGCAGAAATGAATCGGCTTCGAGGCGCCGAAGTAAGGCTGCTTCATTGATTTGAACGCGAGCAAAGTCCTTCTCATTATTCTTTATTCGCTCAAGAGCAGTCTGACGCGTAGGACCCGCGGTGGCTTCATTTGCAGCTTGTTTCCAGGTCTCCAGCTCTCGGCTGAGACGGGCGTATTCATCCTGAAGTGTCTTGTACTCTGCAGCCACATTCTTGCCCCTGATCCGTTGAGCCAGCTCCTCCATCTTGTCGGTCGTCACAGTTGCCTTAATCCTGATATAAAAACGCAGTCCTTCGCCCACCATCGTACGAGTCCGCTCAAGAACCTCTACCGTCAGCACTCCTCCCACTAGCATCTGTATCTCATCCTTGGTCAGATCATAGTTTTGAATCTTTGTATAGGCTTCCACATACGTTCCTGCTTGTTCAAGCGCGGCTTGCTTTGCTTTTTGCAGCACCTGAGCCTCTGCGAACGATGGTGATTCGCCATCTCCCATCGTGTAACTCGCTTCCGACGTGAGTACTCTTGTCTCAGCGAGACAATCGAGGATGGAGGCCGCTATTCCGAGTACAACAGCAAAAACGACAAGACAGAAAAGTCTCATGGCGGTACTCCAGTAATCCGTACGAATCCTGCCACAATGTCAGTATAGCTCCAAGAAATTCCTATGAGTTGTCCTCAATAGGGGGCAACAAAAAGGATCGGACGTCTTTCCTTGAACGAGTTGTTATCGGAATCTACAGATTGGGAGCTCACTGTATGGTATTCTCCGATTTTCGCTAGACTTGACTGCAGTACACGCAGCAGCTTTGAACTCAGGAGGTCATATGGCGATTCCCGATTACCAGACCGTTATGCTTCCGCTCCTTCATTCCCTTAAGGACGGGAAAGAACACAGCATCGGTGAAGCGGTGGAGGCGCTAGTTCATGAGTTCAAACTGTCTATGGAAGAGCGAGAACAGCTTGAGGTCATGTCAATAGGTGTGTA
>JAFEBM010000035.1 GCA_018242685.1 Nitrospira sp. | reverse complement strand
GGTTCGTCATAACTCGATCACCTCACCGAACCGCAGCCCTGGCGTCAGTAGCCAATCATAGGCGCCGTCGATCGCCAAATTCTTCTCGCAGCAACCGGAGAAATTCCTGCATCAGCGGCTCATATTCATGTTGCATCGTCGACCCGTTCGCTTCTCACGCATCAGCCGAAGCCCGCGTGGATGGCCGATATCCGGGGTCATCGTCCCGCCTCAGGCGCACGTATCCCCTATCGATCTCAGCCTGCGACATGAAGGCTGGCCGACGTTATGATGCCGACATTGTAGCGGATGTACGGAGGGAAGAACAGAACCAGCATCGAACTGACGAGTACCCAACCAGATCCAGACATCCTCGGTTCACAAAAGCCACACTCGACGCCCGACAATCTACGGATGCCGGAGTCTCGCCGTCCCTATCTACTTCACATCTACAAGAAGATTCTCGCCTTCATTGATCGTGGAGTTGACTCGTCAAAGACCATGCACAGTTCAAGATCCGACCCCAGTATATCTCTTCCGGACGCTACCTCCTCTCCGTGCAGGTGCAGAGCACGCTGCTCGCGTTTCAATCCTCGCCCGCCCTTTCGAGCGGGCGCTACCCCGTACTACTGCAAACCCTTGTTCTTCTGCTGATTTGCAAGGCTGTTCGCGCGAACTCTGAAATAGTTCGATAGTTCCAAGGGTTCCTCGTCCTTCACACCTACCAAATCCCCTGCTCTCCCAAGGAGTTAGATTCATCGCGATCCTGCCGGTTTTTCCTCAGCACTCCTGGTCCGCGCTTACAACACCAATGGCTCTTCGAAATCGACCGCCGTATTCACCCCGTAGACCTGCACATATTTCTCCTTCGGCTCGATCAAGCGATACACCCGCAGACTGTCTTCTTTTTCCTCAATGATCTCCAGCAATCGCCGCATCACCTCCTCGTACTGCATCTCACTGACCGAACATTCAAAGACGGATTTCTGCACCCGTTGCCCAAAGTCCAGACAAGCCAACGCCACCTTGCGAAGCCGCCTGCGCCCCGCCGCCGTTTCCGTTGAAACATCGTAGGTGATCAGAATGTTCATGCTGCTTCCTACCGGTGCAGATAGGGCGGATAGGCCTCCAGATCGCCGCGCAACACACGCGCCAGCAAGCGAGCCTGGATGTGCGGCACAAGTCCCAACGGCATTTTCTGATCCAGCACCGGATGGGTGATTTCCTCTTGTTTGCGTTTCTGGTACGCGACAATCACATCCTTTCTCGCCCCATCTTCAAGATGAACGGCGCCACCAGGTCTGGCCTGAAAGTGCTTGGCGGCAACCTGACGCCGGTTGATCAACGTGAGCACGAGACGGTCCGCCACGACACTGCGTAATTCTTCCATGAGATCCAATGCAGCCCGGCCAGGACGAAGGGCGTGGAGAAACCCCATCTGTGGATCGAGCCCCACACCCTCCACGGCGGCCACACAATCGTTCATCAACAACGCGTACAGAAACGACATCAGCGCATTCACCGGATCACGCGGTGGGCGTCGAGAGCGTCCGTCCAGCGTAAACGTGGGCCGATCTTCCTTCACCATGCGATCGAACGTGCCAAAGTACGCACGAGCCGATTCCCCCTCGATCCCTCGCAGAACCTCCAAGTCTTCACACAACGGCAGCCGACCCAAGGCATTACCCAGCGCTTCGGCAGTCGCTTTCAATGACGCAGCATCGCCATCGTCATCAGCCTCCCTCGCTCCCCGTAAGACCACCTGCCGCGTATTTTGGATCTTACCGGCGACGATGTTCCGCGCAATGGCGAGCGTCTGCGCCGAATTACTCATCGCGGCATGCTGGGCGCATCGCAGAAGCACATTGCCGCTGACCGGCCCTTCCACCCGCGCTTTGAACCGCCCGTTCCGATCCAGCAGCACCACGAACCGTCCATCTTCTGCGCAACGGGCCATCGCTGCCGGACTCATCATGACATCGCCGAAACAGACGACACCACCGATGTGGTGCAACGGCACTTGCAGTTTGGTCTCCTTCTCGACCTCGATCTTCAGCGTGTCATGATCCACATGCACGTATGCCCCTTCCGTCGTGACGTAGAGCGTGTTCAACAATTGCTGCATGGCGGTCTTCAGGACTCCTTCGCCACAAACAATCCGCGCACGAGGACTCGCGCTCGCTCTTGTTCGCCGATCACAGCAGGCATGCAGGACTCCTTCAAGGAACAGTGCTCGCAACGACGATCATTCACGGGAGGCGGCAGCGTGCCGCTCCCGAGCATCTGTCGAATCCCGATAACCGCCTCTTCCACTCGCCGACGCAGCACAGGCGTAAAGACCACCTCACGACGCCGCCGAGAACTGTGATGATAAATCGCTCCACGCGGCACCTCCTTGCCCGTCATTTCCTCTAGACACATCGCCTGAGCGCAGACTTGGAGATCATCATGTTCTTTCTCGCGACGCGGCCCATGCTTGTATTCCACGGGATAGGGTGTCTCTCCATGGAATTCCACCACGTCCGCCTTGCCGATCAAGCCCAGGCACTTCGACCAGAGAGGTACAGCCCGTTCCACTCGAACCCCATCCACTATTTCAGACTCCGGTTCATCCACCCGTTTGTGCACCGCCTGTCCGCGCATGGTGTAGAGATTCTCATCGAACGTCTGTTCGATATGGATCAAGGCGCACTGGCGAGGGCAATAGCTCCAATGCTCAAGAGCGGAGATCATGATGGGGTCATCGTCCATGCCAAGGCTCAATCAGCAGGCTTGTCCTCGTGGTAAATCTTGGTAAGCATCACCGTATTGTCGGGGATGGGTTCGGCGGTCTTCTCAGGATCGCTAGGCTTAATGGCAATCTTGTGGGAGCCGATCGTCAATTCTCCTGAAGGAATGGTAATGTCGTAGTCATCGAACTTACTTGGAGAGTCGCCTTTCACTTTCAATTCCTTCTTCAGCTCCACCTTCAGCATGTCAAACAGACGATGAGAAGGCGCATTGCCTCGCGCACAAGCGTGCGTAAAGACATAGACGCCACGCGGTCGGATGTGTCGGCTAGCTGAATGGTCGTTGTCAAACCCTTTCCACAAGGCCTCCCATAGATGGTTCAAATCACTGCTTGTGACATAGAGGTTACCGCCGGCAAGTTCCGTCTTCGGAGTTTTCTGGGCCAGATAGGGGGCTGTAAAAGCCGAACCCGCGGTACAAAGCATAATTCACAACCGGCTTGCGCCCCATTTCGGTCTCTTTTCTTTTTCGATCCGCTTCCTTGGTTACAGCTTTCCGGGTAATTCCGCAGTCCATACGGAAAATGGGGTCGAGAGATTTGGCGAACGTTAACTGTACCGGTCCACGAACTTGCCCCGCATTCAAACCCGTGGACAAGACTGCCCCAAACAGACGGATGTCGAAGTACTTCTCAATCATCTTGTTACGAGCGTTATCTCTGTCTTGTGTCTCCAGCTTCTTCTTTTTGCCAACGGAACTAAAAAGGCGAGCCGCCAAGTCTTTTAAGGCCGTCTCAATGTCCTGCTTCTGTAGCGGCTTGTCTCTAAAATCCTCATCATCGGCTTCAATCATCGCATCACTTACGGCTTTGATATCTTCTTCGGTCAATTCAATGGTGTCGGGCTTGAGAGCATCCGCTATCTCCCTTTTCTTGAAGGATTCGCCGAGATAACGCACGGCTCCTTCCTCATGCTCGATGTTTTCGATTGCTCTATGAGCCAGAAGCTCTTTGATAAGCTTGTCATTCTTGGAACCATTCAAGGTGACCTTCGGGAGAGGCGCACCCGCCTCGTCCGCAGCGTCAAATATCAAGCGATTCAGTGCCGTTTCGCTCTGGATAAACATCGGAATGCCATAAGTGAGTTGCAGGTAATCCCGTACTTTTCGTTTGATGGAGACATCCGTTGTAAAACCGCGCATCGTTTCCGGATCGATGCGTGGCAGGTTGCCGGCATCGGGGTCGCCATTGGGGTTCGCGTTTTCAACGTCGAAGAGCAAGACAAAGTCGTGGCGTTTCGTCGGGTCCAGGTGAATCATGACTGCGCTCCTTGTTCAGCAAGAGGTTGGCCATTCGTTTGCGTGGTCTTTTTTGGTGGACGTTCACGGCTGAACGCCGCGCGCTGAGTGTAAAAGCCAAGAGAAAACTCAGCCTGTTGTTTCAATGTCAGTATCTTTGGGAATCCGCCAAGGCTGTGGAGATCGTCTTGAATCGATTCTAGGAGACTTTCCAGTTTGGTGTATTTGCCAGGGGAATTCTTTCGGAGCTTTGGCATATGCTGGGATGTCACTCGCGACACCAGCATGCCCAGCACCGAACAGGGAGCGCTGGCCGCTGTGCTGTAGAACTGGTCAATGATGGTTGTATTGATCTTCCAACTCGCAGCGGCCAGTTGCGCTTCTTCTAAAACTGCCAACAAGCAGCCGGACAGAAACGCAGGACTTTTCTCTCTGAGCTGATTTTGCTCAGCATCGCCATTCATGCGCACCTCCGATTTAGGGTGAGTCAAGATGAGTTTCATAATCGCGGCCAGTTGGTGCAGTAGCTGAGCAAAGCGCTCGCGCTCGTATTTCTGCTCATGTCGCTGAAGCACCTTTGGGTGCCGAAAACAGATCACAGCCTGCTCCAGCAAGCCCATAGGAGGCGCTTCGCCCACATACGCACAGCGCAACAACATTCGGGATAGGTTGGGAGCAGCAATCTCCTTCGCCTTGTATAGAGGCTGGGAGATGTTGGATTCTTCTAGCGCGCGGAGCAAATCTGAAATGGCAAAGCAACGAGTGTCGCTGCCATTTGGAGCCTCGATCCGCTGGGAATCTAGAAAAGTCTTGAGGTTAGCTTTCAGGTGCCCGAGACCGACTTTGAACCATTCCCGGACGGATATACGTCCCGTGTTGGGTGAGAGCATCAAGAGACAGAACGCGTTGTCATCAATATGCAAAGCATGCTGCTGCCCGGTCCAGGGAATCTTCAACAAGGCCTCAAGTTGTGAAAGGTCAACGGGTAGGTTTATTTTGACCTTTTCTTTCAGTGCGGAATCCCCCTTTTCCTTCCTCGCTTCGAGCGAGACTCCCTCGTCGGTTTCGCCGAAAAGCAGGGTTGCCTCAGAGAGGAGTTCTGCTGGATCAATGCTCAGCGCTCTCCTAGCTTCTACCGGTTGCTCAATCCAGTAGAACGCGAACAGATTTTTCGGCGAATCAGTATTCAGCTTGCCACCCTCTACGCCCTTGGCGAGAATTCTGTGATGAAGCGGCTGACTGCGCAGATAGTTGAGTGTGCGAGCGATTAGGTCACCGGCCTCAAAGCTCTGCCCAATGTGTGCTGTGTCTTTTTCGCAAATACCAGACAAGAAAGCACTCGCATTTAGGGAGTGCAGAGGGGTTGGCTTCCATAGTCTCACTTTAAGAGCGATTCTATGGACCAGGGGCTCAGCTTCATTTGTTAAACTGCATTGCCCTGAAACTCTAGGGGCATGTCGAGTATTCTGGGTATTGGGTAAACACTGCTGCTTAATCGTTCGATGCCAAAACGACTGTATGAGTGGGTGATCAATCAGGTGTTGGTTTGTTTCTTCTATCTGGATAGAAACCCATTCCTTCGGCTTTATCTCGCTCCACAGGAGGATGATCGGAACATTTGTTCTGCACAAGAATGCTTCTTGCCGAATGAATCGACTGAGCAAGCTGTTGATCCATCATAGTTTTGGCATGCCGTTCTGCATTACGAAGCAGCAACATAAACTGTCTGCGTTTCTTTTTAGAGTCACTGCCTTTACCAAGCACATAGGACGCTTCGTCGCTTGCTAAATGGGCCTGGGCTCCGCTTGTTCTCCCACTAAAAGGACGCGGCTTGGAGTTGATTTCTGTTCTTCTGATATCGAACTTCTCTGCGTCATCCCGCCATATATGGAGAACCCAGCTTACTGGTTCATCATAGGTGTAATAACTAACAGGCGGGAGTTTACCCTCCAGATTCAGTCTTTCCCCCAGTTCGAGAAGCTCCTTAAACATCGAGTCCCTCCAGCTCATAGAGTTCTCGGTACTTCTCAGCCGGAATGGCAATCTGATTATTTTCGATTGTGGCTGGGAAAAATAGGTAATGCTGGTAGCCTTGCCGAACTTCCGGCGGCACATGTGTTGGGCTACCATCCTGAGAAGGCTTGTGCCGAAGGAAACGCATGTCGGGGCGCGATTCGCTTTTGACGTAGGCCGTGTCGAACAACATCACGCCGAGATACTGACTGTCGATGATGACCTCCGGCGTCTCGTCTCCTGTTGCCGGCTCGAACCACGCGGCAAACTCTCGTGTGCCGAGATAGGGCGTGTGATGGCAGGCGCCACGCTCCAGCTTGCGTCGGAATTGGTCCCGACACCCAATAATCCCCTTATCCTTCCAAACCAGCGTCATGTCCGCCGCGATTACGTATTCCACGTCCTTTAGAATCAGGCTAACGCGCTGTTGGCGCTGCTTTGTTGCTTCAACGATGATAGGGCTGTGGCCTTGTCGATCCTTAATTTCGTTACGCATGACACTCAGCGTCTTGATTGGCTTCAGCACGGTGATTGACCGGATTTCCCAGCGGAAGGCTGGTTTCCAGAAGATAGCTTCAAGTATTCCGCGGGCCGCTGCCGGAGTCATCACAGGATAACTGACTCGCTCGACCTTGAGATTCGGGTCCGTGAAGCAGGCAAAATCACCCCCGACTTTTACCAAGAACCGTGATTGCATAGTTCCCCTCTCACGCCATCAGGTCGACTGGATCATAGGCAGCTTCCGCAAGTCCTTTGATTCGATCGTATTTGCCTAGCCATCGATAGAGCCCTTCGCTCACTAGTTCGAGCCAGTCATCTGCCAGCAGCCGCTCTGCCTCACGGCGCTGAAGGCTCACAACGAAAGGTTGGAGCCTTCGCCAGGTTGCGCGCGATGGCCGGTTCCTCCAATCTGCCAGTCGGCGACTGCCCTGGCTGTACGGCACTGCTACCAAAACCGTATCATCTGAGATCAAGCGAAAAAGCCTGGCCGTTTCTGGGTAATTTAACCTTTCCCTATACGGCTGCACGCTATGCACATCGAGATCCTGTTCCGCATAGAGACGTCTGAAATATTCTTCGTGCAGGGATGGATTGTGTAGAGCTTCGGGATCGTTTTGGCCAAGCAAGAAATCGGCAAGCCCGAATCCGGCCTTGTATTCGCCTTTGGGCATTCTTCCGTCAACGGGCTCAAAAATAACAACGCGTCCTTTGCAGGTCATGCGTCCTTCGCGGTTACAACGTCCGGCAGCCTGGACGATACGATCCAGAGGTCCCATTGCTCGCCAGACTTCAGGAAAATCGATATCCACTCCCGCTTCGACAACCTGGGTGCTGATCAACCGAACGGGCTTGCCATGCTTCATTCTTCTTCGTATCAAGCGCAGAATCGATTTGCGGTGCCAGCCACAAAGAAGCGTGGACAGATGATAGACATCCTGCGTCCCTCGCAATTCATCCACAAGTCGCAATGCATCCTTCCTGGAGTTCAAGACCATCATGATCTGACTGCGTTCAGGCTTCCTCAACTCTGCTGCGAGTTCTGCGAAGGAGACTTTCCCCTTTCGCTCATAACTCACTCTGGCAAGATTTACAAAGTGCTTTTCGAATTGCGACTTAGCAACGATGTCGATCGGGATCATTTCGCTGATTGTGTGAAATGCAGGCTGAGTGGCACTGGATAGCACCACGGACACGTTGTAGTCCTCAACTAACGTCTTCAAAACGTCGAGTGCGGGTGCAAGCACCCCAACAGGCAGTGTTTGAGCTTCGTCCAAGATGATCACGCTCCCCGCGACGTTGTGGAGCTTACGAATTTTTCCAGGTCGGTTCGAGAGAAGGCTTTCGAGCAACTGCACGTTGGTGGTGACGATGACCGGAGCATCCCAGTTCTCACTTGCCAAACGAAGACGCACGCCCTCTTCGCTCTGAGATTCATCTTCAGGGATCGGAACTTGGCTGTGATGCTCCAGCACGGCATCATGGCCAAGGATGCGACGATATTCCCGCACAGTCTGGTCAATGATGCTGGTGTAGGGGATCGCGACGATGACACGGCGCAATTTAGACTCGTTGGCGAGAATATGTTGGAGGGCAAAGGCGAGGCTGCTCCTAGTTTTCCCACCCCCCGTTGGAACGGTCAGCCTGAAGAAACCGGGAGTCGCTTGAGCTGCTGACAGACATGCTTCGTAGATCTCCCTGCGTGCTGCCATTAGATCCGCATTAACCCCTCGTTTGGATTCGGCTTGTTCCAATATGTCGCGCTGGTTTTTCTCAAACCTGCGCCATAATTCGGAAGCATCAAGAGCAACAATTCGCGCATTGGAAATTTCTGGACTGAAATGGGACTCGGTGTCCAAGTAGTCAGCATCTACCAGGGCAGAGAAGGTAAAGCGAATAAACAGTTCCCTTTCGTGTGCTGTGAGCTTGGGAAGCAGCCAAACTCCGGGAGTTGGAAGCCCTTTTGCAAATGAAAGTAACTCCCGTAGCAATGTCCGGTGTTCGGCAATGTAGCCCTCCAATCTTTGAGCCAATACACCTACGTCATGCAGACCCGCGTGATGCCCAGCAATAGCCATGGCCAAGTCTTTCCAACTGTCGGATCGCTGTTGCTGCCACAGCATGGCATAAATCAAAGCCGCACCGCCGAAAGCATGGGGGACACTCTCAGAAGAAATGCCTTGATCAGCGTCCTTCAGATACTTTTGGAAAGCAGGATTGGCTTTACCGACGTCATGCCACAGACCGATCCAGAAGGCTGGCGTTTCCATTTGGAAATACGCAGCACCTTCACTCGCCTTCTTCGCAACTTTCTGCAGATGCTCTTCCAGTAGATGCCATTTGCCATCACGATTGCGGGTGTGGGCAAATAAACCTCTGGTGGTTATGCCAGGTCTGTCATCTGCCACAACGTGCTACTCCCCCCAATCAGGATGCCCAAAGCTCGATGCAAACTCTCCCGCCAGATCTCCCACCGCGCGTAAATGCTCTTCCAGATCATGGATCTCAAACGACCCGTCTTCGTTTCGACGAACATGGGCCAGATACGGTTTCAGCGGCGGCGATTGAGAGTGCGAAGTCATTTATCTACCGGCTTTGCTCGACTCTCGATCGAGCGGAATGCTCCCTCCCGCCGCATCTGCTCGAAACGGCGGGCCACATCCGCCATGCCCTCCACCGCCTGCAACTTCTGTCGCAGGGAGAGCGCGCGGAACCGGCGAAGCTGTGCTATGCGGTGTGCTTCCCACGCTTGATTGGAGGTATTTCTATCAGTCTCCATCCGTCATCTCTTTTAACTGTCTGAGCGTTCGGACATCCTCCTGGTCCCGCTCGCGCCCGGTGGCGGCCTTCATCCGAATAAGGGTGTCGAGGCAGACAAACCGAGCCACGAGGCCCGGCGCGATCTCTCCCACCAACGCACGCCGATACTCCTCGTCGAAATCGAAGGGTTCTGCCGTGAAAATATCAACCGGCGTTTCGGGGTGTTGCGGACTGTGCAGCCCCAACACCACCATATTCCTCTCTCGAATCCACCGCTCCCTGATCGCAGGATCGGCAAACTGTTCCGCAGACACCGGCGCGACTGGCCGATACCCCAGCGAGGTGAGGGCCTCCAATGCCTGACGAACGTTGCTCGTCTGCAACTGGATGACGAGATCCACATCGATCGTCAACCGGCCGTAGCCGTGCGCGGTCACCGCCAAGCCCCCGACAATGAGATAGCGGACGTTGTACTGTTTGAGCACAGACAGAATGGCCTCTAGGCTGGTGAGTTTCATGACCGTCGCTCCTCCCGGCTGCTCGCCGGGTCGAACTGACGCTTGAGTTCCGGCAAAGTCCAACCGGTTCGCGCCGATTCAATCTCGTAGAACGTACGTTCGTCCGCATCGTCGATGCCCAGGAGGAGGACGTACTGGGACCAACCCAGCGGAAATGGTTGAGTGAATTGTGCCGGTGGTGCCGGCATGGAAGGGAAATTCGGTCTCGATTTGCCGGACGCTGTCTGGCGTTTTTCGCCGAAGCCGGGCTTCAATTTGCCAGATAGCATCTGGCAATTCTGCGACCGACGATCTCGATACGTCAGAAAGAAGTTCCGCATATTTTGGAGGTTCGACCGAGAATACCCCCTCCCGAACTCCTCCGTGAGCTGGTCCGCCAATTCACCGAGCACACGTTTTCCATATTCGGCCCTCGCCGCACCCTGCTGTTCATGCTCGACGATGCAGCGGCCAATCTCGAAGCTGGTCAAGACTTGGAAGGTATCCACGCTGCGAACGACCGCCCGTCGCGCCGAGAGGATGAGGTCGCGGATATCCGCCAGCAGTTTTTGGATCTGGATGGCTCCACCATGTGCTTGTCGAGCCATCTTTTTCTTATCGACCATCCCTCTGTTCCTTCCCGCCGTCGTCCGGCGATTCATGAACATTTCTTTTTCCTGCTCCCTCATCCAATGGCTCAAAGGGCTCCGCGAGGTCATCGGTCGAGCCGGAGCAAGCGGGTCATCAGCGATGCCCCTTCGGTTTGCCGGTTGCGGAGAATTTCATCTCGAATCCGATTCGACAGCACGGAGGGCGATCCCTCCACCGCGCGCACATGGTCTTCAAGTTCATGGATAGTGAACGACCCGGCTTCGTTCCGCCGCACATGGGCAAGATAGTCTGTCATGTTCAGATCACGAAGTCAGATTGGGAATCCAACGAGGATTCACGTGGGCACACCGGACAGATCATACAACCGCTCTTCCGTGCCGGAAAGAGGAATGACGGTATGCGCTTATTGGATGAATAAAAAACGTAGAATACATCTCACCTCGATTCCATCCGGCGAGCCGGAAACATAGGGCCTCCCGTCGAAGGCTGGGTTCTCGCATTGTCCGAACTACGCTCCCCCGCCGCCTTTGCCTTTTCCCCTCCTTCCTGTACAATCGCGCCATGGCGCTCGATCCCGCGAACCCTCCCATTTGGCTGCGCAAGCTCCATGTGAGCGCGGCGCAGATCAATCCATTGGACTATCCCGCGACCGCAGTCGAGGGCATCCTCGCCGTCTGTCGTCTGTCGAATGCCCAACACCGCTGGATGTCGGCCCTCCGTAGCGTCGTAGAGAAGGAATCCGACGGCGCGCGTACGACTGTCCCGCACTCCTAGTCCGTGTCATGACCCAACCGGATGTTTTCCAAAACGACTACCTCGCGGTGGTGGAGTTGGCCCATCGTGCCTTGTCTTCTACGGAAGCGCCCTACTGTGTGATCGGCGCATTAGCCCTCGGTATCTGGGGAACTCCACGTGCCACTTACGATGTGGACTTTCTTATTCTCGCTCAATGCACCGATCCCCAACCCTTCCTCGGTCTGTTGCGCACGGCGGGATTTGCGATCAACGAAACATGGCACGATGCCAATCCGATGGCTCGTGAAGTCGTCCTACGACTCGCGCATCCCACCGCCCCTCATTTTCCCGTGGACCTTGTCTTTTCACTAAGGCCCTTCGATCGCGCTGTGCTCGATCGGCGCCGGGCCGTCGATTTTCATGGGTTGACGATCTGGATGAGCTCACCCGAAGACCTCGTTCTCATGAAATTGCGAGCGAGCCGACCACGAGACTTTGACGATGTGATCAGCATCGTCAAGAACCCTCGCCTGCAGCTCGACCTTGATTATCTCTGGAATTGGGCAGATCGGCTTGGGCTCCAAGGCGAACTGCAGTATGTCCTCCACGCAGCCGACGCTGGGAGCTGATCTCTCGGCTCCAGCCTCACCATGCTTCAGTCCTCCGACCGCTTCTCTCATCCAACGGCGCGAACGGCACGCTAGGATTAAACTTGTTCACCGGGTTCAATGGATTGTCCGGATGGTAGCGGTTGATCGAATTGAACGGGTTGTTCGGATTGTATTGATTGATCGGGTTTGTCGGATTGCCGGAATCGTACTGATTGATCGGATTGAAGGCATTGTCGGGGTCGTACTTGTTCACCGGATTGAGCGGATTATCCGGCTGGTACTTTGTGACCGGGTTGAAGATGTTGTAGTCCCGCTCGTAGCGCGGATCGAAGCCTGGCTCGCTGTGACTGACCGCCGCCCACAGGAGCATCGTGATCGCTGCTGTGAACCTTGCTGCGTATCGCATGGCGACCTCCCTGTGGGGACCAATTGTTTGCCGCCATGGTCTCACAGGACTGTGACATCCGAGGTCCTTTCCTCTGCGACTCAGCCGATTACCGAACTTTGCGATTTATTGGAAGATAGACTCAAGAAACGTTCGCCCTGGCCGCGACCGCGTGACACCTGAGGTCAGCGGTTCATCGAAATCCTGTGTGCTTCTTCAATCACTGCCGCCCGCACATGATCCGGCTTCTCAACTCTGACGCCCCTGCCGAAGCTCAATATCCAGCCGACGAGTTCGCGGCTATCGGCGACGATGAGGGTCAGTCTCATCGTTCCGTCTTTCATCATCGTGAGCTGCTGACTGGGATGCCACACGCGATCTTTGGCCCAGACTGCCGTCGCTTTGTCGAACTCCAACTCGACAGTGATGCGAGGGCCGCGCATGACGGTCAGCGAATCTTCCACGAAGGCTTCGAAGTCGAAGTGCAAGGGGATCTGATAAGGCGACTCTGTCGGCGTGACGGACTTGATCCGCTCGACAGCGAACATGCGCGGTTCTTTTCGCAGGTGGCAATAACCGATGAGGTACAGACCGCCGGTGGCGTACCAGAGGCGATAGGGATCGACTTCTCGGCGGGTGACGCGCCCGCGAGCGGCGGAATCGTACCGCATCTGAATGCGCCGCTTGTCGGCGATGGCTTGCGCGACCCGTTCGACGATCTCGCGATGGTGCTTGTACCGTTTGTGCGGGCCAAGGCCGATTGAAAACGTGCCCTCCAGTTGTTGGACCAGCGCAAGCCCTTCCGGCGGCAGTGCCACCGAGGCTTTGCTCAAGGCTGATACCAGCGAGGCATGCAGCGCGGTGCCTTCGAGCGGCGCGATGAGACGGCGGCTAAGGGCGAGGGCCATGAGTTCGGTGGGTGAAAACCGGAGGGCGGGCGCATGGCGCACTCCCTCTAACAGCTTCCAGCGAGTACGCCCCTTGACCCGTTCAGTCAGGAGTGGATACCCGGCCGATTCGATGGCGTCCAGATCTCGGCGTACTGTTCGTGGGTGGCGAGGCGTCGAAGGACCGAAGCTGTCGGCAAGTTGTTCCAACGTCAGTCCATGCCGGGACGATTCCAGCTTCTTGAGGATGATGAGCTGCCGAACTGCCTGGGCATTGCGCAGCATCGGTTCCTCTGCCAACCCAGAACGACGCAGAACTCGGAGGAGATGGCCCCTTCCTTCGTATCACAAGAAGACAAGACGAATGAAGGTATTTTTAATTTTCTATCGGAGGGCGGGAAACGGATCGTGAAGCATCTGTACGGAGGTGGAGCGAGTTTACACTTAGGATTTCTTAATCCGATCGAGGATCAAGGCGATGCAGCCGCCCAGCAACCCTCCACCGAGAATCGTCGTCAGCAGCTCAACCAGCTTCAGTTCCCACACAGACCCTTGCGCCTGCATCACTTCCCGGATGCCCCCTTGCACCAGGATGACGGCCAGCGCCATCGTCGCTCCCACGACAAACCACCACAGAAACACTTTCATCGACGACATCGACGCCTCACATGTCGGGGTTGCGGTCAAAGGAACGGTATTGAATAGCTTCCGCGATATGCACGGTCTCAAGCTTCTCAGAGTCGGCCAAGTCGGCGATGGTACGCGCGACACGGAGAATGCGTCCGTGCGCCCGCGCCGATAGCCGCAGCCTCGCCATCGCGTGCTCAAGCAGCTCCTGAGCCGGCTGATCGAGCCCACAATACCGCTTTACCATCCGTGGCTTCAACTGCGCATTCGTATTAATGCCATCGTTTCGGTAACGCCGTCGCTGGCGTTCCCGAGCTGCGACGACACGCGATCGGATCGCCACCGATGTTTCAGCAGCGGGCAGTTCGGTACGGAGCTCTCGGACCGGAACAGGCGGCACATCCAGATGGATATCCAGCCGATCCAGCAGCGGCCCGGAGAGCTTCGCGCGATACCGACGAATCTGCGTGACGGTACAAATACAGGGTCTGGTTCGATCCCCATAATAGCCGCAAGGACAAGGATTCATCGCGGCAATCAACATGAATCGTGCCGGATATTTCAAGGTTCCACTGGCTCTGGTCAGGATCATCTGTCCATCTTCCAACGGCTGCCGCAAGCCCTCAAGCACCCCCCGTTTGAACTCAGGAGACTCGTCCAGAAACAGCACACCGTTATGCGCAAGCGAGACTTCCCCAGGTTTGGGGATTGTGCCTCCCCCGACAAGACCGGCGTCGGAGATGCTGTGATGAGGAGCGCGGAAGGGCCGCACCGAGAGCAAGGGCCGATCCGGGGCGAGTTGTCCGGCGACGCTGTGAATACGCGTCGTTTCAATGGCTTCTTCCGATTCCAGCAGTGGAAGAATCGAGGGCAATCGGCGTGCCAACATCGTCTTGCCGGAACCAGGCGGCCCCACCATCAACACATTATGTCCACCCGAAGCGGCAACCTCCAGCGCCCGCTTGGCATGCTCCTGCCCACGGACATCCGAATAGTCTTCCTCCTCCGCCGTCCTAGTCGCTCCCAGCACGTCGTAGTTCGACCGACTCGGCACTATGGCTTGGGTTCCCTTCAGAAACTCCACGGCTTCCGGGAGGCTATGGAGCGGATAGGCGCCGACGCCCTCCACCACCGCAGCTTCCGCGCCATTGTCCGCCGGCAGCAACAGGTCATAGCCGGCTCGGCACGCGAGCGCAAAGGATAAGGCGCCCGTGACCGGCTTCACTCGCCCGTCCAACGACAATTCTCCGACCAGCACGCGACGGTCCAGCCTCGACTGTGGGATGACTTCTTCGGCGACAAGGATCCCGACAGCGATCGCAAGATCAAGTCCCGATCCCTCTTTCTTGATCCCGGCGGGAGCCAGGTTGACGGTAATGCGTTTGGCAGGAAAGTGAAATCCCGTATTCTTCAGCGCGGAGCGCACTCGGTCACGACTTTCCTTGACGGTGGCATCAGGCAATCCAACGACCGAGAATTGTGGAAGGCCGCCGGAGATATCGACCTCGACATCCACAAGATGCGCGTCGAGACCGACGAGTGCCGCGCTCCTCACCTTGGCGAGCATGAGACTACCGCCTTTCTGTTCCGGACCGCGGCCAAACCTGGCGATTATAGGAAGTCTCTAAGGGGGATTCAATAGCACGACAGGCCCCCGCGTCCGCTCTAGTACCGCTCTCACCGACTCTGTATAATCCGCCCATGCGCCTCTGGTATCCCTCAGAGGGAACGATCCCTTTGAGTAGGTTACGACCTGCCTGGCAAACTTGCCGGGCGTTCGCCATTAGCCTTTCTCTCTTACTGTGTTCCCCCTTGGGAGGCGAGTCTTCCTTGCTCACCGCGGACCAAACTCTTCCCCTCTCCGTACAGCAGCCGAAGCGCTCCTCTCCACATGTCGGGTCGGCTATGGCGGTTCTCGCCACGCTCGAACAAGCACAGGTCCTTCCGCCGGAAGGCAGCCGGGAAGCCGATCGCGTCATTCAGTCGGTCATTCAGTTTCAATCCGCCTTCGCGAAGGGCACGGACCGCGCCGTACAAGATTTTGTGCAGCGCGCCCTCACCGACACATACGGCGAAGAGGCCACCTCCGTGCTCGAACGATTTCGCGCAAGCGGATGGACCGCAGAAATATTGGAAGCACTCGCGGATGCGGACCAGCGCGCCTCAGCGGAGGAACTGGAGCGGTTGGCGACCGGTTTCCGACAATTCAACCTTTCGGTCGATGATTTCAAGCGATTCATGCAGCTCGTGCGAGATGGCCGGTCGGCGCTCGCCGCGCGAGGGCAAGATTTTGAAGGAGTGTATGCTCACCATCGAAAGGCGATGCCGGGAGCATCGGGACGGTAATCATGTATCTCGCGAATGTGCTAACCGCAGGATGCTCAAAAAGGCTGTCCAGCAAGGCCGCAGCGAACGAAGGGGGGAGGCGTACGCTTCGGTACGTTGAGCCTCTGAGCGATGCGAGAACGCCGCTAGCGGACTTTTTCAGCATTCTGCTAGAAGGAGGGGACACGTGGCGACAAGAGCCTACATTCTCATCAAAGTGAAAGCGGGAAAAACCAATGACGTGGTCGGCACACTGAAACGCATACCCGGCGTGGAGCAGGCACACTCCTGCTTCGGCCGTCCGGATATCTTTGTCTTCATCAGCGTTCAGGATGAACGGGCGCTTTCCGACGTCGTCATCACGAAGATCCATGCGATCGACGGGGTCGAAGAAACGGATACCCACATCGTAGCTGAGCCGTGACCACGTGCTGTAGGTCGAGGCTAAGGTTGAGGTTGAAGCGGTAACGTAATCGATACACCCTCGGCCTCAGCGGAACGGTAACAGGCTTCGGCGATTTCCACAGCGCGACATCCGTCCTCCCCCGTGATGGGCATGGGGGAATTGTTTGTCACCGCCTGCAAAAAGGCCATGAGGGTCTGGAGGACAGTCTGGGATGGAGGAGGATCGGCATTCATTGTCTCAACGCCGTCACCATCCACACACCGAATTCGACGATGCATCCAGTCGGCTTCCACCCGCCCCTGTGAACCGATCCATATCGCTCTCCCGGCACGTGATTCCAAGACTCGCGCGATGTCTATCCCACAGGTCGTCCCGCCGGCCGTGGTGAGCTGAACAGAGGCTCTCATGTCCGGAGCGCTCGGTGAATGCCGATCCATCGTACAACATACGTTCTGTACTTCCTCACCGGTCAAGTATCGAACCAGATCGAGCATGTGGACTCCGATTTCCAGCATGGCTCCGCGTTTGCCATAGCCGTCGGCATGGTCGGGAGCTGTTTTTCGTGTCTCAATGTGGAACACGAAGTCCAGTTGTTGGGAACACCCGATAAAGGAGTGGAGCTGCTTCATGTGCTGAATCGTATGATCGAACCGGAGGGTCTGCGCCGTCATCAAAGGCACCTCAGCTTCGCGAGTGAGAGCAACCATCTTGCGGGCATCCGTTGCCGTAGCCGCCAACGGCTTCTCGATCAACAGTGGTTTACGAGCTTGGGCGGCTAGTCTGCAGATTTCGGCAGTGTAAATGGGCGGAGTGACCACGACGACCACATCGACCGTCGAATCGGCGATGAGGGATTGGGCGTCTCCATAGACCGTGACCGACTCGGCACCCGGCACATGAAAGCCCTGTTCAGGATGCTGCCGGCAGACTGCGCTAAGAAATGCAGTCGGAAGGTCATGCGCAATGTGCTGGGCATACCGCATTCCATGCCGACCCACGCCGATCAGACCCACACCGATACGTTCCTTGTTCACAAGACCCTCACGACTGACAGTTCAGAGTAGAATGGGAGCATTCCGCAGTCAACCGCGCTCATTTGACATTCCCGCAAACGGCTTCATATAGTAAGGTCATGTTGCGTGCAACGCCGCTCTATTAAGTCATTCCGATTATGTCTACGACACAAACCGCCCCCTTTACCTTGGAACAGATCGGGACGGGAACCGCGCGTTTCCCCAGCGGCATACCGATCCCCACCCATACCGATCAGATGGTGGATCCTTACTTCAAGAGCAAGATACCGAAGGAACACCACATCGATTGCCTGCTCTTTTGGCCGCAACAAGCAGGCACCTTTCCAGGTCTTGTCCTGTTGCATGACTGGTGGGGCCTGACCGGACAAATGAAAGATCTCGGCGCCCGACTGGCTTGTGAAGGCTATACGGTGATCATTCCGAATCTCTACGGCCGTTTGGGAGGAATGGTGACCGCCAACGATGACGTAGCGGCCGCTCTGCTGGAACGTCAGAACGACGCCCATGTCATCACGGATATCAACTCCTGCTGCGAATATCTCAATACCCGCCTCTTCGTGAAGAAGAACATTCATGGCGTCGTCGGCTATGGAATGGGTGGGTCCTACGCACTGCGCTTCGCCTGTCATCGGAGGCGATTGCGCGCCGCCGTTTCCTATTACGGTAAAATGGTCACTCCCAACGAGCTGATGAAAGACCTCTTTTCGCCTATCCTGTATCACCAGGCAGGAAAAGATACCTGGGCCACTCAGGACGACGCCGAGCAATTGCGCAGCGCCTCCGCTGAATATGCCAAGCGCGTCGAGATTCATCGCTACCCCGAGGCGTCCCACGCGTTCTGTAATGACATGAAGCCGCATGCCTACGATCCCGACAGTTCGGCCCTTGCCTGGGAGCGAACCACAACCTTCTTGAAGTCTTGTTTCCAAGGGCTATGACCCGGCGCCGCTCCCCAATGCACTCTCACTCCCGCACCGCGGTCGCCCGAACTCTCGGCCGGAACCACGTTCACCATGTCCATCGCCATACCACGGCCGGTTTCTTCCTGATCGTGATGTTCTCGATGTTCGCCCCGCCGATTGCCACGGCGGAGGGAACGTCATCTCCGATCCTGTTGGCCGAAGTGGTGGGTCAACAGGATGACCAGTTCGCTTCGATCGCCTCCGATGAAGCAGCCCTGACACTGTTCATCAAGACCGTGGGCCCGGCGCTTGGTTTGAAAGATGCGGCGGGAACCTTGGGGGCCAAACGGCTCCCCAGCAAGATGGTCAAGGAACTGGGATTGGCTGAACTGTCCAACTCCGTCTATGAGTTGATGGCGGCGTTGTCCGCCTGGCAATTTGCTGATTCACTCGGTCATGATGGCGGTCAGTCTTCTTCCGGCACTCCGCTCCCTGCGTCAGCACGGCAGGATTGGCTGACGAACCGAAGCCGAGTCGGCTCGCTCCCCGATCTCTTCCGTCTCAGCCAAGAAGCTCAGGCCCTTCGGACATCTGCAACAACTCCCATGCAACAGAACAACGATCTTCCGTTGGCCGCTCTGCGTACGGTATTTGAATCCAGCCAGCAGGCTACCGCAGCGTGGTGGGAGATCTACGGCTGGAAGGAACGTGTCAGGCAAGTGAAAGGCCGGGCTCGTCTCTGCGGAACATGGCAATGGACCATTCATAACCATCAACACCACGAAGAGCAGAAACATACCCTGGTCTTTCCTCCTGACGGACCGATGCCGGCCACTATTCCCGCCTTGTCGGAAATGATCATGCTTGGCGACGGCATTTACTTGCGATGGGAACACAACGGGCAGATCCAAGAAGACAGTCTGCTGTTCATCAAGGACAACACGAAGATCGAAGGATCATTTGTCAACAGTTTGGGAGGATGGGGAGCAATCAGCGGGAAACGTCTTGCAGCCTGCAAGCCCTAGCAGAATGGTTGGAATTCATTTTGGTTCCTTGCCAGCAGGATGTTCAAAAAGGCCGCCCAGCGCGGCCGCAACGAGCGAAAGACCGAGACGTACGCAGTTGGTACGTTGAGGCCTTGAGCGATGCGAGAACAAAGCTGGCGGACTTTTTCAACAACCTGCCCAACGCCAGGCGCGCCAAGCCAACACGCACCAGCCGATAATGAATAATGCGCCGCCGATCGGCGTCACCGCTCCGAGCCAGCGCACTCCCAGCAACGACACTCCGTATAGACTACCGGAGAATAAGAAAATCCCCGCCAGAAACAGCCATCCGGCTTTGGCCGCTCCGGCATCGCGACCGATGCGAACGGCAAAGCCGCTCAGGACCATGCCGAAGGCGTGATACATCTGGTAGCGGGTAGCGGTGTCATACACGGCCAGCATCGGCTGATCCAGCAGGTCTTTGAGCATATGGGCTCCGAACGCGCCGGCAGCCACGCCGAGTCCGGCGCAAATACATCCCACGAACACCAACCATCGAGATGACGTATCGAGATCCATCGTCACTGACTCCCTGTTCCATATCGGTTGGAGAACAGTCGGATCATACGCGATCCCCGCTGAATACTCCATCCACTATACCCTGTCGAGGAATGTTCCTCGTATGGTATAGTTTCCCTTATGACCCGACAATGGGTAACGAGCTGCATGTTCGGCATCCTCACGTTCTTTCTGATAGCGGGAACTGTGTGTGCGGCTCCCGCGACCCAGCAAGCGGATACTCACAAAGGCGTGACTGTAGAAGATCTCGCCCGTGGATTACGGAGCGCCGCGCAGAATATCGAAAAAGAAATCCCCAAGATCGGACCGGCGATCGGTAAGACCGTCACATCCCTCGCAGGAAATAGGCCGGCAAAGTCACGACCACAGGATCCTCCGGCTACCAAGAAGTAGATTTCCTCTCTCATCACGCACATCCCAAAAATCAGCCTTTGATTCTCGCTTCCGACTCCTGTATTGTGAACCTCTATTTTTTTGAAACCACTCCGAAAGGGATCATCCATGTGGGACAAAAAGCGAGGCGATATGGAGCCGGAGAACGGAAACTTTACCGTGTTAGGAAAGGACGTCACATTTAAAGGCATCGTCCATTTTCACAGCACCGTTCAACTCGATAGCGCCTTTGAAGGAGAAATCCACGCCAAAGGCATGTTGGTCATCGGCGAAAATGCGGTCGTCCGAGGTTCGATTATCGCTGAGACGGTTGTGAGCAGAGGAAAGATCCATGGCAACGTGAGCGCCAGCGGCAAGATCCAGCTGCTCAAGTCCGCGGTCCTGCTTGGGGATGTGTCTTCCCCGTCGTTTTCAATGGAAGAAGGCGCGTTCTTCAAGGGTTCGATCGACATGGGTTCCCATCCGGTGGTTGATGAACTGCAACAATCGGCCATGGTCCTACCCGATTTTTCGCACCGGCTCAGTCCATCGCGCCCGGTTCTGATTGAAAGTGAACGAGGGGGCTGACGCTCCCTCGAATCGGTTCCTTCTGAACTGCTCAATTGCATCTTCTTCTCGAAAGTTTTAAGCAACCGCCGCTCGTGTGCCAACCTCTTCCCGCTTGTCTCACCCTTCTGTAAGATACCGCCTCTGACCGTCACGACTCGTTAACGGCCGGTACGTGAGCCCCATGCCGCCATTGTGGCAACCCATGCATCTGTCCGATCCTGCAAGACGTCCATGCCGCACATCTAAAAGAATGTTCCGCATCTTGCCGCTTGGCGACTCGGCAATCACAATCGAATTCGGCAACGAGATTGATCCGCTGATCAACGCACAGGCCGTCTCATTTGCCAAGACAGTCGGCGATCAAGGGTGGCCCGGCATCCTGGATATCGTGCCCACCTACCGATCAGTCACCGTTTTTTATGATCCGCTTCAGTGGAGTGTGCCTGTACTAACCAAGAAATTACGCACACTGCCTCGACCCAGACCAATCAAAAGCGAGTCGAATGGCACCATCCACGAGATTCCCGTCTTGTATGGCGGCGAATGGGGACCTGACTTGGAGGAGGTCGCAGCATTCGCCGGTCTACGATCGGGAGATGCGATCGCATTGCACACATCGATGCCCTATCGCGTCTATATGCTTGGGTTCAGTCCCGGCTTTCCTTATCTAGGCCTGGTCCCAGAACAGTTGGCCATGCCTCGCCGCTCGACCCCACGTATGAAGGTCCCAGCCGGATCCGTCGGCATTGCCGACCGTCAGACTGGGATTTATCCCATCACTACACCTGGCGGATGGCGACTGATCGGCCGAACACCCATTTCCATGTATCGCAAGACCAGCCCAATCCCCTTTCTGCTGAAACCAGGCGACCTAGTCCGATTCAGGTCCATCGACCGGGACGAGTTCGATCGTCTGAGCCGTGAGACACAGCATGACGACCATTGATTTGAACAGCGACATGGGCGAGTACGAGAGCGAAGAGTTCCTGGCACTCGAAGCCGAACTTATGCCGCTGATCACCTCGGTAAATATCGCTTGTGGCGTACATGCCGGCAATCCCACGCTCATGCGCCGGACCGCGCGGCTAGCCGCACAACATGAAACCGCGATCGGCGCACATCCGGGTTTTCTTGACGCGGATGGTTTCGGGCGACTTGATCGCCAAGCCTCTCCGCTGGAAGTTGAATCACTGGTGACCACCCAACTGAAGGCCCTTGCCGAGGTGTTGGCATTGGATCATCTGACCGTCACCCATGTGAAACCTCATGGCGCGCTCTATAACTTGGCGGCAAAAGATCAGACCATAGCAGATGCCGTCGCGCGAGCCGTCGCATCATTCGACCGACAGCTCCTCCTCTTCGCCCTTGCGGGATCAGTTTTAGTTGAGAGCGGAAAGAACGCCGGTTTGACTGTAGTTCAGGAAGCCTTTGCCGACCGAGCCTACCGATCGGACGGTTCATTAGAGCATTTTCTATTTAATG
>JAFEBM010000034.1 GCA_018242685.1 Nitrospira sp. | reverse complement strand
TTCTGCACCTGATACACCCAGACCTGGCTGACTTCAAATCGGGCGGCAATGGCTGTCGGACGCTCCCCACGTTCCAATGCTCTCAACACCCGGTCCCGTAGATCCTGCGAATCGGCATCCATCCTGTTGCCTCCATCAAGAAACCAATGGAGGGCATGCTACAGGGTGTATACACTTAAATCAAAACTGCTCTAGTCGGTGGGATAATGATTTGCATCTCGCAGCCCACGCCGTGAGTACACACCTCAAATTGTTCTAGCCCATAGGGATCAATAAAACGCAGTGGATTTCCCAAGACGTAGAAATAGAAATTCATCCCTCCGAAAAATCGGATGGGGTCTTCTGAGATAAACCGGTGCATAAGGGGGCTGTAGTAGCGGAGGCGATAGTGGTACAGCCCAGTTCCGTCATTCTCCCGCCCCGCATACTGAAAGGGATTCGTGCTCGGTACGCCCGTCACGACGGTCTCGCCGAACGGGGTATACGTGTACGTCGTTTTCACGCCACCCGTGTCATCACTGAGCAGCAGTGTCGTCCCCAGTGCATCATGGTGGTAGTATTCAGCGTTCGCGCCGTTCATGCCCACACGCACAAAGGGTTCATCGATGCGCAGGCTCCGCAGATAACTGACCGTGACTGCACCATTGCTGATTTCTTGCATGACGTTCTGCCGATCGTAGAGGTACTGCGTGGTGACCCCATTCACTGTCTTCTTGATGCGGCGGTTGAAAGCGTCGTAAATGAAGCTCGCGGCCAGGTTCGGGCCACTCACGGCAATCAACCGATTCCGGGCATCCCACGTATACGTCGTCGTTCCCATGGCATCCGCCCTGCTGGTTAAATTTCCATTGGCATCATAGGTCATGTTCGGCGTGGAGCTGTTGAAGCGCACCTGCTCGTTCGCGGCATCATAGGCCGCTTGCAGCGTCGCGGGTAGAGCCGTGGCGGGGTTGCTGCCACGTACCGCTGCGATTCGATTCCCAGCTGCATCATAGCCATAGGAGATGGATTCCACACTCGTCGTGCCTTTCGCGTGAATAATACTCGTGAGCCGCGAGGCCACATCGTAGCTGTAGGTGGTGGTCGTTCCGTTGGGATACATCAATGAGGTACGGCGCCCCGCCGCATCATAGGCAATAGTGATGGTCTGATTTCCCTAGGCCACTTGAGTTAAGCGTGAGGCAGCATCGTAGCCATATGTAACCGGCGCTTGACCGCTGACGGTCATGGACGCCCGCCGCCCGATCGCATCGTACGTGTAGATAATCGTCCCCTGCGCGGTCGTCTCGCGCACGACGCGATTGAGGAGGTCGTATGCCAGATCGATGCGTCCACCGATGGAGTCGGTCAGCGCCATAGGTCGTCCGACGATATTATATGTGATCTTGGTGGTGTTCCCATCGGCGAAGGCGATGTCTGTCAATCGATTCATCGGATCGTAGGTATAGGTGGTCACTTGCCCCTTCCGGTCTATAAATTTGGTCAGATTGCCGACGAGATCATAGGCATAGCTCTCGGAGCGTCCGAGGGGATCAGTCCGACTTGCTAACCGATCCATGACATCGTAGGTCTGGGTCCAGGTCGCGGCCAGAGTGATGGCGGCAGAGAATACATACAGAACAACGATCAGCACCACAGCGGAGGTCTGTCGCAAGAATGTCATGTCGGTTCCTCTTCAGGCGGGTGAGAAACGAGGTGGAGAGGACACCGTGAGCGGTTGTGTCTTCACTACCACCACTTTATTTCGATGACTCTACCCGCCGAAGGGAAGTTGGCCTACTAAAACTGAGATTTGTGCTCAGGACTGCTCTGGAATCCTGAACAGATGAACGAGCCCACGCCCAGTCATGAACATGCCTTCTGGTCACACCACAGTGAAGAGCGCGACGTGAGCGCGCGGGTGACAAGAGGACATTTCATAGGACATCTTGAGCGGCTTCAGGAGGCGCAGGACCATGAAGGGCGCCGTGAAGCAATCCTCCATCCGTTGATGCTGCTCCCGTAACGGCGGCATGTAGGACCAATGGTTGTAGACATGCGCGACGCCGTGATTCTCTAAGACCTTGCGATAGTCAGGACCCGGTAAGGCAGCGTTGCGGATCTCGACCGCATAGCGAAAGTCCTTGGGGAAACTGGCTGAAGAAGGTATCCAGTCGCGAACAGAACTCCTCGCTGGACATCTCGTGTCGTTGAAACTCGAAGAGGACGGGGGCAGTGTGGGTTCAGCGGTAGGTCATTTGATAGCGCAGAATTTTTGTAACGCTGGTACGTGCTGGGTGGTGTCTCGAAACATGGCGCGAGTCGTGGGATTGGGACGCGTGGCGTTCTTCTTTCTCGCGGGCGGCTGTGGGTAGAGCATCCAGCCGTTAACAAGGTCGGAGCGTCGTAATGGGCGGTATTTACACAAGCTCGATCTTCAAGCGTCTGCCAACAAGGGCGGCGGCACGTTGCAAGCTAGATAAGGTCACGTCCGACTTCGCATTAAGAATGCGGTTCACCTGCGTTCGGCTGGTCTTGAGGCGTGTGGCCATGGTGGATTTGGAGATGTGCTTTTTCTCCATGGCCTGTGAAAGCTGCCAGGCGATGACTTCCTTGATCGCTTTTTCTTCTGCTTCTTCGTACCAGCCTTCCTCTTTCATGAGGTCGTCAATGGACGAGCCGATGTGTTTATTCTTCCTTTTCATGTTCCGTCTCCTTTTGACGTTTACGTGCAAGCTGTAAATCTGCCTCTGGTGTCGTTTCAGTCTTTTTTATAAAGGCGTGCAATGCGACAAGCTGCTGTTGACAGTAGATAAGAAGGGTTCTGGCTATCCAGCGGTTCGGTAAGGTCGTGCGGATTTCATACAATCCGCCTCCCATTGGCCGACAGAGGGGCATCCCGACAGGCCACTTCCATTGAGCGGCGAGAAGGTCACTGCCAAGAACCTTTCTATCCTCCGTGGGAAGTCGCTTTATAAATTCCCTCACAGGTTCCGCGCCAGAAGGTGACCGGTAGAAGCTCAAAGAGATTTTCTGTTTCTGGGTCATTCAGTGATGTACCTTACAAGGTACAGTGTATCTTTAAAGATTCATGCGGTCAAGAGCCTTCCAAGGATGCGCTGTAGATCAGGCGGTTAGACTTTTGCGATCTGGTTCAGGCTCCCTCCCGAGACAAGCCGTTGTTGATTCGACCCGGCCAAGCCTGCCAATTCCGGCTACCCGACTTGCGGCTTGCCGGTCGATAGCCCGCCGAGGGGCGTTCTGCAGGGCATCGCTCAACGTGATGCCGTGGTCCCGGCACAAGGCCTGCCAGAGCGCTTTCAGTTCACCAGACCCATCGTGACCGTGGTTGTCCATTTGGCCGCCGGCCTCCTCAGCTTAGCCCGCGTCGAGACGCCCCGCGCCCATCCTCGAGCTGTGTCTGATTCTGGTCATCGTAGGAAGGTCTGGAGACGGTCATCGGAAGGGCTAATGAGCATGGGCGCGAGGAAACACCAAACCGAAATGTAAGACAAATGGGGCCTACAGCCATATCCTGAACCTCTTAAAATAGGGATAAGAAGAGAGGAAAGAAGAAAGAGATCTAGGCGCTCCAACCTCTTAAAATCCGTCACATATGTACAAAACGTAGCCCTCACGGGATCGTCAAAGAACTGACTCGGCGGGTCCCGCGCGCAACGGAGGAAGAATTGATCTTTGGAACGGAGACGTGTACGCTGATGCCTAGTTGGAGCGACACAGATGACCACAGCGTATGAACAGACGATCCTTCAGAAACTTCGGCATCTTCCTCCTGAACGGTTAGCCGAAGTGGAGGACTTCGTGGATTTTCTCGCCCACCGTCAGGCCGAAGAGCGCGCGCTGACTCAGGCCGCTGCCCACCTCGCCACCGCCGCCTTGGCGCGGGTCTGGGACAACCCCGCTGACGCCGATTATGACCGGTTATGACTTTGGGGATGTGGTCTTAGTCCCCTTTCCGTTTACGGATCAGTCCGCCGTCAAACGCCGTCCTGCCGTCGTGGTCAGTAGCCCTGCCTACCATCAGGCTCGCCCCGATCTCTTGATTATGGCAGTCACTAGTCGGCAACCCTCTGCCCTCTCCGTGGGTGAGGTGCAGGTTCAGGATTGGCAGGGGGCGGGATTGCTCAAACCGTCTGTCCTTAAACCCATCCTCACGACCATTGACCCAGCCCTCGTTCTCAAGAAGCTTGGCCGACTCACCGCGACGGATCAAAGTGCGCTTCGGCAGGCCCTCCGGACCATGCTCGGGTAAGTCGTCCAGTTCCTCGTTCTGGTAACACCTGGCGCTTCTGTACAAGATAAGGTGAACACTCCATCAATCCTTTTCTTTCTGCTCCTCGATCCTCACTGAAGAGCCGAACCGATCATGGACGGCCACAGACACCGGACTCACACACCAGCCCCTTCTCAACATCGTGTTGCGCCCCTCACCCACGCGGGGCGCAACAGACGTTCCATATCTGTGGCCACGAACGACTGCAGGCGTGATACCGTCCTCGGTGGCGCGGTTGCCCACGAGCGGGCCACATTCCTTGATGAGCAACGGCTATTGTCTTCGCACGGTCGAGCCGCGTTGGGCGGCACGACGGTGCCTGACTCCATGTGGCACGGCGTCTCCGGACGCGGTGCCTCAGCAGAAACTCGTTCGACACTCCGCCTTGCTGCAAACCCAGGTGAGTGAGCCCTCGGGACTCGGGCCTCCCCTACTTTTTCGGTATGGTCATAAATACTGAACCCTCTCATAAGTGCCACGGTATCACGCGCGCTCTGCACTTCCAGTATTAGGCAAAATGCATGATCGCAAAGAAGCTCTCAGGCCTGATAAAAGGCGGTTCGCAGATCTCGACAAGGGGCTGTGATGCTGGGTGACCTCTTCGAGCCAGGGTATTTCGATCTCAAGGCACTGGCGGCCTACTCGTCCTGCTCGGTTCGATGGCTGAGGGATCGCCTCGTGGATCGCCTCCATCCACTGCCCCACTACCGAATCGAAGGGAAGATCCTGGTGAAGCGAGAGGAGTTCGACCGCTGGCTCTCAGGCTCGCACATCGTTGACTCGGTTGTCGCTCACCTGCGGCCGTCAAAGCGGAACGCTTGACACCGGGAAAGGGAGTCACAGACACTATGCGTCCTATGAGCGTCACGATTCGAGAATGGAAAGGGGCGTGGTGGATTTTCATCAACCACCACGGCACGCGCAAGGCCAAGCGGATTGGCACGGGAGCGGTGGGGAAGAAGGCCGCGAAACAGGCGGCTCAACAAATTCAAGCTAGGCTGGCGCTGGGGCAACCAGCGTTCGACCGCCCACAGACCAGCGTGACACTGGACGCCTACGCCGAGACATTTCTCGAACGGATTGAACAGACCCGCAAACACACCACATACGCCGACTACCGAAAGATTTTCGACCGTTATGTTTTCCCGGTTTTTCGCGGACAGGATCTCCAGCAGGTCACGCGGGAGAAGGTGAAGGCCTTCGCGGTAGGGTGCCTGCAACGCGGCTTGTCGGCAAAGACCGTGCAGAACATCATCCGCACGTTAAGCAGCCTCTTCAGTCATGCGATTGAGGACAACCTCATCACCGCCAATCCAGCGTTGAGACCGGGCAAGTTTCTGCCGAAGATCAGCGAACGCCGTTCGATCAACCCCCTGACCCGCGAAGAACTAGCGCTCTTCATGGCCCACACGAAAACCCTCGCGCACGCGCTCTATCCTGCATTCCTCTATGCAGCCCGTACCGGATTACGGCAAGGCGAGCTCCTGGCCCTTCAGTGGGAGGATGTCAATTTCGCCGAGCGTTTCTTAGAGGTCCGTCGGAACTTCACACACGGCAAGATGACCACGCCCAAGAGCGGAGAATCTCGACGCGTAGACCTCTCACGAGAACTCACCGCCACCTTAGAAACACTGCAGCTTGATCGGCAGTTTGAAGCGGCCACACGTGGATGAAAGGAAGTCCCTCCATGGGTCTTTTGTAACGAGCAGGGCCAGCCACTGAATCAGAACCGGATCCGCCTGAAATTCTTCCGTCTGCTGAAAGGTGCGAGGCTGCGACAAGTCCGGTTCCATGACTTACGCCATTCCTTCGCATCGCTCCTCCTGCAGAACGGTGAAAGTCCGGTCTACGTCAAAGATCAGATGGGCCACAGCTCCATTCAGGTGACCGTGGACCTCTACGGCCATCTGATTCCAGGCGGGAACAAGCAAGCCGTCGACCGCCTCGATACTCCCGATGTACAGTCCATTTCTGCAACCCAGGCGCAACCAGCCGCCACCTTCGTGAGGCCTCCTGCTTCAGATCGGCTGATACCACAAGCAGTTATAAGGAAGGGGTATGGGGTGGATGACGGGTTTCGAACCCGCGACCTCCGGATCCACAATCCGGCGCTCTAACCAGCTGAGCTACACCCACCACGAGGGGTTTGAGGAGGGATGATATTAACAAAGCGCGGATTGCCGTCGCAACCGACACTCTTTACCGCCGTGCATCGAAGGCAGCCTGCATCTCGGCAAGAATAGCCGCCACGGTCGCCGACGGATCTGCTGCATCACGAATGGGTCGGCCGATCACCAGATAATCGGCACCTGACACGATGGTTTGAGTGGGAGTCGTCGCTCTGGCATGATCGTCGACCCCTTTGCCGGCCGGTCGGACCCCTGGCGTGACGATCTCAAATCGCGAACCGATTTTCTGCCGGATGGCTGCGGCTTCCTCTCCGGATGCCACCACCCCATCACAGCCGACCTCTGAGGCGAGTAATGCCCTCGCTGTGACGAGATCTTGCACTGTCCGCTGTATTCCCATGTCCCGAAGATCGTTGCTGTCGAAGTTCGTCAACACGGTCACGGCCAATAGTTTGAGCGATGAACCCTCTTTTCCCTGCACGGCCGCCATGAGCGCCTTGCGGTTCGCATGAACGGTTAAAAAATCCACTCCCATCGATGCAACCCGTGCCGTCGCACGACGGACCGTCTCTTCGATATCGAGAAATTTCAGGTCGAGAAACACCCGCATGTTCCGCTCCACAATCCGCTGGACCATCGCCGGGCCTGCCGCGGTATAGAGCTCAAGACCCACCTTGACAAAAGAGATGTGTCCTTGGAGTCGGTCCAAGAGCCGATCTGCTTCCGCCGCTGAAGACACGTCCAATGCGAAGATGAGTCGGTCGCGTGCCGCGATCTTCACCATACCCTTGCTCCTTCTTCAGGCCGATCCTTGACGATCGGCAACGCCCTATGATAAAAATCGACCTCTTTTGCAGAGGAGTTATCTATGCCACGCGTTCATAAATCGACGATTCGACGAGCCCGCCAAGCAGACCGGCACCATGAGCGGAATCGAGCAACTCTCAACACTGTGAAGACGCTCATCAAGAAGGTTCAGTCCGACGTGGCGGGGAAAAAGGCGGACCAGGCCAAGTCCAGCTTGCTGGAAGCGACTTCGGCGATCGGGAAGGCTGTTTCGAAAGGCGTCCTTCATCGCAACACCGCGTCCCGCCGAATTTCACGTTTGGCTCTTCGCGTCAATGCCCTGTCCGGTTCCGGCTCTTAATCGTTCGCACGTTTGATATGACCCGCGCAGGAACTCGCTTCGGTGAGTCCGGAGGACGCGGAGCCAGCTTGGCTCGTCGGTTGGTGGTGTCCTCACAGAGCTTCAACAACACACGCTCCAGCACGAGTCTCGGACGGCTCCCGCTTCCCCCCTTGAGCCTCCCATCCGTGTCGAGGAACAGGCGCAACGCCGCTTGAAGCTGCGGCTCGGAAAACCGATCGAGGAAAGAACGGACCTTCCATGGGTCCATGCGCAAGCTTCTGGCCACTTCCCCTTCACGACAGCCATTGGCCAGCGAGTCTTTGACTTTCCAGAGACGGCGATACTGCCATGCCAGAGAGCCGAGGATCCGAAGCGGAGCTTCTCCCGCTTCAAGGTTGCGCGCCAGGATGGACAGGGCTCGTCCCCGGTGACCCTCTGCGATGGCGAGGGTCAAATCAAACACCGAAGCGCCGGGATCCATGCCGCGCAACAGGTGGACGTCGTCAGCGGTGACAGAACGATCGTCCGATACATACGAAGCAAGCTTCTCCAATTCACGCCGCACGCCATACAGTGATGAACCACACGACTCCTGCAGCACCTGAGATGCCGCATCATTCAAGCGAAGCCCGGCTCGTTCAGCTTCACGGGCGACCCAAGCAGGCAGCTGCGTCTCGCGGAGGGGTGAACAATCGACCACGATGGCCGCTCGCGTCAGGGCCTGGGAAAATTTCAGCCGACCGTCCAGCTTTGGGCTGACAAACACCAGCGTCGTGGAGTCAACTGGGTTTTTTACACAGTCAAGCAGGAGCTCGCTTTCTCGCGCATTCAGTTTCTCTGCCGCCTTCACCACGACTAAGCGGCGCTCCGCGAAGACCGGTACGGCCGCCACACTGTTCCGAATATCGGCTCCGCCGGCTTCATCTCCATAGAACAGTTCGTAATTGAATTCGTCCCCTTCACTGCCAATAGCCGCGCGCTTGATGACGGCGAGCGCAGAATCCCGCAAAAGGTCTTCTTCCCCTACGACGAGATACAGAGACCCGGGTCCCTGCTGTTTCAACGCCGACTCCAACTGCACATAACTCATGGTTGATGCCATTGGCCCAAACCCTCAATGTTAGTGAGGCACAGGAGCCGGGATAGATACTTGCTTCGTGAATGCACCTGTCTCGAGCTGTAAGAGAAACCGTGCCGCCAGGTCAGCCGCCACCAAGCGGCCCGCTTGTTCGATCGCGCGATTCTGCAGCACGCGATTAAACTGGAGATCGGTCGTAATGAAGAACTCCGACGCCCCTTTTACGACTTGGCTCCAAACCACTTTTTTTGACCGGGCGTCTTCAACCCGAGCCAAGACGACGACCTCGGTTCTGCTTTCCAACGTCTGGGCCCGTGTAAAACTGAGGGTCGGCATGATCACCGAAAGGATTTGCCCGGTCAGCACAAGATCCGCCGCTTCGGACTCGGGCACGACCTGCGCCCCGCTTCCGGCAGAAAATTCGTCGCGGAGATAATTGGTGTATCGCATTTCCAGATTCGGCTCAAAACTACCGTTGATCAATGTCCGGATGATGAGGCGTGGCGGCGGCTCTTGCGACGAAGTCGCGGAAGTTCCGCCGATGGTCGGTCCAGCCCCCTCCACTCGGAACTGATAGCCACAGGCGGCGAGCGTCGAAGCGATAAGTGCTGAGACGAGCGTGCTGAGAATAGGAACGAACGGCCCTCTTCTCTCTTGATTCCTGTTCACTGTGAACTCAGCACCCAGCACTCAACACTCCTAAATGACGAAGTTGAGCAACTTCTTTTCGACATAGATCACCTTCTTCGGCTCTTTCTCTTGGAGCCACTCCGCCGCCTCTGCGCGAGCCAACCGTTCGATCGCGTCGCGTGACGTGTCAACTGCGACATTGAGTTTGGCCCTGAGCCTCCCGTTGACCTGAATGGGAATGATCATGCGCTCGCTCACCGTCATCGCCGAGTCGAAGACCGGCCAAGGCTGTTGCGTCACACTGGGCTGATGCCCCAGCATACTCCAGAGTTCCTCCGCTACATGCGGGGCGAACGGCGACAACAGCAAGATGAACGGCTCGATCACCGATCGAGATCGTGGCTGCGCCTTCGTCATCTCATTGGTGAAGATCATCATCTGCGAGATGGCCGTATTGAATCGGAGGCCCTCGATATCCTCCGTGACCTTTTTGATCGTGTGATGCAACAGGCGTTGATGGTCGAGGCGCGGCGCGGTCGACACGACGGCACTCGAAAGCCGGCCTTGCTCATCGACTATCAGCCGCCAGACTCGTTCTAAAAAACGGGTCACGCCTTCCACGCCCCTGGCACTCCAAGGCTTCATCGCCTCGAGGGGGCCCATAAACATTTCATAGAGCCGCACCGCATCCGCACCGAACTGATCGATTATCTCATCCGGGTTGACCACGTTGCCGCGTGATTTCGACATCTTCTGATTGTCTTCTCCCAAGACGATGCCCTGATGTACCAACTTCAGGAACGGCTCGGGCGTGCTCGTCACGCCGATATCGAACAGGACTTTATGCCAGAACCGAGCGTACAGGAGATGCAGAACGGCATGCTCGCTGCCCCCGATGTACAGATCCACGGGCATCCAATAACGTTCCTTAGCTGGATCGACGAGCTGTGTTGAGTTCTTAGGGTCGATGAATCTCAGGTAATACCAGCAAGAGCCGGCCCACTGGGGCATGGTATTGGTTTCACGCCTGGCCGGCTGACCGGTGGCAGGATCGGTCGTCGTCAGCCACGCATCCAAGTTGGCCAATGGGCTCTCACCGGTACCGGACGGCTTGAAGTTGTCGGTCTCCGGCAAGACGAGAGGCAACTGTTCCTCCGGAAGAGGACACGCCTCTCCATCGACCCACAGGACCGGGAACGGTTCGCCCCAATAGCGCTGTCGGGCGAAGAGCCAATCGCGCAGTTTGTAATTGACGGCCCTGGTTCCCTTGCCTTGCTTCGCCAACCATTCGGTCATTTTGGGAATTGCTTCAGACGGAGTGAGACCATCGATCGAAAAACTGCCGTCACTGCTCACTGAATTCACGGCTCTGCCGCAATCCGTATCGGTGAAGGCCGCTTGCTGCACATTCCCACCTGCAATCACTTCACGGATAGGCAGATGATAATGACGCGCGAATGCCCAGTCTCGTTCGTCGTGCGCCGGCACGGCCATGATCGCGCCGGTCCCGTAACTCATCAGCACATAATCGGCAATCCAAATCGGCAAGCGTTCCTGGTTCACCGGATTGACGGCGTAACCGCCGGTAAAGACTCCGGTCTTCTCCTTGTCGAGCTCTTGTCGTTGCAGATCGCTTTTCTTCGCTGCGGTTTCACGATAGGCCTGGACGGCGCCTTTTTGCTCCCCACTCGCGACCACGTCGACAAGCGGGTGTTCAGGAGCCAAGACCATATAGGTCGCCCCGAACAGCGTGTCCGGTCTGGTCGTGAACACTCGAATCACGCCCTTTCGATCGGCCAGTGAAAAATCAACCTCCGCGCCGATCGATCGCCCAATCCAGTTTTTTTGCATCTCCAGCGTACTGGGCGGCCAGTCGACGAGTTTCAAGTCCTCCAGCAACCGATCGGCATAGGCGGTGATCTTGAGCACCCATTGACGCATGGGCTTGCGGATTACATCGAAGCCGCCGACTTCGCTCTTGCCGTCGACGATTTCCTCATTCGCCAGCACCGTGCCGAGTGCCGGGCACCAGTTCACAGGAACTTCCGCCACGTAAGCCAATCCTCGTTCGAAGAGCTTGAGGAAAATCCATTGGGTCCAACGATAGTACTGGGGGTCCGTGGTACTGAGCTCTCGCTCCCAGTCGTACGAGAGTCCGACTCGCTTCATCTGGCGCTTAAAGGTGGCGATGTTTTCTGCTGTCGTCTTCGCCGGATGAATGCCGGTTTTCACCGCGTACTGCTCGGCCGGCAGGCCGAACGCATCCCAGCCCATCGGATGCAATACATTGAACCCACGCATCCGTTTGTATCGTGAGACAATATCGGTGGCGGTGTATCCCTCAAGATGGCCGACATGGAGTCCGGAACCGGACGGGTAAGGGAACATGTCGAGGCAGTAAAATTTCGGCTTGCCGGGATCTTCCGTGACGCGGAACGTCCGGTACTGATCCCAGTACTGCTGCCATTTCGTCTCGATCGTGCGGTGATCGTATCCTTTACTCATGGTCGTCAGGCGCCAAAAAAGACGGAGGACTCTAACATAGCCCCCCCGGGGTCACAAGTTCCGAGGCCGAAGGGCCGAACCTCTTTGTTATACTATCGGCGCGATGGGATTCTACTGCGATCACATCTTCCCCCGCCTCATGGAGTGGGTCATGGCCGGCGATGAATTTCTTCGCTTGCGCAGGGAGCTCCTCGCTTCGGCCCATGGTAAAGTCCTAGAACTCGGGATAGGAACCGGCATGAATCTGCCGCACTATCCGGAGACCGTCACAGAGCTGCATGCGGTCGACTCAGCCCAACTCCTCCCGAAAACAATCGCAGCACGCAGCGCCCGCCTCCCTTTTCCAGTTCGCATCCAAAGGGACACCGCCGAGACCCTCGCCTATGCCGATCGGCAGTTCGATTATGTCGTTAGTACCTGGACACTCTGCACAATTCCCGATCCGGTGCTCGCGCTGCAAGAAGTGGGGCGTGTCCTCAAACCGGGTGGGAAGTTTCTATTCTTGGAACATGGCCGGAGCGACGACCGAAAGATCGCTGCATGGCAAGACCGGCTGAATCCGATTCAGAACGTGATTGGTTGTGGGTGCAATCTCAACCGACGAATCGATCAGCTGATCGCTCAGGCCGGTCTACACATCACCCAGCTCGATCGATTTACCATGAAGGATGTACCTAGACTAGGCGGTGAGATGTATCGAGGCACAGTGATCGGAGCTGGTTAGGTCGGCGGCCGACCATTGAGAAGCGGCGCAAATCCGGCAACGGAGAAAAACTGAGCAACCGGAGTGGGCGGTAATTGCGAACTCGACTTGGCGCTATGAACTAGATGGGCGACCCCGAACGCTTTCGCGGCCATCAGACATCCTTCATCGTCATCCATGAATAGGGATCGCGACGGATCGAAACCCAATAAACGCCGGCAGTTCGGCCAATACTCCGGTCTCATCTTGAGATAGCCCACCTCGAAGGCATCCACGATCCGGTCGACGTAGCGATCCAGGCCGGTCTTGGCGACTTTGACCGACACACCCGTGCGATGGGCGTTCGTCACGATGGACACGCGCTTCCCGAGCTGCCGAAGATGGCGCAAGAATTCCTCAGCACCAGGGAGAAAGCCGATCATGTGATCGAGTTCTTTATGCATCGCCACCACATCGATACCGACCCGCTTCGTCCAGTAGTCCAGGTCCGTCCAAGCCAATTCGCCTTCGACCGACCGATACATCGCCATCAGGCGATCGCGAGCCTCTTCAAACGGGAGTGCGTGCAGCGCCGCATACCGACGCGGCAGTTCTTCCTCGAAAAAGAAGTTATCGAAATGGCGGTCGAGCAACGTCCCGTCCATATCGAGCAGCACATCGTCAATTTGAGACCAGTCGGGGAAGTGCTGAGTGCTGAGTGCTGAGTTGTGAGTCATGGCGCAAAGTATACCCGAAGGAGGCCGGTTGTCTTTGGGAAAAATCCTATGTTACCGTCCGACAAGTTATGCCGCGCACGACACCAGCTCCTAAACAAGAACCGACCCTGCCGTTGCTTTCCACGGAAAGCGAACCACCGCCTCTTGTCGCCATCATCGGCAGGCCGAACGTGGGGAAATCGACGCTGTTTAATAAGATCCTAGGCGCGAAGATCGCCATTGTGGACGACGTACCCGGCGTGACCCGTGACCGCAACTATGCCGACGCCTCGTACCGCAATCGAAGGTTTCGGCTGGTCGATACAGGGGGACTGGATCTGTCTACCTCCGACAGCATGTTGTCCCTGATTCGGCGACAGTCGGAACTGGCGATTGCTGAAGCGGATATCCTCATCGTGCTCTTGGACGGTCGCTCAGGATTGACCCCGCCGGATCACGAAGTCGTGCGGTTGTTGCGCGGAGTAACGAAGCCCCTGTTCTATGTGATCAACAAGATCGATACGCCGAAGTCCGAGCCCTTGCTCGCCGACTTCTATCGCTTGGGCACCGACCAGCTCTACCCTGTGTCCGCCGAGCATGGCCTCGGTGTCGCTGAGCTGTTGGATGCCATGTACCCGCTCCTTCCGTCTGCTGACGAGTCCGACGAGCTGCAACAACTCCCTCGCGTGGCCGTGGTAGGACGCCCGAATGTCGGCAAATCCACCCTCGTGAATGCACTGCTTGGGGAGGAACGGGTCGTGGTCAGCGATGTTCCAGGAACGACACGTGATCCGATCGACTCTCTGGTTACGCACCAGGATCAACGCTATATCTTCACCGACACGGCGGGCATCAGGCGGCGCGGCAAGGTCGACCGAGGAGTGGAAGGCTACAGCGTCCTCCGATCGCTCCGTGCCATCGGTCGGTCCGACATCGCTGTCCTCCTACTTGATGGTCTGGAAGGAGTCACGGAACAAGACACCAAGATCGCTGGGGCCATTCTGAAACAAGGGCGTGCCTGCATTCTGTTGATCAACAAGTGGGACTTACGGGCCGGAGATGGTACGGCGCGACAAGAGTATGAACTCGAATTCCGTCGCCGGTTCCCTTTTCTGACCTGGGCTCCGATCCTGTATGGATCAGCCCTGAAACCAGAATCCGTCCATCGTCTGTTTCCTCTTCTCAAGGACGTGTACAGCATGTTTACCAAGCGTGTCCCCACCGGCGCGCTGAATACGTGGCTGCAGAAGATTCTGGTCAGCCATCCCTTGCCGGTTCGCAAGCACAAGCCGTCGGCCGTGACGAAATCCGCCTATATCACACAGGTGGCCACCAAACCGCCGGTCTTTGCATTATTCGTCGGCCATCCGGAAGACCTCACGCCCTCCTATCTGAAATATTTGGAGAATCAACTGCGCGAGACCTACCAATTCACCGGCACACCACTCCGCCTCATGGTCAGGAAGAAGTAAGCATGTTACGCCGGGCGGCGAATGACCCGTTGCAGCAGGTGGCCGTTCGCTTTCGCATATCGCCGTCGCGGGTCTCAGAGATTCAATGGACGGTTTAAAGTCGCCCCATCATGCCGAAGCACATCAAGGTCTTCACACGGTACAAGGTTGAGAACTGGTCCTCAGCACCGGTTATGATCTAGCAGAGCTCGGGTTTGTGGTCGGCGCCTCGTCCAACAGGCTTTCTCCATTTCGGCAGCATGATACCGTTGCCGAGCTAATATGTCTTATTTAGCTTCGCATAGTGCTTCAGAAGACATTCAGTAGCTTCAACCGCCAACCCTGTACCATAGCTTGTCATACTCCGCCCGGTAATCGTCGTAATACCAGCCGTAGATCTGAATCTCGCCCTCTTCAGTCAGCTTGAAGACGGCGGTATACCATACGATTCCATTGAGCACGTAGGGGCTCAGCAGCTTCAGTCGCCAGCCCTGTTGCCACAACTCGTCGTACCTCGCTCGCAGGGCATCGATGGACCATCCGTAGAGCTGTATTTCGGGCTCGGTGATCGGGCGCCAGACGGCGGTGTAGCGCACTTCGTTGTTAATCACATAGAGACTGAGGAGCTTCAGCCGCCAGCCCTGGTTCCACAGCTTGTCATATTCCGTGCGATATGCTTCGTACGGAGCGTCATAGATCTGGATCTCCGCTTCGATGCTCGGACGCCAGACAGCCGTGTAGCGTACCTCATTGTCGATGACGTACGGACTCAGTAACTTCAGCCGCCAGCCCTGTTGCCAGAGTTCGTCATACTTCGCCCGGTAGTCTTGGTACGACCACTCGTAGACCTGGACTTCATTCTCTGTGCTTGGCTGCCAAACGGCGGTGTAGCGCTTCACCTCAGGTACCAAAGTCAACTTACTTGTTACAGCCCTCCTAAACTTGCTGTCATATTCAAGATTTTCCCGTGGGGACACTGGCGTTTGCATCACTCCGCCACATGGATGAGGGCCACCCTTAGCATCGCACTCATCAGTTAGCGCGTGTCCGACCTCATGATTCATGGTGTTCGAATAGCCGACCTCTCCTAGCTTGAAGGCCTTGTCAGCCGGAATTATCGAAATGTCATGATTAGTTAGGCCGTGTGTGTCTATATCCGGGTTAAATGCGTTTTCCAATTGTTCGGCAGAGAACCCTTGAGCGACAAAGAATTTTTTAAGATCGGGCGACGGTTTATCTCCACTGACTACATACACAGTGACATTCCTCTCTTTTAGTAGACCATGCGTTTTTTCGACATCTTCGAGGTCAGCTTTAAGGTCGGATTTTACCTTTCCAAGAGTCTTGCCTGCCTCTATAGAAGAAGCTACCTTTATTGGATTAGGAGTGCGGGTGTGAAAAGGGGACAGGCTACTTTTCTTGTGATTTGCGGGGCCGTCCGCGCGGACGAAGGGTCGATGCGAGACCGAGCCTGGCGGCAATCCTCGTTTGTCAGTTCGATGAGCCAAACGGTTGTTGGCGATTGACGCAGGTGCGCAGCGTGGTCAGATCAGGCTGCGAGAGCGGCTGGTCAAGTGAGAACGGCTCTTCTGCCGGTAGGGGAATGGGAACTGGGTCGGTGAGCGCAGGAAAATGTAAGCTCGACCAGCGCCAATCCTGAGTGTGGGCCACCAGGTCCGCACGTACGGGATTGAGGAGCACATAGCGGAGGACGGTGAGGAGATGCCCATCTTGCTGAATGGGAAAACTCTTGAAGCGGCCTTGCCAGACATGGCCATGACTGCGGTAGTGCCGATGGTAGCGCCGGACATGACTGGTCATCCACCACTGCATGAACGGACTGAACCCATCACCGGTCGTGGGCGCAATGACGAGATGGAAATGGTTGGGCATCAGGCAAAAGCCGAAAATCTTGATGCGATGTCGGACTTTGGCTGTACCGAGCAGATCGAGAAAGGCGGCATAGTCGGCATCCTTATTAAAGACGGTGCGTCGAGAAGGCGACAGAAAAGTAGCCCAGCCCTTTTTCTATTTTTCTGCTGAAAACAACCATTTCTTGCAAGGTTCTTTAATTCCAATACACTCAAGTCTGGAGACTCAGCAATCGTCATTTTAATCCCAACCCAATGAGGGAATTGTCGGCTATGTCAAATCGTATACGTGCTCTTGCTCAGACGCACAATGATGTAGGTCTGAGACGACATGATCTCTATCGGGAAGCCTACAAGAGGATTTCCAAGTCCATCAGTGACGAGTATTTCCTTGAGGCCATCACCCTCACTGAAAGCCTACTGACTGATCGTCTTGAGAGTCGTGTGACTTTTGTGATTGGCGAGAATTACAGCTTTAAAACACTGGAAAAGCTAATCAAACTGGTTGCGCAAAGGGAGAAGGACGAACAACTAAAAGCACTTGTCGCCGTTAGCGTTCGATCCTGGAAGGAAAAGCGAAACAAGGCGCTTCACGAGATGGCCAAGATAGAAGTTGGTGACAATCGCTCCTGGACTCAGCGCATGGCAGAACTTCCTGAAGTCGCAATCACTGGGCTGAAGGTGCTTCGCCAGATCGATTCTCAAATCAAAAGGCTTCGGACAACAAAACAAGCTGCTTAGATGGAAAAAAGGACAAGCTACTTTTCTTGTGATTTGCGAGGCCGTCCGCTTCGTGTCGCTCCCCGGGCGGGTCCTAACTTAATGTCCACGAAATCCGGGCCGGCCCATGAACAGAAATGTCATTCCTCTTCATTCTCTTCGTCGTACCACTTCTCGCGATAGATTGGGCAGAGGCTTTTCGAGCGGAGAAAGTCGGTCACGTCCTTGATCATGCCGCCGTTTCCGCAGAGATACACGGCGAGGTTGTCCACCGTATTGCGGACAGAAAAATTAGGTGCAGGCTGGATTTCCGATAATCACCGTGACTCAATCTTGGAAAGAGATCGAGATTCTCCTACCACGAGAAGAAGCGAAGGAAGGAGCGGTACCATGAGGAATCGGCGAATCCGGCTGAATTCGCCTGTAGGTCAGACTACAGGATCGAGGGATTCAACCGTTAATCCCTCGATCAGCTCGAAGTGACGACGATTGTTCGTGAGGACCGTCAATCCATAACGCAAGCCTGTTGCACCAATCAAAAGATCGAAATCACCCACCGCTTTGCCCATCCTTCGTAGGCGTCCTCGGTGCTGACCAAATATCTTGCATGTGTCTTCATCGAGGCCAAGCAGCGTCACCCCACGAAGAAAATCCTGAAGCGCGGACTCGTTGTCGGATGGATTCGATGAGAAATAAACTCCCTCGTATAGCTCCGCGAGGGAGACGGTCGACAGCGCGAGCCCTTGCTCGCTCAGGGCGTGGACTCGTTTGACGATGTCATGACGGCCATGAAGATAATGAATGACCCAGTCCGTGTCGAGGAGGTAACGGAGAGTCATAGAGCCGGAGCGGAACGAGTCAACACCAAACGGTCTGCGTAGATTTCGTCAATCAGCGCTTGAGGATCAAACGTGCCTTGCCATCTCCCGGCACTGCACCGAAAGGCTTGTAGGTCCGTTGTCGATGGTGGGATGAGGATGGTGATCATCATGTCCTGCCCATCCGGCAAGTCGACGCGGTCGAGCGGTTCGATGATCCCACCTTTCATTCGGGCCCGTATCGTGGTCGTCATCTTGCTGCTCCTTCCGTCAGGTGAGCGGATCGTTCATCGATAGCATAGGGCATGTAGCTGTCTCATATAGGGAAGAAGTGTAGCAGAGAGTCTTCTGGAATCCAATATGAAGCAGGTGCGCGCGTATGGGCCTTCCGCTTCGCGTTTCTCCCGCCAGGTCTTACCCTAATATCCACGAAACCCGGGCCAGCTCATGAACAGCACTGTCATGACTCTTCATGCTCTTCGTCGTACCACTTCTCGCGATAGATCGGGCAGAGGCTTTTCGAGCGGAGAAAGTCGGTCACGTCCTTGATCATGCCGCCGTTTCCGCAGAGATACACGGCGAGGTTGTCCACCGTCTTGATACGCTCCTGCACCAGAGCGGTGACGCGACCGGTCGGACCGGTCCATCCCGGATCAGGACGAGACAATGTGATGGTACTGTGAAACATGGGATGCCGCGCCGCCAGTTCGTGCAGCTCTTCCTGATAGTACAGATCCCGCAGGGCTCGGAGGCCCCATAGCAAGGACACGACCTGCGGGGTGCCTTTGGGTAACAGGGTCTGGAGCATAGACCGGATCGGGGCAATCCCCGTGCCGGTCGCGACAAACAGGAGATTGCGTGGCGCATCGTCGCGCAGACGAAAGCTTCCTGCCGGCCCCTTGAAATGGACCGGATCGCCGGGTTTGAGACCAAAGAGCCATGTCGACCCTGGTCCGTGGTCCACGCGGTTGAAGACCAATGTCAGGATGCTCCGTTGACTGGGCGGCGAGGCAATCGAATAGGCGCGTGTCATCGGATGCGGCCTCCCTTCGACGGGAATCTCAAAAGAAATGAATTGCCCCGGCTGGAAGTCCAGTGTCGCAGGCGAGATCAATCGCAAGTCGAGCTCACGGACATCGTGTGTGAGATCGTGCACTCGGACGACCTCGGCGGCATTCGTCTGCATCCTTGAGTCCTCCTCTCCATTCGGACAGAGTCCGCTGCGGACTCTCGATATCTTAGCTGAGCCTTTGAACACGAAAATAGACAGACGAGGGACAGGCCGGATTTCCAATCGCGCAACTCCTCTTTCGAGTTGACTCCGATTCTGAGCCCATGATATTCGCATAGATGGTCAGTGATTGATCGCGGCGCCATGACCGCGAAGCTCGAAGGGTTTAGTCAGAACGAAAGATTCACCACCTCCACACTGAATATCCGCGTCTTCTTATGGATCGCTTTTCATACACCAGACGGTTAGTGCACGCGTTGCTTCTCCTTGGAACAGTCAATGCCGGATGCGCCACGGCAAGTCTCGCGGACGGAGAGAAGACCCAAGCACCGCTCACGAACCGTCCTGCTGCTTCGCAAGCTGTGGTCGAGGGTGCTGCACCAACGCAAGCCCAGACTGATCAAGCTGCGCCCAGGCAGTCCTCGGAATCAGTGGTCGAGGCCTCTTCATCGACGCAACCCCAGACGCAGTCATCGGAATCGGAGGTCAATGTCCCTGTTCAGACGCAACCTCAGACTGATGAAACAGCACCCAGACAGTCCGAGGCGGAGGCGGTTGTCCCTCCTGACTCACAGAACGACCAGCCGGCCACCGTTCCGTCTCAGAGCAGCGAGACTCGGCCTACTCAATCCCCCGACAGTTCTCCAGCCGTTCAGCCACAAACGGACAATCCGCCGGCTGTTCAACAGGAACCCGATCGGACAGCACCCATTTTCACTGAGGTGAACCCCTCCATCATGCTGACTGGCCGGGTCTGGCGGGCCAAGCCGGGGATTGTCTTCCTGAAGACACCGATCGGACTCATGTCGCTCAGCTCGAAGACCACGCTCAAAACCCTCCCCGCCTCGCAAGAAGTCTCCTTTTTGATCCACGAAGACCATGTCGTCGTTGATATCGTGAAGCGAACCGATGGAGCGCTCGTCCACCGCTATCTGACCGGACCATTCAAGCGAGACCTCGAAGACGGCACCCAGTTGATTGGCTGGACGCCGGAAGGTGAGAAGGCATTCCACATGGGCGCATTTGAGCGGGCGCTCGCTTCCCGCAAGGACGGCCAGTCCGTGACGGTCGAAGTGGACGGAAGGGACACCGTCATCGGCGTGCACGACCTGCAGTTCGATCTTCAGATCAGCCAGGCGGCTACCAATGGGGCCAAGGCGCATGTGTTGCTGACCGGAACGATCTCAAAACTGAAGTCCAATTTCATTTTCTTTCGGACTCCCATCGGGATCGTCAACGTCAACGCCAAGATCGGGATCAAAAATGCCAAGGTCGGTCAGACCTTGACCATGCGTATGCATGACCACCACGTCGTAGCGGATCTCTCCTCTTCCACCGATTCTACTCCTATCCGGCGCTTCATCACGGGTCCGTTGGAATTTGCCGATTCGGATCGAGCCAGCGTCAGACTTTGGACCCCGGAGGGGGAACAGATCTATCCAGCAGACTTAGGCAAATCTTCGCTGAACGGAGCAAGGGAAGGGACCCCTATTACGGTGGAGCTCGACGGGCAAGGCGACGTCGTCGAATTCCATCGGATGAAGTAATTCCAAGGCTTTTGGCTCTGTCTTGACTCTCTTTTCAATCCCCTCGTAGACTGCGCTACATAATGAGCGCCTCATCCGTCATTCGCCGCTCGTCGGCCTCGTCCTTGAGTGACCCCCAATCTGTTAAAAATTTTGATACGCTGTACAAGGATCACGTAGACCTCATGTATCGCTTCGCCCATCGTTTGTGCGGCGAACCGGAGGCGGCGAAGGATTTGGTGCAGGAGACCTTTTTGAATGCCTATCGGGGCTTCGACAGATTTCGTGGTGACGCCCGGATTTCGACGTGGCTCTATACCATCGCCTCGCGGGCGAGCCTGCGCATGCGACGCAGGCGGAAAGGAGCCCCGGAACGAGAGTTGTCCCTCGAGGAATTCATTCCCACGTCGGACGGTGAATTCCGCTTGCAGATCCCGATCGACGGCCTGAGCCCGGAAGACGCGCTCCAAAATAAACAATTGCGAGAAGCGCTCGATGCCGCGATCAACCAATTACCGAAGAAGTACAAAATGGTCTTGGTGCTTCGCGATATGGAAGGGTTAAGCGCCAAGGAGGTCGGAGCCATCATGGGCTTGAACGAACGAGCGGTGAAATCGCGCTTACACCGGGCTCGATTGTTTGTGCGCCGCCAACTCAGTGCGCGAGGCCTCGGCGAAGAGTCTCGCGACCACGATTCACTTGGGTAGCGGAGGAACTGATCCACAATGGCAAAACGGAGCGTTTCCAAGCGACAACGGCATTCCTCAACGACTCAGCACCGACATGCTCATGGGAAAAGCCGGTGTCTGCGCATCCTTCGCCGGTTGTCCGCTTATATCGATGACGAACTGTCCACGAGCATTTGCCAAGAAATACGTCGACATCTGGGCGATTGTCCAAATTGTGAAACCTTCGTGGCATCGTTGCGCCAAACCGTGTCGCTCTGTCGCCACAGCCCGGCGCCGGCTCTATCGACGGCCGACCGTGCGTTGATGCGGGCGAAGATACTGAAGACTGCCTAATCTGGATAACCTACAACACCGTGAGTCTTTTCATCATGAATAAGAATCTGTTGTTCGGCACTCTACTCCTCTCGGGACTGCTGACGACCTTTCAAGGGGTCTTACCTGATCTTGCGACGGCGGCGCCAAAAATTCCTCAGAAGGCGGCGGAAAACAAGACCATCCATAAGGCCGCCATCGACACAGCCCTCCGATACGCCGACGCCATCGCCAAAGGCGATAAGATCACCACTGGACAGTTGGACTTCGCATGCCAATACCGACTCCTGACGATGCAGTCGGCCGGCCGGCCGAATCCTCCGGCAACTGAGGCGTCATATGAGAGTTGTTGGCAGGAACTGACTGCCGGCCATGCCCCGTTCTTGAAGCGATCTGATATGGGCATGAATATCCTCTGGCCCAGCACAGGTTCCCTCGTATTTTATGGAGATGATCTCCCCCGAGCTCAAGCCTCAGCCTTTGTCATGGATGCCCTCGGAATGTCGCCGCCCGGAACCGGCCTTCATCTCACCGTGACAGACAGCCGCTCGATCCCGAACGGATCATTCCGACTAAAGCCGAACGGGAAAGTGCTCAGCGTCCCGACCACGCTCGTCGACCTGACCGTCCACTATCACGCCCCACTCTCGTCACCGGTCACGTATGGTCCCGGCACCGTCCACTGGACGAATACGATCAAACGAGAGCGGCGCGCTATACAATCCATCAGCACTCGATGGGTGGTCTTCACCGGGCTCAAAAAATACGGCTTTCCTCGAGACTCGGCCGTCTGTCATCTGCCCGTGAAAACCAAGCCTGAAGCACCGGGGATGGTAGCGGATAGAATTCCGTTCACAACCGAAACGAGCCGGGCACTTCCTGACTCGATTGTCTGGTGGGGTCCGGATGATCAGCCCGGCACGCTGACGGCGGCAGCAGCACAAGCCGCTGCGTTTCCCGAATTGCGCGATCGCGTCGCCATGCTCAATCGCATCTTGATCATCGACCCCAACCAGGTCGATGCCCTGACGGTCCTGACCAGAAATCTTTATGCGGTGTTGCTCCGGGAAGCCGTCAACGGCCACAACCTAACGGTTAAAAATCCGGCGCTTTCTCTGACCGTCAACGAGTTTTATTGGAACGTCTATGCGGCCGCTGGTCGCCTCGACCTTGCAAACGCGATGGAGATGGGAGGCTTCTCGCAGCCGACATCGGCCGACTTCCTGTACCGACTGTTGCCCGCACTGGAAACCCTGGCGAAAGCCCATCCTGAGCGGTTGGATACCCGCTTCCAGCTCGGCATGGCCTATCGCTGGAACAATGACCAGCTTCCGATGATCGAGACGTTCGAAGCGCTGGTCAAAGACATTCCAACCGATCGACCGACGCCTAGAGCCGAGGCGTTGGTGCAACTAGCCTGGTCTCGCATCAACAAGGTGGCTTGGAACAGGAGGTTGCACGACCCAAACAGTGTTCGAGCCTACGAGGATGCCCGCGACTCATCGGCCATCGCGGAGCTGCCGCTCGACAAGTTTTTCGCGGAATACACCATGGCTTACAGCATGATTTTCATGCCGAACTATGGGGATAAGAGTCAGATGCTGCAACATCTGACCGAGGCCAAACGTTGGTTTGACGAAATACCGGGAAAAGATGATGGGGTCTGGCGCTATTTCCTCCATAGCGAATTACTGAAGGCCGTACTCGATGCCGATCCGATGTTTCAGCCCATCCTGGCCTCGGCGCAGCAACCTAAAGGATGATGGCCGAGCTCAGGCTCATCCCGGCATAACATTTTGTGCTGCGTCGCGTCTCATATGTCGTGATGTTTCGCGTGAATCGGCACGATCTTCGTTTTCCTCCGGTTGATCGGGCATCCCCTGAAGGCCTCCTCGCGATAGGAGGCGATCTCCGTCCGGAGCGGTTACTCGAAGCCTACCGACAGGGCATCTTTCCCTGGTACAACGACGATCAGCCCATTCTCTGGTGGTCGCCGGATCCTCGCGCCGTCCTGTTTCCCAACAAGCTCCACATCTCGCGTAGCCTCAAGCGACGCCTTCACCCTGATGTGTTCGCCGTCACGCTTGATACCAGCTTTCGAACGATCATGGAACAGTGCGCAGGGCCTCGCCCGCAGTATCCCGAAGGAGGAACGTGGATCACGGGTGACATGCTGGACGCCTACACACGCTTGCACGAACTCGGCTATGCTCATTCCGTCGAGACATGGCAGGACGGTCTCCTCGTCGGCGGACTGTATGGTGTGGCGATCGGAGGCGCCTTCTTTGCCGAGTCGATGTTTACCAGAGTCGATGATGCATCGAAGGTGGCACTCGTGCGGCTCGTCAGTCAGCTCCGGGCCTGGAACTTCCGCCTCATCGATTGTCAACAGTCCTCCCCCAATGTCACCCGGTTCGGCGCGGAAGAGATTCCACGGACAGACTTCATCACACACCTCAACCAGGCGCTCACCCTTCCCGACCGACGGGGGCGATGGACGTTCGAAACGGTGTAAGCCATAACAGGAACAAGATCGACACGCCGCCCCTTGCGTGGCGAACCGCATTTGACAGTCTTTTCCTCAGTCGCTTATGATTTCGTCCTGGCCATGAGGAGGACATGACATGAGCTTTGCCATTACACCCAAAGAACTGAAGGCTCGACTCGATAAAGGGGACAACGTGGTGCTGCTGGATGTGCGAGAGCCTTGGGAAAACCAACTCGCCAAGCTGGACAACTCCGTCCTCATTCCGCTCGGCACGCTGCCCAACTCCCTTTCCAAGTTGGACAGAAACACCGAGATTATCGCCTACTGCCATCATGGCATGCGAAGCGGGGACGCGACGGGGTTTTTGTTACAGCAGGGGTTTTCAAACGTGAAGAACCTGATCGGCGGGATCGATGCCTGGTCTATCCAGGTTGATGGGGCAGTCCCCCGATACTGATCACGCAATCGTTTAGTGATTGTACACGGCTGGTTTCGACCGATGTTCCCGTCAACTCTTGGCGCAACCTGAACCTCAGCCTCCTGGAGGCCGCGGGCTACCTGATTTTTCCCTGAAAAAATTCGACCGTCTGCTTTAACCCTTCGGCGAGATCCACCTTGACCTCCCACCCAAGTTCTTGTTTGATCCTCAACGGGTCGATCACGCTGCGAATCTGCTCACCGGTTTTGGCCGGGCCATGAACTTCCTTGGCACTCGACGCGGTCAGACCGGCGAGCATCCGGAACAACTCATTGACGGATGTTTCAGTACCGGTTCCCACGTTGTACACTCCGTGCGCATTCTGCCCCATGGCAGCCAGGTTCGCTTCAGCCACATCATCGACGAATACGAAGTCGCGCGTTTGACGGCCGTTTCCATTAATAATAGGCTGCTCATTGTTCAACATCTTTTGGATGAAGATGGCAACGACCCCTGCTTCTCCCTCGGGATCCTGTCTCGGCCCGTACACGTTGGCATATCGGAGGCTGACCACCGGAATCCCGCTTGTCCGCTGGAAGTAGAACAAGTAATGTTCCCCGCACAGCTTACTGATGCCATAGGGTGATAGTGGGTTGCTGGCGTGAGATTCAGCGGCCGGAAAGGTCTCCTGTTCACCGTAGATCGCTCCGCCGGACGAGGAGAACACGACCTTTCGACAACCATACCGAACCGCTTGTTGCAACACGTTCATGGTTCCCAAGACGTTGACCTGCGCATCAAACACCGGGTCGTCCACCGAACGGCGGACACTGATCTGAGCCGCAAGATGGAGGACGATGTTGGGCCGTTCATTGCGAAAGACCCGTTCAAGACGCCAGCTGGTAATGTCGGTTTTATAGAGACTCGCCGCACGGTTGACGTTCTTCCGCTTTCCAGTCGCCAGATTGTCGACGATGACGACTTGATGCCCCTCCTCAACGAGTCGGTCCACCACATGAGACCCGATAAACCCTGCGCCGCCCGTCACGAGTACTTTCATTGGCCCTCCTGAATGAACTCTCAGCAGTTACGACATTCCTTACATACCACGAAATGAGGTGTTGCACTCAAAGATTGCTAATATTTCCTGATTGCCCTTTTTCCCTTTGATCGGAGAAGCAACAGTCCTCATTGTCCGCAGCCCCATTTCTTCTGCAAACCCTACGACCTTCTGGACAGCTTTCGCTCGCTGTGCGTCGTCACGCACGACGCCGCCTCGACCCACTTGCCCCTTTCCCACTTCAAACTGTGGTTTGATCAGGGCGATGATGCGGGCTGGAGAACGGAGGAATTGCGTGATGGGAGGGAGCACCTTCATCAAGGAAATGAACGAGACATCGATGACGACCAAATCAACCAGCTCCGGAACGGCAGAAGGAGGCATATAGCGAATATTGGTCCGCTCAATCAGTACGACGCGCGGGTCTTGCCGGAGCCGCCAATCAAACTGACCATATCCCACGTCAACCGCGTAGACCCTCGCAGCCCCCCTTTGGAGCAAACAATCGGTGAACCCTCCGGTCGAGCACCCGACATCGAGACAGATCATTCCTCGAGGTGTGATCGAATACGCGTCCAGAGCTGCCGTCAATTTTTCGCCGCCGCGGCTGACGAACGGCTGGCTCTTTCCGATAATCTCGATCACCGCATCGGTGGGAATCACCCTGGACGGCTTATCGACGATCACTCCGTTGCTTTTGACTTGACCCGCGAGAATCATCCGAACCGCGGCATCTCGACTCTGCGCCAATCCCTGAACCGTCAGCACGTGGTCGCAACGATCTTTACCGCGTCGCATGTTCGTATCCATGAGGACAGATGGAGGGAAAGTCCGGAAAAGAACGATGATCAGAGGAGCGACGTGTTATGAGTCTTCAGCGGAATCCGGTACAGCAATGTCATCGGATGTGAAGGCGCGTAACTGTTTCTTCCTGTTCTTGTCCTGAACGAGAACTTCGACTTTCCGTTCGGCCTCTTCCAATACTTTGAGACAATTTTTGGACAGCCGGATGCCTTCCTCAAAAATCCTCAGCGATTCATCGAGCGGCAGATCTCCCTTCTCTAATTCACCCACGATGGCTTCTAGCCTAGCCATTGCTTGTTCAAACTTCACTCCCGCCACAACAATCTCCTTCTTACTCAGTAGTCAGCAAGTAAGGCAACAACCACGTGAATGAAACCCGCATAGGATATAGGCAAACAATAACATTGTGTTCTGCAAATTACCGTCTTATGAGTAAACCGAAGCGCAGCGCATTATAACGAAGTCTTCATCGGCTTTTAAACTGACGAATCCAACCTGACTTCTTCCACAGCACATCGGATCTGGCCCTTGGCGAGACGCGCCAGAATCTCTTCACCGACAGAAACCTGTGCGGCATCCCGAATGATCCGGCGTCCAGGCATCGTCTCGAGAATCCCATACCCCCGATCCAGAATAGCGAGCGGGCTCAGCCCGTTGAATCGGCCGAGATAAGCATGGGTTTGCTCGACCTTTCGCTTGAGGCCATAGTTCACGGCAGCAATCACACGCGACCGCAACTGTGGAACGATCACCAGATCGCGACGCACTTGAATCACTGGACTCCTCGACATCAGCGTTTGCGTCCATGCTTGCGCATTCACCATCGTTTGTCTCAGCTGTGCTCGGACTGCCTCTCGCATGCCTGCCACGGCGCCGTCCACCCGCTGAGCTTCCTTGAGAATTCTAAACCTGATGTTGTCCATATGGGCAAGCAGAAGATCAAGTCGCTGATGCTGCTCCAGCGCTCGCGAGCTTATCGCGTGCCGACAGCGGACGGTGAGCATGCCCAGCCTCTCAATAATCTCCGTCAACACTGGGGCGACTATTTCGGCAGCAGCGGACGGTGTGGGGGCCCGTACGTCTGCTGCAAAGTCGGCCAGTGTCACATCCGTCTCATGCCCCACAGCCGATACGACGGGGACCCGTGACGCGGCGATGGCTCGTACGACCGCCTCATCGTTGAAGCTCCACAGATCTTCCAGGGAGCCACCGCCCCGCCCGATGATCATGACATCGACCACACCGAGTCTGTTCAATGCCTGAATGGCGGCTGTGATCTGTCCAGCCGATTCAGGCCCCTGCACCTGTACAGGCGCAATGATGATGCTCAAAATAGGACAGCGACGGCGCAACACGGTGATCAGATCTCGAACCGCCGCCCCGGTCGGCGAGGTCACGATTCCGACGACCCGAGGGAACGCCGGTAATGATTGTTTGCCCTCCCTATCGAAGAGCCCTTCGGCTTCCAGACGACGCTTCAGCTGCTCAAACGCCAGCTGGAGAGCACCCCGACCCTTGGGTTCGAGATGATCGAGAATGATCTGGTACTCTCCACGCGGTTCATACACGGAGAGTCGCCCTCGCACGACGACATGTAACCCCTCCTCCAGGCCGAACCGCAAGCGAACGGCCGCCGAACGGAAGATCATCGCCCGAATCTGACTCGTCTGGTCTTTGAGTGTACAGTAGAGATGCCCAGACGCCGGCGCGCGCAGGTTCGAAATTTCCCCTTCAAGCCACACCTCGGCAAAGTCAGTTTCGAGGGAAACTCGAACCATGGCAGTCAGTTCCGAGACGGTGAGAACTTGTCTCGATGTCAACTCGGAAGGAGAAAGTGACGGGCGAGAGTACGTAGTCGTGTGTCCTCTCCTTTGAGGTTCGCAGGCACCAATCGATCACTGCGAGCTTGATGTGGAACAGACCCGCAACCTCTTTCAGCGTCTCCACCTAATCGATGAGGCGAATTCGTTCAAACGCGATCGCCTTGCCCAAACGAGGATCGATCTCAAGCAAAACCGCGCAAAACACGGACGGTCCTGAGGCCACTTCAAACCGACGCGGCATCGCGGTCAAAAACTTTTCGATCGCCAATTCTTTTTTGACTCCGATCACAGAATGGAGCGGTCCCGTCATGCCGATATCCGTGATGTACGCAGTGCCCTTCGGAAGAATTTGTTCATCGGCAGTCTGCACATGTGTATGTGTACCGACGACAGCGACCACCTCCCCATCCAGGAAATGCCCCATGGCCATCTTTTCTGATGTGGCTTCCGCATGCATGTCGATCACGATCGCTGAGGTCTCCCGCTTCAACCGTGACAACTCGCGTTTTGCCGTCTGAAACGGGCAATCGATCGTCGGCATGTACACCCGACCCATCAGCTGTAGGACCGCCAGCCGCTCGCCGCCTGCGGTCTCAATGACGACACTCCCGCTTCCCGGGACCCCCGCCGGATAATTCGCCGGACGCAACAAGCGGGGCTCCCGAGAAAAATAATCGACTGCTTCTTTCTTATCCCAGGCATGGTTTCCGGTCGTGATGACCGATATGCCCGTTTCGAACAGTTCCTCGGCCAACTCCGGCGTGACCCCGAAGCCTCCGGCCAGATTTTCACCGTTGGCGATGACCGCATCGATACGGTGCTGTGCGATCAGGCGAGGCACCGCCCGAGCGACTGCCCGGCGGCCCGGCTCTCCCATGATATCCCCGATACAGAGGACCTTCATTTGGCGTATTCCACGTATCGGCTTTCTCGAATGACGGTGACCTTGATCTGTCCCGGATACGTCAACTCCTGTTCGATCTTCTTGGCAAGTTCACGAGAAAGTTGGAACGATTCGGCATCGGTGATGTCCTCTTGCCTCACAATGACGCGAATTTCCCGCCCGGCTTGGATCGCGTACGCTTTCTGCACTCCCTTATGCCCGGTTGCCAACGATTCCAGCTTTTCCAACCGCTTCACATAGGACTCCAGAGCCTCCCGTCGCGCACCAGGCCGTGCCGCCGACAATGCCTCGGCAGCCGCCACCAAGACACTCTCCGGACAGATCGGTTCCACTTGCTCGTGATGCCCAGCGATGGCATTGATGATCTTGGGAGATTCGCCGTATTTCTTGGCAATTTCCGCCCCCAACATGGCATGCGGCCCCTCTTCTTCATGGCTGACCGCCTTGCCGATGTCGTGAAGCAAGGCTCCTCGCCGAGCCAGTCTGACATCAAGGCCCAATTCCGACGCCATGATGCCGCAGATATACGATGCTTCGCGGGCATGATAGAGGTTATTTTGCCCGTAGCTCGTTCGATACTTAAGACGCCCCAGCACTTTGATCAACTCAGGATGAAAATCTGAGAGCCCCAGCTCAAAAATAATTTTCTCCGCCTCTTCATACATCAGCTTGTCGATGTCGACCTTGACCTTTTCGACAATCTCCTCGATGCGCGTGGGATGGATACGCCCATCGTGCATCAGCCGTTCCAACGACACTTTGGCAATTTCGCGCCGCAACGGATCAAATCCAGAGATAATCACCGCTTCAGGGGTTTCATCGATGATCAGATCAATGCCCGTCGCCGCTTCAAGCGCGCGGATATTCCGCCCTTCCCGGCCGATGATTCGACCTTTCATGGCATCGTTTGGAATGGGAACCACCGAGATCGTGGATTCCGATACATAGTCGCGAACGACGCGTTGAATCGAGGTGGTGATGATTTCCCGAGCTTCCCGCTCCGCATTTTCACGCGCCTCTTCGATCGTTCGTTTCGCAATCCCGACGGCATCGAGTTTTGCCTGCGATTCCATTTCAAGGATCAAGTGCTTCTTGGCTTCATCGGCCGTCATCCCCGCTACCCGTTCCAGCGCGTCGCGATGTTCGCGTTCGGCCTTGGCGCAAGCAGACTCTTTCGCCGACAGTCCCTCCTCTCGTTTTGCAAAATCCGCCTCGCGTTTGCGTGACTCGCTTTCCCGCTTATCCAGGGCGGCGAGCTTTCCTTCGAGCCCGCCTTCCCGTTGGATAAGACGCTTCTCGACCGCCGAGAGCTCACCAAGCTTGGCTTTCTGCTCTTGTTCGAATTCGGACTTTGCTTTGAATACCAAATCCTTAGCTTCAAACCTGGCTTCCTTGAGAATATTCTCTCCCTCTCGTTGTGCGTTCTGCACAACTTGTTTGGCTAAGCCTTCTGCCTCAGCCTGTTTGGCACCCGTCATTCGTCGTCGCAGGGCTTCAAATACCCCTGCACTAACCACGGCGCCGAAGATTACCGACAGTATAATGTAAACAACAATTGCAGTAGAAATGGGAGTCACCCCCTTCTTTCTTAAAAACAGTCAGATCACATACAATCTACCTGGAATAAGCACCCCGCCACAGATCAAGTGGAATAGGCGCTAAGCACGATGTGAGGTGAAGAGTGGAAGGGCTCTTAGGAGACCGCAAGTCGTCTCGCCTGGAAACTCAAGAGATCGTCGGGATACGATGTCATACCAGGTACGTTTCTCTGCCCGCCCGTCCTTGACCATCGGTTGCCAAACATCAGCCATTGGAGAGGGACAGCTATCGAAACGGGCATGGAGGATAGATACTCGTTCCATCCGGCAGGTATCTGCCGAATCGCTTCAATTTCAAAAATTGGACGCGGCCTGGCCGACTGAAGTGTCCGCCTAAGCACGACCCATAACATGAGTATCCACCAAACCAACACTTCGTATCCCATGAGGTAGACGTTCTCTGTGATGCTCAAATTCGTTTCCAGTAGATCGACACTCAACGACATCACCCTTAACTTCTTTCACCGCACAGTCACTCATCTATATGATAACAAAGGGACTCTTCGAAATCAAGGTGAATCACCGAAAGAGCGATGTTGGCATCTGTTCGTCGATTGATTCCATCAACGTCACCATCCGCCGTTCGACATCAGCCTCCCCTTGGACCCGCTTTTTCTCAGACTCAAACAGCTGATGGGCAAGATTGATGGCCGTCAACACCGCCAACTTCGATGGAGTCGTCGTCTTCATCCCTTCCGCCAGATGTTTCATATGATCGTCAACGAAATGGGCCAGCCGCCGGATATAGGCATCATCGCCGTCTCCTGTGATCGCGTACGGTTGACCATAAATTTCTACATCAATGGTCTTAGTCAATAGCCACCTCCTTAGGATCCTCGACACATTCAAGCAGTTCCATTTCATTCATGACTTTTTCGATTCGCGTCTTGATGTCCATCCGTTCCTTTTCCCATTTGCGATTCATATCATCCTGCGCAGTCAACCGCTGGCGAGCCGTCTTGACCTCCTCCTCCAATAGCGCATTCTTTCGTTTGAGCTCTTGGACAAGCTTCACCAAGTCACGAATTCGAGTTTCCAGCGCATCAAGTCGATCCAACGACATAATCAACCCCTCTTCATTATCACCCCTACGGATTGTGGCGCACTATAAAAACTTCACAAGACCTTGTCAAGAAACAGTCTTTTGAACCTCAGCCAGTCGCAAGTATTCCTTGTAGCTACGCAGGACACGTTTGACGTATTGCCTCGTCTCCTGATACTGGATCAGCTCGACGAATTCATCCTCGCTCCGTCCCTGATAGGTCGCGGCCCAGGTCCCCACAACGATTGGGCCGGCATTGTACGCCGCGATCGTCTGCACCATATTGCCGGCAAACTGCGTAAACAGTTGCTCGACATACCGGGCCCCGATTCGGATATTGATCTCTTGATCGAACAAATCTTCTCGGGATAGACTCGGAAGACGGTGTTGTTGCGCCACGGCGTTGGCGGTGGCCGGCATGACCTGCATCAATCCGATCGCCCCGACACGCGAGACGGCCCTCCAATCATATTGACTTTCCTCTCGAATGATCGCTGCGACAAGAAACGGATCAACCCCGTTGGCTCCCGACATTTTAATCGTGGGAATCAACCCGGTTGGATAGGCCACATTCCAAAGTCCATCTGCGACTGTTCCGCCGGTTCGCTCCAACTTCTCACGGAATCGAGACCGCACCAGGCGTAAGGCATGATGATAGGCACCCACCTCATTCAACATCATCGATAACGCCGCCAACACCTCGGGGTCACGACTATATCGATCCGTCAACGCACCGAGCTCTCGCGCGGCATCGTGATCGAGACCGAGTGTCCTGAGTTCCACCGCCCGTCGGTACGCGGGCTGTTGCTCGATCTGCATGCGACCGCTTGTCTGATTGTCCTGAACCGACGTCTGGGTTACCTCGGAGACGAGCTGAGTGGACGAGGCAGCGCCGACGGTTCCTTCCCCTCTCGTCTGTCCGGAAACCGACAGGTCTGTGCGTTCGCGCGCCAACTGGCAGTAGTAGGTGTACGGAAAGCGCTGACAGAGCAGTGCAAACGTCTCTTTTGACTTCACATCTTCCACTTGGCCATAGGAACGGGCAATCCAGTAGAGCGCCTGGGGTTCAACGTCGCCGTCCTTCTGATCAACGATCTGCTGCCACACGGTGATCGCCTCCCGATAACGAGCTGTTCGGTAAAGCACCCACCCTTCCCGCCAGTAGGCCGCCACTCGTTGAGAGGCCAGCTCTCCGAACTTGGACACCTGTCGATACCTTGCGATCGCTTCATCGAACCGCGCTTCATCTTCCAACCAGATCCCGGCAAATAAATTGAGCTGCCCCTTCTGTTCCGGGGTCATCGTTCGTTTCGAGAGCGTTCGGCAGAGATCCAATAACTTCTCCCCGAGTCCTTGCCTGAGATAGACCCTCGCGAGCCATACGGTCGCTTCATCCGCCCGAGCCCCTTGCTCAGCAGTCAGCGCATGAAAGGTGTCGCGTGCCTGATCGTAAAGCTTCAATCGGACTTGGGCGATTCCCAATTTGAATTTGGCATCGATGCGGTGCGGAGAAACCGTGTCTCGCGTCAAGAACTTTTTCAACTCCTCGATCGCCTCCGCATGGAGCGACTGCCCCAGGAAAGCTTGGGCACGCTCATAATACATGTCGGGCGTCGCTGCCCACGGCACCCCTCCGATATTGCCTCCAAGCAGAGTCTCGGCTTCCTTGGCCTCTTTTGTCTGCGGAAACTTCGTCCAAAGCTGCTTCAGCGTTTCTCGCCCTTCCGTCAATTGATTTTCCCGGAGATAACAAGACGCCAACCGCAACCAAGCCTGAGAGATCTGCGAGTCCTTATCATTGCCATTGACGGCCTTGACGAACCAAGACACAGCGTCGGGACAGCTGGACGCCTGGTACCACGCTTCTCCGGCACGGAGCGCCACCTGATTGAGCAGAGTGGAATCGGGGACCGCTTGCGCCACTCCCTCGAACATCCCGGCCGCTTCCTTCGCGTCTCCCGAGCGCAGCAAAGCCTCTCCGATCCAGAGTCGAACATAATCGTCGAGCGCAGGAAAGTCCCGCTGGGCCGCCCGAAGGTAGGGCAGCGCGCCCGCGGGATTCCGATCGATCAAGATCACCCCGGACAGCAACCCGGCACGCTTGGCCCACAGCGTAGCGGGAAATCCCTCCATGACCTTTCGGAGGCGCTCCAGTTTGAGCGCCACCACTTGATCTTTCGTCAACGCGTGCCCCAGGCGTTCCTTCGGCCAGGCGGCCGCCGCGAAACAATCCTCCGCAGTCGTACAACCATTGGCCGTCGATTGTTCGGACGTCTCAACTTGCGCCGTATATCCGTCGCTGGAGAGAAAACACCCGAGCACGAGCGCCAGGCCGGACGCAACCGCCAGCGCGCAACCACCGATGGAACGACACTTGTTACAGGTTTTCATGATAGCTACCAACGCCTGCCCTGTTCATTATATACGGAGCGGCCCGCAATGGAAGAAGTTTCAGGACCCGATGAATAGGTATGGCCATATGCGGTATAACTTCAGCTATGATAGGCTTCGAGATTTGAAATGTGATCCTGCGGACCGGTCAATGCCCCCTCCCACTACCGTGGCAACGCTCTTGAGTTTCACTGAACCACAGATGGTGAAGTTTGTCCGTGCGCAGCGCTGGCCGGACTATCGCGCAAAGCAAATTTTGCGCTGGATCTATCAACGACGCTTACGAACCATCACCGATATGACCGATCTCCCTCTGCACGATCGCATGACGCTGTCTCAATCGGCCACGATCGGGCGCTCGTCCCATGTCACGGTTCTGCCATCCCGGGACGGAACGCGCAAATTGCTGTTCACCCTCAACGACGGCATGTCGATTGAAGCCGTGCTCATCCCGGATGAGGATCGGCTGACGCTCTGCGTGTCAACTCAGGTCGGTTGTCTGCTGGATTGCGGTTTTTGCCTGACAGGGCGAATGGGGCTTAAACGCAACCTCAAGCTTCACGAAATCATCGATCAAATCCTGACCGCGCAAGACCTGCTGAGTTCCGATGAACACATGACGAATCTCGTGTTCATGGGGATGGGAGAACCCCTGGCCAATTTGGACAATCTTAAGGCTGCCGTGACCGTTATGACCAACAAGCCGTGGGGGCTTGGGTGGTCGCGTAGACGCGTGACGGTGTCGACGGCGGGGCTGGCATCCCGCCTCCCGGACGTCGCGGCACTTGGTGTGAATCTCGCCATCTCGCTTAATGCCACCACTGAAGCACAGCGGCGGGAGTTGATGCCTGCCGCCAGCGAAATCGCTTCACTGAGATCGCTCCTAGCTGCCTGTCGCCGCTATCCACTCCCCTCTCATCAACGACTGACCTTCGAATATGTACTGCTCGCCGGCGTCAACGATCATGCGGCTGATGCCGGACGACTGGCGCAACTGCTGCGAGGCATGCGGTGCAAGGTCAATTTGATTCCGTTCAACGAATTTCCGGGCAGCCCTTTTCATCGCCCGCCCGAACAGGCGATTCTTCGTTTTCAATCCATCCTCCGCGACGCCGGCCTCGATGCGTTTGTTCGAAAGAGCCGAGGACGAGATGTTTTCGGCGCCTGCGGACAACTTGGGGAACTCTCCAGCCCTCATCCTTCCCTTACCTTGACACCTATCGAAACTCGTTGCTAGCATGACGAATTCCACCTTCATCATGATCATGCGGACTATTCAGTATCATTGGCGCATCCACTTCTTGACGACGCTTCTCGTCGTTGGCTCCATCTCGATCTCGCTTGGAGCAGAGCCGAGCGAGTACATCCTCGCAAACGGTATGAAAGTGCTGCTGGTCGAGGTCCCCAAGGCTCCAGTGGCCACGGTGCAGGTGTGGTACAAAGTCGGTTCGCGAAACGAGGTTATGGGACGGGCAGGGCTCTCTCACATGCTCGAGCACATGATGTTCAAGGGTACGGCACGGTATCCGAAAGGCTCGTTTTCCCGAATCGTCAGAAAGAACGGCGGGATCGACAACGCGTTTACCGGACAAGACTTTACCGCTTACTTTGAAAATGTGGCGGCAGACCGTGTCGGGTTGGCTCTCGAACTGGAGGCCGATCGGATGCAGGGCCTGATTCTCGATCACAACGAATTTCAGACCGAGCGCGACGTCGTGAAAGAAGAACGCCGTCTCAGATCCGAGGATGACCCGCAGGGTGCGCTGGTTGAAGCGCTGTTTGCCCAGGCCTTCTTCAGCCATCCCTACCATTGGCCCGTCATCGGATGGTTCGCCGATCTCGATGCGATGTCCCTCGAAGACTTGCAACGCCACTACGACACCTTTTACTCCCCTAACAACGCAACTCTCGTGATCGTGGGCGATATCAAGGCCGAGGCTCTCCTTCCGACGATCAAACGTCTGTTTGAGCCGATTCCCAGAGGTCCCTCACCCAAACAAACCCTGCCGCCGGAACCGGAACAGCGAGGCGAACGCCGTTTTCTCCTGAAGCGCGAAGCGCAGGTCCCGTTTGTCATGATGGGGTTTCGCGTACCCAACTATTCGAATGAGGACTCGTATGCGCTCGACATCCTCGAATCGATCCTGTCTCATGGGAAAAGCTCCCGCCTCTACCAGAGCTTGGTCTATGACCAGAAGAATTCGTTGGCTGTCGGCGCCGAGTATAGTGTGCTGCAAACGGATCCCGGCCTGTTTTATTTCTACTCATTGGTGAATCCCAGCGCGAAGGTCGAAGGAGTCGAAGAAGCCATCCAGCGTGAGATCGTACGGCTCCAGAATGAGCCGCCGTCCGAGCAGGAGCTTCAGCGGGCTAAGAACCAAGTTGAGGCGGCGCGCATCTTTGAGCAAGATTCGAATTTTCGCCATGCCATGTTGATGGGGCAGGCTGAATCCGTCGGCGCCGGCTGGCGACGGATCGATCAATTCGTTGAACGTATCCGCGCGGTTACGGCAAAGGACATCCAGCGTGTTGCGAAACAATATCTCACCCCGGACAACCGAACCGTCGGAATTCTCATTCCGTTGCCCTCCCCTCCTCCAGACTTGGCACCCACAGCCGTGCATGACGGGAAGTCCTAAAACCATGGTCACCAAACCGAGAGAGCAGAAGCGCCATTCCCCTGCCCCTGGATCCATTCAACGGTGGTCGGTCATGTGCCTGGTGGGGCTGGCCCTGAGCTGGGTTTGCGTCGTGAGGCCAGGTGATGCCGCTGACATTTCCCCCACGAGATTCACTACCCCGAATGGGATGACCGTCATCGTGCTGGAACAACATTTCCTCCCCATCATTGAAATCCATGCCCTCATCAAGGCCGGCTCAGCACAGGATCCTCCGGAAAAGGCCGGTCTGGCGAATTTAGTCGCCGGTCTCCTCGATGAAGGCACCACAACCAGATCCTCCAAACAGCTGGCCGAACAGATCGACTTTGTCGGTGGCTCGTTGGGAGCCCAGGCGGACGAAGATTTCACGACCGCGTCGGCGCGCACGCTGAAGAAAGACATCGACCTTGGATTCACTCTCCTCGCCGATATTCTCCAGCGCCCCGCTTTCCCCAAACAAGAATTCGAACGAGTCCGATCGCAGATCCTTGGGGAAATTACCAGCGATAATGACGATCCTGGGCATGTCGCCATGAAAGCCTTCAATCAGTTGGTCTTTCAGAATCATCCTTATCGTTGGCCTGTGAACGGGACAGAGGACACGTTAGGCAAGATCACCTTGACGGATGTGCAGACCTTCTACGCCAAAGAGTATCTTGCCAATCAAGTCATCCTCACCATCGTCGGTGACGTCACGGTGGAACAAGCGACGGCGCTCGTCCAGACCCACTTCGGATCCTGGAAGAAAGGGATAGCGCCATCCAGAGCGGCCAAGAAGCCCGCTGTCATCGACAAAAAAGTCGTGCAGCTCATCGAAAAGGATCTGACACAATCGACCATTGTGATCGGTCACCATGGAATCAGTCGGACCAACCCGGATTTTTATGCCGTCACCGTCATGAATCATGTGTTGGGCGCCGGGGGATTTTCATCCCGACTCATGGATAGCATTCGAGACAAACAGGGACTTGCCTATGGCATTACCAGTCATTACGACGCCCGATCGATGCCGGGTTCTTTCTGGATCAACCTCCAGACTCGTACCGAAACCACCAATCAGGCTATCACCGGCGTCCTGGCTGAAATGAAGGCGATCCGAGAGGCTCCGGTGAGCGATCAAGAATTGGCCGATGCCAAAGCATTTTTGATGGGCAGCTTCCCGTTACGGCTGGATTCTACGGCGAAGCTGGCGAAAATCTTAGCTCAAGTGGAGTTTTTTGGATTGGGATTCGACTATTTCACTCAGTACCCGAAATGGATTGAACGAGTGACAAAAGAGGATGTGCAACGCGTGGCAAGACAGTACTTGGACCCTCAGCGCTATGCGCTTGTCGTGGTCGGCAATATCGCGAAAGCGAAAGTTCGCAACTAGGCTCGCTGAAAGCCCATACTATGCAATCGCCCTTTCTCCAACAGAAGCTCCATCGGCTCCGAACTCTCCTGACGGAGATGGGCTCGGTCGTGGTGGCCTATTCCGGGGGAATCGACAGCACCTTCGTGCTGAAGGTCGCGCACGACCAACTCCACGAGAAGGCGGTCGGCATCACGGCCATCTCACCGACGTTTCCATCACTTGAGTTGGAAGCTGCAGAACTGGTCGCTCAGGAAATCGGTGCCCGCCATGAAACCGTACAGACGGATCAGCTGGCCATTGACGACTTCGTGAGGAATGACGCAAATCGTTGTTTTCACTGTAAGACCGACCTGTATCAACTTCTTGGAAATATGCGTCAATCAAAGGCTGCCACGTATGTGGTGGATGGAACCAACTTGGACGATCTGGGTGATGACCGTCCGGGCATCAAAGCCGCACATGAATGGGGCGTGCGCAGCCCGCTCGTGGAGGCCCAACTATCAAAGGCCGACATCCGCATCCTTGCCAAGGATCTGGGGCTTTCGAATTGGGACAAACCGGCTGCGGCTTGTCTCTCGTCGCGGATCCCGCGTGGGAACATGATCACAGTGGAAAAATTGCACCGTGTTGAAAAAGCCGAAGCCGTCTTGCATCGTGAGGGATTCCGTCATTTTCGAGTACGAAATCACGGTGAGATCGCGCGGATTGAATTGGCGCAGGACGAACTCCCCCGGCTCATGACATCAAATCGGTGTGCGGAGATCAGTGTGAGACTGAAAGCGCTGGGGTTCAAATTTGTCACGGTGGATTTGGAAGGATATCGCCCGGGTGGAGTCACCCTGAGCTGACTCCACCGACAGATCGCGACACGTCAGCGCGAATGTGATTTCGAAAGCGCCTCAAGCGCTTCGTCTGCGAATCTTCGCTGATCGGCTTCCGTTAAGCTCCGCTGAACGACTTTTTCCGCCACCATAAGCGCGAGTTCAGTCGTGTGGGTTCGAATATCTTGTAGCGCTTTACGGCGCTCTTGCTCGATCTCGCGCGCCGCATCACCCTTGATACGCTCCGCCTCAGCGGTCAACCGTTGTTCGTTCTCATCGAGCAACCGTTGAGCGCGTTCCTTTGCTGCCGCAAGAATGGCCTCGGCTTCCTTTCCCACCGCGCTGAGCTTTGCTTCATATTCCTTCAATTGTCGCTCGGCCTCGGACCGGTGCTGCTCCGCCTGATCGAGGCTGTCTTTAATTTTCTTTTCACGCTCTTCCAAGGCGCTCAAGATGCCGGGAAATGCATACTTATAGAGCACGAACAAGAGAATCCCGAACGAGATGACCTCCCAGAAAATCAATGAAGAAAAAAAGGTTGATTCAAACTGTGGCATGGTTTCTCCCAGGAAGGCTGCGGTTCAGGCTGAGGTTGAGATCCATTCCTTCCTCAGCCTTGACCTAAACCTAAACCTGCTCCTAGCCTTTGCGAAAGCCCATGATGATGAAGGCGATGACCAAGCCATACAACGCAATGGCTTCTACCAGCGCGAACCCGATCCACATATACTTCGTGACGCGAGCTTCTGCTTCAGGCTGGCGTGCCACCACTTCAATCATCTTCCCGAAGATGTAGCCGATCCCCACACCGGCTCCGGCAAATCCTGCCGCGGCACATCCCATACCGATCAACCCTGCTGCTGCTGAATCCATTATGGCTTACTCCTCCCTTGGCTAAACCCGCATGCGCTAATGCGCCTGCTCCTCATGACCATGTAAATGAAATGCATCTCCCAGGTAGACACACGTTAAGATAGTAAAAATATAGGCTTGAATGAACGCGATAAGCAAAAATTCCAACAGATAAACACCAATCGAAACTACTAAGGGCAACCAGCCGATCAACAAGCCGCCGCTGATTGTGAGGCCGGACAAGACCGCAATCATCACATGGCCAGCCGTCATGTTGGCGAACAACCGGACGGCCAACGATACGGGCCGTGCGATCTGACTGATGATCTCGATTGGGATCATGAGGGGCACCAGCCATCCGGGAGTACCAGGTGGAACGAGAATGCCGAAATACTTCACCCCATGTAACCAGAATCCAATCACCAAACTAACCCCATATACAAAGAATGAGAACACGGCCGTTACAACAATTTGGCTCGTCACCGTATAGGTGCCGGGAATCAACCCGATATAATTGGAAAAAAGAATAAATAAGAAGAGCGTGGCGACGAACGGGAAAAATCGCATCCCATCCTTCCCCATCGTATCCAGGATCATGTTGCGAATGAACTCCACCATCATCTCCGCCAGACTCTGCAACTTGCCGGGCACCAGTTTGCGCGACGATCCTGCCATGATCATGAGGACCGCCGCTACGGCGATGACAATCCACATAAAGATCACGGCTTTATTGATGGAAATGTCCACACCGCCGATCGAGAGTGGAATCCAGTGATGAAGTTCGAATTGATGGAGCGGACTTTCTTCCATGGACTATCCCTGCTTATTTTCGTTATCCGACGGGCCTTTCCATCGCTGTGCGGATCGATAGGCGTTCCTCATTCCGGCTCCTGCACCGAAGACCAACCCAATGACGAGTCCCCACGGAGTTGTCCCTAAGAGATACGTATCGACGACCCATCCAAGCCCACCTCCAACGATCAGCGCAGCCAGCAGTTCCGTTCCGATTCGAACGGCCTGACCGAGCCCCGCATATAAGGGATCTTGTGGAGGGGGCATCCCAAACCCACGGAAGGCGAGAGCACGTGAACAGAACTCTGCCCCTGATGGGGTGCGCAATTTAAGCAAAACCCTGCTTGAAATGTCAAGCGGTTAGAGGCCTATGCGCGCAGAAATCGCTGCGGTATAGTGGAGCCCCACGGCCTCACAACCACGGCCTCCTGCATTTAGGGTGTTGTTGAAAACGTGCCAATTATGCCGAGAACCTTACCCTCGTCGATGCCATTTTTGCACGGTTCTCCTTCGCCGCTTATCTTGACCGTCCCCTCTCCCCCGGCAAGTCCGTTCGACCTGTACGCGAAGATCGCCTCAGCGCGACGCCCCTCGTTTCTCTTTGAGAGCGGCAACGGTGAAGGCGTTATGGGACGGTATTCGTACTTTGGCGTCAATCCCTATCAAACGTTGTATGGGAAAGGGGATACCTTTGTGCGCCGATCGATTCAAGGCCACATGGAGTCAGGCCCATCTCCGTTTCAACGTTTGTCTCACCTCCTGACCCATCAGCGGATCATTCGTCCTCCCGATGTTCCACCGTTTTTCGGCGGCGCGGTCGGCTACTTGAGTTATGATCTCGCGCGCCAGTTCGAACGGTTGCCGTGCTTAGCCGTCGATGACCTTACTATCCCCGATATGGAGTTCGCATTTTTCGATCTCATTGCGGCAATCGACCATGAGTTGAACCGCCTGGTACTCATATTCTGTCCGCCGCTCGAACGATTTTTGGGCGAGCCTCGGGAAAAGCTGTTTCGCGAGGGGAGGGATCGTCTGACCGAATTTGAAGCCCGATTGACAAGGCCTGTCACAGTCGACGCGGACTGGAGCAAGCTCGGTCGCCTGACGTTTACACCGGAACAGGAACAGGCGGTCTATAGTCAGAACGTGAGCCGTTGCAAGGAATACATCGCAGCCGGTGATATCTATCAAGTCAACCTCTCCCACCGCTTCAATGTGACCTGTGAAGCATTCTCCTCTCTCGGGGACCTTCAAACCGATCTCTCTGCCTATAGTCGCTTGCGCACATTGAACCCTTCACCCTTCTCAGGCGTACTCCGGTTCGACAGGGTTCGCCTCATCAGTTCCTCTCCTGAACGGCTCGTTCGGCTGGAAGGGCGTCAAGCCGATACGAGGCCGATCGCGGGAACCAGGCCCCGCGGCAAAAGCGCCTTCGACGATCAACGGCTGATCGAGGAATTACACACAAACGAAAAGGAACGCGCGGAACATATCATGTTGGTCGACCTTGAACGGAACGACCTCGGGCGAGTCTGCCGTTTCGGAAGCGTCCATATGGATGAATTAATGTCATTGGAACAATATTCTCATGTCAACCATCTGGTTTCGCATGTGGCCGGCACCCTCGAGGATCATGCGACTGGTTTCGACCTGCTGAAAGCCATGTTTCCCGGTGGAACGATTACCGGCGTACCCAAGATCCGTTGCATGGAGATCATCGAGGAGTTGGAGCCCGTACGCCGCGGTCCGTACACCGGTTCGATGGGCTATCTCAGCTGGAGCGGAGAGCTCGACTTCAATATCCTGATACGCACGCTGATCATGCGGAACGCCGTGGGCTACCTTCAGGTCGGAGCGGGCATTGTGGCCGATTCAGACCCGACGCGCGAATATGAGGAAACGATTCATAAGGCCCAGGCTTTCTTCAGCGCCTTTTCATAACCATGTGGATATACCTGAATAACAAGTTCGTCACAGACGAAGAGGCGGTGATCTCGGTCTTCGACCATGGATTTCTCTACGGCGATGGGGTCTATGAAACGATTCGCTCGTACGGCCCCCGCATCTTCATGCGAAACGAACATTTGTCACGACTATTCCGTTCCGCGACGGAAATCGGCCTGACGATTCCGATTCCGGTGAAAAACTGGGGAGACATTCTGCATGAGGCGATGATCCGCAACGACGTCGGGACTGATCTGCAAGACGCCTATCTAAGAATCACAGTTTCTCGAGGGGCCGGAGACATCGGACTTGATCCGGCACTCTGTTCGTCGCCGACCGTCGTTGTGATGGCTAAACCCCTCGTGCCTCCGGCGTCCTATCTCTATGAAAGAGGTGTCAATGTGATCGTGGCTTCCACGAAGCGGAATTTACCGCATGCCTTGTCCCCACAGATCAAAACTACGAACTTCCTGAACAATATCCAAGCCAAACGCGAAGCGATCGCAGCAGGCGCATTCGACAGCATCCTGCTCAATTGGGAACAGCATCTGACCGAATGCACCATCAGCAATCTGTTCTTTGTAATGGACGGCACGCTGCGAACGCCCACCCTGGAATGCGGCTTACTCGACGGCATCACCAGAAACATCGTGATTCGGTTGGCCGAGGAACTCAACATGCACGTCGAAGAAGGTCGCTATACCGTCGACCAGTTGTACCGGGCCGACGAATGCTTTCTCACGAACACCAGCATGGAGATCATGCCGGTGACTTTCGTCGATCGCAGACCTGTCGGCGATGGCAAACCGGGTCCGCTTACCCTGAAGCTAAGGGCGCAATTCGTAGCGGTACGAGGCCGATTTTAGTACAGTCCTCCCGCCTATAAAACATCATCTTTCCATTTTCCCTCAGATTCTACAGATCTCCCAAGGCACAAGATCTGCATTTCCTTGACAGACAATGACAGACTGCTATCGTTTGACCATGCCAAAACCGAACAAACTGCATCGTTCCTCAATCAGCCGGCCCGGTATGGCCCTCCTTGTCGCATTGAGCGGCAGCGTCCTGCTGACGGTTCCAAGTGATAGTCGGGCAGAGATTTACCAATATGTCGATGCCAAAGGGACGATATCGCTCACCAACGTTCCCTCTGACGCTCGGTACCGCCGGATCGACCTCCACCCAAATCGGCTGCATCCCGTTCTCTCAGAGCAGGAGTTGGAACCGGTGATCAGTCGATTCTCACGGCAACATCAACTCCACCCTGCTCTTATTCGCGCCATCATCAAGGCCGAATCGGATTTCGACCCTCGCGCGGTATCACGAGCGGGAGCCATTGGATTGATGCAATTGATGCCGCAAACGGCCGTGAAACTGGAGGTTCGGGACCTCTACGATCCCGAGGACAATATCGGAGGAGGGACGAAGTACTTACGCCAGTTGCTCGACCGATTCCGCGGCAACCTTCCGCTGGCGCTCGCTGCCTATAACGCCGGGGAGCGTGTCGTCGATCGTTATCGAACTCTTCCGCCGATCGACGAAACCCGCCAATATGTCCGCAAGGTCTTGCGGTATTATCGACTGTTCCTCGCCCGTGACCTTGGCGTGACCGGCCACATCATCCCGTCTTCGGAATACGCCGTGCCACGACCCGCTTCGGTATCTTCACATCAGCCTGGCCGGTAGTTTGGCCTCCCAAACACACTTGACTATGCTGTTTCCAGCCCGGCCGTTTGGATCCCGGAAAATCAGATCGATAATGGGCGCCGACGCTGTTTTCTCTCCAGAGTGCGGCTTCCGCCACGCAATGCGCCACTTGAACCATGTTCTTGACCTCTAGATCGGCTCTCCCCGCAAAGGCTCTGGACACCATCCGTTCCCACCGCGCAAGCTGAGCCGTGGCGCGAACAAGCGACTCCCGAGAACGGACGAGCCCCACTTGCCCCCACATAGTTCGTCGAAGCGAACTGCGCACTTTTTCGGCATCCTCCAATCGTTCCAACCGCCCGCGCCTCAAACGCTCCACATGGTGAGTCAAATCGGGCATCGAACGGCGAGAGGCCCAGGCGACAGCGGCAACGCCGGCCCGCATTCCAAATACCAATCCCTCCAGCAATGAATTGCTCGCCAATCTGTTGGCGCCGTGCACACCGCTGCAAGCCACCTCGCCCGCCGCAAAAAGACCCGGCAATGTCGTGGCCCCGTTGATGTCCGTCGCAACCCCTCCCATCATGTAATGAGCGCTCGGAGAGACCGGGATCCATTCTTCCGTGATATCGATATCATGGCGCAGACAGGTCGCATAAATCGTCGGAAATCGCCGTTTGACAAAACTCGATCTCAAGTGAGTCACATCAAGATAGACATGCCGTGCACGCGTCGCCGCCATCTCCGCCCAGATAGCCCGCGCGACGATATCCCGCGGAGCCAAGACGCCGAGCGGGTGATACCGTGGCATGAACGTCTCTCCCCTATTGTTGCGCAGCTGACCGCCCTCGCCCCGCATGGCTTCCGACAACAAAAAAGGGGGGCTCGACGGCAGATACAGCGACGTCGGGTGAAACTGAACGAATTCCATGTCCTGGAGTTCCGCTCCTGCACGAAATGCCATAGCGATGCCGTCGCCGGTCGCATTGGGCGGATTTGTGGTACGCGCAAAAATCTGCCCTGCTCCTCCTGTCGATAGGATGACGGCATTTGCGGGTATGATGAAGCGCTCTCCTGAATGTTCATCAAGCACCACCGCTCCGCAACATCGGCCTTCCTCAACCACAAGATCGACGGTGAAGTGGTAATCCAGCCTGACTATCCGCTTTTGTCGGGCGGCCTGCGCCATCAACACCCGCACCATTTCGTTTCCTGTCGCATCGCCTCTTGCACGGAGGATTCGGCTGCGGCTGTGAGCCGCTTCACGAGCAAAGGCGAATTTCCCATCGGTTTTGTCGAACTTCGCGCCCCAGCGGATGAGCTCTTGAATTCGATCCGGCCCTTCCTCGACCAACACTCGCACCGCTTCACGACGACACAGGCCGTGTCCGGCCTTGACGGTATCCGTCAAATGGATGGCGACATCATCCTCTTCGCTCAAGGCCACGGCGACCCCTCCTTGCGCGAAGATGGAATTGCTTTGTAAGGGATGACCCTTGGTGAGAACGATCACTCGACCCGCTCGGCAGAGGTTTAAGGCGGCGCGTAGCCCGGCGACTCCGCTGCCGATGACAAGAAAATCTGCTCCCAGCGTATTCAGCGGCATCGTTATCGTGGTTGAGACGACGGGGAGGGAGGTTCCGACAACATCTGTTTCGTTTTCATTCCGAAGGGCAAATCTCCCTGCGCGCTACGCAAGAGAATCGATTGCGTACCGACCCATTGCAACCGTGCATGGCCCCGTTGCCGGATACCCATGTCATCGGCATCTCTCTTCCACGTCCCTTGCCAATGGATGAAGACGTCGATATCGTCTTTTTCGATCACAACCCGCTCGATCTTGAGCTCGAGGGAAATGGCGGAAAAGGCTTCGAAATCCATGTCGACTTGCCGTTGCAGTTCGTCCAGCTGACCCTGCGGCAACAGCATGGAATGGAACCCGGATCGATCCTTTCGTTCATAGGCACTCCGCAAAGATTCCAATGCTTGGTCGATACGGAGAAGTCGCTCGTGCTCTGCTGGATATCGGACGGTCTTCGACGGACACCCAACTGCCACCATGGTGAGCATTAAGAGCCATACGATGGATGAGGGCTGTGACAAACCGATCCGTTCAAGATGCATGGCGATGCAGTATAGCATACGGGAAAAAGACGCCGTGAGGTTGCATTTTCATCCGAAAGCTTTTAGACTCGGCGTTCTTTGGAGATACAGCACATGTCAAGCGTCTTGAAAAAACGACGAAAGAAGATGCGCAAGCACAAGTACAAGAAGCTGCGCCAACGCCAGAAATTTCTTCGCCGAAAAAGCTAAGCTCAGCCGGCGTGGCGGGAGGAGGAAACCGTGGCCGAGGGGAAGAAAGTCCGCATCCGCGTACGGACGGTCAATTGTACCTACGTGGGAGACTTTCTGGTCCCTCCGATGCGGAATCGTGTCTCCGATGCGATCAATGAAGAAGCGCGTCTCTTCATCAGCTTGACCGATGTCGTCATCGACGATAAGGACCGGTCGGATTTCGTCGCGATCAATAAGAACCTGATCGAATCGATCGCTCAACTCTAGTCGTTTCGTCCCCACCCCCCCGTCGAGGTAAGCCGGAAACACGATTCCGTGTCCAATCACACCGCCCGACCAGCATGTTGATCTTCAAACGTTTCCTCCCGTTCGTGCGCCCTCACTTGACGCGTTTAATACTGGCCGGGCTCTTAGTGAGCGGGGTTGCGCTCATTAATCTCGCCTTAGTCCGGCTGGCCGGCACTCTCTGGGATATCATCACCGTTCAGCACGATGCCGATCAGATGACCCGGTCGATCGGCTTATTCCTGGGCCTGGTAATCTTACAGGGACTATGTTCGATGGGCCATAGTTATCTGACAGCCTGGGTCTCTCAGGAAGTCATCGCCGACTTTCGCAAACATCTCTTCGGTCACCTGCAGACGCTGACGGTCAGCTTTTTCGCTCGGCGCCGTACGGGAGAATTACTCTCCCGGTTGATGTCCGACGTGACCGTCGTCCAATCCCTCGTCACAGAAACCCCCATCGACGGGGTCAAACAACTCGTGACCTTCATCGGCGGCATCACGTTCCTGCTCATGATGAATTGGCGACTCTGCCTCTTGATCTTGGTCCTTCTCCCGCTCTTGGTCGTCGTCTCCAAGATGTTCGGCCGTCGGTTAAAATCCCTGTCAACGTCGATTCAAGATCACACGGCCGCGCTCAGTACCTTGGCCGAAGAAGTCATTTCCGGCATTCGCATCGTCAAATCGTTCGTCCAGGCGCGACGGGAAAAGGCTCGTTTTGCAGATCAGGTCGATCACATGCTGCATCTCACGCTCCGTCGAGCCGGAATCATGGCCATCTTCATCCCGGTGATCAGCCTCCTGACGTTCTCATCGGCAACGGCGGTGCTGTGGTACGGAGGCAAACAAGTCATTGAGGGAGTCGTCACGCCAGGGGATCTGTTCGCCTTCGTCTTATTCGCCGGTATCCTGATTGGTCCCTTCAGCTCGGCAGCCCGCGTGTTTACGCAGATCAAAGAAGCACAGGGGGCGACGCAGCGTGTTTTTGAAATACTGGATGCCCAGCCGGATATTGACGATCGACCAGACGCGCAACCGCTCGTGACAGTTACAGGCCATGTGCGGGTGGAGGGCGTCAACTTCAGCTATGATGCTCGCCATCCGGTGTTGTCGGACCTGTCGTTCGAGGCCAAGCCAGGCGAATTGGCTGCCTTAGTAGGACCGACGGGCGCCGGCAAGACCACCGTGATCAACCTGTTGCACCGCTTCTACGATCCGACGGAAGGTCGCATCACGATCGACGGCAAAGACTTGCGCCATGTGACCGTTGAGAGTTGGTACCGACAGATTGCTCTCGTCCCACAAGAAACGATCCTTTTTGGGGGCACCATCCTCGACAACATTCGCTACGGCAATATGGCAGCGAATGAGGCCGCCGTATTGGAGGCGAGCAAAGCTGCTCATGCTCATGCCTTCATCACGAGCTTGCCGGACGGGTATCAAACCTTGGTGGGTGAGAAAGGGGTCAACCTCTCAGGCGGGCAACGTCAACGAATCGCGATCGCCCGGGCGATCTTGAAGAATCCTCGCATTTTGTTATTGGACGAAGCGACCTCGTCGCTGGATACCGAATCCGAACGGCTGGTTCAAGAGGCCCTTCAACGCCTCATGGAAGGTCGCACGACCTTCGTCGTCGCTCACCGACTGTCGACCATTCAACGTGCCGACCGGATTCTAGTCTTAGACAAAGGCAAACTGGTGGAAGAGGGCAACCATGCCCAGTTAATGGCCCGCAACGGGCTGTACCACTATCTGTATACCATCCGCTTGAACGAACCAATCGCTTGAGCTCTCGACCTACCCCTAAGCACAATCCTTCTCGAATGTACGATAGAATCAGAGGCCATGTACCTCCATCTTCCACCCATGTTCCGATGGGTCCTGCTTCCGCTGATCTGGTCCTCGTGGCTATCCATCGCGCAGGCCGTGGAGATTGGAACCGAGGTCACTCTGTGGGTGGAATCAGGTCTGGCCGTGGCGACCAGTCAACTGAGCGGACGACGGGAAATACCGTTGGGTGCTCAGGAAGTTGTGATCAGTTCCAGCACGAACGGGATCATCGGCATCGTGGTGACGTCTCGTCGGCTTTTAGGGTTTTCAAGCCGTGCTCTGACCTGGAGCAAGAAGGAATTGGACCTGAACGAAACAGTCCTCGAACGGAAGATCCTCCCTACCTTCAGCCTCATCAGAACGGATCGGCATCTGTATGGATTTCGCGGCGTCAATGGTTTGTGGCTCGAAGAAGCGTTAGGTGTACGAGAAAAAGTGAATCGCTTCCACAGTAACGACTACGGGGCGGTCTTCATCACCAATGAACGATTAATCGGATTCACCCCCTTGCTCGGCGGCTTCGCCTCGAAGCCATTGGCCGTGCACGAGCGTATTGTCGGCGTAGACAATGAGAATGGCCTCATCCTCGTTTCCACCACCAGGCGTACGCTGGTCTTCGGCAGCCGCTTGAGTGGATGGGAAGAATTCAAGTGACCACAACGATGTTTGCTCCGTAAAATGGTTGATGCTCTTGGCAAAGATCGGCTTCTCTTCGCTCATTGCTGTGGCGCCGGCCGATGCGACGACGCCGGAGGGAAATCTTCAGCGATATCGGTCTACTCAGAACAGATAGATGGCCTCCAACGACAGCGTCGATTGATAGCTGGTCGCGCGTGAGCCGACTTGAAACACGTTCTGGTTGGACTTGTCGTACCGATATTCCAACCGGGTGATGAGGGATTTGAACGGCTTGTATTGTAACGTCGAGGTGACTTCCCAGAGGGTTTGTGCGACGGGCGGCGCCGCTGCCGTCGAGGTGGCCCCGAAGCAGACGTTGGCTCTCGGCTGGTAAGCCGTCGTTCCTTCGCACGACACAACCCCCCCGGCATCCTCAAACAGTTCCGCGCGAAGCCGCACTCCCCATTGCCGGGTGAAATCATGGATCACATAGCCGGCCACTCCGTTCCACCGCGCATTGCCTGCCTGGCTGATCGTGCTGCTGTTCGCCTGATTCGCATAGTAAGACTCAAGGACGAGCGAAGTCTGTTCTGTCGCTTGGAAGCTGGCAAACCCACCGAACAACAGCATAACCCCGCCGGGCGTCCCGCTCGCTCCAGGCCGCGGCCCGGCCAAGCCGTACAATGTCAGTTTGACCCGTTCAAACGGACTGATGGTCAGCGCTGATTCCATCAATGCGTCATGTCGGCTGTTTCCTCGCGCCGAGTTGATGTAACCGATCACCCCGACCGACAGCGAGATCCGTTCCGTGATGTCGTATGACAGCCGCCCTCCTCGAGTCGTAAACGGCTGCCCGAGGCCGAAGAGCCACGATCTCGAATAATTGGGATTGTGCGGGCTTTCCACAACTTCGTAGCCGATCAAGGTATTGAACTGACCGAGTTGTATCCTGAGTCCATTCCCAACCGGCGCGACATACTGCACATAGAATTCCTGGAAGTCGGCCCAGGTGCTGAGCCCGATGCCACCGATGAAATCAGAATCACGGCCGGCATTGAACTTCACGTGAAACCCAGCGCGATCTTTCCAATTTCCATCGGCTTTGGCTTCCTTCTCCAACACGAACTGCGCGAGATTCGGCCGAAACTGGTTCGAATTCACGTCGTAGATGCGAAGCTGGTTGATGTTATTGGACGGATTATTGAAATTTTGGGTGTAAGAGCCATCGAGATATCCATACAACCGCAATCCCCAATCTTCCGAGAGCAGGCGCTTCGTGACAGCTTTCGGCGTGCCTTTGTGTCGGAGCGCGACGTGTTCCGGCGTTTCATCCCCCATGCTGTCCGGTGCATCGGCCCGCGCCTCGACAAGCGCAATCCCCCACATGAGGAGCAGGGTTATGAGGAGAACAGCAGGACAGCGACGCGGAGAGAGCAAACGTAAGGTCGGACAGAGGACGGCTGGGCGCTTCTGAAAGGATGAGTCATCCTTAAACCCGTGCAAGATAATCCCCCTCTTGTTTTGAGATTTTACCAGTTTGTAATGTCCTCCTAACACCGACGCAATATGCCCGCGATAGGCTTAGCGTCAAATCACAAACAATAAAAAGGAGGAGCAGTATGGTCACAGTCGGCAAGTTAATGCAGAAAGAACCAGTGACGGTGGACGCGGGTACATCGGTCATCGAGGCGGCGAAACTGATGAAAGCCTGCAATGTCGAAAGTGTGCTCGTCGCCCGCCAAACGAAGATCATTGGCATCCTAACGGAATCGGATGTCGTGAGGAAGTTCGTGGGGGCTGAGAAAGTGTCCTACTTCGTACCCGTGGAGAACATCATGAGCAGTCCAGTGCCCGGCATCGAAGAGCGACGGCCATTGACGGAAGCCGCCGACCTCATGGACAAGCATCGCACGCTTCACCTCGGCGTGACAAAAGGTGGAGCGCTCGTCGGCCTGGTATCGGTGCGGGACTTTCTCCGATCAGTGTCTATCGACGACTTTTAACGATCCTATCTTTCTTGAGCCACCTGCCTACGCAGCGAGGCTGCCCCTACCTTTCTCTTCCATATCGCCCGTCGTATAGACAACCTTCCCTGATATTCCCTGACGCCCTCTGAGTTGCATTTCACTCTCTCCTGCGTTGACACTTATAGGGTAGTCCGGCTCTGCTATGAGGGTTCCACGATGACTCGATTGGACACACATCTCGCTCCTCTTGTGCGCTCCTCCCCGATCTCTTCACAACCAGAACGCGAACTGAAGCTAGCCGTTGCTCCAGATTTCCACCTGCCTCGGCTTCCCGGCACGCCGCTTCCCCAGCGGCAGCTGATCTCCACTTATTACGACACTGCCGCCTACGACTTGGCCCATACGAGGATTACCCTTCGCCATCGCATCGAACGAGGAAAAAAGTCCTGGCAGTTGAAAATTCCGTTGGGAGATGATCGGCAGGAAGTGGAAGTGACCGGCAATCAGGCCGATCCACCGGCCTCGCTACGCGACCTACTGATTCTCCACCTCGGACATCGGAAACTGACGCCGGTCGGGACGTTGCACGTCCGGCGAAGAGGCTTCCTCGTGCATCATGGTCAAGTACCCGTCGCTGAGATCGCTCTCGATACGGTGTCAGTCGACAAAAGCGGCGGTACCACTCATCACTTTTGCGAACTCGAAATCGAACAACGGCAGGGCGACGAGGCCTCACTCGGTTCCCTCGAACAGCAGCTGCGAGAAGCGGGGGCATCCGATCACGACGGACGACCAAAGTTATTCCGTGCCCTCTCGCTCTCAGCCCCTTCTCAACCTATGCAGCCTGAGGCGGAGGCGCCGGTGGTCGAACACATAAAGTGGGCCCTCGCTCAGCATCTCGGGTGGCTCCTCGCCCATGATCCCGGCACGAGGCTCGGAACCGAGCGTGAGAGCCTGCACCAACTGCGTGTCGCGACGAGACGCCTGCGCGCCGTGCTCCGCACAGCTCAACCGATTCTCCTCCCTGCGTGGGTCACGTCACTGCAACAGGAGCTCAAGTGGCTCAGCGAGCTGCTGGGACCGGCCCGCGATCTCGACGTCCAGATCGCGTATTTCACGGAGGAATCTTCCGAATTGCATGCACGAGACCGCAAGCTGTTCGCACACTTCATCTCCCATCTGCGGACCCAACGAGCGGCGGTACAGCAGATGATCCTCAACGAACTCACGAGCGCTCGATACTTCGAACTCATCCGGCGACTTCAACAAGCGGCACAGAACCCCTCGGTCGTGGAGTCTCCCCTGACAGTACGCCAGCTTGCCGCGCTAGCATTCAAGAAGCTGCGCAAGGCGATCAGCCGGCTCGCCCCTTCTCCATCAGACACCCATTTGCACAAGGTCCGCATCAAGACCAAACGCGCCCGCTATGCAGCGGAACTCGCCCGCCGCTCGATAGGCAAACCCGCCGGCCGATTTATCAAGTCCGCGCGTGCCGTCCAGGATCTACTGGGTATCCATCAGGATGCGTTCCAGGCGGAACGTCACATCAGACAGTTCCTTAAATACTCGACCAGCGTCCGCGCCGGATTTCTTGCTGGTCGCATGGTGGAGCGCCAACGCCAACGGCGTCAACGCGCCCGCAAGGACATGAAACCGCTGTTTCGGACGTTGTTGAAACGGGGGGAAAAGGCCTGGGGATGAAGTGGAAGGTAGTTGTCCAAAAAATAGTCACTTCGTCAGCGCAGAACACCCGCATTGTCTCCGTCGGCGTTGGCTGGAAAAGGCAAGGATCTTGGTTAAATCACGGGAATCACGGACGATCAATCGACTTCAACCAACGTGTGGGTTTGGAGAACCTGCTCGATGACGGGCAAGTGACGAGCGAGCAACGCACTCAGGTCCTGAGCGGATATGTTGCCTGTCTTGATTAAAAGCAATTTCCAGGGGCGTCCATGTAACACATGGGAATATACGAAATCCGAGTCTTTCGAGACTACGACCCGCTGTTCGCTCACAGATATCTCGCTGATAACCGAATCTTTCGTGTGATTGCCCGCCGAGAGAGTCAGCGTGTGAATCGCATCATGTCCACGTTCTGAGAGAAGAATGCAGAGGCGGCGTGGGAGGTGCGCATCTAAGGAGAAATTTCACTTCAATGCCAGGTGAACACTTTTGGCTGCCAGTATTTTTCTGGAAAACTCTAAGCAGGCCAAAATATCGTCTCGCTCCAGGTCTGGAAACTCAGCCAACACCTGCTCTACGGAATCTCCCCCAGCCAGATACTCAAGAATGCTTTCCACAGGGTACCGCAAGCCACGAATGCAAGGCTTCCCGTGACAGAGTTCCGGATCGACCGTGATACGTGATAGTAAGTTATCGCGAGACATGAGGTTATTCTACAGCGCCTGGCCAACGATGCCAAGGTAATGTTATGCGCCAATTCCAGTGAAAGCGCCCCAGACAACTACCGCTTCCCTGATGTAAAGAATTCGTCGATTTCCAATCCAATGAGCAGATTCGCAGTAACCATCGCTCAGTTCATTTTCATGCACGAATTCACGCTCTTAGGCTGTTGAATGACGACTATAAGTGTTCAAAGCGTTGTTGAAACGAGGAAAGAAGGCGTGGGGATGAAGGGAATAACGGTGCTGTCAGCCAAACCAATCGATCACGAGGGCAAGTGGGACCAACAAGGTCGTTCAATCCCCGCTGGCAACGACGATGTCCCGTGGCGCATCCTCAAAATTGATGACATTGGTAGAGGGTTCCGAGAAACTCAAGACGTAGCGGTCACGCCATAGAACGTCATCAATCTTTCCAGTATGCACAAGACAAGACCTGAGCCTTGTTTTCACTTTTGGTTGTGATCGTCGGCATGCGGTCCATCCGTTAAGATGGCCTGCGACTCTCGCGCAGTGGAGGGACCCATTCTCAACAAGATATTTCAGTCTCATACTTTCCCTTGGACAGTATTATTCCGGCTGAGGTACACCGAAATCGATTAATCATCAACTGTAAGTGGGCGTTATTGTATCGGAAATCGTTCCAAGGGAAGACAGCCAGCGACTTATCCAGCGGGCCTGAGCCTACAGTACAATCGAATGGCGCGATGCCGTCGCCTTGCAGCAATATCTGCTCGGCGAATGCTTCAATATCCCTGCGTCTAAATAAAACTGTGGGGCCTGTCGCCAGTGTCTCATCGTTAGACGATAAGTTGAATTCTGTTGTGTGAACAGATATTCCGCCATACCGCAGGTACCGCATCTGCTTTGCCATGAACGACAGGCCAGCTTCCAGTGACCCCAAGTGTTCTACAGCGCAGCACGACCATGAAAAGTCAAAGTTTCCGAGGTGCCCTGGCAGTTCACTCATATCTAACGGCATGAATCGGACGTTTTTATCAAATACGGCGCGGCAACACATTTCCGGCCGATAGAGACCTTCTACGTTTGCCGCGTAGTCGTGGCGCCACGTGCCGAAATCGTAGGGAGCGTCCGTAGCCATAACCGCAACACCTCGCGAAGCAAACAAGCAAGGAAGCGGTTCGCGGCCCACTGCAAAACCTAACCCTTTGCTGCCGGAACACAGAAAGCCTCGTTCATAGAGCGCCTGGGTGACAAAGATGAATTCCCACTCCTTGCGGTGAAAGAATGAGCCTCCTAATGGAATGTCGTTCGCGGCGTGGCACGTCATCGCGCTCCTCCATGCTGAAAACCATGGTGCCAGAAAATCTGACTCTGAGCACAGCTTACTAGTCAACATTCCTTGCAGGAGTCCATGTCACTAAGCATTTCGTTTCCGACCGCTTTTCGAATCACGACGAGTTGTCCGTTAGCGCCTGAGATAGAACCGCCCGCCATCTATTCGTGATTGCAGACCAACTCAGTTCGTTACTCGTGGCTCTTACATGGCAACGGAGACCTATTTCATGAAGTTTGGTTCGGTCATAGTAGAGGTCGTTCAGCACACAGGCTGTCTCTTCCGGTGAAATGTAGTATTCGTTCATCAAGGATCGTTCTCTCGTCACAACAAAACGGGGCTCAAGGAATTGCGGCGCCCCCTTCCAGATTTCATGTTGTGAGGTAAGCCCGGGCACAATCTGTGCCGCACCCGTAGCTGCGTGTTCAAAACTAACCAAGCCCCATCCTTCTGCGCATGCCGTGTTAATACCAACGTCGCATGCGTTAAAAATTAGATTTAGGTGGGAGGTGCTTAAAGTGGGGACCTCTTGATGTTGCCACGTCAATATCAAGCGGTCTGAAATTCCAAAACGTCGCGCCAAAATGTGAAGAGGCCAACCAAGGTCGGTGGTTCCCATGTGCAGGCACAACTTCACGTTGGGAGGTTTGCCTCGAGCAAATATGGCGAAACTCTCTACGGTCAAATCAATCCGCTTCCTTGGTTGATTTCGATTTGCGTTCAAGACAATAAAAGCATCTTGAAGGCTATCGTCTTCGGGGAACAACTGGGCTCGTGCCAGATTCCTCGAATGTCGCAAACCATCAGGTTACGACAGCGGGCAAAGAGGAAAGAAGGAATCGGTGTCGATACCATGCGGAATAACTAATACCTCCCTTTGAGGAAGATCGGCATCAAGATACCGCGCCTCACGGATAGCATTCAGTGCCTCATTCCCAGACCACTGCGTATAAGTGACAAAAGTATCGATGCACCTCAGCAGTGGCGCGACCAGTTCCGGCTCGACCGGTCCGCCGTCAACCGGGAAATACGCCACGCAGTTGACATTGCGGCCAGAGGAGGCCAGCGGCACAGCGTACCCGCATAGACAAGGTAGGTCGTTCATGATGAAAACTATATTCGGACGAATTCGTTCGAGTAGCTCCCTCACTCTGTTAACTCCAAAAACATCGCCACCAATGAGAGCTGGGTACACCTTCCAAGGCAAATCGTGAGGATCTCCGCGATAACCGATCGCAAGCTGATGAATCTCGAATTCATGCTGCAGTTGAGTAAATATTGCGGTCGTCACACGAGCGAAACCAGTACTCACGGCGCCATCCGAAATCAAAAGTAGCCGATGCATCCCGGACTCCCATTTCCCCGGCATTCTGTTAATGCTTGATGTGGCGAGTTTTGGCCCGTGATTCTGCGATGATCTCGTCAAAAAGAGCGTTGGAGACATCGATCTCGATCGACGCCCAGCTCACACAAGGTTCTAAGTTGGTCCCCGCCGGGAAGTAGATGTCTATCTCCCCCTCGCCCAATGGTTTCTTTTTGAACTCGATCGTGGAGCTCGAACCCTGTGGGGATGTTGCTGTGACTCTTCCCGACACTTCCGTGATCGGCTTCGTAAAACCTAGACTGAATTTGTAAAGGCCTTTTTCGTCCTTGCCAATCTTCCCCTTAAATTGTCCGGCGAGCGCAGTCGCAATCATAAACGTCTGCCCTAAGGAAACGCCTTTGTTAAGAAAGGTTGTCAACGTCTTCAGATTCGGGCCTCCTAGACCGCGAGAAGACCTCTCCGGCTTTGTCACTGAGACTGATCCGTCTGAAGCCGAAAAGAACTCCGCGGTGATGTTGATCGGATCCGAGGACGGGGGTATTGTCATGGTTGCTGCAAATGACTGGTCAGATTCTATTTCAGTTAAGTTAAGCACCACTGTCCCGTCCTGATCCGATGCCGGAACCACCCAGACATCAGTGCCGCCGCTAGCTGGCGTGGCATAGAACTTAAGAGTGCCCACCTGATACTCGCTATACTCGCTGCTTCTCGGATCACCCTTCGACAAGAGCAAAGGTAGTATCTTTATCGCAACCTCAGCAACAGAAAGGTAGTATCTTTATCGCAACCTCAGCAACAGATTGACCGATTGCCACAAAGTCCGATAACCAGTCTTTAGGAATGTTTTGCATTCTCTTAATCCTCCTTGTGTGTTTGAGCCTTCCCAAAAATCCTCTTTGGTTTTGTAATTCCAATACAAAGGGCGCGAGGTCGATCAGGCTGCTTCACAATGGCATCATCATTGCTTGCCCCGCTCAATGGAGTCATCGTTTCTCTAGTGCCGGGCCCACCTCCCCTCATAGAATTTCTTAATCTCCCGACGTCACTCTCGCTTCCCACAGACCACTTATGCTGGCAATGCAACTCTCCGTCTCTCCACTTAAAAAGTAAACAATGTGCGCAACAATACTTCCATAGGAACCGTTTGCTGGTCCCTTCGCCAGCCTTCTCGACCCACAATTCCCTGAACACACCATGAAACCAGCTTGTGACCAGGTGGTTGCACGAGTTACCCGCTCGGAGGACGAATACCAAGCACCGCTCGCCAAACCGGAAGATTGGTGCCCCGACAATCCTGAAAAAGGAATCATCGTGATAAGCTGCCCTTCCTACAGCTCATTCATGTCGATGAGTGCGGCTTCGCCCCTTCCGTGACTCCCCGCTATGGGTATGCGCCCAAAGGACCGCGCGTGTACGGCCTGACGTCCGGACACAGCAGACCACGCACCTTACTGATCGCCGCCCGCGTCGGGCCGGATTTTGAAGAACCTTTCCTCTTCGAAGGCACGTGCGATGCCGCGGTATTCAATTCCTGGCTCAAGGCCAGGTTGTGTCCGCGTCTGACCCGCGAGCACCTGGTCATCATGGACAACGCGGCCTTTCGCAAATCGCCGGAAACGGCGCAACTCATCGAGCGCACCGGTACCACGCTGCTGTGTTTGCCGTCCTATTCGCCCGACCTGAACCCCATCGAGCATGACTTCGCCGCGCTCAAGAAACACAGGGAATATCAGGAAGTCGCTTCTATCGACCAGATCGTGAAAGCCTTTCAATGATTATCGGCTTGGCCATAATAGGAAGGAAACAAAACAACTGAGACCAGCATAGTGCAAAAGTGGTACGATCTCACCTGGAGAAAATACTGGACGAAAATCTTTTCTTTACTAGGGTGTGTCGTCAATTAGCGGGCTGATTGTGTTCCGGATTCACACAAGAATCATATTGTGATTCCCTGTTCACAGGGCATCAAGAGGGGCTTATGAATGATGCGACGGTATGGATTGCGTGACGATCAGTGGGAACGGATCGAGCATGTGTCCGGGCCGTGAAGAGACGGTTGGGGTAACGGCGAAAGACCACTGGCTGTTTGTGGAAGCCGTGATGTCCCGTCACATGAGTAGGGTCAGATCTTGTATCGTGCATAACCTACCTGCCCGTTTCAGCCGGCAGCTGGCCGTCGCATCGTGCATGCCAAGATGATCGGACATCTCGGCAGGAAATACCCTTACAACGATCGGCTTCATGCACGAGTCCGAGTAGGTCATGGACAATCCGGTCGCTTGATAATCGCGTTGTGTACCTGCCATATGACCTCTAATTGTATACCTTTCCCGTAGTAAGACAATGACCCACGCGCTTAGGGTTGTGTTTCCGTGCAAATCTTCTCAATCAGGCCACCTTGTGGACTGCCACGAAACACAACCAATATGCGATTGCTTCTTGACACAACCGAACCTACAATGGTCTCGTGTATTTTGAGATCGTTGGTGAAATCGGTGAAGTCGAAACGATCGCCGTGGGTGGTAGGATTAGGGATATCATGCGGCTTCGTCGGACGTTCGGCTCAGGGCGTTGGAGGAAGCTCAAGGGCAGGGCACAGGTCAGGCTGATGGGCGGAATGACCAGACTCGCTGAAATACACTGGTACGAGGCACATGGCATCGGGCGCAAGAAGATGAAGATCAAACGATTCCTGGACTGAGGAAACAATTATGCGACGAAAACTGAAAACCCATAAGTTCGTTCTGTGTGTCAAAAATGACGAATGCGATGATCTGGAAACACGCAAGGTCTACCGGAGAATCGTGGATCCCAAAGTGGAAAAGGATGGGTACCTTCGCGTGATCGATGAATCAGGCGACGATTATATTTACCCCGCCTTTTATTTTGTTCAGGTTGAATTGCCTCAGGAGGCAGAACAGGCCATCGCTGCTACAGGATAAGCAGTCACTACGCGTCAAGATAAAATACTCCCCTCCCTCTTTGATCTGGCTTTTGAGCACTGCTCAAGGCAGTTAGTGAGCTGCTGCGGAGAAGTCTGAACCGGAGTGCCGTTTACTTCACTTTGGACAACTCGGCGGGAATTCTGATCTCCGTTCCGTCTTGCAGATTGACGACGAACACGGACGAGGCAGCGGGGTCAAATTGTTCGTAGGCGAAGAGCGCCGTGAACCGTGACCGGAAAGCTGGGCCGCTGCTTTCGTTCTTTCGCCCCCGTTCGGCCTTACCGATGTCGATCGGCTTGATCCGCTTCGATCCTTGCTGCAATTCGATCAATGCGCCCTCGGCGAAATACTCGTCATCGCCGCACAACTGCACGTCCATTTCCATGTTGGGCATGTCCATCACTTTCTGGATAAACTCCTCGGGCATGCGTACATCTGTCTTTCGTTTCTTCGATTCCGCCGCCTCTTGGCGACCAAAGGCTTCGAGTCGATACCGCTTGGTGCGAAGGACAGCGCTCGCGCCGCAGGGGTCCTTCTCTGGGTCGGCACCCACCCGGGTCGCTAAGGACGCCTGCTGAAGGACTTTCTTCACGTCTTCCGGCGAATTGGTCTTTTCCATCGGAATTCGACCAATCTCCAGCGCTTTGTGCGCCTCGTCTGAGGACAGATTGACGTCAATCGCCCATACGCCGCTGGTCCCTGCCGCAAGGACTCCGATCAAGCCCAGCAGTGACGCAAGCTGTTTGCAACCAGTCATGCCTTCCCTTTTATAGCGCCGACACGTCGAGGTCTTATGCATTCTAGGTGAACCATCATGCCTTTGCAATTAGGTCGTGAACCGATTCCAATTCGCATATGGCTTGCGCCGATACAGGTCTTCGACGTTCACGAGAAGCGGATAACCGGCTGACCGAAGCAGCTGCGCCACAAGCTTCAGCGGTAATCCCACCACGGTCGTATAGTCGCCGATGATCCGTTCCACGAGATCTCCACCGAGTCCTTGGATCGCATAGGCTCCGGCTTTGCCTAACGATTCCTCCGATGCAAGATACCGTTCATACGCTTGATCGAGGTCCGCTTTCATCCGGACTTCCGCCGTGGCAACCTCCACTGATTCAATGTTTCGCCCGTGATCGCATAAAGCGACGGCGGTATGGACATGATGCGAACGGCCGGCCAGACGTGCCAGCATGTCGCGTGCATCCACAAGATCCTTCGGCTTCCCGAGTAGTTGTCCATCGAGATCGATCACGGTATCGCTGCCGAGCACGAGGGCTCGTGGTCTCACCAGTGCCACGGATCTCGCCTTTTCACACGCGAAGCGCCTAACCTGCTCGACAGGCGACAACCCGGCCGTGGGATGCTCGTGGAACTCCGACGGGCACACCTCGAAAGAAAGACCCAACAGGGCCAGGAGTTCCCGACGGCGTGGCGAACTCGACGCCAGCACTAGCTGCATCGTGAAACCAGCAGACCAGACTCATCGACCGATTCGGCCTGGGGTAGGTCCGTGATGGCTTCCGGTCGATCGTGGAAATCTGCGAGGAGGGCATGGAGTGCTTCGACGGAAGAGACGCGCACCATCTGTGCGCGAAGCGAGGCGGCATGTGGAAAGCCCTTACAATACCAGCCGAGATGTTTGCGCATACGATAGAATTGCTTTTCCCCAACCAGCGCCTGGAACTGTTGCGCATGATCGACCAGCACAGCGAAGCGCTCGTTCAGCGAAACCTCGCCGGGATCTCGTCCAATGTCGATATCCTTCATGCCACGGGTTCGCATGCGAGCTTGCTCTTTTGAGCGAAAGAACCAGGGTGCGCCAAGTACGCCCCGCCCGACCAACACGCCATCGACATCGGTTTCACGAACCCGTACCGCGATGTCATCAAGGTTCTGAATGTCCCCATTCCCCAATAACAAGGTTCCGGTTCCCCGCACCAGTGTGGCAGCGCGTCCAATGGCCGACCAGTCCGCCGAGCCTCGATACATTTGCCGAAGCGTCCGTCCATGAAGCGAGATCACGGCCGGCTGCTCCATCAAAAGCTGCTCGACCCATCCCTCAACCGTCACTGAGTCATAGCCAAGCCGGGTCTTCACGGAAAGTGGCAGTCGGCGCCGACGGGTTAGGCCAGTGTTGCCGCGCTGACGATTCAGACGTTCAAACATGGCGACTCGCGCCGGTCGAAAACCCGCTTGTTCAAGGGTCCGTCCACCAGCCCAATCCTCGATCCCACGTTTGGCGGCCTGCATGATCGTGCGGGCCAGTTCCGGAGTGCGGATCAATCCGGCACCTGATCCGGATGACGCCACGCTCTTCGACGGACAACCCATGTTGATATCCAGCCCGTCGAAGCCCAGCTCGCATACCGCCAGCGCCGCCAAATAAAAGAGATCCGGGTCTTTCCCATAGAGCTGCGCCACAATTGGACGCTCCCTCTCGCTATACAGGAGCGTCTCCAAATGAATCTCCGGTCCGTGACAGACGTCATGGACGTGCGTAAATTCTGTAAAACTGACGTCCGGCCTCCCCTGCTGGGCGATCACGGATCGAAAGCAGGCATCGGTCACACCATCCATTGGGGACAACCCTATGAGCGGACGTGGGAGGCTCAGCCAAAAGTTCATATCAGCTTTCCTACACTGGAAGGCCCGGTTCATTGGCAAAACGGTAGGCGCACCGAAGCTCCTCGGCCTCTCTCTCGGCAATGCCTCGCAACTCCGGCGCCACTTGATGGACAAACTCCACGAATCGTTCGACTTTCAGCAAGAAGAAATCGTAGGTGCCAGAGAGGGGTCGTGGCTCACGGAACCAGAACACCACAAATCCATCGAGCGATACGTCGCGCTCTCTGAGCCGACGACAGGATTCTACAAACATGTCCTCCACCTTTCCTCCCCAGTGGAGAATCTCATAAGGAAGATAGACGGAACGATAGAAGTTCAAATTTTGGATACTGGCCTGGTCTTGGCTCCATTCTGTTCCCACCGGCTCGGTTTTACCAGCCAGTACCTGTGCATATCGATCGTAGGCCACTCCCAGCGTGTGCGTGTCAGATATCGAACTCGACCCTTCCGATAATGAGCATGCATCGAACTCCGGTACGACCTGTTCAGCATTGCTCAGCCGTGAAAACAGCGGCCCATAGCGCTGAGAGAATTCGGCGAATTCATCCACGATCAATTCGATCGGTTTGGTATCCACTTCCAAGGCAAGGCCCTTCAGGCTGGTGAGCTGAGGATGACATAGAATCTGATCGAGCATCTCGAACAAAACGGTCGGAATGGGGGCAGCATGGGCATCGATCCAGGCAGGAAGCGCGTCATCACCCCTACCACCCTTCAGTCGTGAATCGAGGATTCGGTGTGATTCATGAACGGCCAGACCCGCCACGTGAATCTCAACCACACGATCCATGGGAAACTCGTTGAGAAATTCCTCGACAAATCGTGTAAGCGGCATGTCCAGATGCGCTCCGGAATATCGAAACACCGTCCAGAGATGGCCCACGTCCAAGACCAGCCCACAGGGGGCCCGTTCGCTGATGACCCGAAAAAACCTCGGGATGGACATCGTCCCTGCAACAAAGTAGGTGAGCGACGGCATTTCAAGCAGGACCAACGGCGTGCTTCCATCGGCCAACCGGCACTGTTGATCGAGCAGATGTTGGAGCAATCGTGTATTATCAGCCACCACCTTCGCACTTAACGGCGTGTAGAGGGGGGGAAGATAGGTCCCGTAATAATAGCCGGTGAGATATTTTGTCGCACACTCATGATTCAGCCAGGCACTTTGCAAGATCATCAGTTGTTCGGCAGCCTCGGCGATTTCCTGTTTAAACGCCGTAGACTCGACTATCCCGGGCTGAGTGATCCATAACCCTTCGCCATGATAGGTCAGCAGATCGTTGCCTGCCTCTTTTCTGGTGGATGCCAAAGCCATGGGTGTTGTACGGAACACTTCAAGGTAGGTCGGCGGCACTTGACGTTCTTGTAGACTTCGCCGCAAGCTAGCGAGGTCCGGAGCATGAATATCGACGGAAAGCCCCAGCCCATGCGTTGGAATTGTCCTGAGCCGACGAATGAACTCCCTATGGTAAGACCCATTCAATGCCATCATTTCGCTCTTGCTCGGCGGCAAAATGCAGTCCTAGTGTATGCCGTCAAATCATTGAATGACAAGACTTTCAACCTCTCATGGTCTCCAAGTACCTTCTGCTATACTTTGCATACATTGCAGCCAGGAGGGGGGCAGATTCGTGAGGAAAGAGGACCTCGCTGAGGAATGGCGGACAAGGACGACCAGCAGCCCAAGGCCTCGGATCACCAGACCATACTGGTTGCACACATGATGACACCCGGCGTAGTTCAGATTCCAGGCGATGTATCGGTCACCGAGGCGGCATCGCTCTTGGAACGCGAGCGAATGCCCTGCCTCCTCGTCAAAGATACAGAGGCTCGGTTCGGACTCATGACGCCGACCGACATCGTCAAAAAGGTTGTCGCGCAGGGCCTCGAACCGGATCACATCGAAGTCCGGACGATCATGACACGACCGGTCCAATTCATCGAGTACGATCGATCGATGGATGAGGCCTCGGCACTTATGATGTCCACCGGGACACCGATCCTCATCGTGACGAAACAAGATCAACCGGTCGGTGTCCTCACCGCGAGAGATTTGATCCTTTCTCCAAAACGATGCGCGACGAACATCTCTGCCACCATCAGTGTCATTGAAGGAGAGGGCGTGGGAGCTGAGCATCAGGTTGCCATCTCACAACTCAGCCATGTCGGCGCCTCGGTGGAGTCTTCCGCACTGTTGCTCCCGGGGACCAAAGTCATAGTGAGCTTTTGCCTCTCTGAGATGATGAGTCCCTTGACTATTCGAGGGGCCATCTTGACGAACGCCAGAGTTGAGCCGGTATCCGGCACCACCGGTTCCTTCATGGCGACTTCTTGGGGTGTAGAAATACAATTCGTGGATCTCTCTCCGGCAGATCAGTCCAGAATAAAGGCCTGGGTGCTGACCAATCTCCCTAAGTCTTTCGATCCCGCTTAGATCGCATCGGATCTCGACAAATCTTTGACCAATGCCCGATCCATTGGTACAATTTTTGTCTCATTCACTGTAATGAGGACAATCATGAATACAACCGGCAGATCTCCGCAGATTCCTCCCCGCCCGGCTTTATCACGAGATGAGATCCTGCATCGAATCAGTGCCCTTCTCGACAGCCAGGAGGACGATTTGCATGCCGCTCTCATGGCAGAACTCTTGACCGGGCTCCTGAAGCTCCACGACGCGCACTTAGACCTCTTAGATGTGAAAATTGTGAATCGTGCCGTCAAAGAGCTGCGTCATGCATTCAGCGTCTTTCGGGGCTATCGCAACCGCCAGAAGGTCAGCATCTTCGGCTCGGCACGAACTCTCTCCGATGATCCCAATTATCAACTAGCCTACCAATTCGCCCAAGCCATCGTCCGGGAAAAGTTCATGGTCATCACCGGAGGAGCCGATGGGATCATGCGTGCTGCTCAAGAGGGTGCCGGACGCGAGAACAGTTTCGGCGTCAATATCATGCTTCCGTTCGAACAAGGTCCTAACTCTACGATCGCCGATGATCCGAAGCTCATTACCTTCAAATACTTTTTCACCCGCAAGTTGATGTTTCAAAAGGAAGCGAACGCTATCGCGCTCTTCCCTGGTGGGTTCGGCACACACGACGAAGGTTTTGAAATCCTCACACTGGCACAAACCGGCAAGAGTGATCCGCAGCCGATCATCTGCCTTCAGGCCCCCGGCTGCGACTACTGGGACGATTGGTCGGCCTTTGTGACGCGGCAACTGCTGAAGCGGAAGCTGATCAACGAAGAAGACATGAGTCTCTTCGCGATCGTCAATTCCGCAGAAGCAGCCGTGAGCCAGATCCTCAAATTCTACCGACGGTATCATTCCATACGCTTTGTGGGACGAGAACTCGCGATGCGACTCAAGCAAACCATTACACCTGAGCAACTTGAGCAGCTCCGAGACCGATTCGTCGATCTCCTATCAGACGGCACGTTCGAACTTCGCGGTCCTCTCGCGGAAGAATTGGACGAGCCGGCCCTGCGCGATCTCCCTCGACTTGTGTTCAATTTTAACCGGCGCAGTACCGGACGACTTCGCCAACTGATCAACCACTTGAATGAGTTGTGAATCATTCTTAATTAACAGTAGACATAGACACCACAGACGGCTTTTAGTCCTGCCCTGGGCATGCTATTCTCTTCCGACTCTATGGGCAACATATCTTCCACGCCTCCGTTCCATGGGTTTCCGGACATTGTCCTATACCATGCCGAATGTTTAGATGGATTCGGAGCGGCCTGGGCTCTCTGGAAAAAGTTTCCGAGTGCCGATTTTTTGCCAGTCAAACACGGCCAGCCGCCCCCTCCCGACCTCAAGGATCGCCGTGTCGTGATCGTCGACTTCAGCTATGCCCGGCCGATCCTGGAAACCATGGCATCCGAGACCAAGGAACTCCTTGTTCTGGATCACCACATCACCGCCGAGCGGACCTTGGACGGCTTTTCAAACGCATACTTCGATCAAACAAAATCCGGTGCTGTCCTGAGCTGGGAATGGGCTCACGGCACGGCGGCTCCATGGCTGCTTCAGTATATTCAGGACAAAGATTTATGGACCTGGGCTTTGCCGGGTAGTCGCGAGATCAACGCGGCTTTGGCCTCCTACCCGTTCGACTTCACCCTCTGGGATAGCTTTGCGCAGTCAACACTCGAGCAAGAAGGTCGCGCCATCTTGCGGTATGAACAAGAGCTCGTCGGGAAACTCGCAGCACAGGCCTCAATGGTGGAATTTCAGGGTATCGTCGTTCCTGCTGTGCACAGCTCAATCTTGACCAGCCAAATCGGCGAGCGTCTGTCGCTCCATCATCCCTTTTGCCTGATCTGGCATGACCGCGATGACCGCCGCTATTTCAGCATGCGTTCCCGATCCGATGGGACGGATGTAGGGAGAATCGCCGCCTCATTCGGAGGCGGAGGCCATACTCATGCTGCTGGATTTTCCGTTCCACTCGAGATCGACGGAACACCGCCGGCCGATCCCAGGCTGCCTCGTGCCGCCGCGGATCGTCGTCGAACTCCATAATGTCGGACCATCGTGATTCCACTCTACGACGATAATCCTACACAACACACTCCCATCGTCACGATGAGCTTCATCGGCATCTGTATCGCTGTGTTTCTCTATCAAGTGAATCTCCCTCAGGAAGCAGCCGATCTCTTCTCATTTCAATACGGTGCCATTCCTGCCATTGTCTTCGGCCAAGCTTCGCTTCCCGAGGAAACCGTTGCGATTTCGGCGTCTCTCACCCTGGTGACCAGCATGTTTCTTCACGGAAGCTGGATGCATCTGCTCGGGAACATGCTCTACCTTTGGATATTCGGCAATAACATAGAAGATGTGATGGGTCACGCGAAATTCGTCGTCTTCTATATCCTATCCGGTATCCTTGCCGCTCTGAGCCATGCCTTGACCGACCCTTCCTCCCAAATCCCGATGGTTGGGGCAAGCGGAGCCATCTCGGCTGTGCTCGGTGCTTATATACTCCTATTCCCACACGCTCACGTGCTGGTCTTGTTGCCGGTGATCGGGATGATCCGAGTGGCGGCGGGCATCGTCCTCGGCATGTGGTTTATCACGCAGCTCATCAGTGGAGGCATGAGCGTGGGATCCACTGGGGGCGGCGTCGCCTTTTTCGCTCATATCGGTGGATTCATCGCCGGTATGGCACTGATCGGTCTCTTCAAACGGAAAGAGGTGCGATTTTTTTCACCGGGCCGCTCGACGTGGTCTTCATGAGGATGTACCTCCAAGAACCGAGGCGGCAGAGTGCTTGCTGCCCAAAAGTCATTTCACCAAGTATGCAGGAAGTATTGAGCGAACTTAGGCTGGCCTTCTGATGCGCTTGATGAACCGGTGAGCTAATTCTTCTGCTGTCAGAGCTTCGGGAGCGGTAAATGTCACATGTCCCATCTTTCTACCGGGACGAATCACACGCTTGCCGTACAGATGAAGCACCGCTCCTGCGGTTGCATGGAGCGCGTAGGCTCCTTCGCTGGATGTCACGGATCTTACTTCCTCACCAATAAGATTCACCATGATCGCGGGGCTCAGAAGCCTTGTTTCTCCCAACGGGAGCCCGCAGGTCACTCGTACCTGCTGCTCGAATTGGGATACAGTACAGACATCCAGTGTATAGTGACCGGAGTTGTGAGGACGAGGTGCAATCTCGTTAATAAGGAGGGAACCATCTTTAGCCTGAAAGAGTTCTACGCAGAAAACGCCGACGCCCTGTAACGCAGCTACCGTTTGCTTTGAAAGTTCGGTCGCTTTCTCGGCGACATCAAGAGGGATGGAAGCAGGCACGCGGCTTTCTCGTAAGATGCCCAGCTCGTGCCGATTCTCAACCGCCGGATATACACAGTACGCTCCACTCTCGCTTCGCACGACGAGAATCGAAAACTCTCGGACATATTCTATGAATTGTTCAAGAATCCACCGATGACCGGGCTTGGTAGATTTCACTATTTGTTCAACTTCCCTCATATCCGAAGTGTCTCGGAGTAGCCACTGACCTTTCCCATCGTACCCGCTCTTCGCTGTCTTACAAACAGCGGGAAGGCCGAGACGGTCGACCGCTGAGATTAGTTGAGGAGCCGATTCGATAACCGCGAAAGGGGTAACAGAGAGGTGCCGTGACGACAAGTATTGTTTCTGTTCGATCCGATCCTGGAGGATCCGGAGAACAGCTCCGGAAGGTCGCATAGGGCAACGGCCTTCCAGCCATTCGCAGAGCTCTGCAGGCACATTTTCCCATTCCAGAGTAACGGCATCGGCAACATTTGCGAATTGGTTGCGTACACCAAGATCCGTGAATGGCGCAGTAAATGAGTGGTTGGCAGTCCGATGAGCGGGCGCGTCGGCGTCTGGATCCCAAACAGCTACCCGGTAACCCATGCGGTGAGCGGTCTCGGCGAACATAGCCCCCAATTGCCCGCCACCCAATACTCCCAGAGTGGAGCCTGGCTCAAGGATTCGCTCGGTCACAGCTGCCGACTCATCTCGTGCCCTTGGCCTCGGCAGAATTGAGAACGCTCTCCGTTTGAGCCGCTCGGTAGCTCTTAATGCGCTCAGCAATTTCCGGATGGCTTCCTGCGAGAATTTGGCCGGCGAGGAGACCTGCATTCTCGGCACCACCGATCGCCACTGTGGCAACTGGAATGCCTTTTGGCATCTGGACGATTGATAATAAGGAATCAAGCCCGCGAAGGTTTTCTGTCGGAATCGGGACACCGATCACCGGAAGATGGGTCTTGGCAGCCAACATACCGGGAAGATGAGCCGCTCCTCCAGCTCCCGCAATGATGACTTTGACCCCTCGATCAGAAGCATTTGTAGCGTACTCAAAGAGGCGATCCGGCGTCCGATGAGCAGAAACGACAAGTAGTTCATAAGGAATACCCAGCTCGTCCAAGATCGCTCCGGATTTTTCTAAAATAGGGAAATCTGATTTACTACCCCCCAAAATCCCGACAAACGGCTTGCGGCTCCCGATCTCTCGGCTTGCGCTTTTTCTAGACCGGCTCGCTACCCGCTGTATTCTACCCATCTCTTTCCCTCTCTTTCGATCGACTCCTAGAATAAAGACGGCACCTTAGCGAGTCCATTTGATATGGTCAAGGAGATTGGAGTCGTGGCAATTGCCATCCAGCAATTTACTCAGCCTATGGCCTTCGTTTTGCTCACCCCAGTGGGATAAGACGTCGGTAACCATTGCAGGTTTGCAAGGAGGCGGCTGCAATACGGGTAGCTACAATCGTTGTGCGTTGGAGAAATGAAGTTGCACTGAAAAAATGACAAGGATACCGCTTACAGCTATCGATGATTGCGAAGATGGCCCGGGGAGATTCCCCGAGCCATCTTCAAGAAGAAAAACTATGTGCAGCATCGATTGTGCCGCACGATCGACTATTTACCGCCCGGTGCCGCTACCTTGGGTGCGAACATCTCAAACACACTTGGGGAGCGTTCAATATAATCCGGCGGGAAGAAGTTAAAGCGCCGCCACAGTTCATACCAAAGAGGGACACGGTTCATGATCACCCAGCCCAATACCTTTGTACCCTGTCTCACCTGAGCCTGTTCAGGCCATGGTTGAGGATCATCCGGGTCAGGAACGACCCAGAACCGATAATTTCCTTTTCCATCATCGATCTGGTCAACCACCTTGATGACGCCCCCACGAGTACCAGCCATCAACGAGGGCCAGGCAGGCAACGGAATGGCCGGCACTCCGAAAAACAAGATCCTCACCTTACGCCCAGGCTTCAAAAGTGGAGAATCCAAGCCTTCGGCCACCATTTCGATGGCTGGATCGGTGGAGAGTGGAGAAATAGTGACCAGATTGTCTCCCTGCTTAACCGTCTCATTGATACCGACCTTCGCCATCTTGACGACGGTTCCGTCCATTGGCGAGTAGAGCTTCGCAGCCTCGATTCGTTGTTGGACACCCTGTTGTCGATACGAGATATCCGCCAACTGTTCCGTCGCCTTGGCGGCCTCAGCCACAGCGGCATCGCGCGATGCTATTGCATCCATCAGCCGTTGCTGTACATCAGCTGTGATTTGGTCACGTCCGAAGCTCAAGGCGGACCGAGCTTGCTCGGCAGCCAGCAAGCCGGCCTGCGCCGCCTGCAAACCAGCTTTTGTGCCGATTTCAGTCTGAATCGTTAACTCGAGTTCCCGTTGTGAAACCAATCCGTCTCTGACAAGTTGCCGATGCCGGTCGACATTGAGTTGCGCTGTATGCACATCGATCTTATACTGCTCGACCTTCTGTTGTGCCTCTCGCACTTTGTTGTCAGCTTCCACCACTCTGGCCTCAGCCGAGGGCACGGCGGCCTGGACCAGCTTTTTCATCTCCCCAATCCGCTTATTCAGTTGATCCGCTCTAGCTAATGCGGCCTGGCGCGTTTGTTCCAGAGCGACCTTACGTTGTTCGAAAAGTGGAAGGATCTCAGGCGCCATGAAGGTCGGATCATAGTCTTCGAGCTCGCCGACGAGGTCGCCCTTTTTGACCTTCACTCCTTCATAAATATGCCAGGCCTTGACACGACCCGTAATCCGAGACTCGATTTTCTGCGGCCGGTCGTAAGGAGTATAAGCGGAAACTTTCCCATTCACAGAGATGGTCTGTGTCCAGGGAACGAACTCGAGGACGATCAGAAAAAGCAGGAGAATTGTTAATATCGCACGAGACGCCGTGAACATTCCGCCGGGGATCTGTACCGCTTCCCAACACGGCAACTTCGCCAATGTGGGTCCCTGTTCGATGGTGATCGCTTCCAAGCCTACCCCTCGCTTGACCAGCGCACGTTCCCCGCTGCCTTCGACACCGCGACCTAGGCTAGCCATGGAGCCTCCATTAATTTACCGGTGTTGATTTGCCATTCCACCCGTTTACGCATGAGCATGATGCAGCATAATACGACGATCGGCATGATCCGTAAGATTGGGATCCGTCGACACGAAGATCACAGACCATGCTTCATCTTTAGAGCACAAGCGTCGCAGCACACGCTCGCGCAACGATGGCTCGAGCGAGTGAATCAATCCGTCAAATATGAGTACTTGTGGACGCCCTAAAATCGCTCGAGCCAGAAGAATCTGCACAACGTGAGTCGGGGAAAGGGATTCTCCCAGCGAAGAGATATCGGACTTAACACCTCGTGCCAAACCCTCGACATCTTCTTCAAGTTCGGTGAATCGGAGAGCCCAATTGAGGTCATCATAGGTGACATAGGAACGTCCCATAACGATATTTTCTTCGATCGTTCCCTTGATCAACGACAACTGCGAGTCGATCATGACGCTGCGGGTTTGATTGATCGCATTGGGCTCGATATACCGAAGATCCACGCCATTGTACTGAACGACGCCATTGGTCGGATTTTCGAGCCCGCCTAACACCCTGGCCAAGGCTGTTTTGGCTCCCGTTGTTCGGGCGTAGATACCGAGCTTCTCGCCCGGCGCCACATCCAGGTTGAAGCCATCGAACACAGACACGCCCCCGTGAATCAAGCTGACCCCTTTGCAGGTGACACGGACTCCCTGAGTCAAATGCTTGGGCAGTGCCACGGTTGATTCGGCTGAGACGTAATCTTGATCCTGCCTAAAGACCTCATCGAGGTGCTTCAGGGACGTGAAGAAATAGTACACATATCCCATGTTTTTGATGAGGGAGTCGAAATTGATGACGAGTGCGCCGACAACCGCCTGTACAGCGACCAACTGTCCAAGGGTCATCTGCCCTGATGCCATGAGCCAGGCGGAGAGAGCAAGAGCTCCTGATTGCGCAATCGCTTGTCCCCCCACTGAACCGACATATTGCCGAACGAGAACGGCAAACCGGGCTTTCCGAGTTTCAACATAGCGAGTGACGAGATCGTTCGTCTTCTGGATGAGAAACGGGCGGCTGTCGGTGGCCTTCAACTGCAACGCATTCCGCGAAATCTCTTGAATCCAATTGAAGACGTCGTACTTCGCGTGAGACATGGCGAGGGTCGTCTTCATTGCACCACGAGAGAGCACGAAAAACGTGACCCCGAACCCGGCCATGAGCAGTAGGTTGTACATGATAAAATAAGGATGGTAGACGATCAGCACGATCATACCGACCGCCCCACCTACCACGACGTTCACCAGGTCGATGAGCAGCGTGGACAAGGCCCGTTGCATAAAAACCGTTTCGATGAAGTAATTCGCAAGCTCGGATTGCACCCCTTTAAATCGATTCCGAGGAAGCTGTTCAACCATCGCGATCGCGACTCTCGCAAAGAGTCGCCGTTGCACGACGTCTACCGCATAGAAATGGAATGTCTTGAACAGGCCCACAAACAACAGAACCGCCAGCATGATGCCGGTCAGAGTCCAAATCATGACCGGTTGAACCGCATAGGAAAAGGTGCTGACCAATTCCTGCACGGTCAACGGGATGATAAGAGAAAAGAACCCAACTGCCAGGGCATAAGAAAAAATCAAACTCATGATTTTTTTCTCAGCCCGCATAGCCACGGTAAGCTGCTTCATCAGCGCTTCGAACAGGCCCTGAGAACTTTCGCCCTGAGGTTCTTTCATGACCACCCCCAGTAATTAAGTCAGGATGTGAATCATCCGCCCCTTGCCGAACTAGATCATGTTCAAGAGTCTACTTCCAACCCATCGAATGAACTATCCGCTACTACCAACTCTACTTCCACCTACTAAACACGACGTGCTAAGTGTTGCCGCATTTACAACCCAAACACCGCATGAACACTGCGTTTCGAAGCCTATTATGCGGCGTTATTTATGTCGCCGTGTTTAATCACGTCCCGACATTTTTCGTCCGGAAGAACCGGCCGCATTCAAGGGATCCCCGTACTTGGCAAGCAGGTTGTCGGGCAAGGACTTTGACAAAGCCCCCCTGGCCCACAGCATCCCTCCTCGGGACACCGCATAGTCTGCCTGGGCGCGGTAGAGCTCGTAAGCCGCTTCGACCACCGCACGCTCTCGTACGTTGACGAAGAGCACGCTCGTTGCTCCCATATTAAACCGGGCTCGTTCGCCTTCTTCCAAGGTCTTGGCCAAGCGCAGAGCCTCTGTCGAGACCTTCACTCGATCGCGGGCCCGTACCTGAGCCGACAACCAGTTGTCGACGTCGATCTGAACTTGCCGCTCGGTGTAGAACTGCTTATACGCCAACCGTGTCTGCTCAGCCTCCGCGTGAAGGACCTTCCCTCGGGCACCCCGATTGAACAACGGCATACTGAATACAAGACCCGCTCTGTAGGAGAACCCTCCGAAATAATAGATCCCGCCATACGCCGGCCCCCCATCAAGCGTGAGCCTGGGAAGCAGATTATTCTTCGCCAGTTTCAGTTCGACATTGTTCAATTTGGCTTGAATGTAGAGCTCGCGCACTTCCGGCCGATCCTCCGTCGCTTCCACTTTGAAGGCCGCCACATCCTCTTCACTCGGCAACGGCGTGTCCCCCTGAAATTCTGGGGCCCACTCCGGTCTCGGCGTCACCGGGTCGCCGTTTTCCCAGAGAAAGAGCGCCAGCTTGTATTGCTCATACTCCACCTTCCGTTGCGCGGCAATGGCGGCCTCTCGACGCCGCTGAACTTCTTCCCGGGCTTCGACCACGTCGATCGGAGCGACCGCGCCGGCTTTGGCTCTGCCCTCCACCATGCGATAGCGCTCTTCCGCGACGGCCAACGCACGCTTCACCACATCGGCTTGTTTGACGGCGACCTGCCAATCCCAGTATTGCACGGCTCCGGCGAGATAGAGATCTTGCCGCTTCTGCGCCACCTGCACCTCGGCTTGAGGCCCGGCGATCTCCGCTTTTTGAAATGCGGCAAACGCTTCATTCATCATGAATCCCCGCAGGAAATCAAACTCTCCGCCGTAGATTGCTGATTGCTGCGGATAGAACAATTGCTGGTCTTGAGGGATCGCGACCCCGGGACTGATTGGGACATGAGTCGGGCTTATCGTGTTGCCGCTACCAACCATACTGGTTCTATCCCCAAAGCCGCTACGGATACCGCCAAAGATACTCCACCCCCAGGGGTGCCCGACCTTGAGAAAGGTATCGTTATAGCCGATACTCGATACATTCGGCGCGCCAGTCACGTTCGTCAGATTATACGTTTCAAACCGGTCGTATTCGAGCTCGTTCCGAACCTTCGGCTCCCACGCCCCCAACGCTTTCAAGACTTTCGCCCGAGCCTGCGCCCGCTCCAGCCCGGTAGCCCGAAGTAGCGGATGGGTCAACTCAATCCTGGCCAGCACCTCTTCAATGGTCAGGGGAACGGTACGAGTCGACTGAGCCTGCACGGCGCTCGAGTCGAGCACCGGTTCCGCCAGTCCGATCGCCGGCACCATCAGCAATGTGAACAGCAAGAGAAGGATCAAGGCAGGATGCTCCTTTGTTGCTGAATTAATCGCGTCCCGGTCGTTTGAAGCCGTCCATGCCGGCCGCCGTCAGCGGGTTCCCATACTTGGCCAACTCGCTTTGGGGCCACGGCTTGGACAAGTGCCCCCTGGCCCATAACATCCCGCCTCTTGACACCGCGTAGTCGGCTTGCGCCCGATACAGTTGGTACGCCTGTTCCACCACGTTGCGCTCACGGACGTTCACAAAGAGGACAGTGGTCGCGCCCATATTGAAGCGGGTCCGTTCGCCCTCCTCCAGCGTCTTGGCCAACCGCAGCGCTTCCGTCGCCGCCTTCACCCGGTCTCTGGCCCGCACTTGGGCCGAGAGCCAGTTGTCCACGTCGATACTGACTTGTTGCTCGGTATACAGCTGTTTCAAGACCAATTGTTGCTGGTCCGCTTCCGCATACATGACCTCCCCACGCCCTTTCCGCTGGAACAGCGCCATCTTAAAATCCGCTTCGAACCGATACCCGAGTCCCACAAACCAGTCCAAGCCGATCGGGTTTTGTCCCCCCTGAAAATCCAACTGCGGGAGCAGGTGGTTCTTGGCGAGCTTGATGTCGATATTGTTCATCTTGGCTTCGATGTAGAGCTCCCGCACTTCCGGCCGATCTTCTTTGGCCTCCACTTTATAGGCTGCGACCTGGTCTTTGGTCGGGAGCGGCGTTTCGCCCTGGAATTCCGGCGCCCATTCCGGTCGCGGCGTCACCGGCTCGCCGTTCTCCCAGAGAAAGAGGGACAGTTTGTACTGCTCATACTCCACCTTCCGTTGTGCGGCAATGGCCGCTTCCTTGCGCCGCTGCACTTCCTGCCCGCTCTCAATGACGTCGAGCGGCGAGGCCAGCCCACGCTTGGCCTGCCCTTCGATCTGCGTGAGCCGTTCTTCGGCCACAGCCAAGGCGCGCTTCACAAGCTCGGCTTGTTTGACGGCGACCTGCCAGTCCCAGTACTGCACAGCGCCGGCGAGATAGAGGTCTTGCCGTTCCTGCGCCACCGCGATCTCCGCCTGCGGCCCCGCGAGTTCGGCCTTTTGAAACTCGGCATACTCTTCGTTGATCATGAAGTTGCGCAGCAGGTGGGCCGACCCTCCGACGAGCGCTTGCTGCTGAGGCCAGAACATCAGGCCATCGTTCGCGAGCAACGCATTGGAGTTCTGGTTAAGCCTATCCCCAAAGCCGTTCCGGATTCCGCCTTCAATCCGGAAGCCCCAGGGATGCCCGATCTCGATCGTGCTGTCGTTAAATCCGCCCGTATTCTCATTTATGAATTGCAGGAAATTCCATACCTGATACCGACCCATCTCTGTATTATTCTTGAATGTCGGTTCCCAGGCCCCGAGTGCCTTCAGGATCTTCGCCCGGGCCTCGATCCGTTCAACCCCGGTCGCCCGAAGCAGCGGATGCGTCAACTCAATACGGGCGAGCACTTCGCTGATGGTCAGGGGCTCGGTGCGGGCGGACTGCGCCTTCAACGCGCTTGAATCGTGCACCGGCTCCGCCAGTATCGTTGTCACGGGAAGCAAGATCAGAATCATGAGGAATAGAGCGGCCATCGGCGGATGCTCCTTGTGCCGGATTAATCGCGGCCCGGTTGTTTGTAGCCGTTCATGCCCGCCGCCGTCAGCGGACCTCCATACTTCGCCAAGGACTCCGTCGGCCAGGGCTTCGCCAACGCGCCCCTGGCCCACAGCATCCCTCCTTTTGAGACCGCGTAGTCGGCCTGCGCCCGATACAGCTGGTACGCCATTTCCACCACGTGGCGCTCACGGATGTTCACGAATAACACGGTGGTGGCTCCCATATTAAACCTCGTGCGCTCACCTTCTTCCAACGTCTTGGCCAACCGCAGGGCTTCCGTCGCCGCTGTTACCCGGTCCCTGGCACGCACTTGGGCCGAGAGCCAGTTGTCCACGTCAAAGGTGACTTGTTGCTCGGTATAGCGCTGCTTCAACGCCCATTGCTGCTGGCGCGTTTCCGCGGCCAAGATCTTCCCACGCGCTGCCCGCTGGAACAGCGCCATCTCAGCGTGTACGCCGGCCCGATACTCGTATCCCACAATCCAGTCCGAGAGGGCTTTGTTCGGGCCCCCCTCAAAATCCAACAGCGGGAGCAGGTGGTTCTTGGCGAGCTTGATGTCGATATTGTTGATCTTGGCTTCGATGTAGAGATCCCGCACTTCCGGCCGCACATCTTTCGCCTCCACTTTATAGGCCGCGACCTCGTCGTTGGTCGGGAGCGGCGTTTCGCCCCCGAATTCCGGCGCCCATTCCGGTCGCGGCGTCACCGGCTCGTTATTCTCCCAGAGAAAGAGGGACAGCTTGTACTGCTCATACTCCACCTTCCGCTGGGCGGCGATCGCAGTCTGTCGCCGCTTCTGAACCTCTTGGTCCGCCTCGACGAGGTCGAGCGGCGCGACCTTCCCGCCCTTGGCCAACCCTTCGACCTGGACCAAGCGCTCTTCGGCAACGGCCAAGGCGCGCTTCACCACATCGGCTTGTTTGACGGCAACCTGCCAATCCCAGTATTGCACGGCCCCGGCGAGATAGAGATCTTGCCGCTTCTGCGCCACCGCGATCTCCGCTTGCGGCCCCGCGAGTTCGGCCTGCTGAAACTGAGCGTTCTCCTCGTTGACGATGAGGCCTCGCAGCAGGTGGAACGACCCGCCGTAGTAGAAATGTTGCGTATGATAGGTGGCCCGTAGCTCAGAGGGAAAAGCAATTTTGTTGTTATTGCCGGCATCCCCCAAGCCGCTGCGGAGCCCGCCTTCGACCCGGAATCCCCAGGGATGCCCGACCTGGAGCGTGCTGTCGTTATATCCCCCCGTATGTTGACTCGGAATGTCGAACGCCGTCGTGAGATTCCATGTATTATAACGTTCTATCTGCATATAGTTCTTGGCCTGCGGTTCCCAGGCCCCGAGCGCTTTCAGGATCTTCGCCCGGGCCTTCGCTCGCTCGGCCCCCATCGCCCGGAGCAGCGGATGCGTCAACTCGATGCGAGCCAGCACTTCTCCGATGGTCAGTGGAGCGGTGCGAGTCGACTGGGCCTGCACGGCGGTCGAGTCGACCACCGGTTCCGCCAGTGCGGTCATTGGCAAGAGAGTCACAATGGCCAATACCAGAGCGATCATGAGGGATGCTCCTTTCACATCGGGTGGCAGACGGCGCCCACAGTAGCAATCTCCCGTTCGTTTTTCAAAATAGATAAAACGGATTGGAGTTATCGGCTAATCCGATGTATAGTGTCTTCCCTCATTGAGGCCCGGGGCATATGGATTGGCTGAATTATCACCATCTGCTGTATTTCTGGTCCGTCGCCAAGCACGGGACCATGACGAAAGCCTGCGAAGAACTCCGTCTGGCGCAACCCACGATCAGCGGACAGATCCACCTCTTGGAAAATACGTTGGGAGAAAAGTTATTCATACGAACCGGCCGCCGCCTGGCGCTGACGGAGATGGGCCAGCTCGTGTTCAAGTACGCGGAGGACATTTTCGCGACCGGTCAAGAGCTGATGAACACCGTGAAGGGGCAGGGCAAGGGACATCCGATGCGGCTGGTCGTCGGCATTGCGGACGCCGTCCCAAAACCGCTGGCGACTCAGCTCCTCAAGTCGGCCCTGAAACTGTACCGACCGACCCGCTTGATTTGCCAAGAGGACAAATTGAGCCAACTCTTGACCGATCTGGCCGCCCATCGGTCGGATCTGGTGATCGCCGACACACCGGCCCCGCCGAGCATCAAGGAGCACACGTACAACCACCCCTTGGGCGAATCGGGAATCACGCTGTTTGCGACGGCCAAACTGACGACACAATATCGTCGAGGCTTCCCGCAATCGCTCAGGGGCGCGCCGTTACTCCTCCCCACTTCCAACGCCGTGCTTCGGCGGCTGGTGGACCAGTGGCTGGTCAACTACGGAGTGCAGCCCAACATCGTCGGCGAGTTCGACGACAGTGCGACCTTGAAAGCGTTCGGGCAGGACGGCCATGGGATCTTCCCCGGCGCATCGGTGATCGAGAAGGAGATCTGTCGCCAATATCGAGTACAGGTGGTCGGACAACTGGATGCGCTCAAGCAGCACTTTTACGCCATCACCGTGGAACGGCGGCTGAAGCACCCGATCGTTCTCGCTCTCGTCCGGACGGCGCGGCAAGAACTGCTCGGCTAGCGCCATTCCCGATTTCAAGATGAGATCCATCATGCGTGATACCGCCCCACAGCTTGCATGAGTTGTGCGCGCTCCTGACTCGTGAGTTCTTTCCATTCGCCGGCACTGAGCCCTTTGTCGGTAATGTGCATGATCCTCGTCCGGTGCAGCTTGGTCACTCGATAGCCAAGCGCTTGGCACATCCGCCGGATCTGCCGATTGCGCCCCTCCGCAAGAATGATGCGAAATTGATCACGCCCGACGCATATCGTCCGACAAGGCTTCGTCTTGCTTCCAAGAATAACCACGCCCCGCGACAGATGATCCAAAAAGGATTGACCGAATGGACGATCGACCTGCACGAGGTACTCTCGTTCGTGCCCGAATTCGGAACGGAGAATCTCGTTGACGATGTCGCCGTCGTTCGTCAGCAAGATGAGTCCAGATGAATCCTTGTCCAGCCGGCCGATCGGAAAAATCCGGTCCGGATGCCCGATCTCGGCAATGATATTCCGGGGGACATGCGATTCGCTCGTTGTCGTGACGCCGACCGGCTTATGATATTTGATATAGAGATTCGCTTTGCCCCAAGGAATCACACAGCCCGCTCGGGCGATGACGTCCGTTGATACGACCTGGTCGCCGAGTTTGGCCACCCGGCCGTTGATCGTGATGACGCCCGACTCAATTAAACGGTCTGCCTCGCGCCGGGAACAAATCCCATGTTCTGTGAAGAACTTATTGATGCGAATGGGTTGCGCCACGGGAAATTACTCTATTCGCCGGATACTCAAACAGGTTCTTCTTCTCACCCGCCCAACCCCGGCGCGCCTAGACGCGCCCTTCCCCGGGTCGGCCGCAGCGAGCGAAGGGGCGAGGCGTACGCTTCGGTACGTTGAGCATCTGAGCGATGCGAGAACGATGCGGGCGGCCTGTTTCAGTATCCGGCTTAATGCACGCGACGGCCGGCCCTGATGCGACCGAGTATACGGTAGATCAAACGCGCGATGGAAAATTGCGGCGCCACGAATCCTTCGATAGGAGCGATCTCGCTGACATCCATGCCGACGACACCGGGTCCGTTGGCCAGTGCCGTGATGAGATTGAGGGTATCGTACCACCCGAGCCCACCCGGTTCGGGAGTGCCTAAGGCGGGAACGATCGACGCATCCAGCCCATCGCAGTCGAATGTCAGGTACACAGGCGTTCGGCAGGCCGCAACCACGTCGGGTATCCAGTTCGACGCTCTGCCTTCGTACGGACCGGATGGATCGAGGATGGTGGCGGCAAAAAACGTCTTAATGCGAGCCGTGACGCCGATGCGAGCGACCTCTTCCCGGCTGATCGACCGAATACCCACTTGGACCAAAGGCAAGCCGTCTTCCACCACCCGCGCCATGACGCTGGCATGGCTGAACGGATTGCCTTGATAGGCATCCCGTAGATCTCCGTGGGCATCGATCTGCACAACGGTCATCTGCGGATATCGTTTCGCATGGGCCCGGATCGCGCCCAAGGCGCCGGTGTGTTCGCCCGTCAGTGTAATAAGAAACCGTCCGGATCCGACGTGTGGCGAGACAAACGCTTCGATGGCATCGACCGCAGCGCGATCGATATTCCCTTTGAGGTCCAACGGCGAAGCCGTCGCGATCCCGCCCCATTCTCGAAACGGTTCACACCCAAGCTGCTCGTCGTAGAACTCAACCTGGCCGGAAGCGTCAAGGATAGCCGAGGGACCGCGGTCCGACCCACGAATATAGCTGGAAGTATGTTCGTAGGGAGCCGGTAGAACGTACACACCCGCTTGGTCCGGATGGCACCACGGTTCATCGATCCCCAAGAAGTTATGGTCGGCCCCCTCCCAACCGGCGGGAAGCGTCATGGGCGTTCTCCCCTTGATGAAACCGACGGTTGAGGCGGTATGGTTACAGCCAAGACCGGCAAGCCTCTACTTGCGAGAACGGGCGGGCACATTTTCAGGCGGGATGAAGACCGCCAATGCGATGACCGTCGTCCACCTACCCTTTTTCCCGACAGCCGATTGGGTGATGTTCAGGGTTCTCACAATTTTTCCACCCATTTTAAAAACCTGCTCGCGCTCTTTCCAGGCCACGTTCGGATCGAATTCGACACCTAAGGTCGTCGCCAGCATCTGCGCTGCGAGATCTTCCGTATACTCTCCGGTCTCCTCATCTGTTTCACCATGGGCATGGTGTTCCGAGAGATAACCGTATGTGCCGTGGTCTGTGGGTTTCGCAAGCCCGACCGACGCCGAGATAAGCTGGTTCCGTTCATTCGTTTCCGAGCGCGCCATGACGCAAAACGTGATTTCACCAGGTTTCAGCAGCTTCTCTCCGCGCTTCCGAGGGATGATCTTACAATGGGGAGGCAGGATGGACGATACGCTGACGAGATTGCAGTAGGCCACACCGGCGCTGCGCAACGCCTCTTCGAAGGAGGCCAGCTTTTCCTTGTGGACCCCCACTCCTCTCGTTAAAAACATATGCGTAGGTACCATCATCTCCCCTTTCGTCAGGTAGTCGGCCTGTCTGGTTGTTCGGAGGTTGTTTGGTGACGTGTTCCAAAGCGGCCAGCCGGACAAACACATCGGACCAGATCAACAGCAGTATCGGGGATTTGTTGTAGCAAGATTGGACGGGCTTCGCAATATCTTCTAGACACTTTTTTCAGGTGAGTGGGGTGGGTCTTTCAGATTCATAATGAGCATCCGCGGCTCCGTCATATCTTCAATCGCGGCACGGACGCCCTCCCGTCCCAGCCCGGAATCTTTCACACCGCCGTACGGCATATGGTCGGCCCGGAACGTAGGAATTTCATTTGCCAATACGGCTCCGACTTCAAAGTGGCGAAAGGCGTAAAAGATCTTGTTGATGTCCTGCGTGAAGATGCCAGCCTGTAATCCGTAGTCCGATTGATTGAGCAGGGCCACGGCATCACTGAGTTGCCGATACGGCGCGACGGTCACAACCGGTCCGAACACCTCCTTACAGGAGACGTTCATGTCGGGGTTCACATTCGACAGTACCGTGGCCTCAACAAGCGATCCCGTCCGTTTCCCACCCAACAACACTCGCGCTCCGTCCGCAACCGCTTCGCCGATCCAGCGCTCCACCCGCTGGGCCGCTGCCTGATCGATGAGGGGACCGATGCTCGTCGTCTCGTCAGCCGGATCTCCCACTTTCAACCGAGCGACATGCATGAGCAATTTGGTCGTAAACGCATCGGCGATCGAATGATGCACAAACACCCGCTGCACCGATATGCAGGTCTGGCCGGCATACCCAAATCCTCCCGCCGCGCAACGTCGGGCCGCCAACTCCAGATCGGCATCGGGTTCGATGACCACGCCGGCGTTGCCCCCGAGCTCAAGGGTGACTTTTTTCTTTCCACACTTTGCCTTCAACATCCATCCTACGGACGCGCTTCCGGTGAAGCTGAGCAATTTGAATCGCGGATCGACGACCATCCGCTCGGCGAGGCTGTTATCGCACGGCACCACATTGAGCCCGCCCGGAGGAATTCCCGCCTCCATGACCACCTCTCCAAGGAGGAGAGCCGTTACCGGCGTCTGAGGAGCCGGCTTGATCAGAATCGGGTTGCCGGAAGCAAGCGCCGGCGCCACCTTGTGCGCCACAAGATTCAGCGGGAAGTTGAAGGGGGTGATGCCGAGTATCGGACCGATCGGGAAACGACGAAGCATGCCGAGATGGGTATCGAAGCCGGGCGCCCAATCGAGCGGAACCACCTCACCCGGGATCCGCCGAGCTTCTTCAGCAGCCACCGTAAAGGTTTGAATCGCCCGACTGACCTCTCGCTTCGCATCGGTGATCGGTTTGCCTGCCTCGGCCGTGATGGCTTGGACGAATTCGTCTCGGCGCCGATAGAGCAGCGCGGCAACCTGTTGGAGGATATTGTATCGAGCATGTCCCGGAAGCTGCTCCATCGTCGCAGCCGCACTGCACGTGGACGCGATCGCTTCCTCGACATCAGATTCCGTCGCCTGGGCGACCTGGGCAACGAGCATTCCAGTGAACGGATCAACGACGGAGGCCGTGAGCTCGCCCGACTTCCATTGGCCATGAACGAGGAACGGACGGGATTCCTGCACTGGAGGACTCGCTGGAGTCTGTGATGAGGTTGGTATTAGTCCGCCGCTTCAACCGGCGCAGCAGCTTCAGCGGCAGGTTGAGCAAGCGCGGCTGCTTCTTGTGCGGCGACGGCCTTGGCGATCAGTTCCTCCGTGCCCCAATCACGGATCGCCTCCAAGGTAAACCCCTCGTAGGTCGACACACCATGACAAGAGGGACAGTCCGGCATCGGAACTTTTCTGTAGAAGACTTCCGTAAGACAAGACATACAGACCCAGAAGTCATCATCGCGATGGGAGACGGGCCAGAACGATTGCATCGAAGCCATGTAGACACCCTTACTTTAGTGACGAAGAGGACTATCGTACCTGCATGCCGCTATCAATCACGCACCACGCTCATTCCGCTCCGGCGCAATTCAGCTATTTTTTGTCGCTCGCCAAAAGTCGATCGATTTCTTCTGCGAACATCTCGAATGGAAAGGCTCCTGGGATCGCAACGGCCGGCTCTTTTTCCGTCGGCTCGGCGGCCGTTCGCACGAGAATGAACCCGGGAGTTCCATGAAACCCCCACTGATTGGCTTCCTGGCGATCTTCAAAAATCGCCCTCGTATACCGCCCGTCGTTTATACACCGTTCAAATCCGGCTTGATCCAAACTCAAGGCCGCAGCATGTCGAAGATACACCTGCTTGTCCAGCTGACCGCCTTCCGAAAACAACCGATCATGCATCGCCCAATACTGACCTTGCGCTCCGGCACATCGTGCCGCCATCGCTGCGTCTAATCCAGACCCTTGGTCGCCCCTTGGAAAGTCTCGGTAGACAAATCGCACTTTGCCTGTATCGACGTACCGAGCCTGAATTCGAGGCCACGTCCGTTTGAAAAATTTCAAACAATATCCGCATGTGAAATCAGAGTATTCGATCAAAGTCAGGGGTGCATTGGCTTGCCCTCGTACCCGCACATCAGTTTCGAGGGAGTTTCCGGCCAAAGCGGGAGAAGACCACAAGAGGACGCTGCCCATGAAAACCAGAAGCAACCGTTGTTCAGTCAACCACTTCATGAGCCACGCACCACACCGGCTTTCTTTTTTTCAAGAATCCCCATCATGAGCAGCGGCCAGACAACCGTCGCATCGCTCAACACTTCGGCGAATCGCCCACCGTCCTTCGGTGTCACGAATTTTCCCCACGACAGTCCTTCTTGATACGTACAGCCACTGAGTCCACCCCAGTAGTCCGGTTCGGGGCAAATTCTCACTCCGTAGTGAAATCGAGGCGGCTTCACGTTCAGGCCCAACCGAAGATTCCCGATTTCAATGTACGGGCCGACCTGTTGCGCCCAGTTCCGTGGGACACCTCCTCCGATCGTGAAAATTCCAAGTCGCTTCGCGGAGAGGACATGGTCGGCATAGTTGTTGAGATCGAGATAGGGGTTGAAGGAAGGGCACGATTGATGGATCGCCCGTAAAACATCCAGATCTCTCCCCTGCCCCACCTGTGATCGGGCTCGATCAACCTCCCGAGCCATCGCCCAGGTTCCCATGTCCAGCCCCACTTCAGAATCAGTAAACGCGGGAATATAGATCGGCACCTTTTTCAAGTACGCGCTTTTGAGAATTCCATCGCCGTCTAATTCCTCCGCCAACGTCTTTCCCAACTCCCGTGTGATGACTTCCGATGAAAGCGGCCGATCATGATTGAGGCGCTTGACCGTGTGCGCGACGACGTGCTCGACATAATTCAGATTCGCTTCCATCTCAAGTGTGTCATAGACGCGATTGTACCCTTTCCGAAAGAGCTCTTCGTCGCTCATCGAAGGATCGTGCCGATAATGCGTCTTGCCGACCGACTCGCTGAGGCCATGGGCCATCAACGCCCCGGTCGAGATGATGCATTGCACCATTCCTTCATCGATCATCTTCGTGATGATCTTGCCCATCTTGGCGATCGTCATCGCACCGGACAACGTCATCACGACGTAGCAGTCAGGGTCCTCGATCATCGCCCAGAGCACATCGAACGCTTTGCCGACATGCCGACCGCCGAACGCGGTCTTGCCCATGGCCTCAAGCAAATCGCTGAACGAGGCGATCTTGTCGGGATCAAGCGGTTCAAGCGCTTCCAATCCGTCTTTTGCGCCGTCACGAAACTCGCGTGCGTACATACGATCCTTTGAGAAACTCCAACGTGTTCGTTTGTTTATACACAACCAAGAACAGAGGCGTCAATGAAAGGTTCGGTCGTGCATGCAGACGTCAGGAGGTCGAAGAATTTTTACGAGTGGATTTCTTGATAACTCGTACCCGAAGCGGCGTAGCGAATTGAACGGTTGGCCGCAAACTGCGGCATCAAAAAGTGAATCGCTGGAGCGGTTCCGGGTCGGGCGAGTTTTGCATCAAGAAGGAGTCATTCCTGGAGATGTTTGCCGGTCCGGATCGCCAACGAAGAACTACCGGAAGAGGAGGTGTAAAAATCCCAGCCAGTCAAGGGGCCAGGTTGTTCTACTATTAGAGACGCAGGGCGGGATCTCGTCCATCACGCGGCATGTGCTCTGCACAAGGAAACGAAACTCCGTGAGGAAGATAGGTTTGCCATCACGTGCAGCTTCGGAGGAGCTATGACTCCCACGTCTGCCTCGTTGAGCGGAGGAATCGAAACAATGATGGCATTGGCGTCAGGTCGGAGCGAAGTCCTTCCCCTCGTGCAGTCACACCTCTATCCTATTGATGGGTCAACGGCTCAAATCCCTGACCGCTGGATCAGCACTTGGCGTCCTCGGAAGCTGTCCATAAATGGTTTCACTGAAGGGCGCACTCGGGATTCCGGGCGATCTATCATGTGGGGCTCCAGGCGATTCTTTCTGAGAGTAGTTGTTAGATGAACCGTACCCAGAGTAGTCGGATCGTGTGTCCTGTTGAGCCCCGCGCTCCGGTTGCCGCGTCTGGTGCTCAAAGTACCCGGGACTCATATTTGGGCGGAGCACTGCGCCACTCTCTCCTATGTCGCCCACAGTGTGGATCAACGAGTTCCACTCTAACTCGCCTCGATCGCCTACATGTCGGTCGCCGACGTCCAGCCGCCAAGCCACGGCAAGGTTGTTCGGAACGCTGACTGCTCCGGTTACTACGAAGATCGCCAAGGCTGTCAATACGTGTTTTTGCCTCATGACATCCTCCTTATCCATGTATCGTTAAACTGTCTGCTTCCATCGTGACATCGTAACGCACGATATTGAACGACTACAAGAGGGCGCATGAGCAACCGGCAATTCACGAGCCCTCTTAGACCGGCTGTCGCATGAGCTGAAGCGCAGTGGTCCCAAGCACTTCGGAAACCGGCTTCGTTTCCGGCGCACAGAACCCCGTGAACGCACCCTAGAATCAGAGTGATGCCGATCACGCCAAGTACGAGTACCCAGGCAAGATGGCAGGCGATTCGCCTAGGTTGGAGTAGGTTACCCAAAAGCTTTCCTAAACCGCGGATCCTAAAAATGGAGAGAGGCTTCACATGAATAGCGGGCGGCCCACACGAAGTGCGGTACTAGAAAGATAAGGCTGAGGGTTTCATCCACGGCCGCCAAATTCGATAAAACGATAAAGAGGCCGCGGCACGAGCAAGCGGGAGATGGGAAGGCAACTGTTAAAGGTGTCTATCCGGCGCCGTCAATTACGATACGTCGCTAAATAGGCGCCGGTTCAACGAAGGTTGGTATGGTCCCAACGGGATTCGGACCCGTGTTTGAATTCGACGACGACTTCACCATTTGTTATCGCTGGTTTCGCCACGTTTTCCCAGGTCTGGAGCGGTTCTTTATCTTTTAGTCTGCAACTCCACGTTGACGAGTTTTACTTCTGAGAGATCCGTGAGCCGCGGACACCAACGTGTGCCGGCACGCCACAAGGCCGAGCTCAGTTGGTCGTAGATCGTCCCTGGGTGATCATAATGAATGCCATAGGCATGCGTGGCCGCATGTCGACACGGGAACACGAACGACTTCGACAAGTCGTCGGACTCCACCTCGAATCGTGTTACGGTCAGGTCAAATGTGAGCCGGATCTTGAACCAACAATGAGCATGATGGTCGTCGACCTGCATCGATTGTTGATAGCACTGCAACACATCACGGACGGTTACCATGGCCAACGACGTGTTTCCCGAGAAGACTTCGGCTCGCTTGTCGAGCATCAAGACCTTTGCTAGGGACAAGGCGTGTCCTACTTGAATCGGGTTCAGGAGGTCGAAAGCCGACTCATAAATGGTGATGTTGGGATGTACCTTGAATTCGCGTAGGGATCCCCGCTTGGCCAACTCGAGGCTCCAATAAAAGTCCACTGCCTGGGACTGGCGGAAGCGAAAGGTCACCAGGTTCATGATTCAATCTCCGTCACTAAGGTTAGCTGGATTTGGAACCTTCAGGAAGCTACCCGGTCACGGTTAATCTACGCCAACTTCTGCATCATTTTCAGCTCCCTCTTTGGCGGAAGCCGGACCTTCGCCAGGCCTCCCGGGGAAAGGAAAGTGTGGTGGTCCCAACGGGATTCGAACCCGTGTTTAAGCCTTGAGAGGGCTCCGTCCTAGGCCAGGCTAGACGATGGGACCATTCCAGAACTGTCCAAGGAATGGACCGTAGCATAAGCGGTTTTCCGTTTGCAACGAAGCGCCGCTCCTCTGGAAGGAGAGCACTTTGGCATCGCCCCATTAGGCCGTTTGCATGGAGCCATAATATATGGCTCTGCCCGCATTGAACGTTCTTGACAGGTCAGCGCAGAAAGCCTAGCCTACCTAATGTTTTGATGAAGCTCCATATGCTCTCTATCAACCTCCGCACGGTCGGAGAACATCGTGGTTCGAGGTGGTTAATAAATGGATGACTCAGTGGCGCCCCGTAGGACCGAATCCTTTGGTCGTACGGCAACGGCAGGAGTACTCTCCAAACCAGGACTTGAGCTGAGGATCGGATCCAACATTTTTCGCAGCACCAACGGCGTCGTCGAGATTCACGGAAAAGAGCAACTCGTCATTGAGGTCAAACCGGATCGAGGACTGCTTCTCGCCACCCTTGATCTCTACAACGAGCGCGGCATCCGTCTCGCACACCTGCGTAGAAACGTTCTCACATTGAACGACAACGAGAGATTTACCATCGATGATCCGCTCGGCCAGCGGCTTTCGTCTGTTGATACCCCTTCCATTCTTGTGACGGATCTGCAGTCGGGTCATCTCGTTTTCGAAGCGCGCATGGCATCGGAACACAGAGTCGATATCGCCTGCGGAAAGTTGTACTCGCACAAGGGAATGCTGGTAGAGATCACTCCACACTACTGCCGGATCGGCTCAGGCACGGCGCTGTTCGGAAACATCGTGGAAGCGCGAGGCGGCCCAGCCATCCTCGGTTAATCTTGTTCGTCTTTCATACACCCTTCGACTCTTGAGTTTTCGTCTCTGCAGAAAAGCGAGAACCGTTTTACCCTTCTCCCTCCTTTCCCTACAATGACGACTATGAACGAAATCCCAAAACCGACCGTCCAAGCATTTCTCGTCTGCGACCAAGTGATCGAGGACAGCCTCACGAAAAAGAAAAGCCTGATCGGGATTTTCACCCATCTCCAGGCCGCCACATTTCCGTTCCAGCATCAACAGATGGGCCTCTACTTCTGCCTCACCGATGCCGAAGGCCTGTACCACTTCGATATCGACTTGATCTACCTCAACACCGAACAACTAGTCTGTCGAGCCACGCTTCCCAACATCGAAATCGGCGATCGCCTCCAGATTTCAGATTTTGGAATCAACATTCCTCTCTTAATCTTTCCCGCACCTGGTCGGTATGAATTCCGGCTGCGCATGGAGGGCCACCTCATTGCCCAAAAAGATTTCAATGTCACACCGACGCGGATGTCGGACACCTCCTCCACCGAGCCCTCTCCCTAGCCGTTTCCCATTTCTCCCATCGGCCCGTCTGTGGTAGAACTCCAGCTTGGACCGCCCGTCCATATATGACCGTGCCAAGGACTCACGCAAGACTTCATGAGCACACCTGAGCCCTCAACCTCTTCGAATTTCGTTCGGGATCTCGTAGCGGCCGACCGTGCAGCAGGCAAACATGGCGGACGGGTCGTCACGCGATTTCCTCCCGAACCCAATGGATATCTCCACATCGGTCACGCCAAGTCCATCCTGCTGAATTTTGGGATCGCGCGCGAGACTTCCGGTGGAATCTGCCACCTGAGATTCGACGACACGAATCCCACCACCGAAGACCCCGAGTACGTTCAAGCCATACAGGAAGATGTCCGATGGTTGGGGTTTGATTGGCACGACAAGATGTTCTACGCATCGGATTATTTTGACCAGCTCTATGCTTTTGCGATTCGCTTGATCGAGAAAGGCAACGCCTACGTCGATAGCCTCACAGCGGATCAAATTCGTGAACACCGCGGCACCCTCACCGAACCAGGCCGTGACAGTCCGTATCGGACCAGATCCGTCGACGAGAATGTAGATCTCTTCGCCCGCATGCGAGCCGGAGAATTTGCCGATGGAACCTATGTCCTACGCGCCAAAATCGATATGGGTTCCACAAATATCAATCTGCGAGATCCGATCCTCTATCGGATCCGGCATGCCGCTCACTATCGGACAGGAACCGCATGGTGCATCTATCCCTCGTATGACTTTGCACACCCGTTGTCTGACGCCATCGAAGGAGTCACGCACTCTATCTGCACGTTGGAGTTTGAGGATCACCGTCCCCTCTACGATTGGGTCGTGGCCGAAGCCGACACCCCCCATCGTCCTCAACAAATCGAATTTGCCCGGCTGAATCTCACCTCCACGGTGATGAGCAAGCGTAAGCTTCTTGAATTGGTCGACAAGAAACTCGTGGCGGGCTGGGATGATCCACGCCTTCCCACCTTGAAAGGCCTCCGGCGACGAGGGGTGACTCCCGAAGCGATTCGCGCCTTTTGCGAACACATCGGCGTCGCGAAGCGTGATGCAATCGTCGAGATGCCGCTGCTCGAATACTTCATCCGAGAGGACTTGAACAAACGGTCACCGCGCGTGATGGCCGTCCTCCGACCATTGAAAGTCGTACTCGACAACTATCCTGAAGGTGTCGTTGAAGAACTCGACGCAGTGAATAATCCCGAGGACGTCTCAGCGGGAACGAGAAAGGTTCCCTTCTCGAAAACGCTATACATCGAGCAGGATGATTTCAGGGAGGACCCACCGAAACAGTTCTATCGTCTTGCGCCCGGCCGGGAAGCCCGGCTGCGCTATGGATATATCATCAAGTGTGTGAGCGCGACGAAGGACCCTCGGACCGGTACGGTTACCGAACTGCATTGCACGTACGACCCTGAAACCAAAAGCGGATCGGCGCAAGAACAGCGCAAAGTGAAAGCCACCATCCACTGGGTGTCGGCATCACATGCAACCACGGCGGCAGTCCGTCTCTATCATCCCCTTTTCCTTACCGACCAGGCTAAACTTCCGGCGGAACAGGACTGGACAGGATCGCTGAACCCTCAGTCGATGGAACTTCTCACCGGCTGCTTGGTCGAACCAAGCCTTCGCTCAGCTGCACCCGGTTCCCGCTTCCAATTCGAGCGACAGGGATACTTTTGTGTCGATTCCGACTCATCACCCGAGGCTTTGGTCTTTAACCGAACCGTGTCACTCAAAGACGCGTGGGCCAAGGTTGAGAAAGCTCAGCAAACACCCCGGCGCTGATATCAACCGACGTTCCAGCGACTGTACTTCGTTCGGTTCAGACGGTACACTACGCCCATGACCTGTCCTCTGTGCCACCGGCCCACGACATGGGAAGCCAATCCTTGGCGTCCATTTTGTTCTGAGCGTTGTCAGATCACGGATCTGGGAACATGGGCCGCGGAACAATATCGTATTCCAGGTCCGACGCTTACAACAGAAGTGGTGCGTCCAGAGCAGATCGATAAAACGAAAGAAAAAGATGAAGTCTAAGTAAGACAGTCGATGGCGGAAAAGTCCTGCTTCCCCAGCATGGTCGCAGGCAATCCCCACCAGTTCGTAATCACCGTCCGGTACAGACTGCGATAGTCAATGTGATGTCTCAGGTCCCCTTCCTGGAGATCCGCCAGTGAAGGCGCTATTCCATATAATCCGCCCTTGACCATGCCTCCCAGGAGGAGATGGGGCGCGGCAGTACCATGATCGGTTCCGATACTGGCATTCTCTCCGACCCGCCGGCCAAACTCTGAATAGGTCATGATGAGGACGTTGTCCCACTGCCCGGCCTGTTCAACCGCCTGGCGGAATGCCACGATCCCTTCGGCCAATTCTTTCAAGAGACGCTCATGATGATTCAGTTGGTTGGCATGGGTGTCGAAGCTGCCGATCGACACTTTGATGACCGCCACCGGCACCTTCGCACTCAACAATTGTGCGGCTGTCTGCAATTGCCGCCCGATCGGCGAAGCGGGAAAGCTCGTCTGGAGCGACGAGCTCTGCTCAAGACGCCGAGTGAGGTCACCTGCCGCATGGGTCAGCTCGCGCTGAACCTGGAGGATGTGAGCAAGCGCTCGGTTCGGACTGGTTTGCTCGATCGCAGAGACACGACTCGCCTGAGTGAGAAATTGCTGCGGGTCTTCCAACGCAATCGTCCTGACGGTCTTCCCACTCAACGGGCCGGCATCACGCCGACCGAGGACGATGCCTTCCGCCGAAAAATCTGATGGCGGTGCATAGACCTCGAATAGCCGAGCCAGCCAGCCTTCGTCCAGAATCTGCTCGCTGTCCGATCCGGTCTCCCATATCTCGATTGACCGGAAGTGAGAACGATTGGGGTTGGCATACCCAACTCCCTGCACCCACGCCAGTTCTCGGCCGCGCCACAGCGGCATCAGCGGTTCGAGCGCGTAATGGAGTCCCACTTTTTCGTTGAGCTGTAGGACGCGTTCCCGCGGAATCGCCACCCTTGGACGTGCTTGATAGTACCGCTCGTCCCCATAGGGTATGAGTGTGTTCAATCCGTCGTTGCCGCCGTTCAATTCGACCAACATCAGCACACGATCCCATCGCGGCTGTGGCATTCCTTGTACCGGAGCTGCAAACAGTCGGCGAGGGTGGGGGTGCATGAGCAATATGAAAGGAAGCGTTGCCGACAACCTGAGCAATTCTCGCCTGGTCATCCCTTGCCCTCACTTCAATTGATAGACAGGATCCATCACCAATTGTTGCACTGCACGCCATCGATCGGAGGTGTTCGGTAGCGGAGAAACCGGAGGAACAGCCGTGAGGACTGCTTGCACGGTATCGAGGCCTTCCTCCGTAATCCACGCCGGCCCATGGGCCATATCGATCACCGTTCCCTGATGTGGATGCATCCCTAATTCAGTACCGCGCAGGCTGCGCTGGAGCAGTTGCCAGCGATTGAGCAGCGTCGTACTCGTGATCCATCTCGTGCCGCCAGGCCAGCCCTTCACGTTCGGCGGGTCGAAGAGGTCCTGTCCGAGGCGGCGACCATATTTCGCCAACACCTCTGTTTCCTTTGTCGGCAACTGAAAAATCCGGATGGTGCCGACGATCAATTCAACGGGCGACTTCACCAGTATTCCCCGGTTCTCCGGTGCCCAAAACTGGGGCGACATGAAGAGCGCCCGCAAAAGAGGCTTGATGTGATAGCCACTCGTTCGAAAGAGATCAGCCAGGCGCTCCACTTCATGAAGATCGGGTTGATCCGACACGAACTCCCGCCAGAGCTTCGTCGTGAGATACGCCGCACAAGCCGGGTGAGCGAGGACAATCGACAGGACATCGTCGCCTCCAAACATACCGGTCTCGCCCAGGACCCGCTTCACTCCGTCATCATGCTGATGTCGGTTGAATACAAACCCGCCGCCGTGGCGTAGAGCAACATGCCAGCCGGTGAAGGCCCGTGCCGCTTCTTTGATATCGTCCTCACGATAGTGGCCTTCTCCGAGCGTGAAAAGTTCGAACAGTTCACGGGCGAAATTTTCATTGGGATGGTCCTTGCGATTGGTCTGGGTGTCCAGATAGAGAATCATCGCGGGATTCTTGGCCACCTGGAACAGCAGCTCACGGAAGGATCCCGCAGCGTGCCGGCGCAGCAGGACGTTCTGTCTGTAGAGCAACGCAGGCCATTTCACTTTCTTGTAACTGGAGGTGAAGTGGTTATGCCAGAAGAGTGTCAGGCGCTCCGTGAGAGGAGACGGCGTCGCAAGGAATTCCTGGTACCACCAACCCTTGAGTGCCAGCGCCTCGTCGTTGCGCTCTTGCCGGAAGGCTTTCTTCTGTTCAAACGACATCCCCTTCATCCCTTGCGGGGGAGGCATGGCGGACAACACTTCTTGCGGCGGGCTTGTGACAGCTTGTTGGCCGACGCCGGCGAGAAGGCTGTCGACGGCCGCTTGACGATCCATCGTCGTAAGTTGGTTGATTTCGACCGGATTCCCTCCGAAACCGGTCCTGGCCAATAGATGGCGCGCTTCCTGAAAAGACAGTGTCATGCCTATCCTTCCAAACGGAATCTCTTCTGCACTATACAATGACTGAGCGGTACTGTCGCCGACTTCGAGTCGCTGTCTTTCTTATTGGCAACTTGGAGTGAACTTGCTAAGGTCACATCTTTCGCTCACCTTGCAGAGGAGCACAGTCTATGCTCGCGACTAAAGGTTACGCGGCGATGGCCGCCAAAGAGAGGTTACAGCCGTTTTCCTTCGAGCGACGCGAAGTCGGTCCGCAGGACGTTTTGATCACAATCTCGCATTGCGGCATCTGCCACTCGGATATCCACCAGGCCCGTAACGAGTGGGGCATCTCCCTGTTTCCGATGGTACCCGGACACGAGATCATCGGAACTGTCACGCAAGTCGGCACTTCCGTGACAGCCTTCAAAGTTGGTGATCGAGCCGGCGTCGGCTGCTTTGTGGATTCCTGCCGAACCTGTACGGCATGTCGCGAAGGCCTGGAACAATATTGCGATGGCGGCGCACTCTGGACCTATAGTGGACAAGATAAAACAGGTCTGATGACTCAGGGCGGCTACTCGTCTCAGATCGTGGTGGACGAGAACTATGTCCTCCGGATTCCCTCGCCGCTTTCACCAGGGGGAGCGGCCCCACTGCTCTGTGCGGGAATTACGACCTACTCTCCCCTGCGTCAGTGGGGCGTCGGTCGTTATCACAAACTCGCCATCGTCGGCCTCGGGGGGCTCGGCCACATGGCGGTGAAGATCGCCAAGGCGATGGGAACCGAGGTCACGGTGTTAAGCACATCGGAGAATAAACGGGAGGACGCGAAGCGGTTGGGCGCAGCGAACTTTGTCGTGACCTCAAATCCCCAGACCTTTGCCAAGCTCCAAGGGTACTTTCACTATATCCTCGACACGGTCTCCGCCCCTCACGATTACAATGCCTATTTGAACCTTCTCAAGACGGATGGCACCATGATCCTCGTGGGCGCACCTGAAACGCCGACTCCCGTTCAGGCATTCTCACTCATTTCTAAGCGCCGGCGTCTCGCCGGCTCCCTCATCGGGGGGATCAGGGAAACTCAGAAAATGCTCGACTTTTGCGCACAGCACCAGATCGAGTCAGACATCGAGGTGATCCCGATTCAACAGGTCAATGAAGCCTATGAGCGAGTCCTCCGAGGCGATGTGAAGTTTCGATTCGTGATCGACATGGCATCGATGGATTGAAACCCGTCGGACATCTCTTGGTGAGAAAATGGCTGGGGGACTAGGAATCGAACCTAGGTAGCCGGCTCCAAAGGCCGGCGTCCTACCGCTAGACGATCCCCCAGCGCGGCATTGTGGCGCGTCGTGATGCGGGAACGGAGAGAAGTTTTGGCTGGGGGACTAGGAATCGAACCTAGGTAGTCAGATCCAGAGACTGACGTCCTACCGCTAGACGATCCCCCAACCGGAGTTCACAGTAATATATCAATCGCAATTCCGTCAAGATCGGCGCGGGTTTGGCAGGAAGCCCTTTCATCCCACGGAGGCACGTTCAAGTCCCTTTTGGAGGCGAAACAAAGTCCGGTCACGACCCAGCACTTCCATCACCTCAAAAAGTCCAGGGCTTGCCGTTCGCCCGGTCAACGCGACACGAACCGGCTGGGCCAATGCACCCATTTTGATCCCTTCTTCTTCGACCAACCTCTTGAAACTCTCTTCCCAAACCTGTTTGGAAAAACAAGGAAACTCCTCGTAGCACGTCAGAAGCTTCTGCAGCAACGGAGCGACCGTGGGGGTGAGAAATTTTTGGGCTGCCTCCACTTCAAATTGAGCCTCTTGTCCAAAATACGGCTTCACCCAATCTACCATGTCGACCAATGTCTTGGCCCGTTCCTTTACCAAAACCACCAGTTGTGCAAGCCATTCATCTGAAACGGCCTCGACTTCCTTTTTTAATCCCGCTTGGTCCAACAACGGCACGAGCGCTTGGGCGACTTGTGATGGAGCGCTCGTCTTGATGTATTCGGCATTCATCCAGAGCAACTTGTCCGGGTTAAAGACTGCCGCCGACTTCTGCACGTGATCCCACGAGAACTTTTCGATCAATTCCTGCCGAGTAAAGAGTTCTTGATCCCCGTGAGACCAGCCGAGTCGGACCAGATAGTTGACCATGGCATCGGGAAGATAGCCCATATCTTTGTACGCCATGATCGAGGTGGCGCCGTGGCGTTTGGAGAGCCGCGTTTTATCCGCTCCTAAAATCATTGGCAGATGTCCGAAACGTGGTACGGCAAACCCCAAGGCTTCGAAAATTGGAACCTGGCGCGGCGTATTTGTCAGATGGTCGTCTCCCCGCACAACGTGCGTGATGCCCATCAGCGCATCGTCGATCACGACCGAAAAATTGTAGGTGGGATAACCGTTGGACCTGAGAATGATCAAATCGTCAACGACAGTGTTATCGAAAACAACCGTTCCCTTAATGAGGTCATCGATCATCGTCTGGCCCATTTGCGGAGCCTTGAATCGAAGGGCGGCGTCCCCGGGCGGGCTGGTGATCCTCAGATCGCGGCAACGGCCGTCGTAGCGAGGCGACAGCCCTTTGGCTTCCGCTTCTTTTCGCCGAGCCTCCAATTCTTCCGCTTTACACACACACCAATAAGCATCCCCCATCTCAAACAATTTCAAGGCATAGCTACGATAGAGATCCATCCGTTCCGTTTGGCGGAATGGTCCCTCATCCCAATCAAGGCCGACCCATTTCATTCCCGCGAGGATGGCCTGAATCGATTCATCCGTCGAGCGACTTTGATCGGTATCCTCGATGCGGAGAATAAACACACCCTGTCGTTGGCGCGCGAACAGCCAATTGAACAGAGCTGTGCGCACTCCTCCGATATGGAGAAATCCCGTCGGACTGGGCGCAAACCGGACGCGAACGTCTCTCATGATGGGCGATCCCTTTTCAAGCGCAACAGACCGCACATCTATACCATGCAGTGAAAATCCTTGTACATCATCTCACCACTTCCATCTCCTGACGGCTTCTGTTATGACGGTGCTGCGAATCGATCATGGCGGAGATCACGCAACCTGCCACGATACTTGCGGTCACGGATCTCACACTCCACGTCCGCCAGATCGTGCTCAAACCCAAGACCAGCAAGATTTCCTTTCACCCGGGGCAGTGGGTCTCTCTCAAACTACCGGTGGGGCCAAAGCCGCCGCTCAACCGCGCATATTCCATGGCTGATCCTTCATCGCCCTATGGGGAGTTAACGCTGGTATTTGATCGCGTGTCCGGCGGACTGGGTTCCAATTATCTCTACGAGCTGAGGTCAGGAGATGAAGTTCTCTTGTCAGGCCCTTACGGAAATTTCATCCTACCACCTCAGCCACTCGACCAAGAGCTGCTGCTGATAGGACGCTACACCGGTCTTGTCCCAATGCGATGCCTCCTCAAGCAGATGTTGTTTTCGAAAATCCAAACTCCCGTCTTATTGATTGCCCTGGCACCCAACGAAAACGAGGTCTTATTCCACCAAGAATGGCTCACGACGGCCCTGCAATATCCCTCTTTCCGCTATCTTCCGCTGGTTGCTCAGAATGGAGAGTCGGAAGCCGTTGAAAAAACCTTGGCCATGCTCGCGCCGCTGGTCAAAGAACAGCCAAAAGTCGCCCCCATGCTGTGTGGAACCAAAGCTTTCGTTCGTCCCCTGCGCACCTTTTTTACGGAGAAAGGGTACGATCGCAAGGAGGTGAAGACAGAGACATACGACTAAAAATGGTTGGTCGTGAACCGTTAATCGTGAGATTCTTCCTTTCTATAGCGTTTAACGAATGGCGCTCGACGAGACAAAATCAGTGCCCCTCCCGCACGAGGTTTTTGTTGACGGCTGGAATTTCGACGACGATGTCCTTAGTTCCGTTCGGCACACACTGGCATCCGAGACGAGACTGTAATGTCGTCATGGGGGCTTCGTCCAGCTGATCATACTCATCATCCGTCCCTTCATTGCAGGTTTCCAATCCCTGCTTCACCATGACGTGACAGGTCGAACAGGCGCATACCCCCCCACAGACATGCTCCAAATCCACTCCGTGACCCATTGCAATGTCTAAAATACTTCCCGGCAGGCCAGTGGCAGCGTAGGGAATACGTTCTGGATCGACTGCGACTGTGGTCGAACTTCCATTTGGTTGGATAAATGTCACGGTGTAGGAGGTTTTGGGAAGTTCATAATCGGCCTTTTCAATATACGGGTTTGTCCCGCCCATATGCCTATTCCTTTCTGAGACAGCGCTGGACTCTGACTTGTATTGACATCAGAGAAACTTGCGTGCTACTCTTTAGCCGACCGTATTGATCGGAGATCATTATAGTCTCCGATCTAACAGATCGGCAATAGGAAATGTTGAAGATTTCAAAAAAGGCTGATTACGCTCTCATGGCGCTGCAACACATCGCTTCGGTCCAATTCGGCGATGTGACTCCTGGCCGCGTGGTGAATACGAAAGAGATCGCTGAGGAATACAACATTCCTTTGGAATTGTTGGCAAAGGTCCTTCAGGCTCTCTCAAAGAACGGCCTCATCGAAAGCCACAACGGTCCCAAAGGAGGCTATCTCCTGGCGCGAAGCGCAAGACAGATCACGATTGCGCAAATCATCGAAAGTATCGAAGGCCCGCTAGGCATCACCGACTGCTCACACGAAAAAGAGGGCGAATTCTGTATGCAATGGGAACACTGTAACATCCGTACGCCCTTGCTGAAAATCCAAGACAGCATTTACCAGCTACTGAACAATATGACGTTACAAGACATGATGGGCGGCACGCCCCTTATTACGATTCAATCGCCCTCGGCACAAGGAGTCGAATGATGAAACTTCCTATTTTCCTCGATAACCATTCCACCACTCCCATGGACCCGCGAGTGCTGGAGGCCATGCTGCCCTATTTCGTAGAAAAGTTCGGTAACGCCGCTAGTCGTAATCATGCCTTCGGCTGGGCCGCGGAAGAAGCCGTAGAACAAGCCCGAAAACAGATTGCGAAGCTTATCAAGGCCGACTCAAAAGAAATCGTCTTCACCAGCGGCGCCACTGAATCGGACAACCTGGCCTTAAAGGGCGTCTTGGAGATGTACAAGGAAAAGGGCACGCACATCATCACATCGTCCACGGAACATCGGGCCGTGCTCGATACGGCCAAGTCTCTTGAAGCCAAAGGGCTGGCGACCGTGACCTATCTGCCGGTCGACAAACACGGCATGGTGCATCCACAGGACGTGCAAAGTGCCATCACCGACAAGACCATCTTGATCTCGATCATGCTGGCCAATAACGAAATCGGCACGATCAATCCCGTCCAGGAAATCGGTAAGATTGCGAAAGCAAAAGGGGTGCTGTTCCATTGCGATGCCACCCAAGGTGTCGGAAAAATACCGGTCGATGTCCAGGCCATGGGCATCGACCTCATGTCGTTCTCGGCCCACAAGCTTTACGGTCCTAAGGGAGTCGGTGCGCTCTACGTCAGAAAGCGGAACCCCCGTGTACGAATCGCAGCTCAGATGGACGGAGGGGGACATGAACGTGGTATGCGGTCCGGCACCTTACCGGTTCCGCTGATCGCGGGATTCGGAAAGGCCTGTGAAATCTGCGAACAGGAGATGACGGTGGAAGCGGCGCGGCTGACCAAGATGCGAGACCACCTCCAAACCGACATCATGGCGGCGCTTGAGGAAAGCTACCTCAACGGCCATCCGACAAACCGTTTGCCGGGCAATCTCAATATTTCGTTCGCCTACGTCGAGGGGGAGTCACTGCTCATGGGCATGAAGGACATCGCGCTCTCGTCCGGATCGGCCTGTACGTCGGCCACACTGGAACCTTCATATGTGTTGCGCGCACTCGGCGTCGGGACGGAACTGGCTCACTCCTCGATCCGCTTCGGCTTAGGCCGATTCAACAGCGATGAAGAGATTGACTATACAATCAAAAAGGTTATTGAGGTCGTCACCAAGTTGCGTGAAATGTCCCCGCTCTATGAAATGGCGAAAGAGGGCGTGGATTTGAAATCCGTTCAGTGGGCGGCACACTAACTGAGATACAACGAATATTTTCGGAGGACACCATGGCATACAGCGATAAGGTCGTCGATCATTTCAACAACCCCCGTAACATGGGAAGTTTTAAGAAGGACGAAGAAGGGGTCGGTACCGGGATGGTGGGGGCTCCGGAGTGCGGCGACGTGATGAAGCTGCAGATCAAGGTACAAAACGATACGATCGTCGATGCCAAGTTCAAGACTTTCGGCTGCGGGTCGGCAATCGCCAGCTCCAGTCTGGCCACCGAATGGCTCAAGGGGAAGACGATCAATGAGGCCCAGAAGATCAAGAACACGGACATTGTGCAGGAATTGAATCTTCCACCGGTGAAAATTCATTGCTCGGTCCTCGCGGAAGACGCCATTAAGGCCGCATTGGCCGATTATCAGAAGAAGACTGACGAGCAGCCGGCCGACACCAAGTAACCGTCACGAAGGGAGCGCCACAATGGATACAACGAATGTCGGGGCTCAGGCTCCGATCATCTCACTCACCGACGCAGCCTTGAAAGAGGTCAAGCGGCTGATTAATGTCCAAGGAATCGAGGAGGGCGGACTCCGCCTCGGGGTGAAGGGAGGCGGCTGTTCGGGCCTCAGCTATACGATTAACTTCGATGACAAGATCGGACAGTACGATCAGGTTTATGAGATCGATGGTGTCAAGTTGCTCGTGGATGCAAAGAGCGCCATCTATCTCCAGGGCACTCAATTGGATTATCAAAAAGACCTCATGGGTGGAAACTTCAAGTTCCTCAACCCGAACGCCAACAAGACCTGCGGCTGCGGAGAATCGTTCTCGGCCTGATTCGATACGAGCAGGAGAAACCGACCGGGCATGGTGCGCGCGCCATGCCCGTTTTTGCTCATGGATAACGATCAACCATCAACTCATTCCGATCGTCGCCGCCAGCTGCAGATGGCTCGGAGCATGTGCTGGCATTGTCAGTCCGAAGTGACGGGGGAATACTTCTGTGAACGTTGCGTGAAAGTCCAGCCGGTTTCAAAAGAAACTGACTATTTCACCTGCCTGGGATTTCCACGACGCCTCACGCTCGACCCGAAGAAATTGGAGGCCAAGTTCTACGAACTGAGTCGGACATTCCATCCGGACTTTTATCAGACCAAGAGCACGGACGAACAGGCAATCAGCCTCAGCAATGCCGCTGTCCTTAATACTGCCTATCGCACGCTCCGTGACCCCATTCAACGAGCGGAATACCTATTGGCCCTAGAAACCGGCTCGGTCAAAGACATTAGGACCTCCCCGCCTGCCGATCTCTTTGAAGAGATTTTGGAACTACAAGATACCTTGGAGGAATACCGGGCATCGGATCGTGGTTCGGATCAAGGCCACCGGCTCCACACCACTCTCCAGACAGAACAGGAGGCGTTGGAGCGACGCAAGGTAGAGATGGAATCTCAACTTCGCCGACTGTTTGCCGACTGGGACAAGTTACAGGACGCCGGAGCAGCGACGAGCTCGGCGAAGGCGGAACGGGACAGAATCCTGAAGCAGATGCGCGAACTGCTTTCGCACCGGACATATATCAACAATATCGTCAACGACCTGGCGGCAACCATCGCCTGAGAACCTCTTTTGCAGCACTTGTGATATGGCAAGAATAGTCGGCATCGACCTCGGCACAACCAATTCACTGGTCGCGTACATGCATGACGGACAGCCCTGCATTGTGCCGGACCGCAACGGTCGGACGATGGTGCCTTCGGTTGTGGCTTTGACGGACAATGGACTGATTGTCGGAGATTCGGCGAAAGAGCATTTAACGCGAAATCCCGAGCGTACCGTCTATTCCGTGAAGCGTTTCATGGGCAAAGGGTTGGCCGATGTCCAAAACGAGCTGGCATACTTTCCATACACTCTCACCGAAACCGGAGGTGTCATCCGGATCCGGCTTGGCCAGAAAAGCTATTCGCCGCCGCAGATCTCCGCCATGATCCTCAAAGAATTGAAGCTGCGGGCGGAGGCGTACCTCGGCGAAAGCATCACGAAGGCCGTCATTACTGTTCCGGCCTACTTCAACGACAGCCAGCGACAGGCCACCAAAGACGCCGGTCTCATTGCCGGGTTGGAAGTCTTGAGGATCATCAATGAGCCGACCGCCGCCTCTCTGGCCTACGGACTTCAGAAAAACACGCAAGGCACGATCGCCGTGTATGATTTCGGAGGCGGCACGCTCGATGTATCGATCCTAAAATTGAAGGACGGTATCTTTGAGGTGCTCGCGACCAACGGAGATACACACCTGGGAGGAGACGATGTCGATCGCCTATTAGTTGATCTCTTTATTGCGGAAATCCGAGAGCTGGAAGGAATCGACATAAGCGACCACCCTGATCACATGCAGGCCGTCCGGCTGGAAGCTGAGCGGGCCAAGATACGTCTTTCCGATGAGTTGAAGACCGATATAGCGATTGAGCTCCCGGAGAACAAAGGACGCTTCACTAGAGAGCTGACGCGTGATCAACTCGAATCCCTGGCGACGAGTGTGATTGAGCGCACATTAGCTCCCTGTCGTATGGCAATAAAAGACGCCGGGCTCACCCCGAAAGATATTGATGAAGTGGTCTTGGTGGGCGGGTCCACCCGCATGCCGTTGGTTCGGCAGCGGGTGGAAGCGCTGTTCGGGAAGCCTCCACATTGCCACTTGAATCCTGATGAAGTCGTCGCCCTGGGTGCGGCCGTGCAAGCCGATATTCTCAGCGGCGGGACAACCGACATGTTGTTGCTGGATGTGACGCCCCTGTCTCTCGGCATTGAAACGATGGGCGGCGTCATGAGCAGCCTGATCCGCCGGAACACGACCATTCCAGCGAGCGCCAAGGAACTATTCACGACCTATGTCGACGGTCAGACCGGAGTCGACATTCATATCCTGCAAGGTGAGCGCGAACTCGTCAAAGACAACCGGAGCTTAGCGCGGTTCCGACTTAAAGTACCGCCCCTCCCGGCCGGCGTACCTCGCATCGAGGTGACTTTTTTGATCGATGCCAACGGAATCTTGAACGTCACGGCAACGGACATGCGGACGGGCCAAAGCCAGTCGATCGAGGTCAAACCCTCCTACGGATTGTCCGACACGGAAGTGGAGCGGATGATCGAGGATTCGTTCAAGTTTGCGGCAGAGGACATCGGCGCTCGCAAGCTGATCGAAGCTCGTCTAGACGCCGAATCCTTGATCAAGGCGACCGATAAATCATTGGCGGAAGCAGGACATCTGGTGGTGCGCGAGGAAACCGATGCGATCCGCACCGCATTGTCGCAACTGTCCACCGCAAAGGACGGGACGGATCCCCGTGCCATCCGTGCGCGTATGGCTGAACTCGAACAGGCCGCAAAACATTTGAACACCGTGATGCTGGACGATTCTCTTAAGAAAGGGCTGCACGGGAAAAAAGTATCGGAGGTGTCGTGACCGTGGAGAGGCAATGATGGATTTGAAGTGGCAAGATGCCGAAGAGATCGCCATCCGGCTGGTAGAAAAACACCCTGAAACGGATCCGCTCACCGTACGCTTCACCGACATGCATGCCTGGATCGTTGCGCTGCAGGAATTTAGAGATGACCCCAAGAAGTCGAACGAGAAAATTCTGGAAACGATTCAGATGGCTTGGCACGAGGAATATCAAGATTCGAAGTCTTAGTCATGGTGGTGACAAGTCGCCGTCTTCAGCCGGTTGTCCCTCGGGAATCTGATCCAGCTTATAGAAATCCGTAGGATCTAGTCGACGCTGCGCCGCTTGAGTCGGCTCACTCCCCTTTGCAAAGAGCTCAACCGTTCCCTTCTGCTCTTCTCCTTCTTGCTCTGACTCCAGAAGTCCGGTCGCGGCATCGACTTTCACAAAAGCCACCCCGTCGGGAATCTCAAACGGGACGACGGGAAGCTGCTTAAGCGCCTCTTTCATGAACGCGTTCCAGATCGGTAAGGCTGAACGGGCTCCCGTCTCGCTCTCTCCGAGTGAGCGGCGATCGTCAAAGCCGACATAGACGCCGGTGACCAGATTCGGTGTTCCACCGATAAACCAGGCATTGATGTAGTCGTTCGTCGTACCGGTTTTCCCGGCGATCGGACGCCCTAGAACCTTCGCCGCCTGTCCGGTTCCCCTCTGCACGACATCTTCCATCATGTTGGTAATCAAATAAGCGGTTTCTTTGGAGATGACTTCATGAGGCTCAGGCTCGGTCACTTCAAGCGTCTTACCCATGTTATCTTTGACTGATTTGACAGCAAAGGGTTCCACTCGACTCCCTTGATTCAAAAATACGCCATACACCGAGGTTAACTCCATCAAACCGACCGACGATGTGCCGAGTCCCAGGGACAGATCGGCGGGAAGCGAGCTCGTGACCCCGACGGTGCGCGAAAACTCGATCACGTTTTTCACGCCGACCTTATCCAACAACCGAACTGTCGCAAGGTTGTGTGACTGAGCCAGCGCATCCCGGAGGCTCACCATGCCGTGAAACTTCCGGCCGTAGTTTTCCGGCTTCCAAATCTTGTCCTCCTCTTCCTGCTCGTAGACGACCGGGGCATCGAGGATCTGGGTGGCAGGGCTCAATCCTTGACTCATCGCGGTCGCATAGATGAGGGGTTTGAATGCGGATCCCGGTTGCCGGTGGGCTTGAACCGCACGGTTGTATTCACTGCGAGAGAAGTCATAGCCGCCCACCATCGCGCGAATCGCACCCCCTTTAGGATCGATCGCGATCAGGCCTCCCTCGACGATCGGCGTCTGCTCCAATGTGAGTTGCACGCCATCTTTGGTGAGTTTTTTCACGCCGATTTCGATGACGTCTCCGGGTTTCAGGAGTTGCTTGAGATTCGGATTCACGACGAAATCCACCGTCGGATCCGGCCCCTTGAGAATCCGCTTGGCCCACACCATGTCGTCAAACGTGAGTTTCGCGGTGAACGCGCCGACCTGAACCACATAGTGATCCTTCGCAACCTTTAAGACGATCCCTTCACCTAGATACCCGGGTTTGAGCAGCTGATCCGCCTGGGCCAAGGCTGAGGGCTGGAAGGTCGCCAAATCGACGGTTCGCCGAGGCCCTCTCCACCCTTCCCGTTTGTCGAGATCGCGAACCCCGTTCAAGAGCGCCGACTCCGCCGCTTTTTGCATCTCCAAATTCAAGGTCGTGTAGATTTGAAGACCGCCCTTGTATACCATCGACTCTCCGTACTTCGCCACGAGCAGTTGACGGACGTATTCGACAAAGTATGGCGCAAGATGTTCGCTCCCGGGCCGATGAAAATTCAGTTTTTCACGAGCGGCCGCTTCCCGTTCCGCTGCCGTAATAAACCCGACCTCCTCCATTCTGGCGAGAACATGCTCTTGGCGCTTCTTCGCCAAATCATAGGCGGTGAAAGGAGAAAACCGGCTGGGCGACTTCGGCAGGCCGCCTAAGAACGCGGATTCGGCCAGAGTCAGGGCTCTGATGTCTTTGTCGAAATAGGAATGAGCCGCCGAGCCGACCCCGTAGGCTCCCTGTCCGAAGTAGATTTGGTTCAAGTAGGTTTCAAGAATCTGCTCCTTACCGGAGACCACCTCCATTTTGTACGCGAGAATAAGTTCGCGAATCTTCCGTTCATAGGACCGCTCGGACGAGAGAAAGAGCGAACGAGCCAACTGTTGCGTGATCGTACTGGCGCCTTCGACCTTCTTCCCTCCGTGTCGGATGTTCGTCCAAGCCGCCCGCAGCATCCCGATAAAGTCCAACCCCGGATGTTCGAAAAACCGCGCGTCCTCCGTCGCAATGACGGCCTGTGTCAGCGTTTTTGGAATTTCAGGGAGCGGAGTCAGAATGCGGCGCTCGATATAGAACTGGCCGATGGGTTGGCGATCATCCGAATAGACTGTGGTGACCAAACTCGGTTGATAGTTTTGGAGCAGGTCGAGCGATGGAAGCTCTTGGGAAAAGTGCCAAATGATCCCCGCGACTGCCGTACCCCCCACGATGGTGACAGCCATGAGACCGATCAAGACGACCTGCCATCGACGCAAGCGGCGGTGTGATCGTTCATGAGTTTCGACGAACCGTTCATCACGAGGCATGAGAATTCACTCCTGAGGAAGTCCATCGCTGGGGCTGGAAAACCTTACAATGCGTCCTTTCAAAACTCAAGTTTCCATCGCGAATGTCATCCGAATGACCGCTTGTGAGACGGCAGGCGCTCATGTATACTTTTGCCGACGCCTCGGTAGCAGGGCGTCTTTTTTTTGTCATTAAGGAAGTCCCGTCATCATGTCCATAGTACGCGCGCCTCATGACCGTCGCAGCGATATTCGAAATATCGCCATTATCGCCCACGTCGATCACGGCAAAACGACCTTGGTCGATGCGGTGCTCCGCCAAACTCACGTCCATCGCAAGATCGACGATATGGGCGAACGCATCATGGACTCGATGGACCAGGAACGAGAGCGTGGGATCACGATTCGAGCCAAGAATGCCAGCGTCATCTACAACGGGGTGAAAATCAACATTGTCGATACCCCGGGCCATGCCGATTTCGGCGGTGAAGTGGAGCGCACGCTCCGGATGGTGGACGGTGTATTGATTTTGGTCGATGCGAAAGAGGGCCCCATGCCGCAAACGACCTTCGTGTTGCGGAAAGCCTTGGCGCTTGGGCACAAAGCTATTGTCGTCATCAACAAGATCGACCGGCCGGACGCCGTCATCGATGACGTGGTCAACCGCACATTCGATCTCTTTGTCCATCTGGGAGCCACCGACGAACAACTCGATTTTCCGATCGTGTACACGTCGGCGATTAAAGGGATCGCCACGCTCGATGTCAACAAGCCGGGCACCGACATCATACCGTTACTCGATACCGTGCTGGAAAAGATTCCGGCCCCAGCCATTACCGTCGAGGCCCCGCTCCAAATTCTTGTGCTGGCCCTCGTGCAAGATTCCTACAAAGGCAAGATGGGGATCGGCAAGATCCAGTCCGGTTCAATTGCCCGGCGGCAGAATGTCATGGTTCTCGGCAAGAACGGCGCGCAGATTCCAGGAAAAGTGTCCGACCTCGCGGTCTATTCGGGCCTTGAACGAGCCGACACCGAACAGGCAGCCGCCGGAGAGATCGTCGCGGTGGCAGGGCTTGATGAGGTGAGCATCGGGGACACCATCGCCGACGCCGAGCGTCCGGTCGCCCTCCCTCGGGTGTCGATCGACGAGCCGACGGTTCAGATGACCTTCTCGGTGAATAACAGTCCCTTCGCCGGACGTGAAGGCAAGTTCCTGACGTCACGCCATTTGCGTGAGCGTCTGTTCAAAGAACTGGAAACCAATGTGTCGCTCCGCGTCAATGAGACGGACAGCGCCGACCGTTTCCTCGTAGCCGGCCGAGGCGAACTCCATCTCGGCGTGCTGATCGAACAGATGCGACGGGAAGGCTACGAGCTTCAAGTCTCGCAACCGGAGGTCATTCTCCATCGTGAAGGCGGCGCCGTCATGGAACCGTACGAGGAGTTGACCATCCAGGTGCCGGAAAACTATCAGGGCACGGTCATCGAAGAGATCGGCAAACGTCGCGGCGAGATGCGCCACATGCGGCTCATTCACTCTGATGTCGGGACCAGTGAGATGCATTTGGAGTACCACATTCCGACCAGAGGCATCATGGGGCTGAAGAACGTGCTGCTGGCGAAAACCCGCGGGACCGTCATTATGCACCATGTCTTCTCGGCCTATGAACCGGCGGAAGAACGGGACCTGATCGTCGCACCGCATGGCTCACTCGTGGCCTATGAAGACGGCGCCAGTACGGGCTACGCCATCTTCATGACCCAGGAACGCGGCGCCATGTTCATCGGCCCCGGCGTCGAAGTCTACCGCGGAATGGTCGTCGGCCAAAACAGTCGAGACGAAGATCTCGACGTGAATGTGTGCAAGGAAAAGCATCTCTCCAATATGCGGGCCTCCGGATCAGACGAAGCCTTGGTGCTCACGCCTCCGCGAGAAATGACGCTGGAATTCGCGTTGGAATATATCGGAGCCGATGAGTTGGTCGAGGTCACCCCTCAAAACCTTCGCCTCCGGAAGCGGCTGCTGAATCCGGAAGACCGCCGCAAGGCGCGGAAAGCCGGAAAATGATTCCGAACGGCTCTCGGTTATGAGAATCCGGAAAAAATCCCCCAAACCCTCGGCGAAACGTCCACCCCTCTATTTCGTCGGCTATCGTGGCGCCGCCCCGACCACCGAGGAACTGAAGCTTCTGTATGAGCGGGAGTATGGCGCTCCATTGGCCATCCGACATGAAGAAGGTTCGGCAGAATCCTGGCAGGCGACGCATGGCCCCTGGTCCGCCCACGTCGTGATGCCGTTACCGATGAGCCATGTTGCCGAGGTGATGAAGCAGTTGACCTGGGAACACGAGCTCATGGGCGCCGTCGCACCGTCCATCGCCTCCCCGCGAGACATGCCTGATACTGTCTTACTCGCCGCGCGCCTGGCTCGTTGCCTGACTCTTCTGACACAGGGCACTGCCCACGACGTGATCACACAAGCCTATGTCAATCCCTCGGACTGGCAACAACGCACCCTCACGAGTTTTGTCCTTGATGACCACCTTTCGATCGTCCATGACGACACCTCTCAATCGGACCTGGTGTGGTCCTACTCACTGGGCCTGAGCAAGTTCGGACTGGACGAGGTGGAAGTGTTTACGGCAAAAGGACTGTCCGACAGCACGGCGAAGGAAGTGCTGATTGAGTCGGCCGGCGAATTGCTGCGGGTGGGACATTCTCCGAAAGTCGGAACCACGCTCGACCTTCCTCAGCTGAGTCGCACGATCCGCATCAGGAATTATCGGACCGCCGCACCAGCCGGTCGGATGTTGGGATTCCGAGAACTTCAACCCTCATAAGTCCGTCGATAACTCAACACGTTACTCGCTCACATCTCACGCGGGGACTGTCGGGCCGTTGACATACCTTTCAAGCACAGGTTACAAAGTTTATCGTGCGTGGTGGGGTCCTGCCAATTCGAGACCTCAGTACAGCAATCACCCATATAGATGTTTTAATGAAGGAGGTTTGCAATGAGCGACGTAGCACCGGAAATTAAGGTGGGCGATACAGCACCGGACTTCAATCTCAAGGATCAAGACCAGAAGGACGTGAAGTTGAGCGACTACAAAGGCAAGAAGAATGTCGTGCTCTGCTTTTACCCGCTGGATTGGAGCCCGGTCTGCCAGGGCGAAAACAAGTGCTTGAGCGATGACTTCCCCAAGTTCCAATCCGCCAATGCGGAGTTGTTCGGCGTCAGCTGCGACAGCTTCTTTTCCCACAAGGCCTGGGCGGACTCCATGGACCTCAAGCACCGCCTGTTGTCCGACGTGCATCGGACGACGGCCAAGTCGTATGGCCTCTACTTTGAACCGCTGAACTGTTCCAAGCGCGCGACCGTGATCGTCGATAAGAACGGCAAGGTCGCCTACGCGAAGGTGCAGGAAATCAAGACGGCGCGAGAGGACAAGGAGATCCTCGATGCGCTGTCGAAGCTGAACTAACGATACAAGACTGAGGACTGGGTGGCTCCAAAGCTCAGTCCTCAGCACTGCTTATGAGCACCGTTCTCGACGTCAGCGACGCCAACTACAAAGAGTTCACCGACAGCGCCGGTGCGGTCGTGGCTTACGGCCTTGCCACTTGCGAGCCTTGCCAGGCTTACGATCCCATTCTTGAAGCGACCGCTGCGAAATTCCCCGAGATCAAAATCGGCAAGGCCAAGATGCATGTGCCGGGGCGCTGCCGTGAGATCAAGAAAACCCACACGTTTGAAACGTACCCCACCACTCATTTCTTCGCTCATGGTAGATTACTGCTCACGCGTGAAGGAGTCGTCGAGCCGGCCGAACTCGCCGCACTCATTTCGGACCACCTGCTCAAGTAGCGTCCATGCTCACTGAGTCGTTGAATCGAGAGAAACCGTTCCACCGCAGCCGGCTCACCGGAAGCGTTGGATGGCCGGCGAGTTAGGAGGCAACCCGAGCATGAACAACACAATTGCGGCTCTCCTAGTCGGTGTAACCCTGGCCCTTTCAGTCTCGGCCCAGGCCCATACCGATGAATTTTTCGAATCCGTTGAAGCTCCGCACGGTGGGCAATTGCGCATGACCGGTCCGTTTCATCTGGAACTGGTCGCCACGGGTGGTGACCTCACTGTGTACGTCACCGACCACGCGGACAACGTCATCAGCGTAGACGGCGGCTTAGCCAAGGCGAACATCGAGAACGGGTCAACAAGGACGCAGGTGAACTTGCACCCGGTAGGGAGCAATATCCTCAGAGGCTCCGGCGCCTTTTCGCTGACCCCAAGTACCGTCGTCGTCGTGTTCATGAAGCTGCCGAATCAAGACGGCTATGCCGCCCGCTTCATGCCGTTGAAACCAAAGGGCAAACAGGGAGAGAACGCTCCGTCCCACGCGGATGATGCTGGCCCTCACCACCATCACCATCCGCCGAAACATTGATGGGGAGAACCGATCATGAAATATCTGCTGGGGAACTTAGCTCTGTGCGCAACGTTACTCGCGGCGGTTCCGGTTGGAGCCCACCGGGCGAAAGACTCCGAACCTGTGAAAGCCCTTCACGGCGGGCAATCGCTTGCAGCGGGACCGTATCACCTGGAGTTGGTCGCCAAGGACGGAGAACTGGTGCTGTATCTCACGGATCACTCCGATAAGCCTATCTCCACTGATGGAGCGAAAGCCAAGGCCACCATCCAGCAGGGGTATGAGAAGGCCAAAATCCAGGTGGAGTTGGAACCGTCCGGTGACAACACCCTCAAGGGTACCGGGGAATTTACGATTAATCCGGATACCGGAATCATTGTTTTCCTCAGGTTACCGGAGCAAAAAGCTTACGCAGCCCGCTTCACTCCGCGTGAGACCAAAGGAGGAGCCGCACAAACCGGCGAGCACCAGCATCCGCCGAAACATTGATCAATGCTCTGCCGGTCTCGATAGAGGATCAAGAGGAGTGAGAGGGAAGGCCGAACGATACGATCTCTTGGTCACTGTTCGCTCGCCGCACATTGAGGCTTCAAGGATTCGTCTGAAAAGAGATGCTGCGCGTCTAGTTCTTTCATGATGACATTGGCCGCTCGGTAGAGATCGTCCTGTTCGTCCGTCCCGATCCAAAACTTCGTCTTGATCTCGGTCACTCGCTCGGCCAATTGTATCGTCTCCTCCGAATCGTCGCCGTAGAGCAGATGCCGAAGAGAGAGATGAAGCACTGCACAGTTGCATTGATGCAAATCGTTCACGGGCAACCGGCCGCGCAGCTGCTTATCCTGACGCTCAGCGGGAATTCCCATGCGCGTGAGGAGAGAGCGGCGCGCTTCCATCAGCATGGCATCCGTCGCATCGAGCGCGTTCGTGTCGATGAAATAATCCGCGAACCCTCGGCTGGACTCTCTCGTATTCAGTTCCGGATGCTCGCTTGACGGGGTCGCGTCGATCGCAATGATCAGACAGCCTTTGGGAAAGAGACGATCGAGCGTCGTCCCCAGGATGTTGCGGTTCACGTACTCGACGAGGGCCTGAATACCCAGATTGTCGATGGGGCCGCCGTCGTAGAGGTGCACATATTGCGGCTGCTTCATGTACCACTGGAGCGTCACATCCTGAAAGGCGCCGGGAAAGGCGGAAGACGCGTTGACGGCATTCGCGACCCGATATTGTGCGAGGACGGAACGCAACAACGCAAAGCGATCGTCGGTAAAGGTGAAGCGAGTATGATCGTTGTGAACGGTCGCGTTGAGCAGGATCTTCGGGTGCAGTCTCAGGTCGGCGAAGGTCGCTTTGTGGTACAACTCATTGTTGAACACCTGAACCATGATATCGGAACGGGTGAAGTCGGACAGCCAATAGCGGAAGATGTTCTGCGGCAAAAACCAGCGGCGGATCCAACTGCTTTGAAAGTCATAGCCGAGCGCCTCGCGCAGGGCTGAAGCCGTGAAGGGACCGGCCTTGGCCCCCAACCCATAATAGACGGCGGGCAATGTGCCGCCTGAGACGCCGCTGATGACATCCACTTGTTCCAGCAGACCACGCTGTTGGAGCTCCAGCATCACCGCCGCGCCGAAATTGGCCGCCCGGCTGCCGCCGCCCGAAATCGCGAGGGCAAGAAATCGACTATCTTGGGCTTCAGCCTCGGTCAACTTCCAGGATCCGGCTGTATCCGGTACCGGCTTATCGGCGGGCCATGGATTGTTCCATCCCGGTCGCCAGTGACCCGGCAATATCTGACAACCTGCGATGGTCATCCAGAGACAGATCGTGGCGAAGAACAGTCGATAGAACCGCATATCAGGTCCAGTGGCTGGCTGGAACAATCGTGAGCGTGAGTGATTCCCGATGTCGCGTGATTGTAGGACGCCTCAGAAAGACATGCAAGGTCTGAGCAGAGCGGTGTCAACCCAATTTAGAAATGTC
>JAFEBM010000033.1 GCA_018242685.1 Nitrospira sp. | reverse complement strand
TGAAAATCTCCGGACACCACTGATGGCGCATGAGTGTGCACGAACCTGCCGGAGGTTCGATATGGCAAGGAGATATCTGAACGACAATAAAAAGACATGCGTTCTCCCGTTAAGTCGGCCCGGAGCAGATTCAGAATGGATCCTCGTTGAGCAATTGCCAAACGCAGTGAAGCAACGCTACTTAAATGCGAGTTTTTTCAGCTCAGCAGCCGGCAATTCGACTTCCCCGAATTCGGATTGCCCTTTGAAACTGCCTGCGACGGCCTAGATAAATTCACCCGTCTTGCCATCATTGAGCGTAATCATCACGCTCGGCGCTGTGCCGTTACTGGATGGCTTGAGGTCGATATGTTTGATGCCGTCAAACTTGATCTTGACCGTGGCAGTCCCCCGCTTCACCAGTAATTCACGAAGCTCGTGCGGGACGAACGCCGTCTCGCTGATCTTTTCTTCATAATAAAAGACGACGTTCTTGACGTCGGTCTCAATATTTTTGGCATCGACCGCCACGGCATGGTAAGCCTTCTCGTTCTTGCTCTGGGCCAAGGCAGGATTGCCGAATAGACAAAACGTTCCCATTACAGAGATGAATGACGCGGTGCGGATGATTGAGCGGATGATCGTCCGGCGATTCATTGTGATTCTCCTTCGTACATGGACCACTCGACTAGAGCTTCTTACTGCGCTTGTTACCCTTCCAAGCGATAACTGATCGGAACCAGAATGGTAATCTGCGACTTCTCCAATTGATGTTTGAGCGTCAACGGGGAGGCTTTCCTCATGACGACCAGCGCCTCCTCGTCCAGCAACGCGTGGCCTGAGCTTTCCGCGACACTGAGCTCTCCGACCGTTCCGTCGGCCTTGATGACCGCCTGTACGACGACTCGGCCTTCCCAATGGTTCTCTCGTGCAATCCTCGGATAATGTTTTAATTCCTCGATCCGTTTCCTGACCATGTCCCCAAGCCAGCCGTAGTCCGCCTGAGTTCTACGATAGTGCACGAGTCTCTGTTGGACAATGCGCTGCTCCACTGCCGTTTCCATCGATTCAATCCGCATTTCCTGTTCAATGCTCGTCGCCTCGGATGAGACGACCGGTTCTGCCATGACAGCCTGAGATGTAACCGGTCGGCTTTCCACCGATTCCACGGCGGGAGACTTCATCACCGATTCTGGGTTTGTGACGATGTCCTTCACGATCTGCGTCGTTTCAACAGGCACCGTCGCCTCATCGTGAGTCGGTAGCGGGGTTGGTTGGGCAATCGGCTGAGTGGCTGTTCGGACAGGCGGCTTCGGCTTAGCAGGTGAAGGGGGCGGCTGGATCACTCGTTCAGCCGGCATGGATTCAGACTGGGTCGGTTCAGTGCGGACTGGAGCCTCTACCATTGAGATATCCCAATGAAATGGTTCCAGCAGAACCGGTTGCTCAATCTTCGCCATGATGACCATTGCGCTGACGAAGCCCAGGAGATGCAACAGTACAGAGGCCATCCAACCACGTGCTTGTTCGGGAACAGTACCCACACTGATGCGATTCAATTCGTCGGCAGTCATGATCGTAGGACCTCCAAACTGACCTGTCGAAATCCAAGTCCCTTTACTTCATCGACCACTCCGACAAATCGCTCCAAAATCGTAACGCGATCAGCCCGCAATATGACCGCTGACTCCCGAGAATGCTCATTCAGGACAGTCGCCAGCCCGTCCGTCGGAATAGGTTGATCGTTCACAAACAGGCGGCCATCGGCAGTCAGAGTAATCATCAACGGCGCGTCTCGATGGTCGTTCACCTCCTTCGCCTTCGCCAGTTCGACCGGCACCTGCCCCGTCGATATGAAAGTAGCCGTAGTCAAGACAATGACCAAGAGCACCAGCATCACATCCACCAGTGGAATGACATTGATCTGATTCAGTTCACGCTCCATGTTGCACCTTGTACAGCGTGAGGAGTTCGGTGACGCGCCGCCGAAGGATATTGTTGAGCGCCACGCATGGGATCGCCACCAGCAACCCAATAGCCGTCGCCTTGAGAGCCAAACTCAATCCGACCATAATCGCACCGACCGCCATCGTCCCCGAGGTGCCCATCGTATGGAACGTCAACATGATGCCCAAGACGGTTCCCAAGAGCCCGATATAAGGCGCATTGGCTGCCACCGTTCCGATGACCACCAGTCGTCTTGTCAGAGCTATTTCCATAGTCTGAATGTTCTCAAACTGATGAGGCGTCACACGTCGATAGTAGAGCCACCGTTCCACCGCCACAGCCAATGCCCATAGGCTGAGCACAACCAGCAACCCGATAATTCCGTAATCCACCAGGTGTGTAAGTACGTCCATGTCAAAAAAATCCTCTGTTTACAGGATGATCAGAATGTTCTTCTTAATGCCGTTTAGCAGCTCCCAGTGCCTGTGGCCCTGCCAAGTCCATAAAAAAGCCCATGGCCGCCTAAAGGCGGCCATGGGCTCTGGACGTAAAGTACTCTGGCCTCTAACCGAGATCCTATGTCATAAATGGCCTCGGGACGTGATTATGATAATTAGTATCAATAATCTACCGTATTGTGTTTTGTCAATCCCTCCAATTCAGAAAAACTCATTGTTCGAAAACCGACGCCATATGCCGAGTCTGTTACAAATGCCCGAACAGAGTCCGACGCTTCCTTGATTCGACCGACGCCATCATTCACCACCCGATCGACCTTCCTCTTGACTCGACACTCATGCTACGATCTCCAACGATGTTGATCGACACGCATACCCACTTGGATGATGTCCGTTACAACGAAGACAGAGACGCTGTCATTACCCGTGCCCGGGACGCAGGAGTCGCGGTATTTCTCACGATCGGTTGTGATCTGGCCACTAGTGAAGCAGCAGTGGCACTCGCAGAACAATACCCGTTTATCTACGCCTCCATCGGCGTCCACCCGCACGAAGTGAAGCATGTCCAAGACAACTGGTACGATGCCTTCCGTCATCTGGCAGGGAACAACAAGGTTGTGGCCTATGGGGAAATCGGGCTGGACTACCATTACAATCACTCTTCGCCGAAAGAACAGCGCGACCGATTCCGCGAGCAGATTCAGGTTGCACGGGAACTGAAGCTCCCCGTAATTATTCACACGAGAGAGGCACAGGAGGATACAATCGCAATTCTGAAGGAAGAAAGAGCGTCAGAGGTCGGCGGGGTATTTCACTGTTTTTCCGAAGATAGCCGGCTGGCTAAAGAGGCTCTGGATCTTGGGTTCTACCTGTCGTTTTCAGGAATCCTGACGTTTCAGAATGCGGCGCCGTTGAGAGAGATCGCTAAACATACCCCCCTTGATTGCGTGCTGATCGAAACCGACTGTCCCTATCTCACTCCCGTCCCCTACCGAGGAAAGCGCAACGAACCAGCCTATGTGTCGCAGATCGCAAAACAGTTGGCGTCGCTTTACGATAGGTCTCCTGACGAAATCGCCGAACGGACCAGCGAAAATGCCAGGAGGCTGTTCAAAATCGCTTAAGTTGGCGGTCTCGCCGTCTCTGTGCCTTTGGAAGTTTACGGGGATTTCCCTTCTTCTCCGGTCTGCGTTTTGGGGGATTGTCGTCCCCAGAATCTAGTTCTTTATATGGCATGGTATGGACCGCACCCGATGACATCCGGAGCTTACCCGCAAACTCACGAGCACCCATGATAAAGGCCCCATGGGCTCTAGCCGCATTCACAATCTCGTGATCGGAACTGACGACCGCACAGTCCGACCCATATTCCCGTGCCAACCGTTGGATGACCTGATCCGCCCGCTCACCTCGCTTCGAATAGATGATCTGAACTCCGGCACGATGCTCCTGTTGTTCCAATGGTCGGCCCTGTTGCCAGCCGTCGAACACCACGATGATGAGATGATTCTTTCGATGCCGATAAGCGGCTAGATCTTGCACCAATGTTTCGCGGTCCGATTCAAGACGCCCGGAAAGACCTCCGTCACCAGCGAGCAAGTTATACCCATCGACGATCAGATACGTCGGCATAGCTCACGCTATCGTGCTCATGAACAGACAGTCAATCCGAATTCCGCATAGCCAACTAGTGTTATTCTTGACAAGCTGGCGGACATCTGAGAATAGTTTTACATTGTCCTTTACCCCAAAGGGCCCATGCAAGTACGAAAGCCTCGGCTGCTTTCAATCAAGCCCCTCGATCTTCTTTCGTGCAGTGTCATCTTCCTCCTGTCCGCACACGGGATCCTGATCCAAACGGCCTGGGCTTGGTCCTCCAATGATCGTCATCCTCAGCCGGTGATGTCATCGGAACACAACCGTGCCAGAGGAACGACTGCTTCCCTTACTCCAGTTACCGTTCGCAATTTCCGTGTGATGACGAGCCCAGAGAGAACCAGACTGGTGTTAGATCTCGATCGCCACACCACTGTCATCGAGCAGCAAGCTTCCAATCCAAGCCGAGTGGTGATCGCGCTTCCCAACGCGTGGCTCGGCCGGCCAGCACGAATTAAGGCCAGGAATGGGACGCTCCCCTCACCCTTCATGATCACTCAACTGCCCCACCAGGCTGTTGCTGTGTCTCTTCCGACCACATCGTTCCGAACCTATAAGCACTTCACGCTCTCCCATCCGCCTCGCTTGGTCATCGACGTGACTCCATCAGATGCACAAGTCCGTCCTGACGCACCTGACTCGCGCGAAATCCCTCAGCGGTCAATTTCTCCTGTCTCGCAACCCGTGATGCCCCACGCCAAGGGATACAGGACCATTGTGATTGATCCCGGCCATGGGGGAAAAGACCCTGGCGCACGGGGGATCCGAAAGACAGAGGAGAAGGATATTACTCTCAAGGTGGGGCTCCAGCTTCGCGAGCTCCTGAGGAAGCAGTCCGGCCTGCGGGTATTGATGACCCGGGACCGTGATGTGTTCATTGAGCTGGAAGATCGAGCCAAATTTGCGAACAGCAACGAAGCCGATCTCTTTGTCTCCATCCACGTTAATTCTCATCCGTCACGTGCGGTCAAAGGCATTGAAATCTATCACTTCGGAGAGGCGAAGGATCAGCGGGCTCTCGAGGTTGCAGCACGGGAGAACGGCACCCCGATCAGTAACACCGGAGTCGGATGGGAATACCTCGTGGCGGATCTCTTAACGACGAAGAAGATCGAGGCGTCCCTTGATCTCGCTTGGAACGCGAAAGAAGCCATGGTCTCTCAGATGAACGGGCAATACGTACTCAACGACCATGGCGTCAAGACGGCACCCTTTTATGTATTGAGGTTTACAAGCATGCCCAGCATTCTGGCCGAGATCGCCTATATGTCCAACCCTGACGAAGAAGATCTCCTCAGGAAACCGGTGTTCGTTCGGGATGTCGCTCAATCCCTCTACCATGGTATTGTTTCGTTCCTTGCCAATAATCGATCGGACGTCCGATGATCGTTTTGCTCATCACCACCCACGTGATTCATGCCCATCATCAAACTTATTCTCGAATATGACGGCACGGCCTACGCAGGCTGGCAACGTCAGCCCGACCAACCCACGATTCAGGAAGCTATCGAAACAGCCATCCTAGGCGTCACTCAAATCACCGCATCGGTCATCGGCGCTGGACGCACTGATGCGGGCGTTCACGCACTGGGGCAGGTCGCGAGCTTCCGTATCGAGCGTGACATGACGTCCCGAGAATGGACCAGAGCGCTGAACGCCCATCTCCCGAAAAGCATCGTAGTGCGATCAGCCACGCTCATGCCGGATACATTTCACGCGAGGTATTCGGCCAAGGGCAAACTGTATGAATACCGTATTCTGAATCGCCCGGAGCGTCCGGCGGTTGCGCGTGACTACTGCTGGCATATCCACCAACCTCTCGACGACGCAGCGATGAATCAGGCAGGACTTGCCCTGATCGGTCTGCACGATTTCTCTTCCTTCCAGACCCAGCCCACCGACAACGACGACCCTCTGTGTCATCTACAGCGATTCACAGTCTTCCGTGAAGGTGATCGGCTGCGGATCGACGCTTATGCCGACCGGTTCCTGAAACAGATGATCCGCTCGATCGTCGGGACACTCGTGGAGGTCGGATTGAGCAAACGCACGCCGGAGAGCATCCAGACCATCCTCCAGGCGCGTGACCGTTCGGCTGCCGGCAAGACCGCTCCTCCGCAAGGACTTTTTTTGATACGGGTCGATTACGATTGACCGCTCGAACACCTTTCCTACAGATAGTTACGTATGGTTGTGCTATGATTCCCCTTTGACTTGCCCCTCACCCTCACGACAAAGGAGTTCCGGTATGTGGAAATCCGTACATACTCTGGCAATTGCGCTGTTTATCCTTAGTCTCGGCGTGACACCATTCGTGGTTGCCGCTCCACAGCAGCAAAATAAGATGAAGGCGTGCAACGAACAGGCGAATGCGAAGGGATTTGGTGAGGGGAAAGGCGAGGAGCGGAAGATGTTTATGAAGGACTGTCTCTCAGCTAAGCCGGAGAAAAGCGAAGGCGGCAAGGAGAGCCAGCAGAATAAGATGAAGACATGCAACAAAGAGGCGGGCGAGAAGAAGTTGAAGGGCGACGAGCGGAAAAAATTTATGAGCGACTGTCTCTCAAATTAGCCGGTGACCACCCCTCTCCGGCGCGGCATCATGTCGCGCCGGCCTGATTTCGTCCATGCGCCTGTCTGTATCGATGACTGTTACGGATGGGACCGCTCATCGGGGTTTTCGAGTCTTTTCCGGAGTTCGATTAACTCTTGTTCAAGGGCGATCAGCCGATCACTGATCGGGTCGGGTAGATCGACCTGATCCATGGTCGCATCCGGCAAACGCGTCCCTTGAGTCTTGATGACTCGAGCCGGCACTCCTATCACGGTGGAATTGGCCGCGACGTTTTTGAGCACCACGGAATTCGCCCCGATTTTTACGTTGTCGCCGATTATAATCCCTCCTAAGATCTTGGCGCCTGCGCCCACTACTACATGATTACCGAGTGTCGGATGCCTTTTGCCCCGCTCCTTGCCGGTGCCACCCAAGGTCACTCCTTGAAAGAGGGTCACATAATCCCCGATTTCCGCCGTTTCTCCGATGACAACTCCCATCCCGTGGTCGATAAAAAAGCCGGTCCCGATTTTTGCGGAAGGATGGATCTCCACACCAGTCACCCAGCGGGCCAACTGCGAAATGACCCGCGGCAGGATCGGGATATCGTGCGCCTTCAGCCAGTGAGTGATGCGATACGCCAGAAGCGCATGGAACCCAGCGTAGGTGAGGATCACCTCCAGCTTGCTGGTCGCGGCGGGGTCACGGTCAAAGACGGCTTGAAGGTCTTGTTTAATTTTCGCCAATATCACGTGGTATCTTACAACGTCAACCAGGCTCGATTAAACACACGGCGTGAGCGATCATCCCTTCTTCGCGTCCGACCGCATCCAAGCCTTCTCCGCTTTTCACTTTTACATTGACCAGATCCGGCTCAATGCCGGCGGTCTCCGCTATTTTCTCCTGCATCGCTGGAAGATGCGGGCCAAGCCGAGGGGCCTGGGCCACAATCACGGAATCGATGTTTCCCACCCGATATCCCTTTGCTTTCAACTTCGCCATGACGTCTTCCAACAGTTTCAAACTTGAGATCCCCTTATACTTGGGATCGGAACTTGGGTAGTGCCGACCGAGATCCCCCTCCCCCATCGCCCCCAATAAGGCATCACAAATCGCGTGAACGAGGGCGTCGGAGTCAGAATGACCGAGCAATCCTTTTGCGTGTGGAATCTCAATCCCTCCCAAGATCAATCGACAATCTGCCCCGAGCGGGTGGACATCATAACCGTAGCCGATGCGAGCCCCTTTCTTCATACTGATCCTTTCATGCCGCGCGATTGCCGCGATGCCAAGATCGCTTCGCCGATCACCAGGTCTTCTGATCTCGTGACCTTGATATTTTCGCCGCTTCCTTCCACGACACACACTGTATGTCCGGCCCATTCGATAAGATAGGCATCATCCGTTGCACGTACGCCTTCAGCATGAGCCTTTCGATGGGCGGCCAACAGCCAATCGCGACGGAAGGCTTGCGGCGTTTGAGCCAACCACAACGACTGCCGATCAATCGTGCGCTCGATGACATGGTCGGCCCCGACTTGCTTGACGGTATCCTTCATGGGAACCGCAATAATCGCCGCTCCCTTGGCCCGCGCCGCCTTCACAACCTCTTCCACCATATGCTCTGTGAGAAACGGACGAACCGCATCATGCACCAACACCACGTCGACATCGTCATGGACCGCCTCAAGCGCATGCCTGACGGAGTCCTGCCGTTCATGTCCTCCCGGCACCACTTTCGTCACCTTGGTAAAGCGATGCTTCGCCACGATTTCTCTCAGGCAATAATCCATCTCGTTCTGGGGAACCGCCAGAATGACTTCCTCGATGATGGAAGAAGCTTGAAGCACATGGAGCGAATGGAGGATGAGGGGCTGCCCGCCGAGTGCGAGAAATTGTTTGGGCACCGAGCCGCCCATGCGAAGGCCTCGCCCGGCGGCAGGGACAAGAGCCACGGTGTGGTTATTCACGACTAGGGTCTAAGCTATCCTTCCTCATCGCGGGAAGCATACGAACGCAGGGTGTCTGCACAACCTCGACACCAACATCCCATGATCCCATGCCTGCCCACCTCGGCACATCCTCATGGACGAAGCGTCAGGTAGATCGTCCGCCCCTGCCGTTTCAACAAGAGCAAGACCGCTTGATCTTTAGGCAGCTTGCCGGCGATCCGCTCAAAAACTTTTACCGACGACACAGCTTGACGATTCACTTCAAGGATGATGTCGCCTTCCCGGACACCTAATTCTTCGGCCGTACTCCCCGGCTTGACCCGAACGATCACCACACCCCGCTCACTCGACTTCAGCCCGTACCGGCTCGCCAACTCTTGGGTCAAGTCTCGGACATCGAGGCTGGAGAGCACACCGGTCGGCGTGGCTGATTCCCCTCCATCGTCTTCACCGCTTTGCGACATCGACTTAGGCTGCTCGACGATGGTGAGGTCGACCGTTTTCGGTTTTTTATCGCGAATGAACTTGATGGTGACTTTTTTTCCAACCGGCGTTTGAGCCACTGCGTTGCGCAAGTGAGTCGGTGAATCCATGGGCTTGCCGTCATACTCGACGATGACGTCGGCCCGCTCGAATCCGGCCTTTTTCGCCGGGCTGTCGTCCATGACATCACTCACGAGTATGCCCTTTGTCTCCGTGATACCAAATTGGGATGCCAATTCCGGCGTCAACTCCTGAATAGATACGCCAAGCCAGCCGCGGACGACTTTTCCCGTTTGTACGAGCTGGTTCATCACGGACTGAGCCATATTGCTCGGCACGGCAAAACCGATCCCCATGTTGCCCCCGCTCTGACTGAAGATAGCGGTATTCATCCCTACCAATTCGCCCCGCACATTGACCAAGGGCCCACCGGAGTTGCCAGGGTTGATGGCCGCATCCGTCTGGATGAAATCTTCGTATTCAGCGATACCTGCGGCTCGCCCTAGAGCACTGACGATCCCCAAGGTGACGGTTTGGGTTAGTCCGAATGGATTCCCAACGGCCAAGACAAACTCTCCGACTTCCAGTTTGTCTGAATCGGCCCAGGCTAAGGTCGGAAGCCCCGTCGCGTCGATCTTCACGACGGCCACATCGGTCTTTGGATCGGTGCCGATCAGCTTTGCTTTGAATTCTCGCTTATCCGACAGGGTGACACGAATTTCATCCGCCTTGCCGACCACATGATTATTGGTGATGATGAGTCCGTTTGATTCGACGATCACGCCGGACCCAAGTCCTCGCTCTTTACGGTCTTTCGGATGTTCAAACTTCCGGAAAAACTCGTCGCCGAAAAACTTTCTAAACAACGGGTCATCAAACGGCGCGGTGCCGGAGCCTTCAGAACGTCCGCTTTTGGTCGCGTAGATATTCACCACCGCCGGTTTGACTGATTTTGCTACTTCCACGAATGTTTGATTACTCCCGGCCAACGCAGGTTGTGGAGCGGTCGAGACCGGTCTGGCGACGGGAGGGGGCTGAGCAGGTTGAGTAGGTTGAGCAACGGAAGCAGAATCAGGGACCGCATGCCCGGTAGGTAACCACCCAAGGTCCGATGCAATCACAAAGCCAATGATGATCCCAGCCGTCAGCAAAGTTGCAGCAACAAGCCAACTTCTGGTTCTCTGTGGCGGTTTGCGGTCAAAATCTACTTGATTCATGGCGTCGGTTCACTTTTATCAGAGCTGCGCGAGCTCATTGAATCTCGCCGCTGTAAATCCCCATAATGGTTTGGAGGAATTTAACGGCCTCCGCCTTCGGACGCTGGAATGAGTTCCGGCCGATGATACTCCCGAACCCACCCCCATCCTTAATGGCCCGGGCTTCTTCAAATACATTCTTATCTTCACTTTTCGCTCCTCCCGAGAAAATCACGATCCGACGGCCGTCGAAGGAGCTCTGGACCACATGCTTCACACGTTCTGCCAATGTCTTTATAGGAACTTGTGTAGCCTCATAGACTTTCTTCGCCGCCGATTGTTCGAGATGCGCACTCGGGAGCTTGACCTTGATCACATGGGCGCCGAGTTGAGCCGCAATCTGCGCCGCATACGCGACGACATCCATCCCCGTCTCACCTTCCTTGCTCAAGCCCGCTCCACGAGGATAGGACCAGACAACAACGGCAAGGCCGCCGGCCTTGGCTTCCTCGGCAATGGCCCGCAGCTGCTCATACATGGCGTTACAATGAACGGAGCCGGGATAAATCGTGAACCCGACGGCCGAACAACCCAAACGAAGCGCGTCCTTCACACTACCCGTAACCGACGGCTGAGGATCTTTGTCGTCATGCAGCACGTCGTGATTGTTGAGCTTGAGAATGAGGGGAATCTGACCCGCGAACTCACCTGCCCCGGCTTCGAGAAATCCCAATGGCGCGGCATAGGCGTTGCACCCAGCCTCGATCGCAAGCTGGAAGTGGTAGTGAGGATTGTACGCGGGTGGATTCGCCGCAAAACTCCGCGCCGGACCATGCTCGAACCCTTGATCCACCGGTAAAATGACCAACTTGCCGGTCCCGGCCAATTTGCCGGACCGAAGCAGACGAGCGATGTTGGTTTTGGTCCCGGCATTGTCGCTGCCATACCAACTCAAAATTTCTTTAATCCGGTCTCCCATAATTCCCTCCACACCACATCACAGTACCACATAAATGCGCAAGCTAGGCTTTCCCCTGAATGTGCGCTTCAGCTTGCTCGACATCTTGTCGGCTTCCAATGATCAAGGGCACGCGCTGGTGCAATTTCTTGGGCTCCACTTCCAATACTCTCGATGTCCCCGTCGAGGCCTTTCCGCCGGCCTGCTCAACGACAAACGCCAACGGATTCGCCTCGTAGAGCAACCGCAGTTTCCCTTCTGGTTTGCCGGCTTCACCCGGATAAAGATAGATCCCGCCCCCGAGCAACAGGCGATGCACATCGGCGACCAGACAGCCCGAATACCTGCTGCTGTACGGACGGCCTGTCGTCTTGTCGCTGACTTTGAGTGAATCCAAATACTTTTTCGTTCCCTCCGACCACTTGTGGTAGTTCCCTTCGTTAACAGCGTATACCCGCCCCTTTTCTGGAATCCTGATCTTCTCATGCGACAGAAGATATTCTCCGATGTCGGGTTCGAGCGTGAATCCATACACACCTTGTCCCACGGTATACACCAGCATGGTACTCGATCCATACAGGAGATATCCGGCCGCGACTTGTTCGGTCCCTCGGCGTAACAATTCTTCCTCAGTGGGCAAACGATCGGCTCTGCCATACTTGAGAACAGAAAAAATGGCCCCGAGCGGCATATTGTTGTCCGTGTTGGAAGAGCCATCGAGCGGATCGAACAACAACATGTACTTGCCGTGCGGCCAATTGCCTGGGATCGAGATCGGCTTTTCCATTTCTTCCGAGGCCAAGGCGCAGACATACCCGCTGTGTTGAAAGACTTTGACGAAGTCGTCGTTGGCGATGGCGTCCAGCTTCTTGACCGTTTCTCCCTGCACATTCGTATCACCGGTCGTTCCAAGAATGTTGATCAGTCCGGCACGCCGAAGATCTTGTGAAATGAGCTTGCCGACCAGACCGATCTGGGTCAACAAGCTGGAGAATTCTTCCGTCGCATCTTGATGCGAGATCTGATTCTGAATGATAAATCGGCCTAGGGTAAGGGGAAATTCTCGCATGCTGATGCTCAGTATAACGGGTTTGCCCCGTGCGAACAATCATCAATGTTCAATACTTTTGCTCGGCGGCGCCGATTTCCTCAAAGCCATCGACCAGATCTGCGACGATCGATCCGAGCACAACCTTCGCTGTCATCCGAACCGGGGTCTTCCGTTCATCATTCGTGACCCACACGCGGATGTTCCCCTTATTCATGAAGAGGCCATGGAACGGCATGATCACGAGCACTCGGACGGTCTCCGCCTTTCCCCATGCCCCCTCAATGGTCTCGATCGCCTCGACACGAACCTCGACTGGACGATTTTTCTTGTCGTGATACACATTCATTTTCAACGAGGCGCCCGGATTCGGCGGCAACCGCGTACGCGTATAGTACAAGCATGAAATGATATCCTGTGTCCCGGCCGGGATGGGGAGCGATTCCGTCGTTCCTCCTCTGACGGCCGTTACCACGCCCTCTTTTTGATGAAAGACATACTCAATATCTTCTTTCTTTTTGCCTTCGCGCCGACGGAATGTCATGTGTTCCGGAGTCAGCGTATCCAAGTCCAGTTCCGATTCCACTCGATTGTCGACAGGAAAAAACTTGGTGATAACCGGTGTTGATTGCGCAGTCCCCACCAGCTTCGCGACGGACTGATCCTTAGGCCCATCCATTCGAGCCACCTCCATCACCGCGATGAATGCGGTCAGGTTGAGCCAGGAGACCTCGTACGTCAGCCGTTCTCCAACCTGAAACGGGCGCTTCGCTTCGCCTAGAGGTTCGGCTTCAATGGAGCCGACAGAGTATGGTGACAGAGCAACCACAGCGACCAGCACGGCACACCGGCATATGTGGGCGACACTGGGGATCCGAAGAGACCGGACAGGGACAGAGGTCAGCACCCGAGCGCTCGTTTCGCCATCGCGAGTTCATCCTCGATGAGCGCTCGAATGACGTTAAGTTGTGCGGAGGATGTCGCCTCAAATCTCAGTACTAAGGCCGGTTGGGTGTTGGAAGCTCTGATAAGCCCCCACCCCTCATCAAATACGGCGCGGACGCCGTCGATTGTGATCAGGCTTTTGAGCGCCAGTTTCCTCGGCCCGAGGCTCTGTTTGGTCTTCACGTACTCGGTGAATCTCTGGCGAATCCGCTCAACGACATCAAACTTGACGGTATCAGGAAGATCCACTCGTATCTCGGGTGTGACGACCGACCGAGGGAGATCAGCCACTAAAGCCGAAAGCGGCTGTTGAGCCTTCGCCAAAATTTCTACGAGCCGACACGACGCATAGACGGCGTCGTCGTACCCGAAATACCGATCCGCAAAAAACATGTGCCCGGACATTTCACCGGCCAATACCGCCGCCTCTTCTTTCATTTTCGCCTTGATCAGCGAGTGACCGGTCTTCCACATGACGGCGCGCCCGCCGCGCTTGGCAACGTCATCGTAGAGACTCTGTGAGGCCTTCACTTCCGAGATGATGGTGCTGCCCGGTTTCATCGCTAAGATGTCACGCGCGTACAGGACCAACAGGCGGTCCCCCCACAGCACATGACCCTGCTCATCAACAGCCCCGATTCGGTCCGCATCCCCGTCATACCCGATTCCCACATCGGCCCCGTAATCCTTCACCGCTTGCATGAGGTCGGAAAGGTTCTCAGGTACCGTGGGGTCCGGATGGTGATTGGGAAAGCGTCCGTCCAGATCGCAATAGAGCCCCGTTACCTTGCATCCCAACAACTCAAGCGCTTGTTTGGCGACGAGGGAGGCCGCGCCGTTCCCGCTATCGATCACGACATGCAGACGATTCGCTTGGACATGAGAGAAGTTCCGTTGAATGTACGCCAGATAATCGGGAATAATCGGATCCTCGGAGAGATGTCCCTTCCCCGATATAAACACACCTTTTTCCATCACCCTTCGAAGTTCTTGAATGTCTTCTCCATGGATGGCGGTTTTTCCGACACAGACCTTGAACCCGTTATATTCCGACGCGTTGTGACTCCCAGTAATCATGATGCCGCCGCCGACGGGTAGGGTGAACAATGAGAAGTACACCAAGGGGGAGGGGCAAATTCCGATGTCGATGACATCCAGACCACCGGCGAGCACCCCCTTCAGAAGCGCCTTGTGGAGCATCGGGGAACTCAACCGACCATCACGCCCGACACTGATCGTTTTCACTCCACGCGCACTCACATACGTGGAGTAGGCTCGACCGAACCGTTCTGCCAGATCCTCGGTCAATTCGCTCCCGACGATTCCCCGGAGATCATATTCTCGAAACAACCCCACAAGTCTCCTCCTTCAACAAGCAGACCCGCTGCCGGCCTAACCAGCATCCGGCCTGACACCGACTCCGCCCTGAATCAACCGCCCGCTATCCGACCATAATCGTCCTTGAACCTCACAATATCATCCTCACCGAGATAAGGCCCGTTCTGTACCTCGATAATGTGCACCGTTTCCTGTCCTGGATTTTCCAATCGATGCTTGGTGTTCACCGGAATGGCCGTGCTTTCGCCGACGTGCAAATCGAAGACGTCTTGTTCTCTTGTGACACGCGCGGTCCCGCTGATCACTACCCAATGTTCGCTACGCTGATGATGCATCTGGAGGGAAAGTCGCCCGCCGGGGTTCACTGTGACACGTTTCACCTTGAATCCAGGCCCCTCTTCCAACACGGTGTACGACCCCCAAGGTCGTTGAACCGTCAGGTGTTCCAAATGTTCAGGCGCCTGCTGTTGTTTCAGGATGTCGACGATCTTTTTTACATCCTGCGCTCGGGATTTTGGACAGACCAGCGTGGCATCCGGAGTGTCCACCACCACCATATTTTGCAGCCCGATCGTCGCGACGACACGACGATCCGCATAGACGATCGAGTGCTCGCTCTCCAGGTCGATCACCCGTCCGGTGACCACATTGCCGGACCTGTCCTTCTCCGCCACTTCGTCCAAGCTACCCCAGCTCCCAACATCAGACCACTGAAACATCACCGGCACCACGGCGGCCTTCGACGACCGTTCCATAACACCGGTATCGATAGAGACCGACGTGATTTGGCGATAGGCATCGTCGATCGACTGCTTCGAGACCCCCTCCATTTTCAGCTTCCTGATCCGCTCCATTGCTGCCATGATCGCCGGCTGGTGAAGGCCGATCTCCTCCAAGATCGTTGCGGCACGCCAAACAAACATGCCGCTGTTCCAAAAATAGCCTCCCGCCTTCACATACTGAGCTGCCTTAGCAGCGTTAGGCTTCTCCACGAATCGTTGAACGAGATACCCTCGCAACTTGCCCTGTTTGCCAAGCAGAGCGTTGCCTTTCGGTTTGATATAACCATAGCCCATCTCCGGCCTGATCGGCTTGATCCCGAACGTGACCAAATAGTCTTCGGCCGCCAATTGTGAGGCTAATCTGACCGCAGTTTCAAAGTCGCGCTGTCCTGTCACCACATGGTCGGCTGGCACCACCAACATGAGGCCGTCAGGATCTCGTGTCAGCACCTCGATCGCCGCCAATGCAATGGCGGGCGCCGTGTTACGTCCTTCCGGTTCAAGGAGAAATCCATTCGTGAGATCCTCTTTCCAATCGACCAATTGACCACGAATCAGATCGGCCTGCGCCGAATTTGTCGAGATCAGCACATTGGCGGCCGGCGCGCAGCCAAGGACACGCCGCATGGTCTGCTGAATCAACGTATACTCCCCGCTGATTCGCAAGAGCTGCTTCGGGAACAGATGGCGGCTCAACGGCCAAAACCTGGTCCCGCTCCCTCCCGCCATAATTACCGGATACAGTGGATACGTTTGCGCCATATCGCCCCTATCTCCTCTGTTTGGTGAGTTTTGCCCCGTTGCGAGAAAGGAGTATCATCTCTGCAAGTTCTCTCACCGCCCCTTCCCCACCCTTCTGCCGACACACATAGCTGACGATCTCCAATACTTGCGGAAGACCATCTGCCGGAGCCGCCGATAGTCCCACCGCTTTCAAGGCTTCGATGTCGTTGATGTCATCGCCGATATAGGCGACTTGCCGGAGTGAGATACCGTGTCGCGTGGCCATATCGCGGATGACCGACAATTTGTCCATCACGCCCTGATGAAGTTCAGGTATCGCGAGTTTTTCAGCCCGGCGAGCGACCAATCTGGTTCGTTCCTGCGTCACAATTGCCGTGATGAGGCCGGCCTTCTGCAGCAATTTGATCCCCATTCCGTCTCGGGTGTTGAACTTCTTCCACTCGTCACCCGACTCGGAATAGTACATGCCGGCATCGGTGAGAACTCCGTCCACATCCGTGGCGAACAACCGGAGTTCCCGCAAGAAGCTTCTCGCGGGTTTTTGCTGAGTCTTCAATTTCACTCGCTTATGACAAGAAGAGCGAGACGTCCCGATAAGAATCGACTGTTATCTTAACCAGTCTCAGGGCAATTGCAAAGTGTTTTGACCGAGAGGAACGCTCACTCATGGAGAATACGAAGACCTGTGGGAGACCTTGGCAAATCGTGTCAGTGCCTGGCTCCATTCAGGCAATACATGGCCCAGAGACAACAATCGGTCCGGATTCAGCACCGAATATGGCGGTCGCTTGGCCAGACGTCCAGCCTGCTCCGTCGTGATCGGCACGATGGAACAACGGAACCCCATCTCACGAACGATGGCCTGTGCAAACTCATACCATGTGCACTGTCCGCGATTGGTGACGTGGATCACCCCTTCCACATGCTTTCCGACCAACGATGCAACAGCAGCGGCCAGGTCCTGGGCATAGGTAGGGCAACCTGATTGATCATTCACGACCTTCAAGATCGGCTCGCTCTGCGCGGCCCGCATGATCGACTTCACAAAATTCTTACCGACCGATCCATAGAGCCATGCGGTCCGGATGATGAGAGCCCTGGCGCCGGACGCCAGAACGGCCTGCTCTCCTCTCCATTTTGAAAATCCATATTGGTTGACCGGACAAGGATTATCGTCCTCACGATACGGTGTCCGCTGCTTCCCATCGAACACGTAGTCGGTAGAAATATAGATAAGGCGGGCCCCAAGGTGAACAGCCGCACGTGCGATCCGCTCCGTCCCCTTGGCGTTCACCGCCGACGCGAGGTCCGGTTCTCGTTCGGCCCCATCTACGTCGGTGTAAGCCCCCGCATGGATGATCAGGTCGGGAGCGGATCCGATGATCTCTTCTTCAACCGTCGGGCGCGTGAGATCAAAGTCCGGTAAGTCCTTGGGGATAACTGTTTCATGCCCAAACACCTCGCAAAGCACGCTGCCCAGTTGCCCGCCGGCTCCAGTGATAAGGATGCGCATGGCACATATGTCTAGGTTAAGGCTGAGACTGAGGTCAAGGTTGATCTTAACCTTAGCCTTAACCTGCTTGCTTCAGGCGTTTGCCATACATCTGTTCATAATACTTCCGAAACTCTCCGACCTTTATGGGGCGCCACCAGGACTCATGTTCCCGATACCATTGAATGGTCGTACGCAGCCCTTCTTCGAACGGCACGACGGGGCGCCATCCCAGCCGACGGAGCTTCCCGCTATCGACCGCATACCGCCGATCATGACCGGGCCGGTCTGCCACGAAGCGAAGCAAGCTCTTCGGCTTACCTAGATATGAGAGAATCTCCTCGGCGACCACAATGTTTTCGCGCTCGTTACCCCCGCCGATGTTGTACACGGCCCCCGGCTCTCCATGAAAAAATGCCTGTTCGATCCCGGCACAATGGTCTTCGACGGCAAGCCAATCGCGGCGGTATTTGCCGTCGCCGTACAACGGCAACAGCTGATCATCAATGGCGTTCGTCACGAAGAGCGGAATGAATTTCTCCGGATACTGATGAGAGCCATAGGTGTTGCTGCCCCTCGTCACGACCACCGGAAATTGATAGGTCGTCCAATAGCTCAACACAAGGAGATCCGCCCCTGCTTTACTGGCCGAGTATGGGCTACGTGGCTCCACCCGGTCTTCTTCCATCGACAGACCGGATTCGACCGTGCCATACACCTCGTCCGTGCTCACTTGGAGAAACCGCTTCACGCCGGCATGCCGCCCTTCCTCCAATAACACACCTGTGCCCACGACATCAGTGCGCGCGAAGCTTCCCGGGTCAAGAATCGAACGGTCGACATGCGTCTCCGCCGCACAATTGATGATGCCTTCAATTTGATATTTGCGGAGGAGGGATGCAACCAACGATCCATCGCAAATGTCACCCTGGACGAACTCATATCCAGGCTCTCGGCTCAACGTGTCCAGGTTGGTCAGATTCCCCGAATAGCAGAGGGCATCAAGGTTGACGACCTGGTGTTGTGTGGAGGCCAGCAGACGTCGGATAAGGTGAGAACCGATGAACCCGGCGCCGCCGGTGACAAGGATACGCATCTATGCCGCTAAACTCATGTTATTGGCGCCGGTTTGGCCGACCAGCTGATTGGCCAAATAGAGAGATTCGATGGTGCCGGCATCCGTCCACCAGCCCGGGAGCAGATCCCAGGTCAGCATTCCGGCCTTGATGTAGGCGTTGTTGACGTCGGTAATTTCCAGTTCCCCCCTAGCCGACGGCTTGAGCGATCGGATGAACTCGAATACGTGTGGATCATAAAAATAAATGCCCGTGACGGCGTACGGCGATCGTGGATGGAGCGGTTTCTCTTCAATCGTTACGACGCGCTCACCTTCCAAAACCGGCACGCCGAACCGTTGCGGGTCCTTGACTTCTTTGAGGAGAATTTTGGCCCCTTTTTGCTGACGGCGAAAGTGATCCGCCGCCTGGGCGACGCTCCCTTGAATGATGTTATCGCCCAACACCACACAGATGGGCTCCCCATCGGCAAAGTGTTCAGCCAACCGAAGCGCGTCGGCAATACCGCCTTCACCTTCCTGATAGGTATAGTTGAGGTGTTTGAGCCCAAACTCTTTCCCATTCCCGAGCAATTTTAAAAAATCCCCCGCATTGTTCCCTCCCGTCACCAACATGATTTCCGTCACACCCGCATCGACCAGCGTCTGAATCGGATAATAGATCATCGGCCGGTTATAAACCGGAAGCAGGTGTTTATTGGTAACCTTGGTGAGAGGCAGTAACCTAGTCCCCAGGCCGCCCGCCAACACAACGCCTTTCACGACTCTACCTTTCTATTGCAAATGGTTCCTTGTTGTTCTTGTCGGTTGTCGTCGATTGGAACGGTAGGGCTTGACGATAACACGAAGAGGAACAATCGACACGCGATATGTAAAAACTACGAAACGCCCTGAGAGAGGTCAGGCTGAAAGCTGGGCACAAGTCGCTTGAGATCTTGAAGCAATTCTTCTTCGTCGCTTTTGGGAAGCATCCTTGGCAATGACTCCAGCCATTCGCCTAGTTCGCCCACCGGGACAGGGGTCCCCACAGCTCGATGGATCTTAGGATGGGTGGTCGGCTCGGCCTGCTCGCTCTCCTCGAACAGCTCCTCGTACAATTTCTCTCCCGGCCGCAACCCCGTAAAGACGATGTCAACGTCCTTTCCAGGAACGAGGCCGGCCAATACGATCATGTTTCTAGCCAGATCGACGACTTTGATCTGTTCCCCCATATCGAGGACGAACACTTCTCCTCCCCGCCCCATCACACTCGCCTGGAGAACCAGCTGCACGGCCTCCGGAATCGTCATAAAAAACCGCTTGATGTCCGGATGAGTGACGGTCACCGGACCACCTTTCCGGATCTGCTCGGAGAACAGAGGCGCCACGCTCCCATTGCTGCCCAACACGTTGCCGAACCGCACGACCGTAAATTTCGTGAGACCGGTGTGGTTGAACTCCCGCACCAAATGTTCCGCAATTCTCTTGGTGGCTCCCATGACGCTCGACGGATTGACGGCCTTATCCGTGGAGATCAGCACAAAACGGTCAACGCCTGTTTTCAACGCAACTTCGGCCACCACGCGGGTCCCTAGGATATTGTTGCGGATCGCTTCCTTCGGGTTCAGTTCCATCAGCGGAACATGTTTGTGCGCAGCAGCATGAAAGACAATATCAGGGCCGGTCTGACGAAAGACTTCCGATACGCGGTCGAGCACGGTCACATCTCCGATGACAGGGAGCAGCTTTACTTCCGGAAAGGCCGCTCGTAACTCCAGCAGGAGCGAATGGAGAGCATTTTCATACCGTTCGAACAACACCAGACAGGCCGGTTTGTATCGGGCGATCTGCCGGCACAACTCCGATCCGATCGACCCCCCCGCTCCGGTCACCAATGCCGCCTTTCCAGCGATGAGGGGGCGCAGTTCCTGCCGATCCGTTTGGATCGGTTCACGCTGCAGCAAATCCTCCAATCTCATCGGCCGTACTTGTTGCAGCGAGACAGGATCGACTAGGAGTTGTTTGATGTCGGGCAAGGTTTTAATCGGGACCGTGCAACCTTCGGACGCCGCGAGAATTTTCTGTTTCACCGCCGTCGAAGCCGATGGAATGGCGACGATGATTTCTTTGGCATCCAGTCTATCGGCCGCCTTCTTGGTATCGGCAATCGTCCCTACAACCGGGATGCCATGGATCTTTTTCTTACGCTTGATAGGATCGTCGTCCACGAACCCCACCGGACGGCAGTTATAATTTGCGTCGGACAACATGTCCCTGACCAACAACTCGCCCGCATTCCCGGCGCCGACGATCAACACGCGTCGCGCGCTCGGGCCGACGACCTGGATCCACTCCCGAAATCCCCGCACGGCCAACCGGATTCCCGCCAAATACAATCCGTTCAACAGACCGGTCAGGATGATCACGGATCGAGGATACTGCGTAATACCCCCGATAAGATGGATCACTCCATAAAACACTGTTGCGCTGCTCAGAGAGGCCAAAAGGATTTTGCCCAGATCGTGAAGACCGACATATCTCCACAGTCCTCGTTGAATCCCAAACACCCATAAACCGGCGCCGAATATCAGCAACACGGCGGGCACATGATCCCACATGATCTGCCGATACTCGGGAGGAATATCGCCCTCAAAGCGCAGCGCAAAGGCGGCCAAATTGGCCGCCAGGATCAGAGCCAGCTGCGCGCCGATCACGAGGGGCGAGCGATAGTCGAGCACCATGTCCCCGTATCGTCCCGCGATGGAGTGAAATAATTTGGCTACGATCTGTTTCATACACATCCTGATGTCCGAACGCGGTGCTCATGCTCCGCCAGCATCATTTCGACGGCCTGGATCACACGATACACGGGCAACTCTTGCAGACACTTGCTCAAACTATTGATATGGCGGTCGCAGCCTTCGCCCAAGCACGGCACGCAGTCTCCTTCCCCTTGAAGCAAGTAGACATTCTCCAACCGTTGAGATCCATGGGTTTTCCATGGACTCTGAGCTGTGACAGGGAAATCCTTTGGCCAGGGCCCCCACTTCACCGGATTTGACGGCCCGAACAGGACGACGGTCGGCGCGCCGACGGCCGCCGCCATGTGACTCACAGCGGTATCCGTTCCGACATACAGGGCTGCGCGGCTGAGCAGATACCCAAGCGCCGGCAATGTCAGGTGGCCGACAAGATTCACCGCGTCCGGGAGTCTCTCGACCACATGCTCGCTGTAGGCTCGTTGATCCGACACCCCTCCCGTCACCACGACCGCAAGTCCTTGATCAACTAACCATCGTCCGAGTTCGACCCAGCCGGTCACTGACCAGGTTTTATAGACAAACTTCGGCGAGACATGCAGTACGGCGTATCGTCGATGACTCGCTGCTCCAGGAAACCGACAATGAACGGATGCCTCATCCTCATCTCTCCAGCTGACTACTGGTGTTCCCAAAGGTTCGATCCCTAATGGTGCCAGCAACCGCAGATTCATAACGACCGTATGGGTAGAGAGGTTATCGAACGGAATCCATTCATGGAGCAGGGTCCGTTTCCACCGTGATTTACTGTCCGGCAACAACGTTCCCACGCGATATCGGCCGGCGACCCATGCGTGAAAGGTGGGGCGATCACCGGCTAAGACCGAAAGGGCGACATCATAGCGACGTCGAATTGAGCGGAGCAATCTCAGATGCGTCCCGATCGGCGGGCGTTCGGGAATCGTCCAGATTCGTCGAAGGTCGGGATTCGCGGATACGACATCTTGCGTCCCTTCGAAAACCAGCATATCGATCGCAGCTCCGGGATACGCGATTTTAAGCGACCGCACAACCGGTGTCGCCAACAAGACATCCCCGATGCGTCGAGTGCAGACAACCAGAGCGCTGTGAACCTTCCGCTTCATCCGGGCTCTCACTCTGCCGCCATCTTCACCTGAGCTTCAATCCCAGCCTTCAATAACCTTGCTCGGCTTACATCTTTCTCAAAAACGCGAGCATGTCGTGACCCTTGTTCAGCAGACTTGCCGGAATGCTGAGCACTTCTCCCATTACTTTCAGTACACGGTACACAACCGGCGACACCTGATGAGACTCCGCAAACCTCACACGCCTGGTCTCAAGACGTTCCACTCGAAATCCACATTGTCCAGCCAAATTTGCGAGCGACTGCGGCGAGAAGAAACTCACGTGACCACCCATTGAGGATAGATTAAAACCATCCCAGCATTCTCTCATCACACCGACTGTCCAACTTGCAGCATTTGGGGTGTTAACAATGAAAACACCTTCCGACTTCAAGATTCGATGGCATTCGCTCAACAGGGAAAGCGGGGCATTCAGGTGTTCGATGAGCTCGAACGCTGTGACGACATCAAACGACTCATCGGCAAAGCGGGCTTCATGGAGCAGGCCACAAAATACCTCAAAGCCTGCACGCTGAGCCGTCTCAGCAGCTTTGCTCGCTATTTCCACGCCGCTCGGGGAGAATCCCAACCTTGACGCAACGGCAAGCAACGCTCCACTGGAGCAGCCCACATCGAGCAACCGGAGCGGTGGAGGAGACAATCGGCCCAGTAAACGAAGAGCGCAACGCAACCGCCGCTCAGTCACCTGCTGAAAGCGAGCAGCAGACTGAACCTCCGGTATTGTCCCGTTCGAGGTGTCCCACTTCTTCAGCGCCAGCTCATATTGCCCACGGGTACAACTGCTGAGGAGTTGGCCGCACATCGTACATCGGAGCAACGGTCCTTCGGTTAAGGTAATCGCGCTCGTCTGCAAATCGTCGCGACAGCCGAGAGGACACCGGTCAAACAAGCGATCCCCTGAGATCGTTGCTGACACGGAGCTTCGGTCATCATTCTTGTCTACGTGCACGGTCAGAGCGTTCTCATTTCGATATCCTAACCCGGCAATCGGCAATCAGACGATCGCCATTGCGTGACCGCCGGAGAGAGTTGCCCCCGTCCGATTCACGAAAAGCCATATTGGTCAAGTCCAACGGCGGCCCTGACCGTAGTCGATTGCAACAAATCGTTGAGTCGTTTCTGATTTTTAGGAAGATGCCGGCGATCCTGCTCCTGATGCCACAAATGGAACACTGTCGCAGCCAGTCGGGCATTCTTATGCTTGACTCCTGCATGGAGAAGCCGAATGACTACGTCTGAATCCTCCAGCCCCCATCCCTCGTAGGACTCGTCAAGTCCGTTCACATGGATCAAGTCGGTCCGCCACACGGAGAGATTGCAGGTTTTGATACCTTTCCACCGATCCGGCGTCCACTTTCGAAACGGAGCATCGGGCAGTGTTATCAGCGGAAACACCCGATTGACTTCGCGCCGAAACCAGAACTGGATCCAATCGACTCCGCTCCACGCATGAATCGCCAGCCGATGGTGCAGGACACGGCTCGTCAACCCGGCCGAAAGCAATACACGATTTGATCCGAGAAAGTAGCCTGGTTCGGCCAGTTGCTTATGGATGCGCACGAAATGGCGCGAAGGAACACAGTCACCGTCCGTGAAAATCACATAGTCGGCGTCCATCGACGCGACGGCGCGATTGCGGATGGCGGCGGCTCGAAACCCTCTGTCCTCGTGCCAGACATGTGTCAGCGGAAACGGCGCGCGCCGTGCAAATTGCCTCACGACCTCGGCCGTCTCGCCTTTCGACCCGTCATCCGCAACCACGAGCCCGAAATCGTGATCGCTTTGGCCGCAGTACCCTTCCAGGACGACCGCCAGCGCATCAGGGCGATTGTATGTCGTCACAATCACCGCTGTTTTCATTTCGATGGTGAGGCGTCACGGCGTCGAAGCGGCGCCTGCTTGGGGAGCGACCACATCGCTTGCTGTTCGAACCGCTTGGCATACCGATAAAACGTTCCCTCGAAATTTCCGAAGGCAATGACAAACCCGGCCCACCCGTCCAGAAACCCTCGCTTCGCGACATAATGCTTGAGAAACGACCAGATGCCGTGAAACAACGCGGTCCCCATCGACACTCGTTGATCGGCGAGCTTCAGCACCCCAAGCGATGAATACCGGTTGGCCTTTTTGACGACCTCCTCAAAATCTCGAAATGGAATCTGCCAGATCGCATGTTCCAACCGACCGGCCGGTTTCGCGGTCAGTAATTCGTACCCTTCGTGGACGGGAGATTCCACGTATTTCATGGAGCCTTTGCGAAACAATTGAGGTTGGCGGAAATTCGGATACCAACCGGAATGCTTGATCCAACGCCCCATGAAGTAATTCAGCCTTGGCACAAGATACGCGTCGTGCGCGGGAGTTCCGGAAAGGGTCATGAGGACTTCATCACGGACCTCCGCGGTGCATTGCTCGTCTGTGTCGAGACTGAAAATCCATTCATGCGTACAGGCTTGAATGGCCTGATTTCGTAGATGGCCGAATCCCTGGAACGGAATTTGGATGACGCGGGCTCCCATGTCCTGTGCGATCCGAGCCGTCTCGTCGGTACTGGCGGAATCGGCCACAATGATTTCGTCGGCCCACAGCACACTGTTGATGGTGTCGGCGATTTTCTTAGCTTCATTGTAGGCGATGATATAGACGGAAATACTCATACCCTGGCATTCGGTTGTTGATCAGTCCCTGAATACATGAGGCCGGAGAACAAGCAGTAGAACAGTTTCTCGGTATGGTCGTTGAGCGCTGGTTGGAAAAGACCGCTGATCGCGATGGCGACTATCAATCCCTTCGCAAGCAACCCATATGTCGCACCGCCAGTGAGAGATGTCCATCGCCATTGTTGCACAAAGAGCCAAAGCAATAGGCTAAGCCCGATTATTCCGACCTGTGCCATGATCAAGAGGTATTGATTGTGCGGATGCGAAGGAACAGGCACGCCGGCTTGTTTTGCATACACCGCGTACGCTTGAGCAAATCCTCCCGTCCCAGCTCCCATCAGCGGATGTTCCCGAATGACCTGAACCGTATGATAGTAAAATTCCAATCGCTGGCCTATCGGATCTTCGGCTACTACTTGGGAGCTCCATTGTGCAACACCAGTGGCGACAAGATTGACCCGATCATGGAAAGAAGTGGAGATTTGATAGGCCGCCGAAAATGTGACACTGAGGGCAATGACCGCTGCCACCATGCCTCGCCACCCGAAATACATATGGAAGGCCACCATGGCAAGCCCGGCCAGCACCACGTAGCCGGTTCGACCTTGAACCATCAATAAGACATTGCCCGCGGCCACGCATGCAGCTCCCGCCCATCCCCATCGTGCCCATCGGCGTGAGGACTTCCAGGCCAAAATCCCGAACAGCAGCACACCAAATGCCATGAGCAAGTTGTGAGTAGTGTGTTTTTTCAATATACACGGATTAGATGGATCACAGACGGGAGGGTAATTGGCGGGGACACAGGGGATGGATGGATCACATGGAGTCTGCTTTTTCAATAAACACGGATTGAAAGGATTACAATTGATGAGTCCGCCGGTTGGAAGAATCCCCACGCTCAAAGCAAAAGACAGCGCCAATGTCACGACTAACGAAGCCGCAAGCGCTAGGAGCGCGCGATTTCGCTCTTGAGCATCAATCGTCATCGAGATCAACAGAGGGATGAGTAAGAGATCCGCATATTTCTTCAGCGCGAGTAGTCGTTCTTCCGGAGACCCCATTCCCCACAGCGTTCCCAGCAGCAACCATCCGAACAACAACAACGCGCTTATCGCCACGGGATTCGCAGTGATTCGACGAATTCGTTTCCTCCATTCCCCACTCGCAACCCAACAGACGACAAACAGAACGACAAGAATACTGTCTGCCACCACCCAAATCGGAATGGTGAACCCAAGCGCAGTCGTCGCCCAACCTGCCGCCCGTCTCGCCTCCGCCTGCAGCCTGTCTTTCGTCCAATTCATCACTTATAGGCGAAGGCGATTAGCGATTTCCGAAACGAAGGAATCAAATCTTTGATTGCCGTGCCAACGGACCGCACCCTTTGAATTCCCTCGCGGTAGCGGCGTGATTTCAGAAAGGATACTTCGTACTTTTTGAACCCCGAAGAGTGCAGCAGCAACTCCAGCTCGCCTTTGGTGAACTCGCGATTGTGTCGAAGGGGGTAATATGACATGCCCTTGTACAGGATAGGAGTCGCATGGAGATAGTGATCAGCATAGTCGTAGGTAATATGCTTTCCTCGCAACAAACGGCTCCTGTTTCTAAAACTCGCGACGTTCGGCACATCAATCTCCAGCACACCTCCGGGTACCAGTACTCGCTTCATCTCCTGGACCGCTGGGAGATGCGAGTGCGAAAAGTGTTCGAGCACCTGGCAACAGACGACCGCATCAAACGACTCATCTGGATAGGGAATCGCATCGGCTTCCACATTACAAAGCTGAAACGTAATGCCTTTCCCATACGTATCAAGGTGAATGGAAGGCTGATCCTTCACATCGAGCGCATGACACTCATGGCACAGTTCAGCCAGAAACGAGAGCAATAAGCCTTGTCCGGACCCGACATCGAGCACCCGCTTGGCTTCACTCAGCCGGATCGCGATTTCGCAGAACCGATCGATACTTCCCTTGAACAAATCCTCCATTTCGGAATTGCTGCGACGAAAAAGGCGTCCTTCATCGCGTAGCCGAACAGCAAGCCGCAATAACTCATTGCGGTTCTTCTGTTGGGAGGAGGTAGAAACGAGCACGATCACGCTATGTTTTGACGGTCACTCTCTGGGATTCTTCGGCAAGCACCGCCTGTACATTGGTTGCTTCGCTTGCCGCCTTTGAACTCCGAACGGGATGAGAAACGGTTTGTTGTTGTAGTTCCAACCGCTTCACGAGTCTCCCCAACACAAGAAACATACCCACCCATGCACCAAGGATAATGAGTCTCCCATCGTCCGTCGAATGATGATACAGAACGGCCAGCCCTCCGCACAGAATCATGACCCCATACTCTGCGAGCACCGTCCGGCGATGGCTCCATCCGCTCAAGACCAACCGTTGATAATAATGCTCCCGATGGGCTTGCCAGATCTTTTTGCGGCGGAGCGCCCGCCGGATCAGGGTCACGGTCGCGTCCACGATGAATGGGGAGAAGATCATGACCGGGACCCACAACTCGAATATTCTGTCGCGAACTCCAAGGATCATCAATGTCCCCGTCAAGAATCCGAGCGTAATGCTCCCCGCATCGCCCATGAAGATACGTGCAGGCGGAAAATTATGGGTAAGAAATCCCAGCGCGCCCATCGCAACGAACGTGGCGATGATGAGCATGACCGGGAAGTTGGCTTGCCACCCAAAATATGCGAGAAATCCGAACCCAAAAAACGTCATTCCGCCCGCAAAGCCATCCATGCCGTCCATAAAGTTGTAGAGGTTCGCCATCCACAGAAGGACAAGGACACTCACCGGAATTGCGGCTATCCCCAGCGGAATATTCGGTCCTCCTGGTATTGGGATGGAGGACAAGGTCAAGCCGACACCCCAGATAATGATACAGGCTGAGGCTGCTTGGACACCCAATCGGAGGGCGGCTGGGAGACCGACACAATCATCGATGAAGGACACGACAAAGATGAGGAGCATCGAAACCACGATCCACACACTCCCCGACGCCACCCCTTTCGGCAACACAGGCTTCGAGGGTTGAGTAACCGCCAACACACTGGCCGCCAGAATGAGACTGATCACCACGCTGCCGATGACGGCTACCCCTCCGGTCTGGGGGGTCGGCATGGAATGCAATGTTCGTTCGTTGGGGTGAGCAAGTATCGAGAGAAACGATTTCGGCGAACAGAGCCGGTTTGTGAGCCACCAGGCCGAGACAAAGGCAAAGATTCCTGGAAGAATGATCATCATAATCGACATACCGACACTGCTACCCTATTTAGACTGCCACCCTAAAGGGTCCTGCCTCTGGACAGAGGAGGCCTCCCTGTTCGTTCGGCAAGCGCTATGACTCATTTTTACGCTGAAATCAAGACGTGCGAACCTTCAAACCTGGATCTAGCTGGGAGACATCACTCACGTACTTCGACGTGAGCGATACCAGAGATCGATGTTTCAACAGCCCGCACGTGCTGCATCACGATAAAATGCGATCAGCTCGGGAACCGCTTTCTCGAAGGAATATGTAGGTCGATAATCTAATTCACTTGTGATAGCGGCGGAACTGTACCAAGCGCTGCCGATAAGCTTGGTCATGTGCTCCGTCGTCAAGGGAGCAGGGCTCCCGCTGATAGCCTGGAGCGCATCGCCGCATCGCGCGCCGCTCTTAAGTATCCACAGCGGTACCCGCCATCGCGGATCTGGCTTCCCCAATCCGGCTCGTAACCAGTCGTAGAGATCGGTCACGCAATAGGGTTCGGTATCGGTGACGATGTAGGCTGCCCGCTTAAAACATGGCGCACGTAGGCACAGGACTGCTGCCTGTACGAAATTCCGGATGTGTAAGAGGCTTCGGACCGCCGAGAGACGAGGCAAGATCGGAAACCTCCCATGATCGATAGCCTCGATCATCCGATAGAGGTTGCCTTTCTTCGTCGGACCATAGACCATCGGAAGACGAAGCGAGACAGCAGTGAGGCCATGTCGGCCTGCATACTCTGAGACAAGCTGTTCGGCCTTCCATTTTGATCGGCCGTAAGGGGTCTGGGGATCCGGAATCTGCGATTCATCGATACACCCTTTCGTTTCTTCCCCAAAGACCTTGACCGAACTCGCAAATACCAGATGGCCTATGCCGGATGCTACGGCTGCATCGAGAATGTGCCTCGTGCCTTCGATGTTGATTGCCTCATAGTCCTTCTCTGCTCCGGAATCATCGATGGCATGGACCTTCGCCGCCAGATGCACGATGGCTCCACAGCCGGCCGCGATCTCCCGGATCTTCTTCAAGTCACAGATATCCGCGACAACGATTTCTACTTCCCCCAAACACGAGGTGACCAGCCTTGCATCATGAACGACGGCTCGCACTTGACACCCTGACCGACAGAGTTCTTCAACCAGGGACGACCCAAGAAACCCCGCAGCACCTGTGACCAACACTTTGGTCATGCAAATCCGTGGGAACGATCGACGGCCGAGACCTTTACCATGTCATGGTAGAGCCCAAGTACCTGCTCGTTGATCCGGTGACCCGACCATTCCGCCATAACACGAGTCCGGCTCCGCTGTCCCATGACCACCCTCACCTCCTGGTCGGACAGCAATTCTTCTATAGCCGCCGCCAACGCCGTGGAATCTCTCGGGGAAACCAGGAGCCCGTTAAACCGATCACGCACAATCTCTCGACAGCCGGGAACATCCGTGGTCACCATGGCTTTGCCACAGGCCGCCGCTTCCAACAACACCTTGGGAAGCCCCTCGCGATACGACGGCAGCACGACGAGCATGGCCGCTGCATAGACAAGCGGCATATCCTCTCGATGTCCCCACCACTCGACCACCCCTTCCTTCACCCATTCCTTCAGGCGGATCTCCGGAATAGCCGCGGGGTTATGTTCATCCCGTCGACCGACGAGGATGAACCGGGCATGAACGCCTTTTCCCTTCAACCGCCGGGCGGCCTCGACAAACTCCCCGACGCCTTTGTCCCAGAGCATGCGCGCGGGCAGAACTACAACCGGAACGCCGGACGGCTGCGGCCGTACGGAATACCGCGCGACATCGATGCCGGAACCCGCAATAACTCTCGTTCGGGAGGCAGGAACCACACCCTCGCCGACGAGTCGATCCCGATCATCGTAGTTTTGGACCAGAACGGACGAATACCCCACACTGAGGACGGTTCGTAACGCCGTCCTCACGCACCAGCGCAACAGCCGGTTCCGATCGTCCATGAAGGTATATCCGAGACCGGCGAATGCATTGATGACGGCCGGGACTCGGGTACACCACGCCGCCAGAGATCCGTACAGAATCGGCTTCATGGCCACATGGTGAACGACATCAGGTCTGACGCGCCGATACAATTGCACGAGTTCGGCGACGGCGGCCACCTCGCGGAACGGATGGCGGCTCCGACGGACCATTTCCAGCGGCTCGAGCCGGAATCCTTCTCCTCGGATTCGCGCTCCGTGATCGGTCACACGAGTCGCCACGATGACATCATAACCGGCTTCCCGAGCGGCCCGTGCCAGATCGACACGGTGGGACCAGAAATACCAGTCTTCAGTGATCAGATACAGCAAGCGAGGGCGATCGCTCATAAGCACTCAACCAGGCTTGAAACATCAAGACATTCCAGAGCCAATATTGCCGATTGCGCCGACCCGAGAGATGTTCCCGCCATTTCGTTCGGATCGGAGCCGGATCGAAATATCCTTCACGCTTGAGCCGAGACTCCTCCAACAACGCCTCGGCCCAGTCCCTCAAGCTACCTCTGAGCCAGGAGTCCAACGGAATGCCGAAACCCATCTTGGGTCGGTCAACCAAATCTTTCGGAACATAGCGATACAGGACTTCCCGAAGCAGCCATTTCCCCAGGCTTTCTTCCCTGATCTTCATCGAAAGAGGAAGACTCCAGGAAAACTCCACGACACGATGGTCCAGCAGGGGCATTCTGGTTTCCAGACTGATCGCCATCGCGGCCCGATCAACCTTGGCCAAGATATCGTCGGTCAAATACCCGACCAAATCGTGGAGCATCATCTCTTCGCTGAAATCCCGGCCCCGCAGTTGTTGCGCTTGAGCGTCGGCCCAGATCGGTCTGTCCTGAGCGCCGATGACCAAAGAAGCGGTCTCTCGTTGCAGCGACCGAAGTCGTCGATACAATTCCGTCTGACTCTCCGAATTCAGGACTGCGGCAAGTTTATGCACCTTCTCCCCGAGGGCCGACATATGGAGCGACGTAGGAAGCCCCGGCCTCAGTACCCTTCCGAACCTATCCCACTGCTCCGGCGACAGCAGGGTCAGGGCAGCTGCCGTCACCGTCCTCATGGGCACAGGTACTCGCGCGATTCGACGCCAGATCAAACTTCCCCAGGAATACCGATTATAGCCCCCGAATAACTCATCACCCCCATCCCCGGAAAGCGCGACCGTGACCTGTTGCTTGGCCAATCTCGCGACCAGATGGGTAGGAATGGCGGACGAATCGCCGAATGGTTCGTCATACAGCGTCGGCAGATGCGGAATCACCGCCAAGGCGTCGGACGAGCTCACGTAGAGCTCTGTGTGCTCGGTTCCAAGATGCGCGGCCACGGCTTTCGCCTGCGGGGCCTCATTGTACTCATCATCCTGGAAGCCGATCGAGAAGGTCTTGACCGGACGAGATGAGTGCGCCTGCATGAGCGACACCACGGTCGAAGAATCGATCCCGCCCGATAGAAGCGCGCCGAGAGGCACATCGGCGACCATTTGTCCCTTGACGGCGCGACTCAATAACCGGTTCAGCTCATCCGCAGCCGTGCGATCGGTCCAATCGTCTTGAAGGGACTGTCTCGCAACCGCCGATGCAGACCAATAGGGTTTGGGTTCCGGCCAGGAGCCAGGTACGCAGGTAGGAGAAATCGTGGCGTACGTTCCAGGTAAGAGCTTTCGAATCCCGCTGTAGATCGAGTAAGGTAACGGCACATACGCATAGCGCATGAACAAGGCCAGAGACTCTCGATCGATTTCACCGTGCCAGTCCGGGTAGACTTCCAGCGCCTTCAGCTCTGAGGCAAAGAGGAATGTCTCCCTGGACCACCCATAGTAGAGCGGCTTTTCTCCGATCCGATCACGAGCCAGGACTAGACGCCGCTCCACCCGATCCCATAACGCTAACGCAAACATCCCGACGGTGGCCTGAAGCGCTTTTTCCACACCCCAAGTTTCAAAGGCCGCCAACAGCGTCTCAGTGTCCGAATGCCCGCGCCACGGTAGGCTCGTCAGCTGCCCTCGGAGTTCCACATGATTGTAGATTTCACCATTGAATACGATGACATATCGACCGGAAGCCGATTCCATAGGTTGATGGCCGGTGGGAGACAGATCCAGGATCGACAGGCGGGCATGGCCAAGGGCAAGCCCGTAGTCGGCAGCACACCACAGTCCTGAATCGTCGGGCCCCCGATAACGAATCCTCTCGACCATTCTCGAAACAATCGGGCTGAGCTCAGAGCCCCGATAAAACATCATTCCGGCTATGCCGCACATCAGCGTACAGAACGAATTAAATGGTCAGGCATGGAGGACCGTATGATCGCGGACCAACCCACTCCACACCGCTTGCCACTGCTCTCTCTCCGCTTGTCCGACGGAGCTCCAGGACCTGCGAGATCCGCTCCCGACGGTGTGCGCCAACTGAAGGGCCAGGTCTCTTGCAAGAGCGGCGCTATGCACACCAACGCCCATCATCGCCCACCTCAATGAGGACGAGTCATGCACTCTCTCGACCAAGCGTCGACAATAGTTCAGCCGACCACGGCCCAATTTTCTTGCTTCGATTTCATTCACGCGATAGCCCAAGAGCACTTCCTCCAACGCTGCAAAACGACTGTGTGAAAAACTTTGAAGAAGGAGCGCTTGATCCTCGCACCGAGCAGCTTCGGCGGAATAGGGATGCGACAAGAACCAGGTCCGCTTACCCATCCAGGTCGGATGGGCAAGCGGAAATCCCCACCACGGTCTTCGGCAAATGGCCTCGTGTGAGCAGGCCGTTGGGTAGCGACCGATGGTCTCGCCTTCTCCCTTGAAAATCACAGCACCGGCTCCCAACAGATCGATGTCGCGATGCGTTTCAAGGAACTGAACCTGCCGTTCAAAGCGCTGAGGATACGCCACGTCGTCGGCATCCATTCTGGCGACATATTGTCCCCTCGCGAGACGCACACATTGATTCAACCGTGCAGCGAGACCCCTATTCCCTGATGGTTCTTGAATGAACCGAACTCTGGAATCTTGAATACAGGATATGATCTCCCGCGTCCGATCGGTCGAGCCGTCGTCGACGACAATGAGTTCCCAGTTTTGATAGGTTTGGGCAAGAATCGACCGCAACGCAAGGTCAATCGTCCCGGACGCGTTGTACGCCGACATCGCAACAGTGACCAGAGGCGGTACGTTCAATCAACTTTCCCTGTAAAACATCCGGCCGGGCCAGCCGGCTGCGCTGTAGGTCCAGGCCCCTCGCAAACGCCAAGACAACTCAAAGGCCAGACGACGCGCGGCACGTGGACCCCGCTGCTTACCCCAAATCAAACTGGCGCATGAGACACATAACATCCTGAGCAATGTTAGCCATGGGCCCATCCCGTAACGGCGGGCTGCTTGTTCAAAGATCGGCCAATCAATGGAACGATTGGGAGGCTGACTAACCCGCGGAGCTAATTTTTCAAGCAATGCTTCAAATCGACGGTCATATGTATGTTCGCGGCTGACCCGTTCAAATCCTCGATATGCAACGGCATCCCGTTTTTCCGGATTGGCCAACAAATACGTAATGCGCTCGGCGAGTTCATCCGGACCATCGAACACGATGATTTCCTCACCGATGCAAAAATATTCTTCGAGGTACTGAGCTGGTTCAGTGAGCAGACAACCGCCGGCTCCAGGCACTTCGAATACGCGCGCCTTAATTTGGCGACTCCGGTACGGCAACAGTCCGTGCAAGTGAATGCCCGAGTCCCCGAAGTTCAAGGTGAGCACAGACTCCCGGTAGATACGAAGAAGATCCGCGGCAGAGACCGACCCTGCGGGCCAACCGTGACCGAAGCACTCGACCTGGATGCCTTTGGCACGTAGGCTGTCGATCCACTTCCTCCTATTGCCATACGCACTGCCCACGAACGTCACGGAATACTTGCACTGCCGGGCAGGCAACGGCTCGGCCAGCGTCTCACGGCTCGCCCCCCATTGAGTCCGCACGAAGTTGTCTAACCCATCGCAATGAGCCTTCTCCAATGCCTTTGGATAGGTCGTCGCATAGCGGTCGACATGCGGAGCGACGAAACGCGAAAACTGTTCGTATTTCCATGAATCGTCCGTCCCCCAGTTAATGATCGCAACAGATCCATTGGCCCGAACGATGTCCAGCGTTTCCGACCACAACTCGTAACTCAGAAGCACACACACAATCACGTCTGGCCGCTCCTGATCGACGCGTCGTAGAAACGCTCGGTTCAACTCCGCAAAATCACAATACGCAGAACGATCCCAGGAATCGAAAAATGAAACTTCATGTCCAAGCGCCTGAAATGCAGGCACAAAATTTATGAACTCATACCCCTCCCCACGGAGGGGATCCCCATAGTTGTGTCGGCCAAAGACACAGAAAATACGCATCAGAAAAACTTACGGCCTTTTGGAAGCGCGTCTGCGGGACTGGAGCACCTTCCGATTTGTCCAAGCATGGCGATCCACAGCAATCGTATTGATATAGGTATCCGCATAAATAAAATACCCGTTCTGCTGCAAAATGCTCTGTGGTTCGTTTATTTTTTCCTCGCCTCCGTCTTCCGTATAGGTCAGCGTTTCAACACAGAACACCTTCGGCCTGAACCGCGTAAAATCAAAATCTTTCAGTATCGATAGGTCCATCCCTTCTACATCGATCGACACAAAATCCGGCGCCGACTCGAAGTGCTCCTCAAGAATTTGATTGACCGTTTTGATCTCGACCGAAATCATGCCTTCAATCCGTTCCGTGCCATAAGACTGATACCGCTCGGCCTCCTTACAGGAAAAGGTATTCAGCGTCGGCGTGGTCATCAAGAAAAGATCCGCCTTGCCCGGCGAAGGTCCAATGCCCACCGGCAAGCAGATGTCACGAGGGCGAACCTGGCTGAATGCCCTCAGAGCATTCGGGTCCGGCTCGACGCAGACACCACGGCCACCCTGCCTATAGAAATAGTATGTGTTGCTGAGGTACTGAGGATGATGCGCGCCAACGTCGAGATAGGATACCTTCCCGATATCAAGCACGGTCAAAACATAATCGACGATGAGATCCTCCCCACACTGAGCATATGAGATCTTTTCAGATCCGATCGCCCAATGGGCCAAATGAGTGAGCCGTCGCCTAAGTCGACCGACTAATCCCATAACCCCTCTTCCTCATATTCATTTGACCACCTCACAACCGTATCCGGATTCCCAAGGACGTCGAAGACTTTTACGGTGAATGGGCCGTAGTAGCCCGTCGCGCCGTCACATGGTAGCCGACTGTAAAACGTCGCTCGCGGTCGAACCTATCCAGCCATTTACAGAATATAGGGACGATCAATCCGAGGATCGGAAAGAGCACGATCCACATCGGAAGCCACAGCAGCCTGATCCCTACCGGTAGACTTGTACTCCACGGGCTGGTCGTTTGTATGAACCGTATGGATTCCTGTCCAAAAAATCGAAACGACCCTTCGTTCGGTTCAATATGGATTTCCTCAAAGCCGGCCGCTCTTAAAAAACGCTCGTACCACCAGGGTGTATACCCCCCATAGTAATGGTACGGCTCTTGATGAATTCCTGATCCCAATGGGGCTGTCAGAATCAACGTTCCTCCGGGTTGAAGAATTCTCGCCAATTCAGACACCACACGGATCGGCTCGGGATGATGCTCCAGCACCTCCGTACAGAGCACCATCCCAAAGCTGCCGTCTGGAACCGGGATGGCCGTCACATCCGACACGAAGTCAATCACCCCATAACCGCCATATCGAAGCTGATCGCCCCGCAACGGCGCGAGGTCCTGAGTGCGATAGTCGCAGTGTGCGAACAACGCGCGATAGGGACAAGAGCCGGCGCCGACATCCAGCACTCTCGTCCCACTCGGCACGAGCGACGCCTGTTGCGCAATCCAACGGTCGCGCCGCACCACGTTGAATGCAAACAGTTCGCTCTGAGCCAGCCAAGCCCGTAGACCGTTACTCACGTGCCTTCACGAATTCGAACAGACCGCATCCATATTCGAGAGCAGCGGCGGCTTCCGGCGGAACCTCCTCACTGAACCGTCCGGCATCGTCAACAAGAGAAAAGGTCTTGAGCCGGAGTTCGTGGAAGAAATCTCTGACAGTACTCGACGAAAATACTCGATGCGCATTGAAACAGACCCGCTCGCGGCCGACCGGCACCGAGAGGAAGAGCCTCCCGCCGGGCTTCAAGACGCGCTGGAGCTCCGCAGCAGCCAAACGGCTTCCCTCCGGATTGATGGGGTCGCCATAACGACCAAGTCCTACATGTTCGAGGACATGAAGGCATGACAATGAAGCGATGCTGCCGTCTTGAAAGGGCAACCGCACGATATCGCCGGCAAGGGAACTGAGATTAGACAGGCGCGCGCGGAGAGGACGATAGTCGACAAATACGGTTTTTACATTGGCACTCAACACATTGATCATCATCGCGCTGGACCCGACATCGACATGGAGAGAGGGCCGATTCTCATGCAATCGGCGTGCGAGCCACGCAGCCTGAAAGAAATAGTGCGGATCGAACGGCGTGGCCACGGTACGATCAGCAAGGCAGGGATACGAATCTCGGAAGGAGATCTGTGGTGTGGCGGCCTGCTTATTGTAAGTTTTCCATTCCACGAAGTAGCGAGGCAATGCTCCAAGGCTGGTAAGGCAGTGAGGACCAAGAAACGCTGCGCCCCACCGCACGATCGCGCTGTTGCGGAAAAGTTGTCTCACGCGATGAGAATTGACACTATGAAGGCTGATCCGCAGACAGCCAACCAAGGCGGGGTATGCCAGATCGGCTATTCTCATACTCCAATTCTTTCAGCAGTTTCACATCGGAGGCCTTCAGCTCCTGCTTCGCCATCCACCGCTCAATAGGTTGTCCTGATTCGGATGCCATCGCCATCTCCTTGTTCCTCAGAATCCCCGTCGCAAGCTCTCTGCGGGCCGCTAAACTCATAATTAAGGGGTATTTTGAATAGTCTTGAGCGATGTCACAATTAATTGTTCTGTGTTTTCTGCGGTGGCACTGACAAGCATTCCACGAATGGCAAGCAAATCATCCTTTTGCCAATTAACCGCTATGCCCTGTGGAATGCCATAAAATTTCCCGTTAAAGGCCACAATGTTATAGCGCCCAACCTCTTTAACTAAATGCGGCACGGGACTGGCTTCAGTAGTAGGCCGGAATAGGACAAGTAGAAACAGCAAGACGGGTACAGCAGAAAGAGAATATCTAATGCTCCTATACAGTGATGAACGCCCGCCTATGGTTTTAGGCGAAGCCGTCAATTTATGTCGAAAGCGGTCTACTGGACGATCAACAAATACGAATAAGGCAGTCGATACTGCCAGTGTAGCTGCGATGATGAGGGCAAGCTTAACAGATGGGCTGAAACGCAAATAGTTCAGCGATCCAATGATAAATCCATGGACCAAATATAACGGATAAGATATTTCGCCTATATAGCTGTCCCACTTGATGTCCTTCGTCAGGATAAACAGGAACGGCATTCCGGCTGTAAACAAAAGATAAAAGATCCATAACCTGATCTGGTCGTAATCTTCAGGGCCATCAAAAAGAAACATGCCTCCAGCGAAATACACACTACCAATCAAGGAACACATTCCTAATATGGCCACCATGCGACCAACGGTCTTGGCATGCTCGAAACGTACAGCCCGGGCATAAATCCAATAGCTCATGGTTCCCAAAAAGAAAAAGGTCATATTGCTTGCGAAAAAACGGGAACGCCATGGGGCATTGGGGAATAGAGCGGCGTGTTCTACGAAGTAGAATCGAATAAGCAGGCAAGCAATGAAGAGGGCGAGGACCCTTTTCTTAGACATCACGACAAATGGAGCCATTGCATAAAAAATCAACTCGATTCCAAGCGACCATGCTTGACCGATGTAGACATAGATTTGTTCAAGAGCGCTCTTGCCGAAAAAATTTACCGCTGATTGAATAAAGGAGTTTGGAATGTTGGTGGCGGAATGAGACAGGATTGTTTGCCACATGTCCTGTCCGAATATGAAGAAATTCATGAAGAATAGCGCCGATCTTGCCTGTGGGGTCAGATCATTGCCTGAGAATATATTCGGCGTGTTGCTGCGCATATACAAAAGGCCTTCGACCAGGCAAATAACAAAATATATCGGCGCCAATCGCAATATGCGACTTTGGTAAAACGTGGAAATCCACGAGGAGTGAGGAAGCTTCGAGTATTTTTCATTAATAACGAGCGCCATGTAGAATCCGGATATCATGAAGAATGACTCAACGGCAATGCCTCCATGAACCAAGCGAAAAGGATGGCCGGGTATATGCCAAAAAAATACCGATAGAGCCAGAATCAATCTAAGCGAGCCCAAATTATTATCGCCTTTGTGGATGGTAACGTGGCATCAACGGAAGCGGCCATGTTTAAAACCCTTCGCGTTGGAGCAACTAGAACAGCACCAATGGGACGATGCGATACTAACTTAGGAACTGATTGTAGCGCTCCCCGTCGATCAAACCACCTGAGTTGATTGTCGCGCTAAAATGTTGAATAACGCTTGATAGCCTGGACGGCTGGATGGCAACTCCTTCTCAACTGCAAACTCTATCTGTGACACCCCAGTATTCGAAGACATCATGCGGAAATGCTTTCTCCCGCCCAAACTTCTGCGTCATGGCGGCATAGCTTATAAGGTCTCTAAAATAGAGCGACTTCCAGTCATCGACGCACTGTTTCACCTTACTCACCCAATCATGGTCCCGAATATCCAACTGTGTACAGCAGGACGCGATATGAGAGGCATCATGGGTTCCCAGCGAGACCGTGGCTCGGCCGGTTTGGAGTCCGGCGATAATTCGCATTAATGACAGCCATCGCCAACCTCCACGCTGAGGAATGTTCACAATCACTTTCCCCGATCGATTGAGGGCGTTCCGGCGATTCCTCGAGACGAATTTCCTCGGACACATGACCGACAGTCCTTCCGCCTCTAACAGAGAAAGAAGCCGGGCACGGTATTCCGTCATGGCTCCGGTAAACACAAGATCGTGAACGGCATCACAAGACGTTCCAACAGCTTCGCGTGGGCCGTCGCTTAGGGAGGGAAATGGAATGGCGCGCACATCCACACCAGGCACAAGCGTCGAGATATTACGTAACTCAGGCAAGTCGCCCAAGACGAAGAAACAACGGAGATAGGGCAAGCACTCCAACAGATGCTTCATCCGCGTCAGGATCGTGGAAGAATGCATGTAATCGTTGTGACTCCCAAGGGGGGCGCCGTGGAAATAGACCTGGCCATGTTGGAAATCCAAATGCTCGGTCATGATCACTGCGACTCGTTTCCGTGATGATCGGCAAAAATTCAGCAACACATCCCTACTGCTTTCCGAGGGGAATCCTTCAATGACGACATTCAGAGACGAACGGCGTGGCTGTCTCCCAACGGAAACCGGATAGCCGTGTTGTCGGAACGCAGTGACCGCAAAGCTTACTTGGTCACCAATCCCATACAATTGATGATTGTAGATCCAACAATGGATTGCGGGCTTCTTCAGCGGGTGCCTCGCCTCGACGCTTCGATAGAATCGACGGGATTCTCCCAGCCTTGGAGCCATGCCGACTCGGCAGTGAGGGCATTCAGAATTTGGCGCTGAACTTCTTCGAGCGAGAGACCTGAAAAAGAGGGGGCATATTGTTTCGAAAGTAATTTCGATCGTGCCGATTCGCTTTCGTTTTGCAAGAAGGCGTAAAATTTCTTGCCTTGACGGACGATGTTGAAATGATGAAACCCCTCCACGATGACCTCGACAGGTTCAGCGCCTTCTTCACGGACGAACGACCGCGATGCCGGAATACTTGCGGCGATACTTCGGAGCACGTCATCAACAGAATGCCCTCGATAACACGACGAATAGCCGCCGGCCTCGGCCTTCTTCGGAGAAAACTCCCCTTCGCGCTGAAGAATGGCATAGTATCGATCACGATGACGAATAATGTTATACCCGGTTACTCCCTGACGGACGAGTTCGATCTCCGGTTCTGTCTTGGGCTTGGCAAACCTGAACCCTCCATGCCGACGATACACCGCAAGAAGCCGGGCGGCATAGCGATAGAAGGCGGGAAACGGCATGAGTGTTTTGGAAATCCATCGAACCACCCTGCGCCACACTCCTTCGCGGCGCCCTCCGAGCGGATGAAGGTATGTTCCTTCCAATTCTTCCAAGGTAGTGGCATACGTCACCGGTGGAGCATTTGGCTTATAGTACTGGGCCAATGCTGACCAGTCATTCAGCTCGATGCGAGGATTCCCATACGTCCGGATCATGGCACCACCCAATTCCCATACCATGCCGAACTCTGTCTTAATTCGTAACATCGGTTGTGGGGGACTCTCAAACACTCGCGCCCAGCCGTCACTCTGAATCGTACACTCGTTCAAGGAACGGTCCGGGCGATCGGAACCGGCCTCTCCGGCAATGGACGCTGCTCTGGATTGCGCGTAGAGGTCCGAGACGACGCTCCAGAAGTCCAGGGCAAAACGCTGCCCTGAAAATCGTTCCTTTGCATGGGAAAGCGCACGCCTATGCAAGTCCCAATAGACGTCGGGCTCGTCCAGCAAAGCACACACACGGCTTGTCATTTGCTCGACAAGAAGGCTGTCCAGTTCCGGCCATCGGCTATATCGGTCCAGCACACAGTCCGTTCCCCCGTCTTTGGGGCAAACTTTCTCACGTACACCGTACAAGACGATCCCATTCTCCTCATCAGTGACGTACACTGAGGTGCCCACGATATCAGACACGACTGGAATCGCTCCCGCCCTCATTGCCTCCATAATCGAGACAGAATGCAGCGCCACACTGGGAAGCAGGAAAAAATGCGCCTCGGTCATTAAGGACTGTATTTCATGACCGGCCAGATAGCCTTGATCCCAGACGATACTTCGGCCGATCTCGCCTTTGATCCAGGACACATCAACGCCATAATCACGCAACTCGCTGTCATCCGGCATCGCGCAACGAAGCAGAAGAAGGCCGTCTCGACCACCGGCAACCATCTCCTTCCAGAAACGCAAGACGAGATGCCCACCTCGACGAAAGAAATTCACCGGATTCTGGTTGGCGGAGTTGACAAACAAGAACCGCGGCCTGGAAATCGACGGCTTTCGCTCCGGTTCATGCAGAAATAATGGATCGGCGCTTAATCCCGTCCTTGAGGAAAACAACTTCCCGTCGATGGTCGAGTCGGACAAGAACAGGCGAAGCGCATGCAGCGTGTCCGGCACATGGGAAAAGATTCCAAGGCACAGAGGATGCGAGAAAATGCTTCTATAATGTTCCTTGAGTTCCTCATAGTTTTCAATGCTGCCGCTCCCTTGTTGAGCAAACGGGAACAAGACCGACGCGAACGACTCGCAGTGAAAGACAAACGGTCGTGTGAGGGATGGGAATGGAGCGGTATGATGAAATTCCAGATCCCCCTCGAGAGCGGTCGTCAGAACGTGATCAGGAGGCCAGAAATACTCCTGATACGTCTTTGCAATACAACTCCGATCAAGTCGATTATGACGATGTTTTTCCCACTTTGCTTTCTCTATCACTGTCCTGCGCGCCGCAGCGTCATCCCGAAACTTGCGATACAGCCGAACGTTATCCCAGGCGTAAAGTTCGACATGATCCGGAACATGATCGAACAACGCCCGATAGAGCGGATGAAACCCGTCTAACGGGATGTAGTGACTAAGGTTCCAAGGAACCGCGACGTGTAAGGAGTGACGCATTAGCGTACGTCCAAGAGCGGCTGCGGATATTCCTGAGTATAAGCAAATGCGAGGTGGCGCCCATCACGATTGAAGAAAAACCCGTTGGGGCCGCCAGGCGGATGCGATAAGAGGACGAGCACCATACTGACCACCGCGTAAGGACTTTCGGTCGATCCCTGATTCATCTCGGTGCGGGCCTCGCCCGGGACCAATACGTTGATCTGAATATCCTTATCCGGATGTTTCATGGCACATTCGGCAGCAAGGGATGCCCCGAGCGTGTTGAGGGCCGACTTACTGATATTGTATGAGCCGAAACCCGGCGTCGAGGCCCATCCCGCGAAGGAAGACAGCAAGAGAATACGGAATCCCTCTCCATTACCCAAAAGCGGCATCGCCGCTCTACAGGTCAACCATGGTCCCGTCACATTCGTCGCCAGGAGATCCGTCCAACTCGCCACACTTTGATCGGTGAGCGGAAACACGGTCCCCGGCGGTTGCGGAAGGGCGGCGCTGTTCACCAACCCATACAAGCTGGCGGTAACATGTTGAATGCTTCGCACCGCACGGACAAGATCCTCATCCGATCGAATATCCACTGGAACGGAAATACAACGGCTGACATCGATACCAAGAGCCGTCCCCTCCTCCACTGTCTCGCGCAATTTTTCAATTCGTCTTCCGGAAATAAAGACTCGAGCTCCAGCAGCGGCAAGGGCCAGCGCAATGCACCTTCCATATCCCGTACCGGCGCCGGTTATCCAAAAACTTCTTCCCTTAAGACGCTCCCATCTGTCTTGCGGTAAACCGAAACGATGATCCCGCCAGGAAGCAGGGTGCAGGTTCTGTAAGATGCCGGGAGTAGAAACACATTTCTGAAACAGCCTCATACTTCGACCGTGCTACACGCCCTGTTATTGTGTCGGCCCAACGCGAGGATTTCAGTTTCAACGGCATCACGGGATACGTCGCGAATGACACCCGGCATCTCGATGACGTCGATCTCGGTCAGATCGATAGCGCCTAAGGCATGCGGCATACCGTAGATCCAACCTTCATAGGAGATGACGTCATAGCCTTCCTCAGGCATAGCACGAAGTAACACGGGCGATTTCGTGAACCCGGATGCGTGGGAGCGGCCGCCGACCGGAACGACAGAGATCTCCCCGGCTTCCCCGCGCAGTGTCCTGATCATCCCGTCAACTTCACCGATCGTCTCTCCGACCAACATGCCGGGAACCGATGCGACGAAACCGGAATCCCATTCCACATAGGCCCCATGAGGCACCCCGTAGAACATGCCGTCGAATTTCACGAGATTGTAATTGCCGATGGTCCACAACAATTCCGGTTGAGTGTTCTTGGTCACGACGGACCGGATAGAGAAATCTTCTCCTTTGACCGGCACTCCAGCCGACGTTTCGCTGCCGGTGCCCCGTCCGGTCACAGATCGCATGATACGCTTCAGCGGCTCTTTGACATACGCGACAGCGACCGCACGTGGGAGCATACGGGCGAGTTGCATATCGCTCAGGTACCCCCCGTTCCCTCTATTAAAACGTTCCTGACGGATGAGCCGCCGAAGCTCCTCTTCGAATGATGCAGGAAACAGCTCGGTCATCCGGCGCCAGACACTGAGATGACGCTTGCCTTCTCCGTGGCTCTTGGATTTTCTTTCGACGGAGGATCTCCGACCGAACGGATCCTTGAGGACTTCCCGATCCACGGCGATATACGTCTTGCCGAATTGTAGAATGCGAAGCGTGCCGGGCACCTCGGCGGCTTCAGACATTTCGCCCACGCTATCCACCCGCATATAGGATCCGGATGCTCGCTGCTTCTTTTGATCATCGTAATGACCGCGTGAATTCGCCCATCGGGCGCTCTCTTCAATGACCGCGACGACCTCCTCTTCGGTTGGATACCGGAGAATTCCCGCGATCGCGGCCGATTCAGGACTGGTCACATCAACATTGCTCAATGCGGCGGGAATGCCGTAGTACCAACCGTTGTAGAAAAGGATCGTGTGCGTGTCCATTTTGCGCATCATGCGCGGTGATTCGCCCGCGACCCCGAATAACGGAGGTTCCGCCAACGGCTTGCCGGCATCAGGCGATTGGGCATCCTGCGCCGGATACATAGGGAGCGCTTTTGCCGTGCGCGCCTGGTTTTCCTCTGCGAGCGGCGAACGCTGCGCGGCGACTTCAAGCGCCCGTTCCTCTTCCGTGAGACTCAGAAAATTCTCCGTATCTTTGCCTCCGGCCACTTCAAATTCTCCGGCGCTGATTGCGTCGCCGTTCGCTGAACCGGTTCGCGCTTTATCGCGATTGAATTTGACGTCCTCAATGACGCGGTTGGCCCAAGCCCCTACGTTGAAGCCCGCATCGTGCAAGGCGAGAACGATGCGCTCAAATCGTTCTTTGCGCACCTGCGCATCGATATACGGATCGGTGCTGTGCCACTGATCTGCGGGAAGGGCTCTCGGATATTTTTCGTACATGATTTCCTGAGGTTCCTTCAAGACAATGCCGTGGGAGGCCGGATCAATCCAGTAGACGCTGCCGTTCACCAATATCAGCGGGTTGATGTTGGCCAGCCGACCGATATACTTGCGGTTCTTGAGAATGAGATCGATCCCCTCCTCCACGTCTTGGTCGGTTTCTCCCGGAACACCGATGACCCAATTGACCTCAGTAAAGATCCCGACCTCCCAGCAGTCCTTGAGGTTCTGTGTAATCATGTCGGCCGTGTACCCCTTCATCTGCAGCCGCAACGTGCGCTCCGAAAACGCATCGATCCCGAAACGAAGCGCAACGAAATTGGCCTCTCGCAGCTTTTCGAAGAAGGCTCGGTTTTGCTTCCTGTTGACGCGCAGCTGGCCCGTGAGCTTCACCTTGCGATGGAGACCACGGCGAATGATCTCATCACAAATCTCCATGACACGTTCGGGCATGCCGCCGAGATCACTCTCGTTGAACATGAACAGATGGCAGCCCCGTCCGACCAACCACTCCAGTTCATCCGCGAAATTTTCCTTGGTGCGGATGCGCCAGTAGAACCGTTCGGCGCAGAAGGTGCAGCGCGACCAGCGACAACCCCGGCTCGCGATAATAGGCGTCAGTTGGTAGTCATTGAAGTTTCTGTACACGTTCAGATCGCACCACTCGTACTTGGGGAATTCGATCTGATCGAGGTTATGAATCATCGGCGCCGGAAGATACGAATAATCGGCCGTATCGAAACGGGACAGCACGCCCGGCTGGTTGAACGGACGCTCGCCTCTGGCCAATGCCTCCAGCAACGGACCCGCCGTAAGGTCCGCTTCGCCGATGCACATGTAGTCGCATTCTGGGAATGCGCGGCGGCCGACATCCGCGTTGTAGCAACTGAACCCGCCCACCACGATCGTGATATCAGGCAACTGAGCCTTGACGCCGAGCGCAACCTCCCGCGCCGCCGCCTCATTACATCCTTGGATTGAAAGCCCGAGCACTTTGGGCCGCGCTGCGACCAACGCCGCGATCGTTTCGTCGATGACGGGCCTGAAGAATTCCAACACTTCGTTGCGCCCGGTTGGGCCGGAAGCCCCTCCGCCCGTTGCGGTCCACAGATCGTAGTGCTCCGCCTGCCAAGGATCCTCCGGCAAAACCAACTCACCGGGAAGCGTGATGCGGCCGCCCATGTCGAAGAGCCGGTGAACATGAAACCGATGATACGAAATAATATCGAGGTCGATGATCTGATAGGACACCGCAGTCTTCTTCAAGGCATTGTTCAAATATCCCAATCCGTTAGGCATCAAGGATAGGTTACGTGAAGGGCAGTCGACAATGGCCACGTCCAGATCCTTCCTGATCTGGATCTCCGGAATTTGGATCGGATAAATGTTGCGTGGCAGCGGTGTCCACCCGCGGGGCGGAATGACGTCGGGTGCAACGTCCGCCAAAACCGTGAGATCGACGACCGAGACTGACTGAGGCAATTGCTTCGTCATCTGCATGCGTGGAAACGCCAACGTTTCGCAGAGAAAGGCGGTTCGTGTTTCACGGGGTAAGGATCCAAGCCTAACAGTAGCGAGGCCATGCAGCTGCTGCATCTCCGGAATATTTTCGTAAAGCGCAGTGCCGACGATCCGGCTGTCGAGTCCGGGCACATGTTGCAAGAGATAATCGATAAGCCCTTTCGAACCGACTAGGGCAAGCCCGGGCAACGTCATGAGATGCGCTCCGAGCGCGCGCAGACATGCCACATCGTCCGGCCCATTGTCGAAGGCGAAGCATTGGTATGGGCTGAATACGACGCGTGTCCCCTCCACCTTGGCAGTTGTATGGCCTTTCTCAAGAGTCAGAACGACGGCTGTATCGGTCATTACTCACCTCATATCCAAAATAGAAAATCCACAGTTCAAACATTATCTCCCCCCTAATGGAATTCCTTCCATCGGGTAAAAAACGGCGACCAAATAATTACCTAAGATACACAAGCACCTGTGTGGTATCAACCGACTTTTTGACCATTCACGATCGCGTAGCCATACCGAGATCTGGATCTGGAGAAGCTCTCGCTCACCCAACTCTTTTTCTAGCGATGAGATTCCATCGCTTTCCAGTGGAGCATCTAAGGCCAAATCATCGCGCGGAAGACTGAGATGCAAATCTTGGCAGGGACCGCACTTCGTCAATGGTGGCGATCAATCGCGCTCCGTCCCATCCGCAGCTCGCGTCACACAACGCAACGAGATCATCCGGGACTGAGCCCTTGTTGATCGCAGGCAGAGCGATAATGGGTTTGTTGTGCTTCTTTGCCATCTCGACTTCCATGTCGACCCAAAGCCGAGCGCTCCTAATCTCATAGACCCCCGCAAGCAGAACAACGACATGCACCGGAATAATTTGGCTTTCCAGAGAACTGCGGATGAATCGGCCTCCGGCTTCTGTATTCGGGCTTATTGCAGGATCATGCCAAGGCAAGCTGAAGTTGCGCCACAGAAGTCCCGGCATCTTGTCCATAAGTTCTGCAAATTTTGTCCAATCCTCATGAAACCGCCAGGCATGAGTAACAAAGATGTCATAATGGTTTGAATTTCCCATAATGCACGATTCAGAAGGAACGAGTACCCGAGTCTATCCTCTTGATGCCACCTGAACTTTTTCGAGAAGCACCTCGTAGTTTTGAGAAACGAGCAGGTCAGGGTGGGCTCTTCCCTCGTCGGTCGCCAGATCCAGGTGACCGATGCGCAGAGGCACGGCATAGTATTCATCTTTAAGTTTTACGACATTATAGCCCTTTGCGGAACACAGTAGAGTCGGAGAGTCCGCTGCCACTTCATGATTGATTCGACGTGGAGCGATGTGATCCTGATACATGACGCGAAGTCTTCCCGCGAGGCGTCGCCCGACAAGGGAGACAAGACCTTTGCGAAGCGGCTGCCACAGACGATCTTTACAATACCGTCCTATAATTTCTCTCGCCAGCGACACCCATAACGACCGCACCGTCCAAGGGGAATAGCCGCCTTGTCCGGTCAAGTCGGCGTACCGGGTTTCCAGCTCGGATCCGATGCGCCGATCCCCCATCCGCAACGTCCAAATTTCAGGATTCTCTCGCAGGGGCTGAAATCGACCTGTTGAAAAAGATTCCACAGCCGTCAGCGCATGACCATCAATATGCGGGTAAGCCTTTTCCAGCAGCTGTTTCAGCGAAGCCTGCTGGCCGTTCGTGCCGATTGGGTCGGGATGAGCGAAGTGCCATAATGCCACGGCCTCATCGTGCCAAACTTCCGGCCAACCGGCATTGATCAGACGCCATCCTAAATCATAAGGCCCGCACAAATAGCCTCGGTAACTGGAATGTTCGTCAAAGCCTCCGAACCGGATCGCATCAGATCGGCGCACGGTCATGCAGGCGCCTTCGTTGACAATGAGGGGCCACCATTGCCAGCGAGCTTGATCTTTGAGCGTCGCAGTGTCGGTCAGGCCGTCCGGATAAAGTAGAGACGTACGCCATTCATAGTGCATGAGCACCAGCGGAACGGCCGATCCACCGTCCTCCATCTGAAAGGACCGAAACACTGAACGAACAAAATCGGGTGGAAATACGGCGTCGCTATCGCACACGCAAATCAGTTCACCGCGCGCATGCAACAATCCCGCATTGTAGCCAATGTGTTTGTGATAGATGCCTTGCTGATGGCATGTAATGACGACATCCGACTTTTCCATCACCTCGTCGATGACACGGTCATAGACTTCCACCCAGATCAGCTCATACTGATCCTTCGGCACATCTTGTTGTCGCAACCAGTCCAGAGTTGTGAACCGCTCGCGACAGCCCCAGTCCAATAGAATAATAGACAAGCGGGGCGAAGATGGCGATGCGTTTTTGCGAACAATGGCCCTCATTGTTTCAATTCTTTTCGTTTGAGCCGCAGCCTGCCGGATGAACAATCCTATTAAGCGAATTTCATAACCTTTGTAGAGCGCGACCCGTTGTTTCATCTATTCATGCAGATACGGAGGATCTCTGCCTTGACATCCGCAGCACTCTCCCCGGTCACACAGTGCCTGCTCCGTTTCATGGCCTTGAGAGCGGACTCGCTGAGACTCCTGATATCAATGTCGCCACTTGACTGTTTGAAACCATACCAACCGCCGTTGTACCGAACAATGTTGAATCCACAATAACCTTCCACCACTAATTCTGGCCCTGTGGTCTCCGGTGCTGCTGGTCGAGCCGTGACTGCTGCACCATGGATCAGAGCGTCCATAGCGTCGCGTACGCTCCAGAAACCCTCTTGTTCATCCGAGACGGCCTTGGCATCACCAGCGGACACAATATGCACACCGTATCGAACTGGAAAATACTTTCCCGCAATCTCAACGATGTTCCAGCCCAATAGGCTGTCTCGCACCAATCGCGGAGTGTAGAGCGCATCCTGAGATAAACTTTTCACGACTAAGGGACGATGCCGTAATGCCTTTGTTCTCGAAGAAGTCAGCGAGCTGCGGGAGTATCCGAGGGCTTCCATAAAATCTTGCGGCAAGGCATCAAAAAGTGCGAAATGGCCCTCCTCGAAACACTCCATGTGACGGCCAATCCGCCCCTTAGAAAAGGTGGCGCTGGTCGGGTCGTAAAGACGAGCACCATAGTCCTGAGGGCTTCCAGACACGTGAAGTTTCAGCTGTAACGCCCATATTCCATCCAGCTGGTCGGTATCGCTTCCGCCACCGCGTTTTCCCACTAATTCCTCGTAGCTTACCGGAATCACGTTGCTGAAATTCATCCAACCGGCATACCTATTGATACGATCACGGATGGTCCCTAAAACGTTACTATCCGCAACCAGCCGTTCCAGCTGTCCAGAAAGATTTGGGAAGCAATTCAGATACCCTGAGAAAGCATGCTCGGACCGGACGAACCAGTCCAACTCGGAGACGACAATATCCATCGGGTTACGATACACAAAAATCGACGGTGACCGAAACAACAATTGGCGCCCCATGGGATCGAACCAGTCGCCGCTTATCAAATCCCGGCAGGGAGCGTGATAGTGATAGCCTATCGGCGTGGACCAGGTACCAGGCCGTGGCGCTCGTTCCGACGATCGCTCCATTCCCATCAGTCCAAGAAGCCGGATTACCATGTGGGTTCCGGCCTTTGGGATAGAAAGTAGGAATACCGTGCGTTTACTGCAGTGATGTTCGGTAACCGGGGCGATGACCATGAGATTCAGGTCGATACAAGCATGGAGCGCTCGTGAGACTTCCGTACCATTGCCTCCAGTCACCAGGACAACATCAGCATCGGCAATATCCTGTTTACGGAATGCAGCCATTCGTATTTCAATCCAGGAGAATCCAATTTCCGCCATCGTATCGGCCAACTCTTTACTACAAACCTCCTGGCCAATCACCAACGCTTTACGGGCACCACGTTCGAAACCACGTTTGAGCGACTCCATCAAAGCATGAGGAGCATCGGGTTCAAAAAAATCCAAATATCGGTTCACGTCTTGGCTGCCCTCGCAATGGATTGAAGTGCTTCTCCGTATGTGCGTGTGACCAGAATCGTCGGTGGCAGGGTAGACCGATCGAGTTGTCCCAAATCCATGGGCCCCAGTGATTGGGGGACAGAATAATGGTATCCCCCCAGGTGCACAATGTTGTATCCAGCAGCACTCCCAACGAGTCGCGGTGGAGCCACCGTAATCTCAGCCCGCGTCAGTGAGGAAAACATGGATGCAGAACGATCGCCCAGCCATTCTGAGAATACCTTACTGTATTGCTCCCGCAGAGCCGCCAACGGCGCATCATTGCCCGCGGCGGCCTCTACTGCAGCCGGTCGTAACTTTTGGAGATAGTCGAACACGACCTCCGAGGCACGAGCCATGCGTGCCATAAATCCCGTCTCGAGGGCTTCATCACGCACAGTGGATCTCTCGATCTCGATCGCACCTTGACGAGGGTAGTGTTTGAATTTGAAACGAGGCGACGGCGTGAAATTCGTCTTGTTGAATGCGAAGGTTATCAAATCGTCGTCCAGATTCTCTATATAAGGCCGCCCTCGGCGGATGTGCTCCTCAATCAGCAACTGATCAGGAGTATAATCACTCTCCTTAAAATGGGTAATCGGATCATAGCCGAATCGTTGCAGGTATTCCCCAAATCCGGCATCCTCAAACAGTTTGAGGTGCGTATTGGTAAGATTGAATTGCCAATCGTACAACAAACCACGACGGAAACTATGCCTGTGATAGCGGGTCAGGTTGCGATGGTCCAACTCGCTCCAGACGCGCGCCGCATATTCCGCATCGGTGGGTTCGCCGGTTGCCTGCGCAATGCATTGGATTTCCTCACTCGGATGTTGAATGAGATCTTCCCAGCGCATCACATAATCGAACCGGTCGGCCACGAAGATGAATTCGTCCAGGTATTTCTTGAGAAAGACGATCAGTCCGGAAACAAACTCCGGGTTGGTAAGCTTGTTCAACGCAAGTTCGCGTCGAATCTGGTGCTCGTCCAGCCTCAGCTCGCGCTGGATGTATTCACTAGCCAGCGCATTGATGGAGAAAACGGAGGAATGGATGATGTCGATCGGATTGCGGATCGACGCAAACTTTCTGAATTCCGCATAGTCGGGCATCGCCGGCCAGCGCGCCGGATGGCTGTGCGAATGAATAATTTCGTCGAAAGCCAGCACCCATCGAGGCAAATACAGCAGGAACGTGAAATCACCCGCCCCCTTAATACCGAGGTACTTACGAACGCAGACGGTATCCTCGTCTTCGGTAGAAATCCATTTCGGACCGCCCACGAGGATCGAGAATTCCTTATTGAAGAACAGCCGATCCTCACCGACCTGAGTACAAAACCAGTCTCGTATCGCAGCATCTAGATATTCTCCGGCGATGGCGATATACGGATCGGCAATTTCCTGGGCGCGCGGCTTGACGTTGCCACGGTCTCGATACAGGATCGATAACACCGACAGAAGCAGGGTGAATCCGCCTCTGGGAGGACCTATGACTAGAAATCGCCCAAATGTGTTTCTCAACATTGCGATTTTTCCGTAGCCTACGGCGATAACGATGACTTATTGTTTTTGCCTTCAGCCGCCATCGACTTAGCTAGCGTTCGTGCCTGCCGATAGGATGGCACGACTACGACGCCTTCCATCCCACGTACATCATTCAAATTTAAGTCCATGGGACCAAGTGTCTGCGGCACAATCCAGTATTCGCCCTTGAATGCAACGATGTTAAGATCTTTCACCACATCGACCAACCGAGGACTGTCATGGAACAACACGCCATCTTTAAATGCAACGTTGTTGTTCGGTAATAACTCTATGACGTCTATGAGCGGAGCGGAAAAGTGATTTTCAATTCGGTCGTAATCAATTCGGTCCGACTTAAGGCAATACTTGAAGTAATCGCATTTCCTGCAATGACTATCATCGTTTTTGACCATATCGCGAACAGCATGAGCTTTTTTGCCATTCCAAATTTGCTCAAATGATTCAGTGTGTAGATTACCCACCGAAAACTGGTAGCAGAGCTGCACATCACCATTAAATAAGATTCTGGCAAACGTGAAAGGAGAGGAGCACCGTACGCCGCCATCATTGTCGATCGTGGTTTGAAAACGTTGCCGATTGCGAGGGACGATTCTCGTCAGCGGATTATTTGAGGAAACAACATTGCCGTGCAAATGTTTTTCAATCCCCTTCAATGACGTCATGCCAAAAAAATGTGGAGAGCTCAGCGCTATCTTTTTTGAATCCTCTACCACACGCGTTGCTGCTTCCTGCAGATTCGCATAAAATGTCGGCAATACGGGTAACATACTCTCTTGAAGTAGCTCTTGACGTCGCTCTCTGACGACCAACCCCAAGATCCGCAATTGGTCAATTCCGTATTCATCCCAAAGATCGACTGCTTCGGCAAGCTCGTGCATATTGCTATGCATAGCTGTGAAATTGACTGCAAAAAAAGTCTCCCTGCCAATCAGTCGATTCTTTGTCTCAGCAATATTGGCGATTACATCGTCGTAGGATGCTCTTTCTCTAATCGCTTCGTATGTCTCCCTTCGCGCACCATCAAAAGAAATATTCACTATTTTAATGGCACTATCAGCTAGAGCCTTGGAAATGTCGCCTTTCATCAACATTCCGTTCGTAATGATCTCAACCCCACATTCCATTTCCGATATTTTATTCAGCAATGTGATGAAATGAGGGTATACCGTCGGCTCGAACCCTGAACCGAGAGCTACGTACGCGCCTCTGAAACCTTCGATTTGTTTCAGTAGGTCTGGAGAAAGCGAATGCCTTGCCTCATCAGGACGATAGGTGACATGGCACATCTTGCATCTAAGGTTGCAGGCGTCGGTAGGCTCAATTTCGACCATCAACGGCGCACAAGGTAATTTGCCACCAGCAAGATTTTCGTCAATGAATTGGTTCATGTTTGTCTTTTGTTTAATTCGACGTTGCTGTCGGAGTCCTATAAACTGAACACGACGACGGCAGATCGACAAACCCCGAAGAACGTTCCGAGCGTGTCACAGAAAGATGAATTACCGAGCGTCGATTGTCGAGAAACGTCCAGCTTTCACCGTCAAAAGAACTGACTCCAACGTTAATAAAAAACTCGCCTCCGCATAACCCTGTCTCCATGGAGATCGCGTAAACCCAAGTCTCGCCAGTTCTAGCCGCAGGAAGCACGCGATTCCTGGATAGGGAGTTTGATCCAGATATTATGATCCCTTCTGGACTCACAATTGCCCATCCTATTTGCGGGGCATCAGCAGCACGAGCGAATCGCACCTTGAGGTAGATCATCAGCGATTCACTTCCTGACAGGACGCCAAAGTCGAATTTTCCATCAACCGCAACAATCAAGTCGACGATCTTCGCAGCACCATTCCCAAAACGGCGCTCGTGTGAATTGTAATACGGAAACTTCTCGCAGACAGGGCCGTCGCTCCCGTCCAAGAATCTTTGGAACTCGATGTCGCTAGCTGGATTGTGATTTCCTGTAAGTACTGCGTGCTTCTGTTCCGGTGCCAGCGCATTCGCTTCGATTTTTCCGGCTTGGCCCGATCCATAGAGAAGGTCGTGATAGGCAGCAATGACCGCATCCACTGAATCATGGGCAACGATCTTGCCGCTGTCGAGCAGCAGCGCCATGTCGCAGTTGCGTTGGATCGCTTCGGTGCTGTGACTGACGAAAAGAATACACACGCCCTTATCGCGCATGGAACGGATCCGGCTGTAGCACTTTTCCTGGAATTTGGCATCACCGACGCCGAGGATTTCATCTACGACAAGAACATCCGGATCGACATGAATCGCAGCGGCAAAGGCGACACGGGCAAACATCCCGGATGAGTAGACCTTCATTGGCTGATCAAAAAACTCTCCAACATCGGCAAAGGCTTCTACCTCAGATATCCTACCGAGCATCTCCTTACGAGACAACCCCAAAATCGCGCCATTAAGCAGCACATTGTCCCGGCCTGTAAATTCAGGATTGAACCCGGCTCCCAGTTCCAGCAGTGCAGAAATTCGCCCATCGACTCGAACTTCTCCTACAGTGGGCTGCATGACGGAACAAATGATCTGTAAAAGGGTCGACTTTCCGGAACCGTTTCGTCCCATGATGCCGATGACTTGACCGCGATGGACATCGAACGAAACATCTCGCAATGCCCAGAATTCATTGTGCAAGCGTCGCCGGAACGGATGCAAGGCTTCGATGAGCCGTTCTTTGTCCGAAGAGAACAATCTGAACTTCTTCGACACATGTCGAACGGTGATGACGGTTTCAAGAGGCATGGAATTCGACTAGAGAACGTCTGCGAATTCAGGTTTGAGCCGACTGAACACATAGGCCCCGACGAGAAGGGTCGACCCGGCTATCCCCCAAAAATACGCTGTGTGCAAGAGATTCGGCCAGACCAGCGTGTGAAAGACCAGAAGGCCTCGATAGCCTTCCACAATGTAATAGAAGGGGTTGTAATAGAGCAGCCCACGATACGCCTCGGGCACATTTTCCGGTAGCCACACGATGGGGGTCACCCAAAACCACAGATTAAGCATGATCGACAGCGCATGTGAGACATCGCGATAGAACACCTGTATTGCAGAGAGTGCCCAGCTGAGGCCCACCAGCCATACGCAGGTACACAGGAGGAAATAGATAACCAATAGTCGGCCGGCAGCGAACGGAACATTGAACCACGCCACCAAGCCGGCCGCGATGAAGAGGAAAACAGTGTGAGGAACCAGCCCCACCGCAATATTGACAACCGGAAGAATCTCCGCGGGAAAGACGATTTTTTTTATTAAGTGGGCATGACGGGTCACCGAGTCACTCGCTGCCGATAATGTTTCATTGAAAAAGAACCATGGCACTATTCCACACACAAACCAGAGCAGGAACGGGGTGCGATCCGGCCCTTGAGCTCTGAACCCGACTGCAAATACAAAATAGAAGATCGCAATCACTGCGAGCGGATGAGCAATCATCCATAGAATTCCGCCCAACGTCCCCACATATCGGCTCCGCAAATCTCGAACCGCGAGAGCAAGGATCATTGTCCGATGGCGATAGAGGCTCCTGAACAGTTGAAGAATCGGCACTATTTTGATTCCTGATGTAGGCGCAACCTTACGCCATCGGATTGGTCTGCGTTGGGTGATCCGGCCCATCCCGTCACGGACGGCTATGTCGTGACCATCATTCACGCAGAAATTTTGTCTAGGATTTGAGACTGCAATCAGGTGGAACCTGGAAAACGTCTCGGTTTATTATCTCTTGGACAATCTGTTGTACGCACTCGTCTACAGACAAAGCTCCGCTATTCACGACAATCTCTGAATTATGCGGGGCTTCATAGGGAGATGAAACACCAGTGAATTCTGCAATCTGACTCAGACGGGCCTTCTTATAGAGTCCCTTGGGATCACGGAATTCGCAAACCTCGATTGACGCATTGCAATACACCTCAATGAAGTCCCCAAGCCCCGCCAGCTTGCGTACATCTTCACGACCGGCACGGTATGGCGAGATGAAAGCCGTCAGTACAATAACTCCGGCATCCATGAATAATTTAGCGACTTCACCGACGCGGCGAATGTTTTCCCGTCGATCTTCTAACGAAAACCCAAGATCGCGACACAAACCATGGCGGACATCATCTCCATCCAGCACCACGGTTTGGCATCCATTCCGATGAAGTACTTCTTCGACCGAATACGCCAATGTTGATTTGCCGGACCCGGACAATCCTGTCAGCCACACAATCACGCCTCTATGCCCATTCCGAGCTTCTCGACGAGCCCGCGTAACCAGCACAGGATGCCGAATGACATGTGGCTCAATCTTAGGTTGAGTGGTCATATCTTGATCTGTCTTCGCCCATCGCTTGATCAGACATTCCCATAGCGCGTGTTCTTGATCATCGTGTATCCCTTAACCAGGTCGCTGATTCCCGCATCGAGGGAGTACATCGGTTTGAACCCGGTGGCTTCGATCTTAGCGTTGGAGACGATATAGTTGCGCTGATCCGGATCCTTGCCGACCGGAGCGTCGAGGAACACGAAGTCTGGAACCTGCTTCTGGATATGCTCGCAGAGTTCTCTCTTCGATACGTTGGCCTCGGACAGGCCGACGTTGTAGATCTGGCCTTTCATCTTGTCGAAATTGGCGATGCCATGCTGGAATACGCGCGAGACGTCGCGCACATGCACGTAATTGCGCTTGAAGGAACTTTCAAACAAGACCACGAATCGATCGTAGACGGCCCGGTAGGTAAAATCGTTGACCAGCAAATCGATCCGCATGCGCGGCGACATCCCGAACACCGTGGCCAGACGAAAACTGATCGCGTTTTCCCGCTGCATGAGCTCCTTCTCGATGGCCACTTTCTCCTTCGCATAGATGGAAATCGGATTGAGCGCCGACTCCTCGGTGCAGAAGTTATTCTTATCCCCCGTCCCATAGGCGCTGTTGGTGGTGGGCATCAGGACCATCTGCTGCTTCGACAGCAGCTTCAGCATGAGGATAATGGCGTCATGATTGACGGTTGTCGCGCCCACCGGGTCCTGGCTGCACATCGGCGCCCCTACCAGCGCGGCCAACGGAATGACGATATCCGCCTTTTTGATCAGCGAAGCCATCACTCTTTCGATGCGGATATCGCCTTTCACAACAGAAAAGTTGGGGTGATGGCACACATGGTTGAGGCTGGCTTGCTTATACATGAAACTATCCAGCACCGTAATCTTGTGCCCCGACTGAAGCAGGTCCGGGACCATGATAGAGCCAAGATAACCGGCGCCACCGGTAACGAGAATGTTGTAACTCATCGACATACCCTCTTTTGCTGATTAATGAATGGTGCCCCCGTCGGTCTAACTTACTAACACAACACTGACAAACAATTTTTCGAGGGTGGTAAAGCAGGAGCCAGAAATCGCAGACCCACCTCACAAGAGCTCGCAGGCTGTTCAAAAAGGCCGTCCAGCAAGGCCGCAGCGAGCGAAGCGGCGAGGCGTACGCTTCGGTACGTTGAGCCTCTGAGCGATGCGAGAACGCCGCTGGCGGATTTTTTCAACAGCCTGCCAACAGAGTCGAAGCTCGATGATAATCCTCGGGCACTCCGATATCGAGAAACGTCCCCGTGAATTCGATGCCGAATAATCGCCGGTCGGCGGCGAAGGCGTTAGGAAACAGGTCGGCTTCCAAAGACATCTTCTCACCCAAACTCGGAGCCTCGGACAGTACTCGTGGATGCACCCAATAGACTCCCCCATTGGCAAGGCGGGAGCCCTGCTCAATGCCGGACTTCAGCGACGTGATCCGTCCTTCAGACGACACCTTGATGCCCATGTATCGCCCCTTCTCACTCGTCCTGAATAAGGACAAGCACCAATCTGAGTCACGTTCCAGGGCATAGGCATGTAATACATTCCTGTCCACCGCAAAGTAGGTATCTCCGTTCAGGAGCAAAAACGGCTCTTGACTGTCGAGCTTCTCCGCGGCAGCCAGAAACCCACCGCCTGTCCCCAATGGGCGTTCCTCAACGGCATACTCGATCTGAACACCTTTATATCGAGATCCAAAATGCTCCGTGATAGCCTCGTGTCGGTAACCGACCGACAACACAAATCGATCGACCCCCTGGCTGATCCAATAATCGAGCTGATATTCAAGAAAGGGGCGGCCGCTGATCGGCGCCATAGGCTTCGGAAGGTCCGGCACGGCACTACGTAACCTGGTCCCCAACCCGCCGGCAAGAATTACGGCCGAAGGCATGATGCCTTCACACGGAGTTTAGAACCTTGCACAACTCGTCAATCTCCTCATCGCGCAGATCCGGATAGTTGCCGATGTAGAAACCATAGAAGTGGACATGTTCGGTTTCCGGAAAGCGCAGATGGTGATCCTTGGGGACGATGCTTTTCAGGTACGGCTGGCGAATCTGATTGCCGCCGCCCGCGCTTCCGCGCCGAAACTCGATTCCAGCCTCCCGCATGACCTTCATCAGACGCTGGACCAATTCAGTATCCGGACGTTTGAGAATCAGATTGAACGCGTAGTTACTCGATCCCTCGACCTTGAAGTCGGTGCGGTACCTTGTAGGATCGATCTGTTTCAGAAATCGCATCAGATGTTCCGTCCGCCGCTGCACGTTACGATCCAGGCGCTTCAGTTGGCTGCGGCCCAGAATGCCGCCGATCTCCGTATTCCTGGTGTTATAGGCGGGGAACGCAAAGATAAAATCGGGATTCAATTCCGGATTCGTTGATCGGTAGTACTCCAGGACCGTTGGGTCGTCGGCTTCGCGAACCATGCCGTGAGATCGCAACATGCGTACCTGTTGATACACCTCTTGATCATTCGTGCAGACCATCCCGCCCTCGATCGTGCTCATATGATGTGCATAGTAGAACGAGAAATTCGATATCCACCCGAAGCTTCCCAGCTTCCGGCCGTTGTGTGTGGCGCCATGAGACTCACAGACGTCTTCGATCAGTGGAACACGTCGCTGCTGCAACTCGGTCAGCAGCCGGTCCTCCAGTCCATCGAAGCCCTGCACGTGCGTCAGGAATACCGCGCGGGTCCGTTCCGTGATGGCGGCGCAAATTTTGGCAGGATCCATCCCCAAGGTCCGAGGATCGATGTCTACGAAGACCGGCTTGAATCCATTCTGCAGCACCGACGCAATATCAGACACCCAGGCCAACGGTGGAACAATGACTTCTCCCCCTTCCGGATGACGGATCTTGAGGACAGCCACGGTCAAGAGATTTGCCGAGGCTCCGGAATTGACTAAGACACTGTGTTTCACCCCCAACCAGGCGGACCATTCGGCCTCAAAAGCCCGCACATTCGGACCATGCGTCAGGATCGGATCGTCCTGTTTGAGATGCTCGATCACCGCATCCAAATCTTCACGAAGGATATTGTTGCGCATTAATGGATGTTTCATAGCAATCTAGGCGAATGACGATAGATCGCAGGATGCTCAAAAAGGCCATCCAGCAAGGCCGCAGCGAGCGAAGCGGCGAGGCGTACGCTTCGGTACGTTGAGCCTCTGAGCGATGCGAGAACGCCGCTGGCGGCCTTTTTCAGCATCCTGCTATTTCTCGCCATAGTAGTCCCCATACTCGACCACGATCGTACTGCGTCCATCGTCACGCAGCAGCGCCCACTCATAGGCGGGGAACACGTCTTTCGGTTCTTCCAACCGAATGACTTCAATCGTGCTGCACATCATGCGGATCGCTTCCGTAAAGTCACCCACATGTTGATGCTGAGGGTGGAGCGGACGTTGAGAGCCGATCCCCGTCCGGATGATAGCCTTGGTCTTGTACCCACCGTTGGACATGACGTGAATTTTGTCCAAGTGGTTGATCAATTGATTGATCGCCAGGAGCAAAAAATTCCATCGCGGGAAAATGCTCACCGGAACGAGTCCGGTCAAAGCAAAGCCGGTCGTCATCCCCATCTGCATTTCCTCGGCGACCGGCAGCTCGATCAAGCGATCCGGCGGCACCTCCTTGAGCGTATTGCTCATCGCCGTGCCGGCCACGGACACCGCTTGTCCGAGAAAGACCGTCCGCGAGTCTTGCGCAAGAAAGTTCATGGACCGCTTCAACTCATCAAAATATTTCATGTCTCACCTTAGAATTGAACCCGTACGCCGGCGCCCGCATGCGGATACTTCGTTTCGTAGCGGTAGTAGCTGATGTACTCATCGGTTGTGTCTTCAAAACTCAGACGAGGCTGATTCCAGACCTCCCTGGTATCGGTACAGACCGATTTCGCATTGTCTTCGACGATGAAGTGGATCGGCAAGCGATGGTTTCGGCTGTATTTGATCGCCTCGTGCGCAACCCCCGTCTCAGCCGTCATGTCACCCATGAAACAGTAGACTTTCGCATCCTCCCCACGCTGCCGGATCGACATCGCTGCGCCGACAGCAATCGGCAAGACACCACCGACGATGGCCGAGGAGAACACACGCTGCTCGGGAAAACAGAGAGAGATCGATCGTCCGGCCAAAATCTCATCTCGGACACGCTCTTTGGGCACCCCCTTGAGCAAGCACTGATAATGGGACCGCCACGAGCAGAACACCCAGTCTTGAGTACGAACGTTGCGAAATACTTGGATGATCGCCTCTTCATTTCCATAATACAGATGAATGGGCGCGCGAATCTTACCCGCGTTGAACAACGATGCAATCTCTTCTTCAAAGGCGATCAGCTCTTCTTTCGTCATCTTCCTGTCCTTTACAACGCGACGAGACCTGTGAGGTCTCTCTGTCAGCATGGTTGAGGTACCACTGGTAGGTGGCGGCAATCCCTTCGGCAAGCGTAACCGTTGGCTTCCATCCCAGAGAATAGAATCGTTCGCTATCGAGCAGCTTTCGTGGCGCGCCATCGGGCTTTGTTCGGTCCCATTCCACTCGCCCCTTGTACCCCACCGTTTCAGCGATCAATTCAGCCAGTTCTTTAATTGATACATCCTGCCCCACTCCAATGTTGAGAGGGAATTCGATAGTGAGATCATCATGATTCAAGAGATGCACGCATGCATCTGCGATATCATCGGCATGGATGAGCTCTCGTCTCGGGGAGCCGCTTCCCCACAAGATAACCGATTCGGCGCTGCTCACCTTGGCCTGATGAAAACGCGCCATGAGCGCGGATAAGACATGGGCTGATTTCGGGTCAAAGTTGTCGTATGGTCCATAGGCACTATTGGGAATCACCGGAATGAAGCGGGTATCGTGATCTTGTTTGTTATACGCCAGACACAGATACATTCCTGCGAGCTTGGAAATCGCATACGGCAGGCTCGTCGGTTCTGGTTTGCCCGACAAGAGCGCATCCTCGGCCATCGGTTGAGAACATTCCCTGGGATACATGCAGGAAGAACCAAATAAAATCAGCCGCCGCACACCGGCTCGACGCGCCGCCTTCAGCACATTGAGCTGAATGGCCATATTCTCATCCATAAAGTCTGCGGGGAATGTCTGATTTTCCATGATTCCACCGACTCGTCCGGCAGCGAGGATCACATACTCCGGATGGACCTCTTCGAAAAACTTGGAGACCTGCCCGGAACTCTGGAGCTCCAATTCGCTGCGCCCTCTGGTGATCAGTGTGCGATATCCATCCCTCTCCAACCGTCGAATGACTGCCGAGCCGATAAGGCCGGCATGCCCTGCAACATAAATGGCGGCATCGTGCTTCATGTCACGTTCAAGACAGTCCATGCGGCTGATACAGCACGACTCGACTCCCTGTATTTTCAAATCTAAACGGTACATGTATCAGATGCTTCAGCCGTTCGTGTACTTTCGATTGCAGCTCAGGCTTCACGAACAACAGCAGAAATCCCCCTCCGCCTGCGCCAAGGATCTTCCCTCCCAGTGCGCCCCCCCTCATGGCTTCCTCGTACAGATGGTCGATCTCCGGCGTCGAAACCTGGCCTGAAAGGCTGCGCTTACAGAGCCAGCTTTGGTGAAGCAATCGGCCCACTTCCTCGATCCGCGTCTTCGTATGCTGGAGGATCTGGATGGCTTCATCCACCATCTCCTTCATGCGCTTCAACTCGGCTTCCCGGCTCTTAAAGTTCGCGATCTTCGACTTGGCGACCTCGGACGCAATTCTGGAAAATCCTGTGAAACACAACATCAAATGCGACTGAAATTCGTGCAACCGATCCTTGGTCAGGATGATGGGCGACACTTGGAAGGTATCGTTCCGCTTGAAGTCGATCCGGTTGAATCCACCGAATGCAGCCGAGATTTGATCTTGCGAGCCGACATGTTCCTTGATGACTTGCTGTTCCATATGGATGGCTTGGGCAGCTAGTTCATCTTTGGAAATATACTTCCCCCGTAAAGCGGCGATGGCATGGATCAATCCCACCGTGAACGACGAGCTGGACCCGAGACCCGATCGCGCAGGCAAGTCACCGTCGTGATGAATTTCGAGCCCCCGATCATCGCACCCGGCCCATGCAAGAATGGCACGGACGGCCGGGTGCTTGATCTCTTCGACGCGACGCACATTTTCGATGATCGAATAGACGATCCGGTGCCTGTGCTCGAAGAAAGGCGGGAGGTACCGGCAGCTGATATGGCAATATTTATCGATCGAGGTCGCCAGCACGACCCCGCCATGCTCCTGATACCAGGCCGGATAGTCGGTGCCGCCGCCGAAAAATGAAATGCGGAACGGTGTTCGTGTAATGATCATGCCGGAAGGTCCCGCGTTTTCTCCGCACTGATAGCCATAGGAACCGAATCAATCACCGAGCAATCTCCTGCGTAACCGAACTTTAGCCATGGATTCGACGTTTGTCCGTTCTTTTTCTCCAAATTTCGTTTCAACCAATTTCAGGTACGCCGGGTTCGAAAAGTACTTTTGCCAGGCTTCATCCCGAAACCGCAGCACCTCCGCCGCCGTCACATGCTTTGTTGGAAGAGGCTGACTATCATACGACAGGAACGCATACCCGCTATAGCTATCCGGCAGCTTCCATCCTTGTTGTTTGGCCATGTGGTACATCGGACTTCCCGGCAAGGCTTGACAGGGATACATATTGGCCATTTCGGTATTCAGTTCAAGCGCTAAATCCAACGTTTCCCTCATCGTCTCCAGCGTATCGTCAGGAAACCCAAAAATGTAATTGCTGATGACGTTCATCCCGGCAGCCCGCACTTTGTCGCAGACGGCTCGAATGTTGACTTCCTGAAACGACCCCTTTGAGACCTCTTGCCGCACCGTTTGGTTGCCCGCTTCAATCCCGAGCGCCAGCCAGTTGATGCCGGCTCGCCGGAACAAGTCAATATACTCATGGCGTACCGTATCAACTCTGGCGTAGGCCCACATCCGCAACCGCAGGTCACGTTCGATGATGTCTCCCAAGAGGGGCTCGTAGTATTTACGATTTAAGAAGAACATTTCGTCGCTGATGCGGACGGTCTCCACGCCCATCTTCGCAAGCTTTTCGAGTTCGCCCGCAATCAACTTCGCGCTCCAGAACCTCATCCCCCGTGAATGGGAGGCATCGATCCCGCTCCCGTTGTCCACGCGATTCACGATGTTGATCATGCAGAAATCACAAGCAAATGTGCACCCAAGAGACGTGTAGATCGCCGCGAAGGGTGTGCGCTTCTCATAATCGAACTCAGCATGCCAAAAATGTGCTCGATACAAATCCAGCGGACGTGACCGGTATGGCAGGAGATCCCACGCGTAACCCGGCATATCGAGATCCATCCGATCTTGCGGCACGACTGACTGCGGCTCGTTCAAGATCGGTCGAATCTTCCTCGAAGAATCGACCGCCTTATATCCAATCCCCTTCACAGCTCCCAAATCGGAACGAAGATCGGTCCGCAACAGGTCGTGCAGCGCATAGACACCTTCGTTCAGGAGCACGAAATCGACGAACGGAAGCTGCAGGACATCCATGGGCAATGCGCTGGTATGAGATCCCACGAAACAGACGGGGAGATTCGGATGATGTTGTTTGAGCGCTTTCGCGAGCGCACTGGCCCCAATCATGCCAGTCGTTCCGGAATTGGGATTTTGTCCGTACACCACGAACACGACCAGGCGAGGATTCGCACTTTGGATACGACTCACCGCTTCAGACAACGATAACTTCTCCGCATCACAATCCAGAATCCCCACCCCGAAGTCCTTCGCTCGACATGACTGTGCGAGCAACAGGGCCCACGTGGGAGGTTCAATCGCCGAATAGGTCTTCGCCAATCCTTGATAAGCCTGCAAGGACGAATCGGCGTTGACAAAGAGCACGTCCAACATCTTGGAAGGCATGCGTGACGTGAGCATGACTACCCTTGTATTTCCTCTGTTTGCATTAAGGTTTCTCTCGTAAGAACGATCTGTTCATCATGCCAGGCAGCCCATACAACTGCAATCATGAAAATCCCACCAGCGAGGAGCGTCACAGTCTACTCAGCAGAATATTCGTTCTTTAAGCTTCAACGTCAGCGTGAAAGGATCGATGCGGACCAGACGGGAGCGAAACAACCGATGCCGCCACATCTTCTTCCTCAGCGACTGAAGTTCATGCGGAGGGATCTGTCCGACTACCTGTGACTTGCCATCGCGAAATCGATGAACAATACTTCCTTTTAAGATGCTCTTGCCGTACTCTTTCACAGTTTTAAGGTAGGCGACTTGTCCAGGCTTCTCCACATCGCTCAAACGCTGACTGCGCTGATCGTGGTGCAAACGACCGAAATTTGCGACCACCGGAATAAAATATGGGCTGTACCCTTCCGTAAAAAACTTGTACATGAACCCGAGATGCGGACAGGTTCGAAACCAATCGCTCGACTGGGTATCGGGAAACGACGTCTGAATCACCTTGGCCCTCACGCAATAATTCCCTTCGGGTAATGGAAATCCGCTTACCAGCCAAAACGCCAGAAAGTCTCGCTTCTGTGGAGGTGGATCCGCAAAAAAATCCTGAAAGCAGACATTCAGCAGATCGCCTTCCTCGGACATGGTTTGGGCAAATCCCCACACCAACGACACCTCATCATCCTTTTCAAGCACCTCAACGCATTTTCTGAACCAGTTCGGATCGAGGAAACCATCCGAGACACAGCATTGAATGATGTACTGCCCTCTCGCCATAGCCAAGGCTTTCTGATAGGCCTCAACAACGTGGTCGTCCCGTTCAGATATCCACCGGAGATGGGGGAATTCTTTAAGGATCTCCACCGTACTATCCGTCGATCCCCCATCAACGACAATGTGCTCGAAATTGCGAAACGTTTGCGCCGCCACACTTTCGATGGTCTGCCGGAGAAAGCGCCCATGATTGAGCGATGGGGTGATGACCGAAATCACAGGTTGCGAAATATTTCGAAAATCCAAGAGCATTTACCCTTGAGAACTCGACCCATATTGGGGGCACACTTCGGTTTCCTCTGTGGCTCTATCTATTGCGGGGCGAATCTGGCGAATCCACTCCTTCGCCATGACATACTGCAGAAACACCATGGCGAGTCCGGAGATCACCAGCGCGGCCATGGCCTTACTCTCAGATAATTCACCAAACCCCGCACCCATCGCACGTCCCAGGAGGCACAATGGGACACCTAATGCTGCCGCATACATGATTCGCCGAACCGGCCACACGACGGGCAAAGCGCGGCAACTGATAGGGACAACCGCAGTAAATGCAACCACCGCGGCTACTAAAAGCGCCAACGCCGTCCCCAACAGTGGTTCATGGGAAGCCAGAAGGTATACAAGACTTGGCGCGATGAGCGCGCCAAGCATGACAGGCAGGACATTGACCGTCATATCGACCTTCGCCAAACCGAGATGGTGCAGTGTTGAGGAGATGGCTCGGAAGGTTTCGGTCAAAGCAGGCCATACGAGGATCGACGCTATCGCTTGAAACTGTTCTCCCAACAGGAGTTTCACCATAAATGCCGCGTTCCCGATTAAAAACGCGCCAAACAGAATGACAGCAGGGATGTAGGCTGCCGCGTAGTCATTCCATGCCTGCGCAATCCCATCCCTGTCTTGCCCCTTGAGCGCTCGAAACAACATCGGACTGTAAAACTCGTTGAATAGATTTTCAAAGGTCTGCATGGGTACTGAGCAGATCATATAGCCGGCGGCAAACAACCCGACGGTCGTAATGTCGGCAACCCAGCTGAGAACAAACCGATAACTTTGTGTCTGGATCCAGAAAAACAGGAACGCTATCGCCTGCGGCCCCACAAACATGAATACGGTCCACCAATCGAACGGGAGTATGCCCGGCGGGTGAACCGGCCCCGCATGAACAGACTCTCTGGCATACCGATCTAACAGCACATAGGAAAAAGACGAGAGAAGAAATCCGCAAAAGATTCCAAGCAACCACATCTCCGGACTTGCTTCCGGTTTCGACCACCATATTGCTAAGAGGAGACCTCCCCACGCCGCGAGGTTCACGAACAGAATATAGAGAAATCGATGGCCTATAAGATTCAGCCCTGAAGCCCCCATCGTATGTAGCGCAAAACCGACCGTGTAGAGCACGACTAACCCGGCGACCCAAACTGAAGTCATTCCTGAAACCACCGTCAACTGAATCTGAATGACCCAAACGACCGAACCACATAACAGAGCAACAGCCAAGATAATGAGCAGATAGGAGCCCAACCTTCGACTGAGTATTCCAGCATCCATCCATTCCAGACACCCACGACCGATATAGGCGGTCAAGGGCATCAACAAGGCCGACGTCCCCAGGATGGCAAGGCTCATCAGCTGGTTCATACTCCCGACTTCGCCTGGCGACAACACCGTTGTTGCGATCTTGATAGTGATAAGTCCTGCGAGGACTTGAAGCCCTCGTCCAAAACCAAGCATGAGGAGGTCGCGGAACGGTGTCATGGCAAATCCACTACCGCAGAACTCCGCATCGGCCTTCGAATGCGTCGGCAACTGGTTGTCGCGCCGGCGGCACGATATGTTCCGGCAATTGAGACGGAGAGAAAAACCGTACCTCTTCACTCTCATGACTGCATACGATGTGTCCGGACAGCACCCGCGCTCCAACGACGACGTCGATCAACTGAACCACATCGCCGTTATCCGGATAGGTCACGATACGGCCGTCAGGATCGGAATAGACGCCGATCAGATGCGTCACCTCTACAGTGAGGCCGGTCTCTTCAAATACCTCTCGTACGGCTGCATCAATGAGAGACTCACCCGGCTCGACCTTTCCTCCAGGTAATCCCCACCATCCACAGTCTCGACGCTTTTCCAACAAGATGGCTTCCCCTAGGCCTCGCACAACCACCCCGACTCCCACCCGCACCCGCATTCCCTCTACAACGGAATTCCCGTACATTGTGCAAATTTCGAAATTATTCATCACGCTTTCTCGGACACCACGTTCTCTCGGCTGGTTCGACAGGACATCCCATGCTTCACATGCGATTCGAGGAACCGGCGACACAGTTTAACTCACACCGGCACTACGTCATTTACGTCAATTTCTACTACCGCCGCCTGCTGGATCACTCGAACTCCGATCACGAGTCGATGGCGTTTTTCCTTTCGCAAGAGAATTCCATGAACTCCCTGCAAGGGGCCACGAGCGACCTCTACCTTCATGCCTTCATGCAGGTACGGATGCGGATCATAGGGGAGGACACTGGCCATCAAAGTCTTCAGCGATTCGATTTCCTCCTCGGGAATGGGCTCCGGTCGCTTGCTGCCGACGACTTCGAGAACTCCAACCACTTTCTGCACCGGCAGCGTCCCCCCGTTTCCGAATCGCACAAAGCAGTAGCCGGAAAATAACGGCACTTCGATTTCTTTCTTACGATCCTTCCACTGACTGAGCCGTTTCACCGTCGGCAACAGAGGTTCGATACCCTGTTTATGAAGCTGATCCCGTACGAATTTTTCATGGCGAGATTTCGTACGAAGCGCGTACCAGTGAAAACGGTTCGTCTCGGACTTGGACACAGCTTCGCCCTCTCACTTACAGTGAACGGAAAAATCGATTACCCTTCAAACACTTAGACCGACGGGCCCAGCGCCAGAATTTTCATATCCGGAACGTGATACTGCTCTAATATTTCACGGTGCCGTACCGTTTGTTCCATATCCGCCAACAACACCGCATCGAACTCCCATTCACGTAACGCCTCCGGTGGCCAGACCTGGTAGGACAAGAACGCCTCTTGCTGGTTATCGTCTACAAATCCAACCAAGGTCATCTGCATTTCTCTGAGCGACAGATAGGCCATCTCTGCCAATTCACCGGTTCCATAGATGACGACTCGTTTCGTTCCATTTTTGGTCGCGTGGGACAGTGCGTCTCGTAGCCGCGCACGCATATCGCGGTAGTGAGACAGGGAATACTCCATATAGAGGTAGGTCAGCCTGGATTTCTCGGCAAACCCTTGCGGAGTCAGTAAATACCGAACCCGGTGCGAGGGAATCGTGGTGATCTTGATATAGCCCTTCCGTGCCAACCGCTTAAGATAGAGATTGGTCAGGCCCAGAGCAACCCCTAACTTTGAGGCGAGAGACCGCTGAGTAACCGTACCATCTCGCTCTACCTCGGTCAGCAGGAGAAGATCTCGTTGTCCTTGGAGATTCATATAGTTAGAGCTAAACGTTCAGAATATGAACACAGAAGCGACTTGGAGTCAAGAGTGCCCAGGAAAGTTATGTTTGAGCTCTGGCTTATATGTGAAGAATGGTGAGTGGAGAAGGATTTTCCAAGACCTTATTGATCGCGGCGGTCACCTTCTCGACAGTGAACCGATCAAGACAATCCCAATAAGGACAGATTTCTCCAATACATTTTCCACAAGTGGGAACGTCCGGGCGCAACAACGCTCCCAGCCCAAGGGGTTTCCATCTCACCGGCAAATTGTTTCGTCGAGGGTCAAACAAGGTCACGGTGGGAATCCCCAGGGCTGCCGCCAGGTGAGCCGGCCCTGTTGCTCCGCAGACGACGACATCGGCGTTGGCGATGACAGCCATCAATTCTCGTAGCGAGAGCTGACCCATAAGATCGACGATTCCTGATGAAAGCGTTTCGAAAGGCGCAATGCTCGCAAACCCGGCTTGTTCCTGATCGCTGCCTGTCAGCACGACCCCATACCCTCTGTCTGTCAACGTCACGACCAGGTCACGGTAATGTTCCAGCCGCCAGCGGCGAGCAGAAACTCCTCCCGGGTGAATGACGACGCGAGGATTCGGCAATCCCAACCACCGGGATGCACCGGCAGCCCGTTCGGCCTCGGTCAGGGTAAGCACCGGTGGGCTTATAGCCCGAGGGCTCAACCCCAAACCCTTCAACATGTCAACGTTGTACTCTGACTCATGTTTCGAAAATTCGCTACGATGTTCGTGGATACGCCGATTGGCCAACAGGCTATACCACCGGTATCGCGTTGCCACTCGAATCGGCACACCGACCACCCATGCAGCCCACATGAGACGACGAAACGGCTTCAGAAAAATCGCCGCTTCAACTCCCTGGGAAAAGGCGTGACGGAGTACCTTATATGGATCTGTGAGGCGAATCGTTCGCACATAGTCCACGTCGGGGTGACGATCGAGCAGGGGTGCGACGGTAGGACTGGTGAGAAATCCGACTGTGACACCGGGCACAAGACGTCTGAGTTGGGTCGCCACGGGAAGAGAGAGCAAGACGTCGCCGATGCCGTCCGGGCGAACGATTAAGACGTTCATCGACATGGTGCGTGAGCCGCCAACAGCGGCCGTATGACATCGACCACTCGGACCGGTGTAATGAGATGAAGGCATTCCAATTCAGGATCGTGTCGGCAGACACGACTGAAACAAGGGCTGCAAGGGATTCGACTGGTCAGTACCTGATGGCCGGCTCCATAGGGTCCAGTCCGCGCCGCACTTGTGGGCCCGAAGATCGCAACCACCGGCACTCCAAGCGCTGCGGCGATATGCATCGGTCCAGAATCGTTTGTGATCATGGCGGTCGCTTTCGAGAGTAGAGCCGGCAAGCACCCCAATGGGATATCACCACTCAGATCGATGAATGGACGGTCCGTCAGAGCCTTCAACTTATTCGTGTATGCACGTTCATCCGCACCTCCTATCATGACGACTGGCCCACGATGTGTTTCGTGCAGCTGATCCACAACGGCGGCGAAAGACGCCGGCGGCCAGCGCTTTGTCGCCCATCGCGCCCCAATGTTCATGGCGACCCATGGCCTGTCCACCGAAAAGCCTCTGCGCAGGCAGAGTTCCCGAACGTTCGCCATGTCCTCGTCCAACAACTTGAACCCAAATCGCGGTTTGTCCGGCAGAGATGCTCCCAACACCGCGGCAACCGAAAGATATCGGTCGACGGCGTGGATATCGGGATTGAGAACTGGGACGCGTCGAGTATAGAACCATGGGCTCCCTTCCCTCCCGTTCGCGAATCCGATACGCGTCGGTGCGCCGCTGAAGCGTGCCAAAACACCACTGCGAAACAGCCCCTGCAAATCGATGGCGAGGTCAAACCGCTGTGTGCGCAGCGCCCGGCCTTCTCTGATCCAACTCTTCACCGTCATCTCCATAGGCCAGACACGGTCGATTCCTTCCGCCCGCTCGACAAGGTCCGCCCATTGGCGCTTCACCACCCACGTAATATGCGATCCCGGCCATTGTGTTTTGATCACCGACACGACCGGAAACGCGTGAACGATGTCCCCTAAAGAACTAGGCTTGATCAGAAGAATGCGGGCGCTATTCCACGCCGATGAGGAACAGCTATCAAGACGGTTGACAGATGGCACCGGACAACCTTCCAGGGAACCCCGCTCGTCAGAGACTGAAGCCGAAGGAAGAACACGTGTCATTCATTCTTGCACGGTCTGAATCTCTTCATGGCCGCCCTACAGAATGGAGCTGCAGCTGAGGAAAGTAGAGTTTGTCGAGCAGTGCCTTGCCGCCCCGCTCGCCCGCTGTTTCGCGCCTCTCTTGCAGTGATCGGCAGAGGCGCTGCCAAGCCCGTAGGTACGGCAGCGGCGTCAAGTGGCGTCGCACATTGCTGTGCCGACGCACGATCCTCGAGATCCACTCGTAGTTACCCGGAATAGCGGGTTCGTAATGATCCTCGACCAGCGGCTCCATGCGAGAAAAGAACATCGTGATGTTTCCACCGTCGCGAGAGATCAGATGCTTGACCTCATACAACCCCTGTTTCTTGGCCAACCTGCGCAATGACACAACATTGAAATTATAGAGATGGGCTTCATGGAACGTGCTGCGAGGAGCCTGGCACGTCGCCTCCACATTCGGAACCTCCACCACGAGCGTGCCGTCCGGTTTGAGCCAGGATCGGAGCAGGGCTAAAATGGAACCCGGATCTTCCGTATGTTCGAGTACATGCCAGATCGTGACCACATCGAACGATTCGCTTGGAAACCGCGCGTCTTGCACAAATCCGACCTGTACTGTGAGCCCGTATCCGCGTATTGAATAGTCGGCATACCCTCTATTCGGTTCAATCCCGCTCACGCCGTGCCCCAACGATTGAAGCAGATAGGCGAACTCTCCTCCGCCGGTGCCGACGTCGAGGACGGCTTTCCGACCCGACAGTAACCGCTCGATCTTCTCGAATCGCGATAAGGCCACATGGCCCGCGCGCAACACATGCTTCGGTTTCGGGCTATAGGTGTGTTTATAGGAGAGGCGATACTCTTCCTCGTAAAACTGCCTGGCGTCATGCGGACGTGGGTCCGACCATACGAGCCCGCAGGCTTGACAAATGACGGTTCGTAAAGGCTTCCCGCTTCGGCTTCTGTTCGAAAGAATCGACACGTCGGTACCGCCACAAAGGTTACAGGGAATGGAACAAGCGTTCACTTGTCGGCTCACTGCCGTCTGTTCTTCTTTGCCCAACACAACCGACTCCTTTGCGCCATTCTACCGACACAACTTACGCCGGGTCTTCTGCCGACACAAGCCAGACCCCATGGAGCCTCTCCATCTCCATCACGTGCTCACGGATGCGTGACCTAACGCTCGCCGAGCTGTGCGGACAACCGGCCAGCATCGGACAACAGCCAATCGGCAGCTTCTGCCAGCGAGGATGCAATCCAATCTGGAATCAGTCCTGATGCTTTCAGACTTTCTGCCTCCAGCGGAGGCACGACTCCCGTGGTCACCAAGATACTTCTCGCCCCAATCCGTTTCGCCAGCTCGATATCGCGGGTGTGATCGCCGATCAGATAAGATTGGTCCAGATTCACCCCCCATTCCCGCACGGCTTGGTCAATCATCCCACGGTTCGGCTTTCGACAGTCGCAACCGTCGTCAGGATGGTGAGGACAGAAATAGATCGCGTCGAGCGACACACCAGCGACATTGAGGAGACGCTGAAGTTTCATGTGCACGGCATCAAGATCATCGCGCGTCAAAAATCTTCGCGCGACTCCCGATTGGTTGGTGACAACGATCAATCGAGCGCCGGCCCGCTTCAGCCTGGCGAGCGCTTCAGGCACTCCTGGAAACAGCTCAAACTGATCGGGGGAGTTGATATAGCCTGGATCGTGGTTGAGCGTTCCGTCTCGATCGAGAAAAATGGTGTAGCCGGAAAGAACGTTCGTTTGGTCTGTCTGGTCTGTTTTGTCTGGACCAGATAGACGAGACAATCCAGAAAGACCAGCTCCACCCGCAATCTGTTGCACTGCCGCTTCATACACCCGGTCAACGGAGATGCGAGTCATGCAACGGTGATCGATCGGGCATTCCCTGAGGAGACAGGGCGCACAGTCTACGGCTTCCCGCACAATCGACCGTGCTTGCCCATAGGGAGCAGTGGTGCGCCAGTCCGTGGGGCCGAACACCGCAACAACCGGCACGCCGAGCGCCGCCGCAATATGCATCGGCCCTGTATCGTTCGTAATCAGCAAGCGGCACCGCTTTACCACCGCCATGAGCTCTCGAATGGTCGTCCCGCCGGATAGAACAACCGATCGACTACCGAGCTGAGCCGCAATGTCCTCTCCCAGCGATTCCTCACCCTTCGCTCCAAGAACGACCACTGCGACATGCGCACTCTCCGTCTGTTCCAATCGCCGCACAAGTCGCTTCGCGACTTCGGCAAATCGGTCGGACAACCAACGTTTGGCGCTGCCGTAGGTCGATCCGGGGTTGATACCGATAATGAGATCCGACGAATCAATACCGGAGGAGGCAAGCCGTACGTCGGCCTTTCGGTCCTCGTCCGCCGAAACGAGCAGTGTGGGCAGGGTGGCCCCATCAGCCAGTCCCAATGGTCTCAATAGGTTCCAATAGTACTCGACTTGATGCTCCGGCACAGAGCCCCTGGGAACCGCGATCGGCTCGGTGAGCAAGAAGACTCTTCCGTCCGTGGCATACCCATATCGTCGTGGGATGCCGGCGAGCCACGCAAGCAATGCGGCTTCGAACGCGTTCTGAAACAGTATCGCCAAATCGAAGCGGTGCCTTCGCAACGAACCGGCGAGCGACCACTTCCCTGATATCCCCGCATGAGCCCCCTTGTCATCATACACCAGCAGGCGATGAAGACTCGGATGGGCGATGAAGAGTTCTGCGATGGCAGGTTTGGCGAGCATCGTCAACTCCGCCTCGGGGAACAGAGACCGAAGCCCACGGACAGCCGGCTCGCACATGACCGCATCGCCGATCCAATTCGGCGCCCGCACCAGAATCTTGCTCGGCAAATACCTATGCACGAGCTCTCAGTTGTTTTGTTTCATCGGTTAACAGTCCATCGATCAATCTGTACAACCACTCTTCTCCACGCACGATTTCGGTTCCAAGACGAAGCATACACCAGAAGTCGCTTGGCATAAGCAAGGGAAGCAGCTTCCCTCCGTCTTTCTCAGTCGTCAGCACGATCTCGCCGCCGGTCGCCTGTAGATCGGCACGAATCTTCTCAAGATCGCTGTGCTGATAGCTGTGATGATCTTCAAAGGCGGTTTCACCCAGGATCTCAACCCCCATGGATTCGACGGATCGACGAAACGATCGGCTATTCCCAATGCCGCTGACCAACCAGGCTTTTTTCCCTCGGCACCATTCAACCGGTTGCCGCTCACCCGAAACAAGCGACATGACGGACTCCGGTCGAAACACAACTTCAACGACGTCTTCGAGTAAACATGAGATCGTTCGCAAGCGGTCGTAGATCGCATTTACATCCTGACGCGAATCGGCACGGGTAATCACAACCGCGCCGGCTCGACTCAGCTCCGTCAAGGGTTCCCGCAGCCTTCCGGACGGAAGCAGCGCATCAAGTCCTGCGGTATCAGTGGCATCCAGCAGCACAAGATCGACATCACGATAGAGTGATCGATGTTGAAAACCATCATCCAAAATGATGCAGTCGACTGGATGCTGTTCCAACACCCACTGCCCTAGCGCAACCCGATCGGCTCCCACCGCGACAATCGCCTGTGGGCAACGTTGTGCCATGAGAAACGGCTCGTCTCCCGCTTCTAGCGGACCCACCAAAATTCGTGACCCATCGGAGACAAGAAGACGAGGCGCCTTACTCGTCCGTTTGTATCCCCGGCTCAAGATCGCCACTCTCCGTCCTTTAGCCGACAGCCAGCCCGTCAGGAAAATCACGATGGGGGTTTTTCCTGTCCCCCCGACCGTAAGATTGCCCACGCTCACCACAGGACAGGGCAGCCGTGTGGTACTGAGCCACCCTTTCCGATAGCACCACAGCCGAAATCGGATGATCAGGCCGTACAACCAAGCAACCCAATAAAGCCCTTTACGGACCGGTTGTCCAGGCTGCAAGAATGCCATGTTACTGTTTGGCCATAAGCGGTCCCGGCCTCGTTGCGACACACGAGTCGGAATACGAAGGAGCCGCACGGAGACAGGTTTCAATGAACTCCAGACTCCGTGTGAGCGCGCCTTGATTGTTCAACACCGCCTGCCTTGCAGCCTGGCCTACCCGATATCGAGTTTCAGGCCGCCCCAGCCACTCGTCAAGGGAGGCAACCAGATCCTGCTCTCCCGCCACACGGCGGCCTCCTCCGGCATCAGACAAGAGCGTCGCGACTTCCGCACAATGGTCCGTATGGGGCCCAAACATGACAGGCGTGCCCCACACAGCCGGTTCCAACAAATTGTGCCCACCCACGGGAACCAGCGTTCCCCCAACGAATGCCACGGCGGCTTCTCGATACGCACGAGACAATTCCCCCCTAGTATCCAATATGACCACGCGTGGACCGGATTGCTTCTCTCGAATCCGACTCCTCCGCTGGACGACAAGTCCTGCTTCTCGAAGCGTCGCTTCGATTCGTTCCGCGCGCTCGATATGGCGTGGTGCCAACATCAACACTGTTGCGGGATAGGTCTTCACGATGTGTCGATAAGCCGAGACCAGCAGTTCCTCTTCGCCGGGATGCGTACTGCCGGCGAGAATCAACTGTTCGTGCTCATCGATCCCGAAGCTTCGGCGGAGCGACTCATCCGATCGAACATCCGGCAGCGGCTGATCAAACTTGATATTGCCGGTCACGTAAACCCGCGTCGGATCGGCCCCCAACGCAACAAGACGATCTCCGTCCCTATCGGATTGCGTGAGACAAAGCGTCAATGTCTGAAGCACGGAGCGATAGAAGGACCGAATCATGGGCAAGTCTTGACGGCGAAACGACCGGGAAGACAACCGCCCATTCACCAATACGGAGGGCACATCCTGCTCCCGTAACGTCCACAATAAGTTCGGCCATATTTCGGTCTCGACGAACACATAGAGCATTGGACGCAGGCGCCGAACCATACTTGCCACAGTCCAGGAAAAATCGAGCGGAGCGTATCGATGTTCGGCAATGCCCCCTAAGCGTTGTTCGACCGCCTCACGTCCGGTCTCGGTGACCGTCGTCACGATGTAGCGAAACTCCGGATGACGCTCGTGCAGTGCCTTCACCAACGGCGCTGCCGCCACCACTTCACCAAGCGATACGGCGTGCACCCAAATAAGCGGCTGAGGCGATCCACCGCTGTCGGGAGACCAATCCTGCCAGCCTATCCGCTGGAAGAATCCCGGCCTACACCGTGGCTTGGCCAGGAGAACGCCCACGATGACAGGGGTCGCGAGAAGGAGGCCGATGTTATAGAGAAGCTTCCACATGGAAACACCGCTGACCGTCGCTTGTCATGCGTCACACATAGAATGACCGGAAGCATTCGCGCTGGGACGGCGCTTGACGATTAACGAATAACGTTTTGTTCCGCCTGATCCGTCAGTCGATTGAGGACCGTCTCAAGCTCCAGACGAGTCGCCTCAAGTGAGGCTTCACCAGCTTCGCGCGAGACCCAAAGCGGATTCCCGTAGAGAAATAGCCCTCTGGAAAACGGATATGGGACCATGTAACGGTCCCAGCTCGCAAAGAGTTTTTTTTTGAACAGGCAAAAGCCAAGGGCACGATGGGAAGGCCTGTCGCCTTCGCCAGATGAATCACTCCGAGCTTTGCGACGTGACGCGGTCCCTTGGGGCCGTCGGGTGTCACTACAACATCACGGCCTGACCGTCCCAGCTTGATCAGGGCCCGAAGCGCGCCGGTGCCTCCACGCGTACTCGACCCCCGGACAGCCTCGTGGCCGAACCGAGCAATGATCCGGGCGATGATTTCCCCATCGCCATGCTGGCTGATCAGCACATGCGACCCTTTTCCGCGATAACCGATCGGAATCATCAATTGTTGAGCATGCCAAAACGCGAGAATGATGTTCCGCCCTTCTCGATACAACCCATCGAGCGCTTCGTGACCGAACGTCTCATAGTGCATCGAGCCTGCGACACCGCGAATGGCGGCGGCTCCGACCGGAGGCAACAGTGACCACTTGATCCACTGTGCGACACGTCTCTTCAGGCTGTTCCCACCCTCAGCACTCAGCACTCAGCACCTCACGTCGTCACACACAAGCCCACATTATTCATGACGGTTCGTGACGAAACCGCCGAGACGCCACGCGAAACGGGCACGCGGAGCCGCGAGGAAGGGAGGCATACTTGAAACAGTATGTCGACCGCCCGAGCGGCGAGCCTGCCCGCTTGGCCGCGCGCTTGCTCGCGCAGCCAAGCTTGTTGCAGCGCCGTATCGACGGTTGCAGTAGAAGCGTTCATGAATAATGTGGGCTAGTCACATCCTGAAACTGCAGGGCATGCAGACGTCGATAGACGCCTCCCTGCCGAAGTAGTTCGTCATGAGAGCCCATTTCAACGATAGTCCCTCGATCCAAGACGATGATTCGATCCGCGTTTTGAATGGTCGAGAGTCGATGGGCAATCACCAAGGTCGTTCGATTCTTCATCAAATTGGCCAAGGCCAGCTGTACGATCCGTTCAGACTCGGTGTCGAGCGCCGATGTCGCTTCATCGAGAATCAGAAGCGGCGGGTCACGAAGAATGGCTCGGGCGATCGCCAGACGTTGCCGCTCGCCACCCGATAGCTTGAGGCCGCGTTCCCCGATGACCGTATCGTATCCTTCGGGCAGGCGGAGAATAAAGTCATGGGCATAGGCCAATTTCGCCGCCTGCTCGACGTCGGCCTGGCCGGCGCCGGTCCTTCCAAATGCGATGTTGCTTCGGACGGTATCATCGAACAAGACGATTTCTTGCGAGACGATTCCGATATGGGCCCGCAGCGATTGTAACTCGTATGAAGTCAAGGGGATGCCGTCTATATAAATGCCACCCACCGTCGGTTCATAGAAACGCGGCAACAAACTGACCAATGTGGTCTTTCCGCTTCCGCTACTCCCGACGAGCGCCACCACTTCGCCGGGCTTGATCGTGAGATCCACATCGGTCAGAGCCGAGACCGTCTGATTCGCATACCGCAGGGAAACCCCCTGGAATTCAATAACCCGATTGATTCCCACCAGCGGGACCGTACCGCGATTCTGAGACTGTTCGGTTTCCAAGTCCAACACGTCGAAGACCCGCTCAGCCGCCGCCAGCGCCTGTTGAATCAAATTGTTGGCGCCCGATAGTTTTTTGATCGGGGTATAGGCCATAAACATCGCCGCCAGGAACGAGAAAAAGGCGCCCGGAGTCATCGCCTCATGAATGACCAGATAGCCTCCATACCAAATAATGATCGCGATACCGATCACTCCGATGATTTCCATGTGTGAGTGGCCGAGCGACCAGACCTGATTGGACTTCAACGTGGTCGAGAGAAAAATCTGGTTGCGTTCCTTGAATCGTTCAGCCTCCGCCTCCTCCCGCCCGAACGCTTTCACGACTCGGATGCCTGCCAACGTTTCTTGGAGCGTTGAGGCCATGTCTCCCATTTGCTCCTGTCCACTGGTCGCCAATCGCTTCAATCGTTTCCCCACCCGCACCATCGTCAGCGCCGAGAGAGGGATCACGACCAGAGAGATCGCCGCCAACCTCCAATTCTGGTAGAGGATGACTCCGACCATCGCCAGAAAGGTGAGCCCGTTCTGGAAAATGTCTTTAACGACGCTCGATGCGGCATTCGCCATCATTCCCACATCATTCACGACCCGGGAAACCAACCGCCCCGATGTATTGGCGTCATGATATCCGACGGACAGCCGCATAAGCCGTTGGAACAATTGCTGTCGGATGTCCGCCACGACTCCATTCCCGACATAGGCCATCAAATATCCTACGCCATAGCTGAACGCCGCCTTGAGCGTCGCAACTCCGAAGAGCGCCAGCGGCAGCACCAACAACATCTGTTCGTCTTTTTGGATGAAGATATCGTCTAAAACCGGGCGTGCGAGCCAGGCATAGGCCCCGCTGAGCAATGCCACCAGACCTGAACAGACAAAGGCTCCCACGAACCGTACACGGTACGGCTTCACATAACTCATCAGCCGTTTGAATCGCTCTACGCCTGGCATGCCGTCAACACCGCCTCCGCGGCTCTGGCTGAGGCACCCGGTTCACCCAAGGCGCCCCGAACCTTTGCCAAATCCCGTTTTATCTCTTCATAGACCGGTCGATCGTCCAAGATCCGAAGTGCTTCTTCATACAATCGCTGCCCCGTCGCAGCGGATTGGATCAACTCCGGCACAACCGTCCGGTCAGCCACCAAATTGACCAGCCCGATCCATCTGACTCGAAGCACGAATCGAATAAATATATTCGCAAATAAAAATGTCAGCGGTGTGGTTCGATAGAACAACACCATTGGAGTTCCGACCACAGCCGCTTGCAGCGTGGCCGTACCCGAAGCCACCAGCACAAGGTCCGACAACGCCATCGCTTCGGTGGCCTGCTCCTTCACCCGCACGATAGGAACCGGGCTGCGCTCCAGAAGAGACTGCAGCAGATTATCCGGTATGGTGGAGGCTTGCGCCAGGATAAACTTCGTTTTGGGTTCCCGGCGAGCCAATTTCTCTACAGCCTCGATGAGGATCGGCAGCAGAACCTGCACTTCATGAGCCCGGCTTCCCGGCAACAAGGCAATCACTCGCTCATCATCGGAGAAACCGAATCTGCTTCGAAGCTCCCTCCGATCGTAGCGACCCGCGACCGCATCCAATATGGGATTGCCGACAAACGTACAGGGTACACCCGCTTCGTCGTAGAGGGGTTTCTCAAAAGGGAGTATGACCAGGACGTGATCGACCCGCTGTTTGATCCAACGAATCCGCCAAGGCGCCCACGCCCAAATCTGCGGCGCGATATAGTAGATCACCCGTAGGCCGGCCGCTTTGGCAAAATACGCCAAGCGCATATTGAGGCCCGGGTGGTCGATAAACACCACCGTGTCCCATCGTTTTGATCGGAATAACCGCCGCATCGTGATAAAGCGCCGTATGATCGACACCAACGCCAAGGGGCCGACCATACCAATGACGTCAAAGCGCCCCATTTCCTCCACCAATCGCACACCGGCCGCCTCCATCGCGCGGCCACCGATGCCTGCCAACGAGACCTGAGGATCGCGCGCTTTCAACGCTTTGGCAAGATTGGCTCCGTGAAGGTCGCCGGAGGCTTCACCCGAAATGATCAGGATACGGGCCATGATCGATCTACAAAACCATAGGCGTAACGGCGGCCTGATGTGCATGGCCGCGAAGAACCCGATATGGTCAGCCGACGGAAGATGTCCTCAGGCATTTCGCTGTCCGAACTCCTTGAGGGCGGACAGCACGCGATGCGCCACTTCCAGGGCGGCCGTCCCGTCTTCGCCCGACACGACCGGGCACGATTGCGCGCGAATGGCCTGCAGAAACGACTCTAGCTGCAATCTCAGCGGCTCATCATCGCCGGCTTGAAACTCTTCAACCACCACCATCGGGGTTTGGCCTGGTTCAACCGATCGGCGCCCGACCACTCCCTGACGGGATTGGAAATCTATCGATATAGACCCATCCGGTTGAAACAGACACATCTGCCGCATCGCCTTTACAGAGACTCGACTTGCGATCAAGCTGGCGACACACCCGCTCTCGAATTGGATGTAGGCATTGGCGACATCGCTCGTAGAAGAACGCACCGACAGGCCGGCCGCCCGTACCTCTTCCACCGGGCCTGGATGACAGGACAACACCAAATCAAGGTCGTGAATCATCAAATCCAGGACGACATCGACGTCTGTGCCGCGCTCGCTATAGACGCCCATTCGTCGTCCCTCGAACAACATCGGCCGTCGAATGTGCGGCCGCATCATCTGCATGATCGGGTTGAACCGCTCGCTGTGCCCTACTTGCAGCGTGCATCCATTCATCTTGGCCAACTCCACCAGCTCCTGCGCCTCGATCGGCAACACGGCGATCGGCTTCTCCACCAGAACATGTTTCCCGGCTTCGAGACAGGCTTTGGCAACGGAATAGTGTGCGGATGTAGGGACGGCAACACTCACGACATCGACGTGTTTCAAAAGGTCCGGCAGGTCGTCAAACTCCCGTGCGCCGTATTGACGGCCGATGAGAGAAGCTCGTCCATGGTTGTGATCGACCACGCCGATCAACGCCGAGTCCGGCAACGAGGCATACAGTCGCGCGTGATGTTGCCCGAGATGTCCGACCCCGATGACACCGGCACGAAGCTTCGTCATACACCGTTTTTTCTGAATTTGGGGATCTATTGATCTGACGATTTGTTGAATTCCGGAAATCAACAGATCTTCAGATTCCGAAATCCTCTCCGTTGGCTCAGGTTGCCGTGCTCGGCTCCTCTTCGCGAACGAGGCCGACGACGGCGATTCCGGCGTCTTCCGCCTCGCTGATCAGCAGTTCTCGATCCAGCATCACGGACCGGCCGGCCTCGACGGCAAGCACCGAGGCCTTGACGGAACGCATGACCTCGATCGTTCTGGGGCCGACAGCCGGCAGGTCAAACCGGAGATCCTGCTGTGGCTTGCTCCGCTTCACCACCACCGCACCATTCTTGGCCAATTCGCCTCCGCGCTTGATCGCTTCATCGGTTCCTTCGACCGCTTCGACCGCCACGACGACACGGTCTTTAATCACGACACATTGCCCGATGTCGAGACGCCCAGTCTCCTTGGCCACGTCCCAGCCATAGCGGATGTCGGCCCACTCTTTCTTGGTCGGTTGGCGGGACGTGAGCGTGCCTTCCTCAACCAAGATCCCTTCCAGGCCGAACGTCGATTCACAGATGGTGAGTCCATCCTTTTCGAGTTCTGCAGCGAGCGCACGTAAGATATCGTCGTCCTTCCAGAGGACCAATTTCGTGGCCAGCGCCAACACGCGAAAATCAGGACGGGCATGGCTATAGACGTGCGTTTTCTTGATACCTCCCAACATGACCACTTTCCGGACGCCGTCGGACTTGAAGGCGTTGATCAGTTTATTGAGTTGGCCGATCTTGACCCAATGGATCCGATCGACATGCTGTTCAAGCTCCGGTTCGGTTTCGCCCTCGTGAGCCACCGCGAATACTTGGAGCCCCATCTTGCGGGCGTTATCGGCAAAGATGATCGGAAACCGTCCATTCCCGGCGATCACTCCGATTCGGCCGTCTGGTATAGGCATGGTCAGGTGCATAGTGCCGACATCACACTTGTTGATCGAACTCGCGCTCCATCTCGCGGTTCACCGCCCGCGAGATTCCCCGTTTGGTGCCCTCCATAAACGCGAGAATCTTGGCCACATCAGCCTGTCCCTTAAACTCCTTCTTGGCCAGTCGAATTGCTTCCGCTGTTCGATGTCCCTCCCGAAAGAGGAGATCAAAGGCCTTCCTGAGCAGGGCAATGCGATCCGCCGAGAACCCGTGCCGTTGTAAGCCGACCGTGTTCAGACCATACAGATGTGCACGATAGCCGCCGGCGGCGAACGTAAAAGGAGGAATATCCTGACCAATGGCGCAACAACCGCCGACCATCACGAAATCTCCGACACGTACGAACTGGAGAATACCGGTCAATCCTCCGATGACAGAATGATCGCCGATGGTGATGTGTCCAGCGAGGCTGGCCGCATTGGCCATGATGATATGGTTGCCGAGCCGGCAATCATGGGCCACATGCACGTAGGCCATCAAAATGCCCTTCGACCCAAGAGAGGTCACTCCCCCTCCTTGGACGGTTCCACGGTTGATCGTGACATACTCCCGGATCGTGTTGTCATCGCCGATGATGACCTTGGTCGGTTCACCTTTATATCCAAGGTGTTGCGGAGGCCCTCCGATCGAAGCAAACGGGTGCACTTCGTTCCGTTCCCCAATCTCGGTCCACCCATCGATCGTCACATGGGAGAGCAATCGGCTTCCCTTTCCGATTGCGACATGCTCCCCGATTACACAGAATGGCCCGATCTCCACGTCACCATCGAGGTTCGCTTTGGGATGAACGATCGCTGTAGGATGTATCTTCACGCATGCCCCCCTTTACTCGCGTCCAACATCACCGGTCATTGCTCAACGACTGGATCATTGCCTTGCTCACCACTCTATCGTACACTTCAAGGTCGAGGAACGATCAGGACCGCTTACCGTGTTTCCGCCTTCTCTTCCATCACCATCGCCGTCACGACGGCTTCACAGACCACCTCATTGTCTACGTATGCCTTCCCTTGCATTTTCCAGAACGGCGGACGTTTCTTGAGTACTTCGATTTCAAACCGGAGCTGATCACCCGGCACGACTGGTCGCCGGAATTTTGCCTCGTCGATACCCGTCAGATACATGACGGTTTTTCCGACCGTCCCGCCCGACTTGAACACCAGCACGCCACCCACCTGAGCCATGGCTTCGATAATCAGCACCCCCGGCATCACGGGACGTCCGGGGAAATGTCCTTGAAAGAACGGTTCGTTCACCGTCACATTTTTGATCCCGACGATTCTCTGATGCGGTTCAAACTCCTTGATTCGATCCACCAGCAAGAAGGGATACCGGTGGGGAAGTAACGCCTGAATCTCAGCCTGCTCGACCGATGCCATTGGCTCTGCCTCCTCTCTGTCCCGATAGTTCTACGGTTTACGGATTCTGCCGGTCAAATTCCTTGATGACCGAGTCCGTCGCGTCCAGCGTCGGCTGATAATAGAGAACGATGCGGATGAGGGCCTCATTGCCTTTATCGAGGATGGCCGTATAACCCTCTTTCTGAGCCACGGCTTTCGCTGCGGCCGCGATCTTTTGCGCATATTCCACGACCATCTCGCGCTGTTTTTGTTGAACTTCACGATTAAATTCTTGAAGTCGGCGCTGATACGCTTCCATCTTACTCCGCCACTGTTCCTCTTTCTCCTGTCTCGCCTGGTCGGTGAGTTTGGCGCTCGGATCTTGTATGGACTGCTCCAAATCTTTGAGTTCTTGCTCATCGGCATTGATGATCTTCTGTCTGGTCATGGAATATCCCTTCACCTCTTCCATGGCCAGTTTTCCGCTCTTCGTTCGTTCCATCACCATCTGCTGATCCATGACCCCGACCCGGATCGCTTCACCGGCCTGGAGCGGCTCAACCCACTGCACCAGTGACAACACCGTGGCCACCACTATCACTCTCACTGCTCCCGTCATGATCTACCTCCCACAGCACTAGGGATATTCACGGTTGAACTCCTCTATGACCGGCCCTGAAATGTCCAGACCTTCTTCATGATAGATGGTCGGACCACCCTTGCTCTTATCGACGACAACCTGCAACCCGAGCCGCTTGGCGACCTTTGCGGCGATCATTTCGATCTTGTCGCGAAATCCTTCCAGAACGTCTTTTTGTTTTTCTTGGACTTCGCGATTCAATTCCGAGGCCTTTTGCTGGTACTCTTGCATGCGTCGGCGAAACTGTTCTTCCCGATCTCGTTTCGCGGCGGGGCTCAGGACGGAAGCCTGTTTCACAAAGTCCTCTTCCATCCGCCGCAACTCTTTTTCCTCCAATTCCATCAACGCATGTCGATTTTTCGAAAAGGTGGCCAGGCTCTCTTTGGCCTTCTTGCCCGCGCTTGTCTCGTTGAGCAAGCGCTGTGAATTGATCACCCCGATCTTTGCATCGATTTTGCCCGCGCCTCCGGCACATCCGCTGAGAACCAGCATGATGGTGACCGCAGCCGACATCACCGCCCATTCCGCCACTCCCGTCAAGTGCTTCCGCCGATTCCCGTTCCAACGTACCATGCCAAAGCTCCGACTAAAACAAGGTCCCGATCGTAAACTCGAACACGCCCATTCGCTCGCCGGTCCGCCGATCAAGATTGATCCCATAGGCGACACGCAACGGACCAAATGGGGATATCCAGCGTCCCTCTATCCCTGCAGCGGGCCTCAAATTGAGCGACAACGGTTCATTGTCGTCAAACCCCTTTCCGTAGTCGAAGAAGAGCACGCCGTTCAATTTTGCCTCGGCAGAGACCGTAAAAATCAGTTCGGCATTGAAGATCAATTGCTTGGCCGCGCCGAATGGAGCATATGTCGTGGGAACTGTGGGACCAGCCCGACCGAAGGAAAATCCACGCATGGTATTGATGCCGCCCACGAAGAACCGTTCATTCAGCGGTATCTGCGTCCCGCCGAGCGCCTTGACCTCGCCGAAACGCGTGCGCAGCGACAGCCTCATATCGAGGGGAAGCGGTGTGACCTTGATGACGTCGACATAATACTTGATGAAGTTGTTGGTCCCGCCCAGATAGGGCGTTCCGACATCAAATCCTCCGCCGAGACGCCAGCCGGATCGAGGATCGAGGTAGTAGTCTCTCGTATCGCGGAACATGGACGTCCGAAATCCTGTCGACGATCGTGTTCCTATCTGCCGACACACGATCGGCACCAAATCAGGGCAGAGACCCGCTTGAGGGGATGAAAACGTGATCTGTTCTCCAAAGAGACTGATGCTCCCCGTCACATATTCCGATAACCAACGGCCGAGCGTGACGTTTCCGCCGGTTCGCTGCTCCAAATACGAGAGGTAATTCGTGAGGCTGCTGTACCCGTCTATCTGCAGCGACGTCAATGAGTCGTACAAATAGGGATTGCGGAAGGTGATGGACCCGAGGCTTCTTCGCTGGCCGAGTTGCCCGCGGATGCGCCCCATATAGCCGTACCCACCCAAGTTGCCTTGGGTGATATCGGCGATCGCCACCAGTCGATCCAGCGTACTGAACCCACCGCCGAGACTGAACATCCCCGTCGGTTTTTCTTTCACACGCACGTTCAGATCGACCTTGTCGGGGGCGACTTGCGCGGGCAGGATTTCGACCGTTTCGAAGAAATTCAAGTTGTTCAATCGTTGGAAACTTCGCTTCAGGGAGGCGGTGTCGATCACATCCTGTTCGTCCACTCGGATTTCTCGCCGGATGACGTTGTCTCGGGTCTTGTCGTTCCCATAGATATTGATCTGCCGGATCCGCATCATCTCCCCTTCTTTGATGTTGAAGAAGAGGTTGACCGTCCGTTCCTCATTGTTTGGATTCACATTAGGCATGACTTCGGCGAATGAATACCCTTTGCTTCCGTACAAATCCGTGATTCGGGTGATCTCATCTCGGATTTTGGCACGCTGAAAGATTTCCCCCTCTTTGATCCTCAGTCCCTCTCGAAGCTCCGGGTCTTCATATACCGTATTCCCTCGAAACCCTACCTCTCCTATGGTGAACGGCTCTCCCTCGGTGATGTGATAACTCACGATGAACCATTTTTGATCTTCGGTGAGATCCACCGACGGCTGGCCGACCCGAACATTGAAGTAGCCTTTGTTCAGCAACACTTCCTTGATCCGCTCCACATCGTTGGTCAGCTCTTCACGCTTCAAGACGCCCGCGTCGGATGCGATCGAAGGCAATTTGAACCTCGTCACGAGGCCGTACCAAGGAATCCATTCTCGCGTCGACATGACATTCAACATCTCGGTCTTCGTGGCCGCACGCAGCCCCTCGAATATCACCGTCTTGACCTTGGCCTTCTCTCCCTCCGTAATATGGAAGGTCAGGCGCTTTCGTCCCTCATCCAACGCCTCGATCACGGGAACAACTTGCGCATTGTAATATCCGTCATGCTGATAGGCCAGACGAATGGTCTCGGCGCTTTCCTTTACCTGTTGTTGATCAAGAAATGTCTGACTCTTGATCGTCGTTTTTTCCTTCAGCTTCTCCTCGGTCAACTGCTCGTTCCCGTCGAAGACAATCTCGGTGATGAACGGCTTCTCTTGCACGACGAAGGTCACCGCCATCCCCTCGGCGATCGACTCGGTTTCGACCTGCACATCCTCGAAAAACCCCGCGTCGTATAAGATCTTCACCTGTCCGCGCACGGTCTCCGGCGTATAGCGATCGCCGACTTTCAGCGTGAGCCGACCGACAATCGCCGGAATTTCGATTCGTTTGGCTCCTCGGATTTCAATCGACGCGATCTTGATGTCCGGCGTCTGAGCGAGTGCTTCGAGCACGCTCCACAACACAGAAGTAACCATGACCACGACCATGAACGATCGAAGCCTGTAGACAGCATGCTCGGTCACCGACAAGGATTCCTGTGGCGAAGTATGGAGATGGATGATGCGGTTGGAACCATCACGCTAGTCCTCTCCGTAATCGACCGCACGCCGACTCCCGACGAGTCAGCCTGTCCCGCTCCGGAGCACGCACTGAACCGTAAGAGCACTCTCATCGGGAATTTGCAGCTCGGCAGCTCTACCACGCGAACGTCCTTCGTCCCACCGACCGCGCAAAACTTCCGGATTATATTGAGGTCATCCTGTATTGTAAAGAATTGTAAAGAAGTGTCCCGCCCGTTGGTTCGACGTGCACGCATCTTGCTTGGTTCTGATCCAGGCCCCCAGATCGTATCGATCGCGACAGCCATCCGCCATTCCGCAGATATGGTGCGGCACACGCTTCGTTCGTGAGAATCGCTCGCGCCTTCCTGACACGGAAACGGCACCATCGTCTTCGATGCGATGAGTTCGTCCGTTTCTTGACTTCACACACCCCATCACATAGTATCCTTCCATGTCACGTCTGACTGTCAGAAAAGCGGTCATTCCCGCTGCCGGCCTTGGGACACGATTCCTTCCCGCCACAAAGGCATCCCCCAAAGAGATGTTGCCGTTGGTCGACAAACCGCTCATTCAATACACAGTCGAAGAAGCGGTGGCCTCGGGCATCGAAGACATTATCGTGATTACCGGCCGCGGGAAACGCGCCATCGAAGATCACTTTGATCGTTCCGTCGAGTTGGAAGAAAATTTGAAAGGCACCGGCAAGAGTCAGGTGCTCCATCAAATCCGGCAGATCTCAAACCTCGCGAACTTCTGTTACGTGCGGCAATCCGAAGCCCTAGGCTTGGGGCATGCCGTGTTGTGCGCGCAACACCTGATCGGCGATGAACCCTTCGCCGTCATTCTCGGAGATGAGATCATCGACGCCGATGTTCCGGGGCTGGCTCAATTGATCCACATCTATAAAAAACGTCATGGGGCGGTGCTGGGAGTGCAAGAGGTTCCCAAGGCAGATGTCAGCCGGTACGGAATTGTGACCCCCAAACGCCTCGCTCACGGTCTGCATCGGGTTGAGGATTTGGTCGAGAAACCATCGCCGACCGATGCCCCGTCTACGCTCGCCGTGATCGGCCGGTATGTCCTTCCTCCGGAAATCTTTCCGATCCTGAGGAAAACCGCCCCTGGAAAGAACGGGGAAATTCAGTTGACCGATGCACTCAGAACACTGGCAAAAAAAACTCCGATGTATGCGCTGGAAGTAGAGGGACAGCGCCATGACGCCGGCGATAAATTGGGATTTTTGATCGCCACCGTTGAGTTCGCATTGAAAAATCCGGCATTGGGAGCAGAATTCCGCGACTACCTTTCGACAAGAATGCACACCACATCGAATAATCGTCGAGGATGATCCCATCGGTCATGATGGGCATTCAGTCGCGAGATTCCCGACAACAACCATTCTGCGCCCGCTTGATAATGGACGGATTGTCCGACCTCATGCACCGCGTAATCCCAGTCGGCCAATCGGTTCCAAGAGGAATGGACCGCTGAAGCTCATAAGACGAGAGATGATGAGTCGTTGCACAACCTGGTTCGCCACCCTCACCTCATAGAGATAAAGAACAGGCAGGCATATGACCGACCCCAACGAACAAGAAGTTCAGCCTCCGCAAAACATTGAGGTCCCGGGTCAGCTCCCGCTGTTGCCGGTGCGGGATATTGTCGTCTTTCCATATATGGTGCTTCCCCTTTTCGTCGGGCGGGATATGTCGATCAAGGCCATCGAAGCGGCCCTTGCCGGCAATCGGATGATCTTCCTCGCGACTCAGAAAGCGCTCGACGTCGAAAATCCCGCTCCCAAAGAGATCCACACGATCGGCACCGTCGGCATCATCATGCGGATGCTGAAGCTGCCGGATGAACGCATCAAAATCCTGGTGCAGGGCATCGCCAAAGCGAAGATCACCAAATACATTCAGACCGACCCATACTACTCCGTTCGGATCGACAAGTTGATTGATACGAAATCAACGGCCACGCCTCTTGAAGCAGAGGCCGCCATGCGGACCGTGAAAGAGCAGATCGAACGAATCGTGAGCTTGGGGAAAGTCTTGATCCCCGATGTCATGGTCGTCATTGAAAACCTCGAAGAGCCTGGCCGATTGGCCGACATGGTGGTGTCCAATCTCGGTCTCAAGGTCGACGCCACCCAAGCCGTGTTGGAAATCTCCGATCCGATTCATCGCCTTCGCCAGGTGAGCGACATTCTCGGGAAAGAAATCGAAGTCCTCTCCATGCAGCAAAAAATCCAGGCGCAAGCCAAGGGCGAGATGGACAAGACCCAACGGGAGTATTTTCTGCGGGAACAACTGAAGGCCATTCAAAAGGAGCTGGGTGAACTCGATGAGCGGGCGGAGGAGATCACGGAATTCCGCAAACGGATCAAAGACGCGAAAATGCCCGACAAAGTCTTGAAGGAGGCCGAAAAACAGCTCAAGCGTCTGGAAAAAATGCATCCGGATACCGCCGAATCCGCAACGGTGCGGACCTATCTGGAATGGATGGTCGAATTGCCATGGTCCAAGCGATCGAAAGACAATCTCGAGCTGAAGGTCGCCGCCAAGGTCCTGAACGACGATCACTATGACCTCGAAAAGGTCAAGGAACGGATTCTCGAATATCTGGCTGTCCGCAAGCTGAAAGAGAAAATGAAGGGGCCGATCCTCTGCTTCGTCGGCCCGCCGGGAGTCGGAAAAACATCGCTGGGGAAGTCGATCGCCCGCGCATTAGGGCGTGAGTTTGTGCGTATCAGCTTGGGCGGCGTGCGGGATGAGGCCGAAATCCGCGGCCACCGCCGCACCTATGTCGGCGCGTTACCGGGACGCATCATCCAGGGCATGAAGCAAGCGGGCACCGGCAACCCCGTGTTCATGCTCGATGAAGTGGACAAGGTCGGGATGGATTTTCGGGGCGACCCCTCAGCAGCCTTGCTGGAGGTCCTCGACCCTGAACAAAACAACGCGTTCACCGACCACTATCTCGGGGTCCCATTCGACCTGACCGAAGTGATGTTCATCACCACGGCGAATTTGATCGATCCGATCCTTCCCGCACTGCGCGATCGCATGGAGGTCATCGAGATCCCGGGATATACCGAAGAAGAGAAACTCGGCATCGCCCAGAAATACCTGATCCCCCGCCAGCTCGAAGAGCACGGGATTACGAGCAAACATGTCCGTCTTACGGAGCCGGCAATCCGCCAAATCATTTCGCACTACACGCGGGAAGCCGGGGTGCGGAACCTTGAGCGCGAGATCGCCAATGTGATGCGAAAGGTCGCCAAGAAAGTCGCTGAGGGCAAAGGTCTGGGAGATCCGATCGATCCGTCCAATCTCCATAAATATCTGGGAGTGTCGAAATACGTGCCGGAGGCGGAGCTCGAGAAGGACGAAGTCGGTGTGGCGACCGGCCTCGCCTGGACGGAAGCGGGCGGCGATGTGCTCTACATCGAGGCAACGGTGATGAAGGGGAAAGGCCAATTGACCCTCACCGGCCACCTTGGCGATGTGATGAAAGAATCTGCGCAGGCGGCGCTCAGCTATGTCCGCTCACGAGAAAAAACTTTGCATCTCAATCCCGGGATGTTCAGCAAACAGGACCTGCATATCCATGTGCCAGCCGGGGCTATTCCTAAAGACGGTCCCTCGGCCGGCATCACGATGGCCACCGCCATCGCCTCGGCATTTTCCGGCACTCCCGCAAGGCGAGATTTGGCGATGACCGGCGAAATTACCTTGCGCGGCCGCGTGCTTCCGATCGGGGGACTCAAGGAAAAGATTTTGGCGGCGAAACGGGCGAAGCTCACCACGGTGATCCTCCCACGTCGGAATAAGAAGGACCTGGAGGAAATCCCCAAACATCTCCTCAAGGGCATTCAATTGGCCTTCGCCGATACCATGGACGATGTCATGAAGATCGCCCTCCGCCGCAGCGCTAAGACTTCGCCTGCCTCTAGAAACCCATCGCCCCCTCCGGCGCCGACGCGCATCCGCCCCCTACGATCAGGCAAAGGCCGACGGTCGCATGAGCTTCCTGCCACGGTGATGGCAAACCGAGTACCCACACGGTCATAGGATAGTGCCGTGGCCCGTCGTCAGGCCAATCCTCCCATTCAGGAATTTGCCCTGATCCGATCCCTCGAAGATCGGTATGCCCGTCACGCGCCAGGGCTCGTTCAAGGCATCGGCGACGATGCAGCCGTGATCGAGACCTCCGCCAAAACCTGGTGGCATCTCACCACGGACCTGCTTGCCGAAGGTATCCACTTTGATCTGAAATCGGTAACGCCTGAGTCGGTCGGCTACCGAGCCGCCATGGCCAACCTCAGCGACATTGCCGCGATGGGCGCCGTTCCTCGCTATCTGCTCATTTCGCTCGCGATCCCGAGGACAGTGAAGCGGCCACACATCGATGAGCTGTACGCCGGTTTGATGAAGGCTTGCCGCTTTTATGACGTAGCGCTCATCGGTGGAGACACCTCGGCGTCCAAGACCGGACTCTTTCTCAGCATTACCCTGGTCGGTACGACGAGCGGACGTCGGGCGCTTTTTCGGCACGGTGCCAAAGCGGGAGATCACATCTATGTCTCGGGTACTCTCGGAGACTCCCTGGCAGGTCTCAAACTCTTGACGACCAGCACTACCTCGCAACCCTCGGGAAAGCGGAAGATTGAATTCTCGCGCTCCCATCAGCGATTTCTTGTCCGCCGCCATTCCCACCCTACCGCGAGGGTCGCCGAAGGACGGTGGCTCAACGAGAGGCGACTCGCCTCCGCCGCCATCGATCTGTCCGACGGCCTCTCCGGAGATCTTCGGCATCTGTGCGAAGAAAGTCGAGTCGGCGCAGAGGTGGAACTTGATAGGATACCGATCTCGCGGGCCTGTCGAGCCTATGCCCGGACCATCGGCGTCTCGCCGATTCGACTCGCGCTCACCGGCGGCGAAGACTATGAGCTTCTGTTCACCGCTTCTCCACACGACTGCGATACGATTGATCGGCAAGCAGGAACGCGAGGCTATCGCATGACCCGTATCGGGACAATTCGCCCACAGCGGTTCGGAATTCAGATGACGTCCGACGGTCGGACGCAGCCGATGCCCGCCACCAGTTACGAGCATTTCCGCTGATGTCCGACATGAATCACCAGCCCTCAGGGCGAGGGGCCCGATCATTCCGGGCACTCTTACGCCAAATGCTCCACTTACAGGAGTCACCGCAACGCACCGCGCTGGCATTTGCGCTGGGTGTCTTCATCGCGTTCTCACCCGCCTATGGCCTGCACACGGCGATGGTCGTGCTGTGCACCTGGCTGTTCGGACTCAATTTCTTGGCCTTGTTCACCGGTGCCTTGGTCAACAATCCCTGGACCATCATTCCGATCTTAGGCGCAACCTACTGGACCGGTGCATTGCTCTTGGGACGGACCGATATGCCGAATTTTGATTGGCAGGATCTGAGCTTCAGCGGCATCTACGAACAAGTCCTTCCTTACGCAGCCCCCTTCCTGCTCGGAGGACTCGTTCTCAGTGTGCTCGGGGCCTTGTTGTCCTATCCGGCTGCCTACCTATTTTTTCACAAACATCGCTCCTCGCCCGCCAAACCCACGACCGAACCGTTGCCGCCCTCCGACCAGGTGGGCTAAGATGCCCACTCGCCATGGAATCAGCAGACCGACCGAATGCTCCGTATGATGGATCGGCGCTCATCGCCGATCCTATCCACAAGTACGTCACGTTCACCGTACCCTATGCTCAGCCTGATCCACATGAACACACCGAGAAAGACCTGATCGACTCCCCCTGGGTTCAGCGGCTGCGATACATCTACCAGCTGCAAAGTGCCCGGTGGGTTTATCCCTCGGCGGAACATACCCGATTCGTGCATTCTCTCGGGACGATGCACGTGGCGGGACGATTCGCCCGACATCTGTATCCATTTCTTAAGAAAGCCGTCAAAGACGTGCCATCGGCCAATTTTGTCGAAGAACTCTTACGGGTAACGGCCTTGGTTCATGACATCGGGCACGGTCCGTTTTGCCATTTCTTCGACGACAATTTTCTCCATGTCCATGGCCTCACCCATGAACGGTTGGGCCAGATTATCATCCGGGAACATTTGGCTCCTCTCATCAGGAAAATCCGCCGAAGTCCGTCAGGCCATTTTGCAAAAGGAGAAGAACTGAATCCCGATCAGATTGCCCATCTGATCCTCAAGGAGAAAGGCAAGGACAATTCCCGCCTCCCTCGATGGTTGAACATGCTTCAGCCTGTGATCTCTGGAAGTTACACCGGAGATAATCTGGACTACGTTTTGAGGGATTCGTATATGTGCGGTGTGGCGGTCGGCCCGGTCGATCTGACGAGGTTGATTCATTACACGATCGTGACGGAGAAAGGTTTCACCATTCACAAAACCGGGCTCCCGTCCCTCCAAATGTTCCTGAACACCAGGATGTACCTCTACTCCAACGTCTATTTCCATCGTACCACCAGAGCGATCGACATCCATCTGCGGGACATCTTCGGTCGGACGATGACGCTGCTCTGTCCCAACGATCCACGCAAGAATATGGAGCGGTATCGCACTCTGACCGATTGGTCGCTCTTGGAAGAAGTCCGAGGATGGACACAGTCTCGCCACAAAGCCCGCCGCCAGTTAGGTCAGGAGTGGGCACGGATTTTAGGCCGAGACGTCAAATGGAAGATGGCCTACAGCACGACGCTGAAAGAAAAAGGACAGGAACGCGGCATGGCGTTTCCCAGCCAGCGGCATTTTGAGCAGCAGATTGCCAAAGAACTGCCGCCCGGCTTGAGGCGGCTGCCGTTTCGCGTGGACATGGCCCTTCTCGATCCACGGCCTGACCCCAAAGACCGCCGTGGAAATCCTCTCTACGTGTACGACCCAGGAACGGGTCAGGTCTCGACGGAACCGCTGGAAGAATTCTTAGACCTGCTGCCCACGAGACTCATCCAGTTTCGAATCTATTCTCCAGACCACCACCACGACGCAGCCCTGTCGCAAGCTGCCGCAACCGTCCTCAATAAGACCCCAACCAGCCTCGAATCCAATTACTGAACGATCAGTGAGTCAATCGTCGTGGCGTGGAACCCCCCGCTGATCCATCCTCCGTAGCAGACTACTGCGGAGGACAGACAGTCGTGGTTCCTTGGTGGTTCTTAGGCAGACATTTGGAGAGGCAGGGTTTTCAGCAGTTGGGCTTTTTTCGTCTTCATCATCTCCCGCTGCTCATCTGATGGGAAATGAGAACCGCGTCTTGTCGTTGGGAAGCGCTTCTCAAACCGCTCGATAGTCTCAAGCGCTTCAGCCTCTTCTCCGGCCTGAAGCAACAACTGCATGAGTCGGAGGTAGGTGGGAACAAGAAACATCAGATGCCGCACTTCTTTCACCTCATTGACCACATACCGATAGCCTTCGATCGAGGCCTCCGGATTGATCTTTTCATAGCTGAGGGCCTCGATCATATGGATCCCCAGGCGATCTGTGTCGGCGCTGATGCACCGTTCCCACTGCCCGTTCACCAAGGCCCGCACTTCTTCCGTAGACAACTGGATGCCTCCATTTTGGGCATTTTTGCGGAGATGTTCCAACACGCCTCTTGCTTCCAACCAGGCTCCGTACAGCCCAACCAATACACCGATACAGGGTGTCGGTCGTTGACACTTTCCAGTAAGCGGTGAAAACTTCCTCTTCGCCACCTGAGAAGGTAAGAAGAAGCGGCCATTCGATGCGCCACAGACCTCACAGATCTGGTCGTCACTGGGAGTCACATAGATATACATGCGAATGCCGGAACGATCGAAGATATCGATGGCCAGGATGCGCCCGGCCATGATTTGCATCTGGTAGTACTGCCACACGACGAGAAGGCCAAGAATGGCCGCCAAATAGACCGTCACGTTAGGAGATTCCCACCCTTCAAACATCAGCACTCCCCTCCACCCTTGGTTTCATGAAGATAAACGATACCAACTCCCAGACAGGCCTCTAAAAATTCTCTATTTTCTCAAATGGGTATGGAACTGTATCGGTTGATGCCTTTGCGCACTTGACCCTATTTCTTCTCTCTACGACATCATTTTCCTTTCTGATGGAGAACTGGCAAACATCCTGCAAGGTTCTGGTTGATCGGAAGGATCGACTCATGATGCAAAAGAGAGGAGACTACGATGGGCTTGACAGGAAAACTGATGATCGCTCTGTGCGGGTTTTTGCTTTTGTGGGCCATTCCAGCCCATGCTCAACTCGGCGGTGGTCGGCAGGATGCGGTTAATATCCTGAACGGCATGCCCCCAGACGTCCTGGCAAAGGTGCGGTCCTTAGCACAGGTTCTCCAACAGGGTATCAAAGACGGAAAAATCTCGGATGCCGAGATCCAACAAGGCTTGACGTCCGGACAACTTGGAGAAAAGTTGAAACAGCTGAGCCCCGAGGCCGCTCAGCTCTTTGAAGAGATCAGTGAGGCATCAAGGCAGGGAAAAGGGCCGGGGGAAGAAAGCTTGATGCCGTTGATGGGTGGATTGGGCATTTCGCCGAATTAACTGCTCGGGAATACCCGAGTGACGTCGCAGGAACCAATGGGAGTATGATAGAAGCATGGATGACACCTCTGCTATGAGTCATGCAGACAAGGTGGTCCTCATCACGCCATGGATCAACCCCGGAGGAACGGATCACCGTGCAGTTTGACGATCAACGTGATATCAACACAATCGTGACCGGCTGCACCGAGCGCCTCGTTGATCTGGAATTGGAAACCGACGTCCCCTATCTCCGGCAGAAACTGTCGATCCCACTGAGCGAGGTCGAGGTCTCAGAAGATCCCAGCCACTATACACGCGATCCCGATAAGCCGTTACAATTCAAACGGCTGCTGCTGATCGTCAACGGCAAACGCCCGCCAATTGTGTATTGAGAGAGCCAGGCGGTACTCGAATCACCGACAGACCAAACCCATCGATTGGCGCCCCCTAACTTGACGCTTGGTTGTCAGATAAAGACATTCCCTTAAATATTCGTGATCACATTACGCCCTTAGTCGTTTGCAATGCTGTAACGAAGAAAGCGACCGTTCTCATCAAGCCAGATCAAGAGCCATTCCGAATCGAGTGAGAGGTAGGTACGCTCAGGCCCAAGGAAATAGATTAAGTCTCGTCCTGTACTTGCAAAGTAAAGAGTATCAAGAGACGGACCGAGTGCCGCTTCGATCTCGGATCGAGTTTTCCCCGGCAAGACAGCGACCACATCGCTAAGCATTTTCTGACGGGGAGTTATGTCGCCTTTAACAAAAGCGAAAGACTCCCCGCTAGTCCAGAGTGACGAATCAAATTTCAGCTGGTCTGACCCGCTGGGAAAAGGATGCGGTATTAATTGGCTAAGAGTGATGACTACGCCGAAAAGCATGAAGCCAAGCGCTGCATAGATAGCTAAGAATCGGTGGTGAGAGCGCGCCTGCTCTCGGCGTAGCTGCGAGCAGCCCATGCCAATCGCACCCCAGACTCCCAGTATTGCAAGAACGGCAAATGCCAATAGTAGCGACATGCAATACACAAAAAACGCGAGCGATTCGCCGAACCACGGGACGGCCTTGGGGATCAGAAAAACTCCGAAGTAGAGCAAAAGAAGTATGACCGCAGTGACTTGCATCTAGGTCTGTACCCTCTGGCACGAGCCCGAGTTGACTGCCTACACAAGTGTATAGGATCAAAATCCCTTGAAAACATGATCTGCTAAGACATTGAATAAGAAAGACTTATATCGAGGGTGTTGGGTCAAAACGAGATGACTCAAATGCTTTGCTGGAGGAAACTACTCGAATCAAAAACCCATCCAGCAGCTCCAAGCTGACTGGCTGGCTCGCTAGCCCTTCAAGGCTTCTTCTCTTGTTCTCCCAAGGCATTCCCGGCACTCGGCCTAGCTCCGTCGCTGTCTCCTTCATCCTTCGACGTGGGTGACTTGGTGATGTGTTCTTCTCGATGGCTATGGATGAGTGCAGCGGCAATCAGGAGCTGGATGCCGATGAGGAGGAAGAAGATCCCTCCCTTGTGCTGCCCGGTATGCTCGGCAAGCGAGAATCGATGTGCGGCGAGCAGGAGGGAGAGCGCTGAGCAGAGGAATAAAAAGATTCTCATACCGGATGCCTCCTGTCCAAGAGGTAAGAGAAAGGGTATGCCTGCGGCGTTGACGAGGTCAACCAGCAATCATGCGTAAGAAGGAAATGAGACCGGTCGAAACTACGGAGTCGGCGAACCCACGTCGGAAGCAGGAGGGGTGACAGGTACAAGAGCTGTTGCTTGTCCTGCGCCTTTAAACGGCAGTTCCAGTAAGGCATAGGGATTGACGCGCGCGCCGTTGAGTTTCACCCCCCAATGGAGGTGCGGACCGGTGGCGCGACCCGTCGCACCAACCTTCCCAACGATCTGTCCGGCTTTCACCTGATCGCCGTCCTTGACCAGGACTTCGGACAGATGGAAATACATCGAATAGAAACCCAACCCGTGGTCCAGGAACACGCCCTTCCCGGAGAAAATATGATCGACGGTGAGCCGCACCACCCCATCGTTCGTCGCGGCGACGGCGGTACCGAGCGGAGCCCCGATGTCTTCACCGTTGTGCGGGTTTCGCGCCTGGCCATTCATAATTCTCACGCTGCCGAAGATCCCGGTTCGTTTGCCGCTCACCGGCTCCATGAAGCCCGGCTGCCAGAGTTTGCTCTGGGAATCCGTCGCGAGTGCTTCTTTCACCTGCTCCTGTTCGGCCTTCCAGCGCGCCAAGCTTTTTTCATCGAGATCGACTTTGTCTTTGGGCAATGTGAGATGCTCGACGTGAAATTTTCCTTTGACAACTGCTACATCGTAGCGGAGCGTGCGACTCTGCCCATCCGTCCTCAGCTCCACGGTCAATTCATGAGTTCCCGGGCCGTCTTGTAAGTCTATCCCGAGCAATCCGACAAATCCTTTTGGCTCTTCGAGTCGCGTGTCGGGGAAGAAACTAATGGAGCGGCCCAAGAATTTCCCCTGCACGAGGGCGGCCGAATCATCGACCGGGACTTTGACGACGATAATTTCTCCCTGTTTCCCGGTATACCGACCATCGGCACCTCGAGCAGTCGGTACGGAACCAGGAACGAAGTCAGTGAGCAGATAACCGGTGAGGAGAATGGCGGCGCCGAGCGCGAAACGCCTTAGCACCGTACGGCATCGAGCACTCAGATCGCGCGTCGGCTTCATCGATAAAACCGACCTCCCGACACTTGAGAAATCAGTTCCTCGACCCGCCGATTGACCGCGCTGAAGGGGTCCATGCAGAGGATGGTTTCCTCCCAATACCCGTTCAACTTCAGATACGTCCAATCCACCGTGTAGGATCGATTCTTGGCGCGAGCGAATCGAATGAAATCCCCACGGACCTTGGCTCTGGTCGTCTGAGGTGGGGTAGACATCGCCCGCTGGACCGCCTCCTCTTCGACGACCCGTTCGATGAGCCCCCGAGACTCCATCAGGTAATACAACCCTCTCGTCCGCTTCACGTCATGGAACTGCAAATCCAGGAGGAACACCCTTGGGTCGTCCCACCCGCAATTCCTCTTGTCCACGTAGGATTGGATCAAATGTTTCTTTGTGACCCAATCAACCTGATGGATGAGTTGCATCGGATCTTCTTCCAACTGCTGAAGCATCCGTTCCCACTTCTCCCACACATCGTCGAGGATGGGTTCGTGCGCCTGTTGATTCAGATATTCTCCGGCTCGCTTGAGATAGGCCAGTTGAATTTCAATGGCGGTCATCTGCCGGCCGTCATCGAGTTTCACTTTCTTCTTCAGTGTCGGATCCCGCGAGACCTCTCGGATCGCCTTGACAGGATCCTCGAGTTCCAACCCATGCACCGTGTAGCCCTCTTCAATCATCGACAAGACGAGCGCGGCCGTCCCCACTTTGAGGTAGGTGGCATACTCCGACATGTTGGAATCCCCGACGATGATATGGAGACGCCGGTACCGTTCGGCGTCCGAATGGGGCTCATCGCGGGTATTGATGATGCTTCGGGAAGACGTCGTCGACGATGACGTCTTCTCGTGAATATGTTGCGCGCGCTGGGAGATGAAATATTGCGGCTTCCCCGACACTTTCAGAACTTTACCGGCTCCGCTGAACACCTGCCTGGTCACGAAAAACGGGATCAATTGTTCGGTGACTTTCCAGAAATCGACGTCGCGCCGCATGAGGAAGTTTTCGTGGCACCCGTAGGTATTCCCCAGGGAATCCGTGTTATTCTTGAAAATATAGATTTCCCCGGACAAGCCCTCCTCTCGAAGCCGTTCCTCCGCTGCAGGCAAACAGGCTTCCAACAAGCGCTCGCCCGCTTTATCGTGGACCACGAGGTCAAGGATGTTGTCGCACTCCGGAGTCGAATATTCGGGATGACAGCCGGTGTCTTGATAGAACCGCGCTCCGTTGACCAAGAAGGCGTTCGACGGCCAACTGTTCGGGATCAGTCCTTCAAAGATGTAGCCCAGGACCTTTTCCATGGGGAGATAGATACGGCCGTTAGGGGAAAAAATGAGGCCGTATTCGTTCTCGAGGCCGAATATCCGTTGTTTCATAGGTCCTGCAGACATCATGAATGGCCTTCAGACAGATTATACGCCGCTTGTCGGATCTTCAACAAAGGATGCCTCTACGGATGGCAGAGGTCAAGAAGAGAGGATGTGCCGAACGTCGGTGATCGATAAGCGGCGAAACTTTCGTCCGGTACGGGTTCGGTCCAAGACCGCGACTTCCAACCCTTCCGGCGGCAGTTTTTGATTGGCCGTTTGCTCCAACGCCGCGACACACAGCTTCAACGCAGCGTCCAAGTGTGGAATCTGGTCTGTACTTTTTTCTTTCAACAGGGTATGTACCGCCTCAGACCTGCCGCCGATCACCGCAAAGTTCTTCTCGTCGATAATGCTGCCGTCGAACGAAATCCGATAGATTTCGTTCGGGTGATGATTGGCACCGGCTTGCACCACGAGAATTTCAACCTCAAGCGGCTTCATTTCCTGGCTGAACACGGTTCCCAGACTTTGCGAATACCCGTTCGCCAGCGAGCGGCCGGTGACATCTTCCCGGCTATACATGAATCCTCGGAGATCGGCGTGGCGAATACCCGCCTTCCGAAGGTTCTCAAACTCGCTATACTTACCGGCGCCTGCAAACGCGATGTTGTCGTAGATTTCCGACACCTTGTGCAGCGAGGCGCTTGGATTGTCCGCCGTCAACAGAATGCCGTCGCTATACTCCATCGCGATGATCGAGCGGCCTTTGGCGATGCCCTTCTTGGCATACTCCGCCTTATCCTGCATCATCTGTTCAGGGGACACGTAATAGGGCATCGGCATGATTACGTCTCCCTTGAACGACGTGCCGCCATCACATCATTGTACACAGCACGCAGTGTGTCGTCGGATACGTCGGTGATGCCTTGCGCGGTGACGACTTTTGCTGTGGGGTAAATGCCCCGCACAAGGTCCGGTCCACCGGTCCCAACATCGTCGTCAGCCGCATTGTAGAGCGCCAACAAGGCTAGTTTGATCGCATCCCCCTCAGGAAGATGCCGTTGAAAATGTTCCCGCATGGTGTTGCGGGCATCTTTCCCACCGGAACCGATCGCATGGTAATCGGACTCTTCATACCGCCCGCCGGTGATGTCGTACTTGAAGATGCGACCTTCGCCGCGTTTCACATCATACCCGACGTACAACGGCATGACGACCAGCCCCTGAAATACCATCGGCAGATTGGCCTTGACCATCTGGCCCAGCTTATTGGCTTTCCCTTCACAGGAAAGCGGCATGCCTTCCAGCTTTTCGTAATGCTCCAACTCGGTCTGAAATAACTTGGCCATCTCGATGCACGGACCGGCCGCTCCCGCGATCGCCATGGCCGACCAGTCGTCGATCTTGAACACCTTCTCGATTCGGCGATCCGCGATCTGAAACCCTTCCGTGGCTCGACGGTCTCCGGCAATCACAACACCCTGCTGATACTTGAGCGCCAGTACGGTCGTGGCGGATGGTACAGCGACCGGTCCGACGGTGCGCACCTGGTCGGGCCCCACCGCCATTCCATGGCTTCGTAGTGCCAACTCAGGATGATGTGTCGAGACGAAATCAAAAAAACTGGAGCCGTCGTGGTCGGGAAGGTAGGGCAGCTTCATTCTCATTATGGTCTTCGAACCACGGTTCGTCACACCGTGAGTTTTTCGATCAGGGCATCGGCTGAATCGGTCGTATCGAGCAGCTCTTGGGTCAAGGCCTGCGTCCCTCGATGGGGGTCCATCAGAGGCACTTTCTTGATCGTCGTATTGCCGAGGTCGAACAGCACCGACGTCCAACTGGCCCCGTACAATGCCTTCGCAAACTTACTGACACAACGCCCACGAAAATACGCTCTCGTCCCCGTCGGCGGATTGAGCTCCGCTCGTTGAATGTCGTCTTCCTCAACGATCCGCTCGATGAGGCGACTGCGCTCAAGCGTATAAAACAATCCCTTGTCCGGACGGACATCATGATATTGGAGATCCATCAGCTTCATTCGAGGATCATCCCATCCACAGCCCTTACGCTCCATGTAAGACTCGATCATGTGACGCTTGGCGACCCAATCCAACGCGTTCTCCAACAGCCGCGGGTCGCGATCGAGCCGGTTCAACACATCCTCCCAACGGAGCAGTACATCGTGAGTGGTAGGACTGTGATCCTGCGAGGCGTAAAACGTCTTGGCGGCGCTGAGGTACGCCCGCTGGACGGCAAGAGCCGTGGTAGGCCTTCCACCCGACAGTTTCACAGTGTCCTTCACATCCAGGTCGCGGGACACCTGTTTGAACGCACGAACCGGCTCGTCCAATTCGAATTGAGGCAGATCGGCTCCTGACTCAAGCAAATCCAAGACAATGTCCAACGTTCCCACCTTCAAATAGGTGGAGAGTTCCGCCATGTTAGCGTCACCCGTAATGATATGGAGTCTCCGAAACCTTGCTGCATCGGCATGCGGTTCGTCGCGCGTGTTGATGATCGGCCGTTTGACCATCGTGTTGAGGTCCATGAGACATTCGAAAAAGTCGGCGCGCTGCGAGATTTGATATTCGGTCTGGCTGGTCTGATTTTCAGCCCCGACTTTTCCCGCTCCGGTGAAGATCGGTCTAGTGACCAAGAACGGCGTCAACACTCGAGCAATCCTGTCGAACGGCACGGACCGCGAGACTAAATAATTTTCGTGGTATCCATAGCTGTTGCCCTTGCCGTCGGAGTTGTTCTTGTACAGGACACACTGTTCGCTTCCCCTCACCCGAGCCATTTCCTGAAGACATGCCACGAGAATGCGCTCCCCAACTCGTTCGAACGCCACGATCTCCTTGGCGTTCGAACACTCCGGCGTTGAGTATTCCGGATGAGCTCCATCGACATATAAGCGCCCGCCGTTCGCCAGCACCTTATTCAGCTGTCGGTTATAGTCGGGATTAGGGTGTTCCCGCTCGCCGTCGACTTCAAATCCCCGGGCATCCAGAAGTGGATTTTCGTTTTCGTAATCCCAGAGAGCTCCCGGAGCCGGAAGTCTCGGGTAATGTCCGATCACGGCGAATGAACCCGACACAGGGTCTATCGCCGATGGATCTTTTGCCGCAATGCCGAACTCGATTTCAGTGCCAAGCACGCGCATGCGATTCGTGGAGGTGTGATCTGACATAGAATAGTTACAGGTAGTGACCGGTACTGATGGTTTCAATTTGCCGATGTTCGGTGGGCCCACCACTGATGGTCCGAATATGAATGATTTTCTCGCCTTTCTTTCCGGCGACTTTTGCCCAATCGTCGGGATTGGTCGTATTGGGAAGATCCTCGTGTTCCTTGAACTCCTCACGAATGGCGCGGATCAAGTCGTCCGAACGCAGTCCCGCTCCCTCTTGCGCGATCACGCGCTTCACGGCGAATTTTTTCGCGCGCGAAACAATTCCTTCGATCAAGGCTCCACTGGCGAAATCCCGGAAATACAGGACTTCCTTTTCGCCGTTGGCGTAGGTCACTTCGATGAACTTATTTTCCTCGCTGGCTGCGTACATGGTTTCGACCGTCAGGGATGTCAATTGATCGACAAGGGCCCGTCGATCGCCTCCATGCCGCTCCAGATCCTCGTCGGCAAAAGGGAGGTCCGTTGAGATATATTTCGAGAAAATGTCGCGGGCAGCCGTGGCATCCGGTCGCCCCACTTTGACCTTGACGTCCAACCGGCCGGCGCGAAGCACCGCCGGATCGATCAAGTCTTGGCGGTTGCTGGCCCCAATCACGATGACATTGCGCAATCGTTCGACCCCATCGATCTCAGAGAGGAACTGGGGAACAATCGTCGACTCGATATCCGAGGATATACCCGTCCCCCTTGTTCTGAAAAGTGCATCCATCTCATCGAAGAACACGATCACCGGATGACCGTCCTCGGCCCGTTCCTTCGCCTTCTTGAATACCTCACGTACCTGACGCTCCGACTCCCCGACATACTTATTGAGCAACTCGGGGCCCTTCACATGGAGAAAGTAGCTCCGAATTTCCTTGCCCGCCCGATGGCCTAATTTCTTGGCGATCGAATTGGCGACGGCTTTGGCGATCAGGGTCTTCCCGCAACCGGGTGGGCCGTAGAGTAAAACTCCTTTCGGCGCACTGAGCTTATACTCGGAAAACACCTGGGGATGCAGGAACGGAAGTTCGACGGCATCGCGTACCTGCTCCAATTCCTTCTGGAGACCTCCGATGTGCTCATAGTCGACATCCGGAACCTCTTCCAACACAAGCTCTTCCGCTTCGGACTTCGGCAACTTCTCAATGACATACCCGGAACGAGGATCATACAATAGATGGTCCCCCACACTCAGCCGCTCAGCAATCAACGGGTCGCCGAGCTCAGCCACCTTCTCCTCATCGAAATGGAGGGTGACCAATGCCCGTCCACCTTCCAGCACGTCTTTGAGTCGAACCACCTCTCCCTGACTGTCGAACCCTTTGACCTCGATCACGTTGAGCGCTTCATTCAGGACGACTTCTTGCCCCTTCCGCAACTCAGTCCGCTTGATCGAGGGATGAAGGCTGACCTTCATTTTTCGTCCCGACACATACACGTTTCCCGTACCGTCCTCATTCATATTTGAGAAAATGGCGTACGCCGACGGCGGCGCCGTCAGTTTTTCCACCTCGGTACGCAGCGCTTCGATTTGCGCCTTCGCTTCCTGCAGCGTGGCCACGAGTTTTTCGTTCTGCTTATTGGATTGATCAAGTTGGTAGCGTGATTGGTAGAGTCGACGGATTTCTTCCTCCATCGACTGAATCTGAACGCGAAGCTTGTCCATCTCGCGCGCGTGTTCGTCGTTCTTGTGAATCATCTCCTCATTCCCCTCGGACAGCCGCTTCGTAATCTTCTTGACAGAATCTCGGAGGGACCGGAGTCGACTTGGCTGGCCCTTGCTTTCCGCCATATCGAGACGACACGAATAGCTCGCGACATCGAGCGTAACCGCGAATAATCTGGTAATCGGATTCTAACACTCGACCTAGGGGTGGTCAACTCCACCGGACGATCTCGCACGAGACTCGTCCCCGCCGTGCCGCGCCGTATCACATCTCCAGAGCCTGTGTGAACTCTCGGACGGCTTCGCCGATGTCATCACGAGACAACAGCGCGCCGATCACGGCGACTCCGTGAGCACCGGCTCGACGAACGGAGCGCACTCGTTCGCGTGTGATCCCTCCAATGGCAATCACGGGTGTGAGCGATTGACGGCAGACATCCGCCAGCAGATCGAGCCCCAGCGAGGGTCCGAACGGACGTTTGGACGGAGTTTCAAAGATGGGACCAAACACGACATAATCGGCACCGCCTTGATTCGCACGTCGCACATCTTCGACCGAATGTGTGGAAACTCCGATTAATCCACCTGGTCCGACCAGCCGACGCACAGAGCGGGGAGGCAAACTGTCGGAGCGAAGATGCACGCCGTCCAAATTCAGCGCCATCATTAGATCGACGCGATCATTGACGATCAACGACACAGATCCAGGGTTCGTCATCGTTTGGATTTCTTGTGCCAACGACACTAACTCGCTGGTAGACAGATCTCGTTCCCTTAGCTGAATAGCCGGTACGCCGGCCTTGATCGCGTCACTAAGAACCGTTGCAAGAGAACATCCGTGAGTCTGGTGACGATCCGTCACCAGAAGCAACCGAAAATCTATCGGCGGCATCGGTGGGGGGCTGAAACTGAATTGCCGAGCATTGAGGGATAGGAGTGAAGACCGTTCACGTTGTTCTTCTCCAGCTGACGAAACTCACAACTCAGCACTCAAAACTACTTCAGAGCATCCCTTCGATCGGGCTACTGGCCGTCGCGTAGAGTTTCCTGGGAATGCGGCCGGCCTTGTAAGCCAGACGCCCGGCATGAACCGCATACTTCATCGCTTCCGCCATGGCAAGCGGGTCCTGCGCACCGGCAATGGCCGTATTCATGAGCACCGCGTCTGCGCCGTATTCCATCGCCAAGGCGGCGTCCGACGCGGTGCCGACACCGGCATCGACGATGATCGGCACCTTGACGGTTTCCATGATGATTTTCAAATTGTACGGATTACGAATTCCGAGCCCGGATCCGATGGGCGCCGCTAAAGGCATGACCGCCGGACATCCGATATCCACCAGCTTTTTCGCGACAATCGGATCGTCATTCGTGTAGGGAAGGACGATAAACCCTTCCTTGATGAGGATCTTGGCCGCTTCGATCAAACCGGCCGTATCCGGGAACAACGTCCTCTCGTCGCCGAGCACTTCCAACTTTACCAAATCGGACACACCGGCCGCGCGTGCGAGACGTGAATATCGCACGGCATCCTCCACGGTATAGCATCCGGCCGTGTTGGGCAGAATCGTGTATTTCTTCGGGTCGATGTAATCCAGCAGATTGTCTTTCGAGCGATCGGTGATATTCACTCGACGAACCGCGACCGTTACGACATCGGCACCGGACGCTTCAATAGCCTTTTGCGTCTCGACAAAGTCTTTATATTTTCCCGTTCCGACCCATAACCGAGACTTGAATTCACGCCCAGCAATCACCAGTCGATCGTTCGTCATCGTGATCCTCTCCGGAACAAATTCACGGATCTACCAACCATCTCAAGCCTTTGTCGAGGTGCCGCCGCCGATAAAACCGAGAATCTCTACCCGGTCCCCATCCTTGAGCTGGCGTTGGTCAAAAGCCGCACGATCCAGGATTTCAAGATTCAACTCGATCGCCACGCGCTCCGTTTGTATATCCAGATCTTGCAACAGATCAGCGACTGTTGCGCCGCTTCGCCAGCTTCGCGCCTGCCCGTTCACCTGAATATGAATTGCATCCTCCACGTCAGTTATCCTATGAGACCGGAATTCACCTTGTCAACAAAGTGCCCCCTTGCCTGAAAGACCGAGGAAATCGCACAATATACCACCGAGGACCTGTGCATGAAGGAGAACAATCAACGACTGGCCGCGCTCTTCCGATCCATGGCAGATCTCCTATCATCTCAACGGGCGAACCCTTACCGAGTGAGGGCTTATAGACGGGCTGCAGATGCTCTGCTGGCCATCGAGGACGATGTGGCAACCCTGGCTGAACGACGGGCGCTTGAAGATATCGACGGGATCGGAACCGATTTGGCAAGAAAGATTGAGGAATTTCTTGAGACTGGAACCATCCGCGCCTACGAGGAGCTTCAGACTCCGCTCCCGATAGAGGTCAGAAGTTGGGCGACTCTTCCGGGTCTCTCCGAATCACTCGTGGCCTATTTGTACTTCCGACTTAGCATCAGGACGCTCTCCGACCTCGACCAACTCATTCAATCTCATCTACTTCGAACCCTGCCGAGTTTCTCTGGATCAGAGGAGCATTTGTTGCAAGCTGTCCGACAACGGCTCCAAAATCACGAGCCTTAGGAAGTCTTAAGTTCCTTGAATATCTTCCAGCTTTTCAGCAATTCCACTGCCTTCTGCAGCTGGACATCCTGCTCAAGCGAGAGTTCGCCTCCCGCTTCAGCCGGTAACGATGTACCGTTCTTCGGACTTGCCTCATCGGGAGACTTTCCACTTGGGGGTGAGGCATCTTTTCCTATCGGTGGTTTGCTGGCCTTCCCTTCCTGGTCCTTTTCAGCCGGCTTTCCGTCAGGCCCCTTGGCAAGCACCGGCGTTGTCAGTTTCACCACAATATCAGGCGTAATCCCGGTCGACTGGATCGATCGACCTTTTGGCGTATAGTACTTCGCAGTCGTGAGGCGTAGCCCCGAACCATCACCGAGGGCCAAGATCGTCTGCACCGACCCTTTTCCGAACGAGGTCGCCCCAACCACGACGGCCCTTCCCCAATCCTGCAGCGCCCCGGCTACGATCTCCGACGCACTCGCCGACCCCTCGTTGACGAGAACGATGACCGGAAGCTCTTCAAGTTGATCCTTGGACTTTGCGAACCATTCGTCTTTTTTCCCTTCCCGACTCTTGGTATACACCACCAACTTCCCGCTGGGAAGAAATTGCTCGGACACATCGACGGCCGCAGTCAGCAAACCGCCGGGATTGTTTCGCAGGTCGAGAATGGTTCCTTGGACCTTCTGTTCCTTGAACTGTTTGATTGCTTTGGAAAGGTCACGTCCGGTGGCTTCCTGAAATTGAGTGAGCCGGACATAGCCGAGGTTGTCGATGACTTTCGACTTCACGCTTTCAATCTTGATGGTGTCCCGGACGAGAGTAAATACCAAGGGATCCGCCGTCCCATCCCGTTGAATGGTGAGGTTGACCTTACTGCCTTTCGGCCCGCGCATCTTCTGGACAGCATCCATCAACGTCAGATCCTTCGTGGGGTCGTCGTTGACTTTCACGATGAAATCGCCGGCCTTGATCCCGGCTCGATGCGCAGGCGTACCTTCGATCGGCGCGATCACGGCCAGCCGGTTGTCCTTCACACCGATTTGAATGCCGACTCCACCGAATTCTCCCCTGGTTTCGACCTGCATCTCCTTGTACATTTCCGGAGTCATGTACGCTGAGTGCGGATCGAGCGTCGACAGCATGCCGCGAATGGCCCCTTGAATGAGATCCTTCGGCTTGGTCTCATCGACATAGTGCTTTTGAACCTGATTCAAGACCTCGGAGAAGGTTTTGAGCTCCTCATAGGTTTCACCGGCGTGACCGGTTCGCTCCCAGCCTTTTCCGATGACCACGCCACAGAGCAAGGCGACTGCAATCATCGGTCCGACCACCCAAGATTTCCGCCGCGGCTGCTGTTCCATAATCTTCACATCCCTTCTTTCCTGCGTTGTCAATGACTCGGACCCGATCGGCACCGACAACACACGTCCTATCGTTTTGCCAGCCAATGGAGCGGATCGACCGGCTCGGCCCCTTCACGCAACTCGAAGTATAAAGTATTTTCTCCGATCATACCCGTGTCTCCTGTCTCCCCGATAGGTTGACCTTCAGCAACGTGTTCACCCACTCTGGCCAGAATCTTGGACGCATGCGCATAGAGGGAGAAAAACCCATTGGAGTGATCTAAGATTATAACGAGTCCGTATCCTTTCAACCAGTCCGCATAGACGACGCTTCCGGTCATGACGGCATGGATGAAGCTTCCCTCAGCGGTCCGAATTTCGATGCCTTTGCGCTGGACATAGGTATTGAACGTCGGGTGTTTCTGACGCCCAAAGAACGATACGACTTTTCCATCGGCCGGCCAAGGCAATGTTCCTCTCACACCATGAGCCAAGGGTGAAGACGTCGGAGAGTGGGTGGACACGGCACGCCGGCGCGTTTCTAAATCATGCAACAAACCATCCACTCGCGAGGCGGAACGTTGCAGTTCTTCGACCGTGCGATTGTAGGAATCTTTTTCGTGCGTGATCTTCGCCAGATAGACTTTCTTCTCCTTCTGAAGCACTCGGATATCGGCCAGCTTCTTCTCGATGTTCAGCTTGAAGGCGACCAGTACGGACCTAGCCTCGGCGCGCTGGTACTCGGCCTGCTCCATCTGCTCCATATCGGCTCGAAACGTCTCCAGTAATTCATAGTCCTTGTGTGAAACGACAGAGAGATATTGCCCACGACGCTGGAAATCGCCGTATGAGTCCGCCGTTAAGAGGGCCTTCACACGCCCAAACCGTCCCTCCATATACTGCACGCGAAGCCGGGCAAGAATGGCCTCGCGTCGAGCATCAATGCTGGTTCGCATCGCCCCCAGCCGATCGGTAATTTCTTCAATCTCCCGATCCTTCTGTCGCAGTTTCTTGCTGATCTCATGATGATCTTGCCGATGATGCATCAGTCGTTCATCCAGAGATTGGATACCTTGGAGAACCGATTCTCGTTTTTTTTCCGCTTCCTCGGCCCGTTTCCGTTTCTCTTCGATCTTGTCCTTCAGCGTCTCAAGCGTCTTTCTTTCACGCTCAATTTTTTCGGAGATCGGATCATTCGCCGCACCCGCCATCGATGCCCACCCTCCTTCCACTGCAAGACACCAGAGGAGGATGGTGAAAGAGATTCTCATGCTCGCCCTTGCCCCACGCGGAGAAGCGACACCACGCTCCCGGCAAAGCCAAGCCCCATTCCCACCACAACGAGCGCCAGACACACCGAAAGGGAAAAAAAAGAAATCATGTCTCCGATCCCGCTGAAACGGCCTGTCAATTGAATCTGCTGCCGGAACAATTCAAACGCTCCCTTGAGAATTCCCAACGATAGCGCACTGCCGCAGGCCCCGAGCACGGCTCCTTCGATGAAATATGGAATACGAATGAATGTGCGCGTGGCGCCGATCGAGCGAAGGATTTCGATCTCCTCCCGCCTGGCCAACAGTGCGAGCCTGATCGTATTCCCGATAATCGTCACCGCGGCCGCAGAAAGGAGGATACCAACCCCGATCGCGGCCAGCTCGATGTATCCGATCAGTTCGGCCAGCAGACTGAGCCATTCTTGATTATAGTCGACCTTGGCGACACCTTCCATTGTTTGCACTCGTTCAACCCAGCCCTTCATGGCGTCAGGAGACCGAAAGTTCGGCGCGAGCGTCACTACGAACGAGGCGGGAAGAGGGTTCTCACCGAGCCCTTCCAGCAGGTGAGACTCACTAGGGAATTGAGCTCGAAATTCTCCCAACGCCCGCTCTTTCGAAATAAAAAACACCTCGGCCACCATACGATCAATCTTGAGTGTTCGCCCGAGTTCTTGCACCCTTTCTCTGGGAAGTCGATCTTCCAAATAGACGATGACCTTGACGTCTTCCTGGAGCGACCCCGCTGCGTGCCGCAGATTCACATAGAGCAACAGAAAGATGCCGACACAGGCCAAGGTAAACGCCGTGGTCAGAACAGCCACGATCGTCGTCGTGCGATTGGTTCGCATGTTGGCCCATGCTTCGCGAACGAGATAAAATAATCGTCTCATGCTCCGACCCCTTGCCGGATCCGTCTCTCCGACAACAATACCCCTTGCACCAAGGTAATCACCCGCCGATTCATATGATTCAAAACATGGGGATCGTGCGTCGTGACAATCACGGTCGTCCCTCGAGCATTGATCAATTTGAACAACTCCATGATCTCTCTTGTGCGTTCCGGATCAAGGTTGCCTGTTGGTTCGTCGGCCAGGAGCACCACCGGCCCGTTGACGATCGCCCGTGCGATGCACACACGCTGCTGCTCTCCCGTGGAGAGACTGTTCGGCAACTGATCTTTCTTGTGATCGACATCGACCGCGCGCAACGCCTCCGTGACTTTACGGCGGATATCTTTTTCGGAGGCGCCTTGAACGATCAATGGAAGCGCGACATTGTCGAAGACGGATTTCTTCGCCAAGAGACGAAAGTCTTGAAACACCGCGCCGACTTTCCGCCGTAGAGAGGGAATCTCGGCCGGTCTGAGCTTCGTCACATTTCTGCCATGAACGAAAATCTGTCCTTCATCCGGCTGCTCCTCACCGATCAGCATGCGTAGCAGCGTGGACTTCCCGGCCCCGCTCGATCCCATGAGAAAGACAAACTCGCCTTTTTCGATCTCAAGCGTGACATCGGACAGCGCCGCTTTTCGATCATGCCATTTGGACACGTGGATGAGTTGAATGATGGCATCCATGGAAATCTAGAACCTTCCGTGTTCACCGATGTCAAACGCGTTCTGAAGATGTTCGATCTGTCCCTGGTCTGAAGGTCTCCCCTGGACCAACACCACATCGAATCGGCAGGCCTTATCGGACCAATGCCGTTGCGCTAAATATTGCGCAGCCAGCTTCGTCAGCTTCATGCGCTTGCGATGATTCACCGCCAGCAGAGCACCGCCGAAGGCTTCCGTGGTCCTGCCCTTGACTTCGACAAAGACCACAACACCCTGGTCCTCTGCCACCAGGTCCAATTCGCCGAGAGGAGTCCGTACATTGCGAGCGAGAATTCGGTAGCCCTTGGCCAACAAAAACTGTTCGGCCTGCATTTCGCTGGCTTGGCCGAACTCATGGCGCGGGTCGGAAGTGGCCATGCGCTTACTGTTCGAACAATGGGGAGAGCATCCGTCCAGCCGATTCCCTTTTCACAGGGATGATCATCTCATGCACCGGCATGAATGTTCGACGATGAATGGGGCACGGGCCATGACGCGCCAATCGCTGCAGATGTCCTGTCGTACCATACCCCTTATGCGAGAGAAAATCGTATTCAGGGAACATGTCATGGTACTTCGCCATGAGACGATCTCTCGTGACTTTGGCGATGATGGAGGCAGCCGCAATCGAGAGGGAAAGGGAATCTCCCTTAACGATGGGTCGTGCGGAGATTCTGATTCCAGGAAGCGTAACGGCATCAATGAGTAGATAATCAGGAGGAGGAGCCAGCTGATCGATGGCTCGCCGCATCGCTAGTCGGGTCGCTTCGAGAATATTGAGCCGATCAATCTCACCGACGTCCGCCGATCCGATTCCCATTCCCACAGCGTGCTCAAGAATCAAGATATATAATCGATCTCGCTGTCCTTCAGAAAGTTGTTTGGAATCATCAACCCCTGAGAGTCGAGATCGGGTCGGTAAGACGACAGCGGCGGCGACGACCGGACCGGCTAACGGACCGCGTCCGGCCTCATCGATACCGGCAATACGACGATACCCACACAGTCGGGCCGCCCGCTCGAACTCTTCGGTGGGTCCCATTGAACATCCCTTCACCGATCGCGCCATCGCAGTGCCGTGAGGGAACACATACGCGGAAGCCGTCTAGGCCGTCACAGCCTCCTTCTCAGAAACCGTCGGTTGTGCCGACGGTTTACTCTCTCCGACAAACTCACGCTCTTCAACCTTCGCGAACTTCCCCTTTTTGCCGCGCAGATAGTAGAGCTTCGCGCGCCGAACGCGCCCCTGCCGAACCACATCAACTTTGGAGACGATCGGAGAATGCACCGGGAAAATCCGTTCAACCCCGACCCCGTACGAAAGTTTTCGAACCGTAAACGTTTCAGTATTCAAACTCCCCTTGCGCGCGATCACGGTTCCTTCATAGACCTGAATACGCTCCTTCTCACCTTCGACGACTTTGACGTGGACCCTGACGGTATCCCCGATCTCAAAGCTTGGCACTGACTTCTTCGTCAACGACCGCTGAATTCGCTCTAACTGATTCATGGACTTAACCCTCCTCCCGGCGTGATGTCGGGGTCGTCAAAAGACCTTCGTTCATCAATTCATCCAACAACTGTTGATCCTCCTTCGTAAACATCCGATCTTTCAGAAGATCGGGGCGTCGCAAATACGTGCTGCGCAACGCTTGTTTTCGGCGCCACAACCGAATGGCTTCATGATGACCCGAGAGCAAGACATCGGGCACACCGATTCCTCCGATTTCTGCCGGCCTCGTGTACTGCGGGTACTCCAACAACGTGTCGGCAAATGATTCTTCCAAGACAGAACTGGAATCGCCCAAGACGCCGGGAACGAGTCTGGCCGCTGCATCGATCAATACAAGCGCCGGCAATTCACCTCCGGTCAACACATAATCTCCGAGTGAGATTTCCTCCGGAGCTAATGTCAGACGGACACGCTCATCCACTCCCTCATAGTGCCCGCACAGAATGACGATTCGGCGACGCTCACTCGCCAACTCCTCTGCATGGTCTTGCGTAAAAGGCCGCCCGTGAGGAGTTGGAAACATCAGTCGAATGTCTTCATCGTTTGCTCGCGCTTCATTTCGAAACGCAGCAACAGCAAGAAGGATCGGCTCGGCCTTCAGGACCATGCCGGCTCCACCTCCATACGGCATATCATCGACTACTTTGTGGCGATCCGTCGTGAAGTCCCGCAAATTGTGCACCTTCACGGTGAGAAGCCCCTTTTCTTGGCCTCGTTTGAGCATGCTGTGAGCTAAGACCGGAGCGAACATGCCGGGGAACAGTGTCAGAACCTCGAAGCGCAACATGCTACTCACCCATTCCGTCGATCAACCGGACGGTCATTTTTCGAGCTGTCAGGTCGACGGTACTCACCAGTTCTTTCGCTGCGGGGATCAAGATTTCTTTGGCCTCCTGCCGAACAACGAACAGGGGATTTCCCGGCAAGTCCCAAATCTCCTCCAGCACACCAATCGGCCGCCCCTCCTCGGTGGAGACGGCAAGACCGATCAGATCACACTCATAGTACTGCCCATCCGGCAACTTGGGCACGGACCCGCGAATTGTCTGGATGAACCCGTCTCGCCAGAGACTCGCGTCCTCCGGGGTGGTCAAACCGGTCAATCCAAGAATAAATCCAGTTCCAACCCGCCTCACATGGGTGACGCTGGTCTCAAGAATCTGTCCGTTCCTTGCGAGGAGACTCACAGTCCTCAACCCTTCAAATCGGCCCGGGACATCCGACAGTGGTCGAACTTTCACTTCCCCCTTGACGCCAAAGGGCCGTTCAATCCGTCCCACTGTCACGGTTTCCAATGGACTCACCATTACACGAGCACGCGAGTCAGGATTTTGCAGGCGCTTGTTTCTGCGCGGCTTTTTCAGCCTCAAACTGCTTCCAGACCCCTGCCCTGCGCAACAACGTTCGCACAGTCACCGTGGGTTGAGCGCCATGTCGTAGCCAAGTCAGAACACGCTCCTGCTTCAGCTCCGGCACGCCGGCTTCCTTCAACGGGTCAAAAATTCCAAGGATCTCCAGGAACCGTCCGTCGCGCGCTTTTCGTGAATCAGCGGCTACCACCCGATACATCGGTCGTTTGTGTCTTCCCGTTCGAGCCAGTCTCAAATGTACAGCCACAACTGTCCTCCTTTACGCTGAATTCGCACTATCGGTCATGATCACTTATCGAGATCGCATGAGTTGGGCGAGCTGTCGACGCCCTCCCGCACCGGTCATCGCCTTTGCCAACTTCTTGGCCGACAAGAACTGCTTGATGAGGCGATTCACATCCTGCACCGTCGTGCCGCTGCCACGGGCGATCCGTTTCTTTCGGCTTCCATTGATGATCGTATGATCGCGACGTTCCCGCAGGGTCATCGAATCGATCACCGCAACCACACGGCCGATCTCTCGCTCCGGCTTGTCGTCTTCGATCGCTTGTTTGAGTTTTTGCCCACCCGGAAGCATGCCAAGAATCTGCTCCAACGAGCCCATGCGGTTCATCTGGCCGAGCTGAGTCCGAAAATCTTCCAGGGTGAAGGTATTGCTGGTGAGCCGCTTCTGAGCTTCCTCAGCCTGCTCACGAGTGATGCTTTCCTGGGCTTTCTCAATGAGCGACAGCACGTCGCCCATCCCAAGAATACGGGAAGCCATCCGGTCCGGATGAAACGGTTCCAGTGCATCTAGCTTTTCCCCGACACCAAGAAACTTGATGGACTTTCCGGTTGCAGCCCGAATCGATAAGACCGCGCCTCCGCGTGCGTCCCCTTCGACCTTGGTCAGAATAATACCGGTCAACCCGACCTTTTGATCGAACTGCCCGGCCATGGTGACCGCATCCTGTCCGGTCATCGCGTCGGCCACCAACAACACCTCATGGGGAGACACGGCTGTTTTCACGGCGACAAGTTCGTTCATTAACTCGTCATCGATATGCAATCGACCTCCGGTATCCAGGATGATGAGATCAAAACCCTGATCACGCCCTCGCTCGACCCCCGTACGGCAGATACGTACCACATCCGATTGAGAGGCCTGAACGTGATCCGCACGGTGAACCTCCACTCCGAGATCCCGACCAAGGGCGCTCAGTTGCTCACCGGCCGCAGGACGACGCGGGTCGGCAGCGACCAAAAGCACTCGCTTGCCTTGATTCTTAAATAGACGCGCAAGCTTACCGCTGGCCGTGGTCTTTCCCGCCCCTTGTAATCCGACCATCATCAAGATCGTCGGGGGCTGTGGGCTCAGGGCAAGTCCTGCCCGCTCATGCCCCATCATCGCCTTGAGTTCATCCCAGACGACTTTGACGACCTGATGACCGGGGGTCAGACTCTGCAGAACTTCCTGGCCGACGGCCTTTTGACGGACGCGATCGATGAACTCCTTGACGATTTTAAAGTTGACGTCTGCTTCAAGAAGCGCAAACCGCACATCTTTCAGTGCTTCCGTGATATTCTGCTCCGTAAGCACACCTTGCCCTCGGAGTTTCTTCAGAATTTTCTCAAACTTGTCGCTCAACGCATCAAGCATGACGCCGCATCACCGCAAAGAAAGAGGCCACCGAAGCCTTGCACCAGACCTCCGATCGCCTCGAAAATCCTGGGAAAAGAGCATCGGGTAGTGTATCGGACCAAGTAAGGCAAGTCAAGGTCTACCAAGTCAGTAGTTTTATTGACATGCCGAAAACCTTCGGATATGGTGCCATTCAGCCACCAAGAACCACATACGGAAACTTATAAAGAAAGAAGAGTGGCCGCGTGAGAAAATCGCCTTGGGTTTTGGTCATCTTCGTGCTGATCGGAGGGCTCCTTGGCGGGATACTTGGGGAGATTCTTCACGTCATGGCACCTCAAGGCACCATTCAAAGCATTTTCGCGACGAACTATAACCCCGGCATCAACCCGCCCCTCACCATCGACCTTGTCCTGATCAAACTTGTCTTCGGATTCAACGTTAAAGTGAACATTCTGAGTATTCTTGGGATGTTCATCGGGATCTACCTTTACAAGCATGTCTAGGGCTTGGCATTCAACGCTTGAAGCCGGAGCGAGCGAATTTGATTGCGGAGCTCTGCGGCTCGCTCAAAGGCCAGCTCTTTGGCGGCGGCTTTCATTTCCGACTCCAGTCGTTCGATGAGTTGATCCGTTGATTCCGAACTCTCGTATGGCTCGATCGATTCGGCTGCCAGATCCAACCGGACATAGTCCATGTCGGCCACCGCATACTCGAGGGTAGGAATCCCTTTCGTAATCCCGACCGGAGTAATCCCATGAACCCGGTTGTACTCGGCTTGGATCCCGCGGCGGCGGTTCGTTTCCTCGATCGCCTGTTTCATCGAGTCCGTTACCACATCACCGTAAAAAATGACCCGTCCTTCGAGATTGCGCGCGGCTCGGCCGGCCGTTTGAATCAACGCGCGGTACGAACGCAAATAGCCTTCCTTATCGGCATCGAGAATGGCGACCAGACTCACTTCGGGAAGATCGAGCCCTTCGCGTAATAGATTGATTCCGACCAGCACATCAAACATCCCGCGCCGGAGGTCACGGACGATCTCGGCTCGCTCAAGGGTTTTAATGTCGGAATGCAAATACCGCACTTTGATTCCCAGGTCGTGATAATACTCGGTCAAATCTTCCGCCATACGCTTCGTTAAAGTTGTAACCAGGACTCGCCCCCCCTTGGCCACTTCTGCACGCACCTGGCCAAGCAGGTGATCCACCTGCCCCTTGGCCGGCACGACATCGATTCGCGGATCCATCAGACCGGTCGGGCGAACAATCTGCTCAACCACATCGCGTCCGGCATGCTCCAGCTCATAGCTACCGGGTGTGGCGGACACATATACCACCTGATTGAGACAACCCTCGAACTCGGAAAACTTCAGTGGGCGGTTGTCGACCGCCGACGGAAGGCGAAATCCGTACTCCACCAATGTCCGTTTTCTGGAGTAATCTCCTTCGTACATCCCACCGACTTGTGGCACAGACGCGTGCGACTCATCGACGATCAACAGAAAATCCTTCGGAAAGTAATCCAACAATGTGGGAGGCGGTTCACCCGGCCTTCGTCCGCTGAGATGACGCGAGTAGTTTTCAATCCCATGGCAATAACCCATGGCCCGAATCATCTCCAGATCGAACTTGGTGCGTTGCTCAAGCCGTTGGGCCTCCAGCAGCCGACCCGTCTTCTTGAACAAAGCCAAGCGTTCCTCCAATTCTTCCTCGATACCGGTAATGGCCCGTTCATAGCGATCCGGAGCAATGAGGTAATGGGTATTCGGATAGATCGCAATCTTGGGAAGCTTGGCCAGTGATTTCCCGGTGAGTGGATCGATCTCATGAATCGCATCCACAACGTCTCCGAACAGCTCGATGCGCACCGACTTGGCTTCAGACGAGGCGGGAAAAATCTCGATCACGTCGCCACGTGCCCGGAATGTTCCGCGATGAAAATCGACATCATTGCGTTCGTATTGGATCTCCACCAGTTTCGATAGGATCTTTTCTCGCCTCGTTTCGACGCCTTCCTCCAAATATATGAGCATGTCGTGATAGACCTCCGGTGAACCCAGCCCATAAATACAGGACACCGAGGATACGATCAGCACGTCGTTTCGCTGCAACAGCTCGGTCGTGGCGGAGTGGCGCATCTGATCAATGGCATCGTTGATCGAGGCATCCTTCGCGATATACGTATCACTCTGCGGGATATAGGCCTCCGGTTGATAATAGTCGTAATAGCTCACGAAGTATTCGACGGCGTTGTGAGGGAAAAACTGCTTGAACTCTTGATAGAGTTGGCCCGCCAATGTCTTGTTGTGGACCAATACGAGTGTCGGCTTCTGGACACGCTCGATGAGATTTGCCATCGTAAAGGTCTTGCCGGACCCCGTCACTCCGAGCAAGACCTGGTGTTTCTTCCCGGACTGTACCGCAGCGGTCAACCTTGCAATGGCTTCCGGCTGATCACCGCAGGCTTTAAAGGGGGCCTCTAACTTAAAGAGTGGCACGGTCCTCTCCCGGTGAAACACGGTGAACGGAAATCCGGATGGACATCGATGACTCCTAGTGTCGTGATCCAAAAAGAAAAAAGGGCCGCCGGAAATTCCGGCAGCCCCTATCGCAGCGGAACAGATCTGAGGTTAACCGCGACCGCCTCCGAATCCTCCACGCCCCCCTCCACCAGAACGGGGCTCCTGAGGACGAGCTTCGTTCACCGTTAACGTGCGACCACCGAGCTGTGTGCCGTTCAGGGCGGTAATCGCCGCTTGCGCTTCGGTATCGGACGACATCTCGACAAATCCAAACCCTCGAGACTGCCCGGTGAACTTGTCCGTAATAATCCGGGCTGAGGTCACGGCGCCATGCGCCGCAAACAGATCGCTTAGCTGTTGCTCAGTCGTTGAATAAGGCAATCCACCGACATAGATCTTCGCACCCATCTGATTCCTCCTTTGACACAATGATGTTGTCTTGGACTCGAGAGAACAACGGGGAAGGAATGGGCCGAAGACGTCAACACAGCGGCGGCTTAGCTCTGGCTTCCGATCAGATTCCCGGGCTGGCCCAACACAACATCCATTCAGGCCTTGTCACTTTCAGCGTCGGTCTTGCCAGGCCTTTCGCAAACCGACAGCGTCATGATACTCCAAACCGACGAAAAATGGCAAGTTTGTGGCCAAATCGGCTCGCTGGGCCCACATTTATTAATAGGCCGGCGGCGCGGAAAGCGGTCGGTGGGAAAAGAGAGGAACTGCATGGAAGCTATCGAACAACACGGTGGATGTTCCTTGAACGATGAGCCCAATCTGCCCTAATCCCAAGGCTTGATCCTCAACGGAAAGGACGAGCACTCCATCTACAACTACTTCAATAAAATCTTTGCTGATGATGGTGTTTCGTTGCACCCTGAGCGAATGCCAGTCAACCGGCTTCAGATTGAGCGAGGCCTGCGCGAGGAGCACTTCGCTTCCATTCGACAGACGAACAAGCTGCACCTTTTGACCGATTGGATCGACGACCGCCGCATAAAAATTGCGCGTATCACGCACGCCAAACACGATACCCCCGAGCCCGGACGTTCCTTCCTGCGCATGGAAACGAACGCTGAGATCCGGATACTCATACTCCAATCCTTTGACCAGCAGCATCTGGTAACAGAGTTGCGTACAACTGGATGAGCCCGCGATGACCTTTGGTGGAGAAGGCGCCGTGACATGATCCTGTACGGCCCAATCTGCAAGCGGCTCGTCAGTAGAACTACCCTTGACGAAGCTGCTGAGCTGAGCATTGGGCTGATCCTGGTCGAAGGTCCACCTTTGGAAAAGTCCACCCGTCGCTTGCTTCTTCAGATTGGCAGCCTTCTCTTCTTGTGTTTCCTTCTGAACTCCGTAACTAGGGCTGTACCCCAGTACGAATCCCAGACAGGCCAGCAAGAGAGCGGCGAGCCCAGACCGGGATCGCCTGATGACGGAACCGGTTCGATATTTCTCCAACACAGACAGTCCCTCAATACTTATGAGCTTCCTGATTTCTTAATTTGAAGAATCTCTCGCTGCAGACGGTCCCGCTCGGCGAGGAGCTTCCTCCGTCGTTGCCATCGATCACAAGTCCACCAACGCAGTTTCTCGCTGAACGTCACCACCGGTGTCGGGGCGCTGCCTCCGGGAGCCTGCTGAAACGAATATCCTTCATGGGTATCGCGCAGCTCGAAAAATCGCCGATACAAATAATCGTACAATCCCTTCCCTGATTCACTACCCGCCATACCTACTCCCTGACTCCGAAAACAGTTTTAGTCGCTCCTCACGTCGTCCGAACATGCCACAGCCACCCTCTACGACCCACCGAATAGTACCTGGGCTCAATGCAGCTCTGCAACCTGCTTTTCCCCATGCTATGATCCCGTACCTGAATGCAAACCTGACGTGAACAGGGCATCACCATGAGCTTTATCTGTTTTCCCAACAACTCCATGGCCCGTTGCATCGTGGTCCTCGGTGCAGCCTTCCTCCTTCTCCCACTCACGCAAAGCCTGGCTCAAGCGCCTGAGACATCCCTTCAGGCAGCCATCGATTCGCTCTCCGCAGAACGGATGCTTGCCGACATCCGAACGCTCAGCAGTCCCGCATTCAATGGACGGCAAAGCGGCACGAAAGCGGATCTCGAATCGGCGCGATGGGTGGCGCAAGAATTTCTCTCAGCCGGATTACGTTTACCGAAGATTCACAATGACTCACTGATAATACCTTCCTTGACGGGAAAGGATGACGCTTCATCAGCTATGATGGCCACTCTGATATCCACTCCCCTGATAGCGCCGTATCCAGTGTTACGAGTCGGTCCGACAGATCGTTTGGCCACCAAAACTCTTGGCTCAGATTATTTCCCCGTTTTCGATTCACCCTCGGCAGACCTTCAAGCTCCAGTCGTTTTCGTCGGATATGGCATCGTCGATCCTGCCCAGGGCATTGATGACTATGCCGGTGTCGACGTGAACAATTGCATCGTGTTGCTTCTACGCGGCAAGCCGGAGCACTACCGAGGTTTCATTAGCCATGCAGACAAAGTTCGATTCGCGCGGGATCACGGCGCGATAGGCTATCTCATGGCGACCGGACCGATTCTCCACCCATATGAGGTTCGGAGGGGCGTCACGGGAAACCCCACCGCGTTCTATGGACAATTACCTCTTGATCAGGCTATCCCGGGCGCATGGATCAGCACAACGCTCGCTCGCGAGCTTCTCACGGAGCCGGATGGAAAGAGTCCCGATCGCCTGCGTGTCCTTCAAGAGCGCCTGAACCAAGCATCCTCATCACAAGCAACACAGACGGATCGGTTCGCATCGCTCCACTGGAAGACGACCACGGAGGACGGAATTTTAGTCAATGTGGTAGGGATGGTTCCCGGAACCGGAGCAGAGACAGTGATCATCGGAGCCCATCGGGATCACTTCGGTCAACCAGGAGGAATACTCTTTCCGGGCGCAGATGACAATGCCTCCGGAACCACAGTGATCTTGGAAGTGGCTCGTGCTCTCAGCAAAGTTAAGCCGCGTCCCTCCCGGACCATCCTCTTCGTCTCCTTTAGCGGCGAGGAGCGTGATCTGCTTGGCTCGCGGCTTTATACGTCGCAGCCTGTTGTTCCACTCAATTCGACGAAAGCCATGATTAACATCGACCATGCTGGGGTTGGAAACGGGCGGCTCACCGTCGGCGTGACAGGATTGGAGAAGGAGGTCCTACAAGAGGTGGGGAAAACCGCCGGCATTCACGAGAAACTGGATCTTTATGGATTCTTTCCTGGAGGGGATCATGTACCGTTCAAGGAGGCCGGTGTGCCGACAGTGACGGTGGTGAGCGGGGGGGTACATCCGCACTTTCATCAACCAAGCGATACCGCCGAGACAATCGATCCCGAAATCTTACAAACCGTGGCCCAGTACGTGTTAGCCGTGGCGTGGCAACTTGCCTATCAACCGTGACGTATTACGAGTGAATGAACGGAGTAGACTGCTTCAGGACATCGAGTCTCTACATACTACGAGGATTCAAGCGAAGAGCCGTTTCGCTCAGTGATTTAGGGAATCTCGTCCAGGATGCCCGATTCGATCGGAGGCAAGGGAGACGTTTGAGGTGGCGGCCCCGGAAGAACAGTTGAGTTTCCTACCTGATTCGCCCCCTGGATAAGCCCAATGGACTGTTGCGGACCGAAGGTCATAGCGGCGCCTCTCCAAGCCTGACCAGTCGTCGGATTGCGGAAGCTATAGGATTCAAAGTTCTGTCCCGGCGTGTAGAGAAACCCTTGCGTCCCCTGGTTGTCGATATACAAACTGCCCCCAGGAAGTTTGAATAGCGGAGCAGTCCCGCCATCAAACGACCGGACAGCCGACGTCGTGCTCTGAGCCATCGCAGATGTGCCGGTGAAGAATACTGCCCCTGTCAGGACACACATCAGGCTTCCAACTGCAGATAGTGATCGCCAGCGCCTCACCATCGTTTTTTCTTCATGATGAATCACGATACTAATATTCATGACAGACCCCTCATCACGGATTATAGTATGCTCGCATCCGGATTGCCGATCAAGGAGGAATTTATGAATTGCCGATCTTCAGCTCACCGCTGTTTCACAGCCATTGTCGCCATCAGTTTGTGGTGCATCTCCTTCCCGCTTAATGGCTGGGGCTTCGATGTGACCCAACGGATCGCTTCGGAACGTCGTGAAACCGTGTCACTCGCCGATGCGGCGGTTCGCGCCCTGCAGAACAATCTCGACATCAGTATCAGCCGCCACAACAAAGAAAGCCGGCTGGCGGACATCATCATCGAATACTCCAAGTTCGATCCCAACGTGAGCCTCAACGGGCAATATGCCAGAACGGTGAACCCGCTCAATCGACCCGTGTTCGGGGGAACGGGAAATTTGCTGAATCAGATCACGCCCTTTGATCAACGCAGCGAATCGTTTACGTTCGATGCCCAGACCAACCTCATTACGGGCGGGAATTTGGATATGAATTATAGCCCGGCTCGAACCAACGTGAACGCGAATGTCGCCAGAGGATTTTTGTTCAATCCGTCCTGGACCGGCGGCCTGGCATTCACATTGACTCAACCATTGCTGAAGAACGCCGGGATCGAGATCAACAGAACCTTCATCAAGGTCGCCCAGAATAATGCCGAGGTCGAACAGCATGTCTTTCGAGACCGCGTACTGACCGTCATCACCACGGTGGAACAAACCTACTGGGAACTGGTCTTTGCGAATGAGAACTTGAAAGTGGCGCAAGCCGCCATGAAGGCCGCCGAAGAACTGTTGGCGTCGAACCGCGCCAAGGCGAAAGCGGGCGTCATGTCGATCGTCGACGTGCTCCAAGCGGAGGCTGCCGTCGCATCAAGGGTGGAGCAGACCTTAGTGGCGGAAAAAGCCATTCACGATCAGGAAGATCAACTGCGCCGTCTCTTGAATCCGGGGGAAGAAGACCTGCGCCAAGATGTCCGCCTCACCCCAGCCGATACCCCCGTTACGGTCCTTGAGCCTCTCAGCCTCCAGGAAGCCATCGATACGGCGATCGAACAGCGTCCGGAAATCGTGCAGGCGAAGAAAAATGTCGAATCGGGGGAACTGAATAAGCAATTCGCCCGCAACCAGTTGCTGCCCACCCTCTCATTCCAAGGCACGATCGGGCTCGCCGGATTGGGGAGCGACCTTGGCCAGTCCTTCAGCAGAAATTTCAGCGGTGACTTTTACAACTATGGCGCGGGGCTGGTGCTCAGTTATCCGCTCGGCAACCGGGCCGCCATCAACACGTACAACAAACGAAAACTGGATGCCCGAAATGCCGAGGCCTCGCTCGCCAGTGTGCGCCAACAAATCATCGTCGGCGTGCGTGAAGCGGTACGCCGGGTGCAGACCGACTTTAAACGCATCGAGACCACCAGATCGGCGCGCATCATGGCGGAGAAACAGCTGCAAGCCGAGCAGGAACGGTTGAAGGTCGGGCTCAGCACGACTCGTTTCGTGCTGGATTTCCAACGCGACCTGGCCACGGCACAAGGCAACGAGCTGCGCGCGATCCTCGATTACAACAAGTCGCTGTCCAATCTCGCGCGGCATAAAGCAACCACGCTGGACCGCTATCACCTCGAACTTTCATAACTGTCCTATGGTTTCCGGGCCGGATCGGCCGGGTCCAGGTCAAATTTCCCCTATGGGGGCAGCGCTGCCGCTGCTCCCCATCGGAGCTACGTTCGGCTATTACTGGCTTCCCGGCTCACTCCGAGAAGAGCTTCTCGTTCAATTCGCACCGCAACTTCTCGCCTATCTGGCGATGGGCCTCTGGGCTTCGCGTACATTTCAGGTCCCGGTTCAACTGGGATTGGAAAAAGCGAAGGTGGGAAACGGACTGAAATGGGGACTGATCACAGGATTGTTGCTGGGATGTCTGGATACCTTCGTGATTCTCTCGGTCTATCCGTCTCTCGGCTACGATATCACCTTCCTGAAACAAACACCCCATGGCCGACTTCCGGTCCTGCTCATGGTGCCGTGGTTCATCTGCGGCATTGCGCTGTTCGTAGAGGTCAACTTCCGCGGATTCATCTTGGGCCGTCTTGCTGAACTCGAATCGGCCTGCTGGAGAACACATCCGAGCCGACGCTTTTCTCCTCTTGCGTTGATCACGAGCACACTCACGTTTGCCTTCGATCCATTCATGGAGAATACGTTTCGCTATCTTCACTGGATTGCTTTGTGGGATGGATTCATCTGGGGAGCTATCTGGCTCCGAACGCGAAATCTCTGGATTACCATCGTCGCTCATGCGGTTGAAGTCATCATGATGTACAGTGCCGTAAAAGTGGCGATAGGATGATCTGTGATGCGTTGTCGTCAGTATAGAATGACTCCATGAATCCTTCCTTCTCCAGCTATCTGGTCAACGATGTCTTCGGCGATCCCGGCATGTATGTGGAGGTCCGCTGGTCCAAGCGGGCATTGCTTTTCGATCTCGGGCACAACGACAACCTCGGACCGACCAGGTTGCTCAGGGCCGGCGAGATTTTCATCTCCCATACGCACATGGATCACTTCATCGGATTCGATGCCGTCCTTCGCGTCGCGTTCGGACGAGGCAAGACGCTCAAACTGTTCGGCCCTCCGGGCCTGATCGACAATGTCCATGGCAAACTGCGCGGCTATACTTGGAATCTTGTGGATGGCTACCCCCTCACCATCGACGTTCAGGAGTTCCACAAACATGAGATTCGACAGACTTCTTTTCGAGCGAGTAACGGTTTCCGACTGTCAGAACAAGGTACCTTTCCAGCGCCACCCATCAGTGGTCCGGTCTTCACCGTGCTGGAAGATCCGATGTTCACAGTGAAAGCGGTGACCTTAAATCATCGCATTCCCTCATTCGCCTACTCACTGGAAGAGCAATTTCACATCAACGTCAACAAACAGAAATTGCATGAGGCGGGACTGAGGGTCGGCGCGTGGCTCAAAGACGTGAAGCAGCATATCCGGCAAGGCAAGCCGGACGATTTCCGCTTCACCGTGGCGCTCTACGACGAGCATCGACGCGAAGAGCAGGAATTCATGCTGGGAGACGTGAAGGAACGGTTCTTGACGATCTCGCGAGGGCAGAAGATCGCCTACGTCGTCGACGCGCGCTATGACGAAGAGAACGAAGCCAAGATCGTTGTCCTGGCCCAAGGCGCGGATGTCTTTTATTGTGAGTCGCCTTATCTGGACTGTGATGCAGAAAAAGCATACGACCGACATCATTTAACAGCCAGGCAGGCAGGACACATGGCGCGCAAGGCTCGGGTTCGCGACCTCGTGGTGTTTCATTTTTCGCCGCGCTACACCGGTCAAGGCGAACCGCTGGAGCGAGAAGCGCTGGAAGCGTTTCACGAAAGCGAGGAAGGAGGTGATGGATGAACGATCTCGGTAAGTATGTGCTCTATTTTCTCTTAGGCGGTACGATCGTCAGCTTCTCCACCTATCTCGGAGCGCAGGGCAAGTCGTTCCTTGCCGCCATGGCCAGCACCTTTCCGGCCATCACCGGGGTCACGTTCATCCTGCTCTATATGAACGGCGGCGGAGGGACGACAGTCGATTATGCCAGAAACTTGTTGTGGTTTGCCCCACCCTGGATTGTCTATGTCGTCGCCATGATTATGGGCATCCCGCGCCTCGGCTTCTGGCCGGCGATGGTTGGATCGCTCGTCTTGTATATGGGATGTATAGCTTTGTTGAAGATGGTGCTGCGATAGATTACACGAGCGAGTGTTTAACTATGTCTCGTCAGGCTGGCTCATCCTTACCGCAGGAGACTCAAAATGGCTGTCCAGCAAGGCCGCAGCGAGTGAAGGGCCGAGACGTACCCTCTGGGGTACGTTGAGGGTCTGAACGATGCGAGAACGAAGCTGGCAGGCATTTTCAGTCTTCTGCTACTCAACCACCACCGCCGTGCCGTTCGCGCTCACCATCAACATGCTGCTGTTGGTGCCGATGGTTTCATAATCGATATCGATGCCGACGATCGCATTGGCGCCCAAGTTCCGGGCTTGCTCCTGCATTTCTTCAAGCGCGATATTTTTGGCCTTCCGGAGTTCCTTTTCGTAGGCCGCCGAGCGACCACCGACGATATCCCTGATCGACGCGAAAAAATCCCGAAAGATGTTTGCACCGAGGATCGCGTCACCGGATACCAATCCGAGATACTTCACCGCTTTCTTGCCTTCGATGTTGTGGGTCGTCGTAAGAATCATGAACCCTCCTGTTTAAATGCCCATCATCCTCTCATCGGCTAAGCTGCACCACCAAGCCTTTGCTGAATTGGTAGATTTTACGCTTTCACCAAACAAAGGCAAGAACCCGAATCCCCCTCGTCCACTCCTCCCCCACGTTCCTTCATTGAACCAACCTCTGGCAGTTGCTACGATGATCGGTCATCCCAATGGAGGAGCGATCGCTGTGCCGAACCCTATAAATCCCAATCCCTCGACTGGTCACCTCATCATTGAAGGCGCGCGACAAAACAATCTCAAGAACGTCTCGCTACAGATTCCCCACAATCAGGTGACGGTCATTACCGGCGTGTCGGGTTCGGGCAAATCCTCGCTCGCATTCGACACGATCTTCGCGGAAGGCCAATGGCGGTATGTCGAATCGCTCTCGACCTATGCCCGCATGTTTCTCGACAAGGTGGCCCGACCGGATGTGGATCGTCTTCTCAACGTTCGACCGGCCATTGCTATCGAGCAGAAGAATCAGGTGAGGACGGCTCGTTCGACCGTCGGCACGACGACTGAAATTGCCGATCTCCTACGCCTCCTCTTCGCCAAGATCGGCAAACCCACTTGTCCTGATTGTCATCAGGAATCCCGCTCCTTTCAGCCTGACACCGTCGCAGACGATCTCCTCAAGCAATGGCCAGATGTCAGGGCGATGGTGCTGTTCCCTATTGCGACTCCTTCCGCAAAAGAAGAACCTGCATTTATCCGATCACTTCTCACACGCGGATTCACCCGTGTTAAGACCACAGACGATGTACTCGATTTGCACGAGGTCAAACCGCTCTCACTCCATACACTCCCCTCGCTCTACATCATCCTCGATCGCCTGGTGATCCGAGAGGACAACCGTACTCGGTTGGTCGAGGCGATCGAAACGGCGTTTCGTGAAGGGGAAGGCCGCTGTGCGATCGACATCATCGGCCAGGAACGGCAGTCGTATAGCACGCGATTTCTCTGTCAGGGTTGCGGACGGACCTTCGAACCCCTGAAGCCGATTCTCTTTTCGTTCAACCATCCGCTTGGCGCCTGTCCTGAATGTAAAGGGTTCGGAAACGTGCTGCGGTATGACCCGGATCTGGTCATCCCCGACCCAACCAAGTCGCTCACCCAAGGGGTCGTCGAGCCATGGAGCAAGCCCAGCTCCGCCTGGTGGCAGAAACAGATGTTGCTCGCGATGAACCGGCACGGAGTCGACACCACGATCCCATTCAACTCGCTGCCTAAAGACCAGCAACGATTACTCTGGGAGGGGGATAAGTCCCTCGACGGCATTAACGACTTCTTCGAATATCTCGAAGGGAAGCGCTACAAGTTGCATGTCCGCGTCTTTCTCAGTCGCTACCGTACGCCCTTCGACTGCCCCAGTTGCCATGGCAGCCGCCTCAAGCCGGATGCGCTGTTCGTCAAAATCGCCGGCGCCGACATCCACCAAGTGATGGAGCGGACCGTCGAGAGCTTTTCCGAATGGACAGAATCCTTGCCGCTCTCGGCCTTTGAGCAAGAAATCGCCACGGATATTCTCCGACAGCTCCGAGCAAAACTAGGATTTCTCCGACGTGTCGGCCTTGGGTACCTGACACTCAATCGGCAAACCAAGACCCTCTCCGGTGGCGAGGCACAGCGGGTCGCGCTTGCGAACCAACTGGGTTCTCAGTTGGTCGGCACACTGTACGTCCTCGATGAACCGACTATCGGCCTTCATGCAAGGGACACTGATCTCTTGGCCGGCATCCTCCACGATCTGTCCAACACCGGCAATACGGTGGTCGTCGTCGAACACGACCGCCGCATGATTGAATCGGCCGACTACCTTGTCGAACTCGGCCCTCACTCCGGCGAAAAAGGAGGTGAGATCGTCTGTGCGGCATCCACGCAGGAATTCATCCAGGACCGTCGGTCGACCACTGCCCGGTACTTGCGCGGTGAAGAACAGATCCCCCTGCCCACCAAACAGCGCTCTGGAAACGGCAAGATGCTGGTGATCGCCGGCGCCACTGAACATAATCTCAAAGATCTCTTCGTTCGCATCCCCCTGGGCATGCTGGTCTGTGTGACCGGCGTGTCCGGCTCAGGAAAGAGTACGCTGGTTGAAGATACCCTCTACCGGTCCGTCGCCCGGGCCTTCCGTGTGGAATCTCTTCCCATGGGCCGTTTCAAGGCCATCAAAGGCATCGAGCACCTCAACGCCATCCGCTTGATCGACCAACAGCCGATCGGGCGCACACCTCGATCCAATCCAATCACGTATCTGAAAGCGTTCGACGAGATTCGCCGGCTGTTTGCTTCGGAACGTGAAGCGTTACGGCAACGATTCACGCCGGGCCACTTTTCGTTCAATACCACCGGTGGCCGCTGTGAACGTTGCGAAGGCAGCGGAGTGGAAAAGCTGGAAATGTATTTTTTCGAGGATATCTACGCGCCCTGCGAAATCTGCGAAGGCAGACGCTTCAAACCGGAGATCTTGAAGATTCGCTATCGTGGCAAGAATGTTTCTGAAGTCCTTAACATGACCGTGGAGGAAGCCTTCTCCTTTTTCACTGGAACGCCGAGATTACAAGAAAAGTTGCAGCTTCTTGCGTCCATCGGCCTCGGCTATTTGCGACTCGGCCAATCCGCCACCACACTGTCCGGTGGAGAAGCCCAACGATTAAAAATCGCCGCCGAGCTGAAGGAAGCTTCCACCAAAAATGTGCTCTATATCATGGACGAACCGACGACCGGCCTACATTTTGAAGACATCAAGAAGCTCCTCGCCGTCCTCCACAAACTTGTGAATGCCGGCAACACCTTGGTGGTCGTCGAACATAACCTGGATGTCATCAAGTCCGCCGACTGGATCATCGACCTCGGCCTCGAAGGCGGCGCAGCCGGCGGACAGATCGTCGCTGAAGGACGGCCGGAACAGGTGGCGAAGGTAGCCGCGTCACATACCGGACGCTTTTTGGCAGACACTCTCAAACCGAAACCTCTGAGCGCATGAGGCACGGCGAACCGACCGTCCGCCGTGGCCTCAATGCACAGGCGCGTAACCTGAGATGTTTACGCGTAGTATTTTTTGCCCTCTTCAACATCCTTTTCCAGTGTGTTGATACTTACGTGTGGCCATCGTATAAGGCCAGGGCAGCAACCGGGGGGCAATCCATCTCTGCGCGGGAAGAAATCCAACATGACCAGCTGAAAATATTGTAAGCGGAGCTTCGGCTCTCCATACTTATCCTTCTCCTTCAGCTCCTGAATCCAAAAGATGGACTTCATGGACGCAGCATTGGCCTTCCGTACGATAAACGGAATGTTTGCGATACCACCCGTCGGGATTGTACTGTCAACAGAAAGTGTCGTGGTCCTCACAACTTCGACACCCTTGTTGGCAAGCTCAAGTAGTACATGCGTGGCGGTTGGATCAAATCCTGGAAAATTTGGATTGTTTATGGTTCCCTTGAACGGATTGTCGTGGAATTGTTTATACGGGCGTAAGTAGGGGTTATTCAGATCTTGGGTAACCCCCTCCGGCAAAGTATTGACATGGGGGATACAGGATGTCCCATCATGCACGCTGCTTGCGCCCAAAGCCAGCACTGAATCGCCATGGGGAATCGTCGCAAGTCGCGCAATATCGAGGCCATCGGTGACCTGATTCTTCATATGCAGCCACAAGCCCGGCTCATGGTGAATGGGGAGACCGGGAGCCCCAGCCAACCCACCGCTATCCGGAGAATCGACAGCCGCAACTTGCTGTATCGTCTGTTGATAATCTATCGTGACAACAAGTTGATCGGTTTGGGCTGTCGGGGTCGGAGGGGGATTCTTATCGACACCACGGTTCGGTACGTCGTCATCCACGAGCTTGAACTCAAGTTGCTCGTTATATTGATTGAGCAACAACCGATAATCCAGAGGGCTCGGCGCCGTCGAAAACGGCAGTGCGATCATGTTCCATCCACGCCCCTCGCTTTTCCACAGACCAGGAAGTAGTTTTAGCGGTCCAAGCTCCATATCGTTCTTTTGGGGTTTGCCATACTTTCGCCAAGGGTACTTCGTTTTGTCCTCAGACTGAGCCGACATCGTCATATCTCCTTTCATGTAATGAACACATGCTGCAACAAGCGATACAGACATGCCTGTGCCACGGGAGAGTAGTGAACCGCTTGACGAAACATCAGATACCTTCCACCTCCTTTTCTTGATTCGCCAATTTCGCCACTCTATGGGCCGTACGTGAGCCGCCAGAAATCGCGTATCGCTCGACTTCTGTGTGGCGTTACATTCGTCAAGAGCAAGCGAAATGCCGGTAGGATAACAAGAAGCCGATTATGCTGGGTGAGATCGACCGTATCCCTTTACTTTCAGCACGATAGGATTCGTGAGCAATCTTTTCTCATCGTGATACGCGCTCTCTAATGACTCGGACATGAATCGAATGAGATTCAGGGGGGTGAATCGAATCTGATACCGCACGCGAACGGCTCATCATTTTTTCGAGCTCGTGGATAAACAACGGAGCTACCTGGGAATGACGGTTCCCCTTGTACACCGAGAACAGATGACGGTTGTAGGTCCGGTAAAGAGCCCTGCCCTTCCGGGCAGGGCTCTTTACCAAGGAGAATTCATGCTCCTCCACTACGCTACGGGCTGCCATTCATCCCCGCTCCTCCGAACGGAGCATACCTGGCATGTTTCGTAACAAACCACCACCAATTAAGATTGTACGTATTCCCTTTGAACGATGAGGCTGTCGTGCTAATTACTGACGAGGTCATCAAATAGTGCTTACATCTCTCACTCAAAACTATGAAATAGGGCATTTCTCGTTTCACTCCATGGCTGGATACGCACTATTTGGTGGTTGGCTCAGTAAGTCTGGATAAGCAGCAGGCTGCTCAAATAGACATCTTGTGAGGAGAAGAGGAGGTCAGTATGCGATACGAGATATTTGGGCCATTCATCATCTGACGAAACGGCAATGGTCTCATTGATCGAAGCCCAGAGGCTCAGCGGGAGTTCTGGCTCGAAGTCGAACGTGACGCTAGCCAAGATCTCTCCGATGCTTGTGGTTGCTATGTTTTTGCAGTCCGCGCTTCAAAGGGAATTATACCTTGGTACGTCGGCTTGACCGAGAAGCGCACTTTCAGAAAAGAGTGCCTAGGCTCACATCAGGTAGGCAATTACAATTATGTACTGGCAGATAAAGAAAAGGGACGACCACTCCTTTATCTGTTGGCGAAACAAACGCCCACGGGGCGTAATAGAAAGCCATCAAAAAACATGCAACGAGACATCCAGTTTTTGGAGTCCTACCTTATAGGACACGGCCTAAATAAAAACCCAAAACTTCTCAATCAAAAGAAAACCAAGTTTCTTAAGTCCCTCTGTGTCCCTGGTATACTGAACTCGGACAAAGGTCGTCCAGGGACACCAGTGAAGTCTCTACGGCGAGCACTTGGCCTCTAACTGAGCCACCAACCGCCGCCAAGCTGCTTCTTTCTGTAACCTAATCTCGTGCATCACATCAGCCATAGTGCAGGCGGGATTCCGCTGCGTAGCACGGCAAGTCGAAAGGCTAGTGCCAATTCTGTAGGTTCGATCCCTCGTCGCAGATTGACGGCCACCCGCTCCTCTTCTTGCTTTTCATCATGAGCGTTCACCTGAACATCGCGACAAGATTACGTCTGGGTGTACTCGACGGACCAGGCTTCGACAGCTGAAACAGCCATCTCGATTACTCTTCCTTCTTGTCACCTTTCGCCACCGGCTGTTCGGCTGCCAGCTTCTTATGCAGATACTTCTTGCTGAAAGACGTGATGGAAAAGGCGAGCCCGACCGCGATGGGGACAAAGATCGCCGAAGCGAGATTCACGTTCTTGAGCCAACCGAGTTCGGCAAATCCTCTGAAGACATATCCGGCCAGCCCCGCTAGGTAATAGGCAATCACGATTACCGACAGTCCTTCGACCGTGTGTTGCAGGATCACTTGGCTCTTGGTCGTTTTGTCGACGCTTTGGAGTAATGCGAGGTTTTGCGATTCCAGAATCAAGTCGATGCGGGTTCGAATGATCGCGATGATGCCCTCGAATCCTCCGCGGAGCGTGTCGATGCGACGCAAGAGCTGCTGATAGCCTTCCGCAACTCCCGTAATGCCCCCCAAGACATAATCGGAGATGGGACGGTAGGAGTCCATCGGATGCTCGGCGATGGACGTCAGCGTCGTATGCACGATCTTGTCGTAGGGTAGCGAGGCGGACAACTCGAAGTGCAGCTTCCCCGCCATACGGTTCATTTTCAACAGATCCTGGGTGAGCGTATTCAGCCATCGCTGCAAGATTTCCGAGTTTGCGTGCGCGATGTGAGACGTAATAATTTCTCGCTGCTTCAAGTGAACCTGCTCAAATTTATAGACCTGGTCGATGGCGGCGGAGAACAGCGGCTTTTGCATCAATAACAAATGATAGTAAGTCTCGACCCGCACAATGGCATCGACGATGTCTTTCAGACGTGACGGATCGCCTTGCGACGGGCCGACACTGACCCAGTACCGCTCTCGCCCGTGGTCGTCCGGCGTAAAACTCGTCGCGACGCATGTCTGTTCATTGAAGATTCGACTTCCGTACAAGACGGGACCAGGTATCACCCCACGCAGTTCACTCCGCGGCGGCAACATACCTGTCGTCAGTAGAATGTCCAAGCGGCAGACCATCGACCCAAGCAGCTCCATGGGAAACGTGTAATCCGGAAACTGCAATGGTCCGAAGGTCACCGTCCCGTTCGCTTGCGACGGCACATGCCAGAGTTGGTAATTATAGTATTCCGTGTGCGCCTGCCAGATGAGGATGAGCCGATCGCCGTTTTCGGATTCCTTGATGCCGTAGCCGAAATTGTCCCGAAGGTCAGTCGTCTCGGCGGAAATCTTGAGACGTCCCAACAACGACTGGAATTCCGACCGACTGGCCGGACGCTGCGTCGGCGGGTCGGACATGCGAAACGCTTCGTAGTGCACATGAGCCGGCGCGCGCAACCATCTCCCAATCGGCTGGTGCGGGCGTTCATGCAACTTTCTCAAGAAGCTCTCAGTCCCCGACTCGGACATATCCGGCTGATGCACGTTTCCTCCTCTATGACACGTTGTGCGGATGCGTGTATTATAAGCCCGGCCGCTTCTCAGCCGTGACGGCGATCACGAGCAACTGATCGGCCCGGCGCACATTCAGTTGCAACACCTGTCCGGCCTCAACCTGGCAGAATCGTTTGGCGTCCCGCTCAGTCCTGGCGTCGAACAGCGGAGCCCCATTGCACGCCATGACCCGATCACCGACCTTGAGTCCGGCCTTTTCCGCCGGCATCCCGTTCCTTAATTCTTTGACGACATAGAATCGGCTCACATCATCTCCCTGCAGCTCCCAGCTCACGCCGATGTGGCCGGATCCCAACAAACCGGTCTGCGCACCGAACCTGGCAAGCATCCTATGGACAATCAGCCGAGCAGAACCTTCAGGATCGTCGGTCGTCGGATCGGTCAGATGTCCTTGCCCGCTGAACAACAGCAAGCCCGTCTCGACATCGATCATACGCAAGGTCAACGAGACACTATGGGTCCGTTCCTGCTCACGCCGTTCCCACTGCTGCACCTCTCCGACAATAATGGCTTGAGCGCCGATCAACTTACCCACCTCAAGGGCATCCGTATCATCGGCATGGGTCAATTGGATTACCTGTTCCTTCAATACGTCGTCCAGTTTGGACCGTTCAACGATATGCACATCCAGATCCAGCATGAGATTTGTCACAATACCGGCCACGCGTGAGCCGGTTCCCGGAGCGCCGTCGGCATCTTTGAACAGCATGACGGCCATCGTACGATATTGGTCGATCGTGTCGCGGTTGATCGGTCCGTTGCCCGTCACCACCGGCTCCGGGCGAACCCCGCGTCCATATCGTGTCGATATCATTCCGGCGGTGATACACACGCGCCGCCGCTGGAGAATGGCCGACGGGGGTCCCCAGGCACAGAGTTCATCATCCACCAAGACGACATGGTGCGGGTACTCCCGCTGGTCCGATGCGAAATTCGTAAAGGGATAGAAGATGCATCCACCGAACAATATCGAAATCGGGCAATAAGCGATCTCGTACAACCATTGCTTTCTTGACGTCAGTGAATATTCCCAGACCAGCATCCGTCCATCATCACGAATAATTCGGTCCGGCCTCCCAATTTCCTGTAGGACCTGCGCTTTGGTCATGGGAACCGACAATCGATCCAGTTTTGCCTCTGATTTGACGATGGTGTAACCGACACCACAGCCCGATAAGAATGCCGGCATCATGGCTGCGATGACCAATATCACTTCACGGAGACGGAAAGAGCAGAGGGGAAGGAAGGATTGCATCGGGCATGAACCCTACCATCCTGCGCGACAAGCTTCAACGATGACGTGGTGGGTTCTGCCCAGAAACGGCCCGGAGCGTTCAGTTACAGGATGGATCGAACGGCATGTCGGCATATGGCTGATAGGCCTCACCCAGCGTGAGAAGGATATCCCCCCAGACACGCGTCGGATCTTTTTCAAACACCGCCTGCGAGTCCGCCGGCAACGTGATCCACGAGCCGGTCTTCATCTCGCTTTCCAGCTGTCCCGGTCCCCATCCTGAATACCCAAGATAGGCGCGGAAGGACTCTGTCGTCCCGACGCCGGTGAGAATGCGCTCGACCATGCCGACGTCCCCGCCAAGACAGACGCCGTCGAACACGTGGTGCGCATTGTCCGGAAACTGATCGCCCCGATAGAGCAGCATCACTTGATTGGTCTGCACGGGACCACCGGCATAGAGCACATGCCCTGATCCTTCGATCACCGGAACTTGGGGCAAGGCTTCAGAAATGGACACGGCCGTCGGACGATTCACGATGACGCCGAGCGCTCCTTCCGTCCCATGTTCGCACAACAACACGACGGCCTGGCGAAAGTTCGGGTCACGCAGGCGAGGCGCAGCGATCAAAAAAATACCTTTGCGGAGTTCAGTGCTCATGAACAAAATCCTACCCTGCCCAGGCGACTTGCGCAAGCACTGGGCGTCTCTCAACAGGATATGAGAGTCGGGATTACATCTTGTACAGCGAGGTGCGGCGGTCGCGAAGCAGATCGTTGTAGCGATTCAAGCTTTTGTTGCGGGCTTGCGCCGGATCAATCTCAACGATGATCAGCTCTTCTTGGTCACGAGACGCACGATGTTGAATGCCCCCCTTTGGCGTGACCACTTCGCTCTGGCCGATATAGGTCAGCCGCTCTTTACCACCCCGTGCTTCGCTGCCGATGCGATTGCAGGTCACGGCAAATACCCGATTTTCAAGGCACCGGACCGGCATGGAATCCGGGCAGTTCGGCAAGACCAGGTTGGATGGATGGCAAATGATGTCGGCCCCTTGTACCGCCAAGGTCCGCGCGGCCTCCGGATAGTACCAATCGAAACAAATCATGATGCCGACCTTCGCCGGCCCGATATCCCATACGAGAAACCCTGAGTCACCGGAAGCAAACCATTGGGTCTCTTCGTAAAAGAGATGGGTTTTCCGATAACACCCAAGAAAACCCGACGGCCCCACGATCACGGCGGAGTTGTAGCAGCGAGGGCCGGATCGTTCAGGAAGTCCTGCCACGAGATGCATCTTGCGTCGTTTCGCGATGTCGACCAGACGGCGTACCGTCCGGCCCTCGGGAACCGGCTCAGCCAGTTGTTGCGCCTCCTCCTGTGAAAGAAACTGATAGCCGGACGCGAACAGCTCCGGCAGCACGATGAGCTCCGCGTCCGCCTGTTCCAGCTTGGCCGTGACCATCTCCAGATTCTTGGCCACCTCACCGAACTGTGGATCGAATTGGTAAAACCCGACTCGCACACATACTCCGTTTCATATAAAAGCGGGCAGGGATTGTGTCCCTGCCCGCTTCAACAAAGGCACCTTGCGACAGCTGTAGCTGCTTCTCGCCGGCTACTTCACTTCAGCCAGATGCGTGGCCGCCCCTTCGGCATGTTCGGTACAGGCATCGGCATGTCCGGCCTTGCCATGCTTCACGGCTTCCGTGAGGTGTTTGATACCTTCCGCCCCATGTGGGTTTTTCGCTACCGCCTGCGCGTGTTTGAGCGCTTCACTCGCATGCTCAACACAAGCATCGGCATGGCCCTCTTTCCCATGCGACACGGCGGCCTTCGCGTGTTCAACGGCTTCAGCCGCATGCTTGTCGGCAAATGCCACTCCGTTCAGCATCGGCATACCGACAAGCGCTCCTATTGCAGCTATTACCAACGCACCTCGACGCATCTTGCTCGCCATCGTTGCCTCCTCCATGGTTGAAATTCGCTGCTCACGAGAACAATCGACCGTGAATTCACCTTTACACAGCGCTACTCAGACTGTCAAGAAGGTTTGGCCGCTGGGTCAAACCCGAGGATTTTCTGGAGCGCATGCACATCTTTTTCCGCTGGACAGGCGAAGTCCCGACTCCATTCCCACCATGATCCGGGATAGTTGCTGATCTTCGGGTACTCGACCAGCTTGAGAATGAAATAGAGCCACGCCGATCGCACACCGCCGGTGCAGTAGCAAATAACTTCCTGCCCGCTCCGCACCCCTTTTGCCTCCAACATCTCCTTGATCGCGGAGAGATCCTTGACGGTCGCATCCTTGTTCAAGAAGCCGTTCCACCCCACGTGGATGGCTGAAGGGATGTGACCGGACCGCGGGAGACCGGACACCTCTTTCCCAAGATATTCTTCAACACTGCGCGCATCCAGAATGACCGTCTGGGGATGCGGCCCCCTGACGAGGCCTTTCAGATCATCCTTCAACGCGATCAGAGCTTGCACCGGTTGAGCCTTGAAATGTCCCATCACTGGAGCAACCGGCCCATGCTCAAACGGGCGCTTCTCGGCTGTCCATTTCACCCACCCACCGTCCAAAATACGCAGGCGTGTGTGGCCCAGATATTCCAGCATCCAAAACATCCGTCCTTCATCGCCCCAATTGTCGAATGGGTTGGAGTAGATCACGACGTCGCTGTCTTGATTCATCCCGAGCCGACTCAGGGTCTGTTCGATCCGGCCGAGGTCCGGATTGAGCAATCCCTTCGGCACGGCATTGGGATCACTGTACTCATGCCACGTCGAATGTACGGCTCCAGGGATATGTCCGCCGAATTCGTACGCCGACTTGCCGCGGACATCGATGACGACAAGATCAGGATGGCCTAAGTACTGCTGAAGCGTTTCGGTGTCGATCAACAACGGATGCTGCATGATGTCTTCTTTCTTTACAGTTCGCGATAGCGTGATTCAAGCATGTAATAACGCGTTGATGTGCGCATCCACTGAGTGAGCTAACGCCGTCAGATTGTACCCACCCTCGAGAGAAGACAGGATGCGGCCTTTCGCATGGCGCTTGGCGATACCGGCCACGATTTCTGTCAGATCGGCATAGCCTGCTTCCGTCAAGCCCATGCTGGCCAACGGGTCATCTTTGTGTGCATCGAATCCCGCTGAGATGATGACGAACTCCGGCTTGAACGCGTCGGCCGCCGGCACAAGCGATTTGAGGAAAATCGTGTGGTACGCCTCGTCGCCCTCCCCCGCCTCCATCGGGACGTTGACTGTCAATCCTACTCCCGCCCCCTTGCCTTGCTCGGTGCCTCGGCCCGTGCCGGGGTAATGCGGATACTGATGTGTGCTGAAAAACAGTACGGAAGGATCGTCCTCGAAACTGTGCTGTGTCCCATTCCCATGATGGACATCCCAATCGACGATCAGCACTCTGGTGATCCCGTATTTCTTTTGGACATAGCGCGTGGCGATCGCGACGTTGTTCAAGAGGCAGAAACCCATCGCACGACCTGCTTCGGCGTGGTGACCTGGAGGCCGGACGGCACAGAACACATGGGCCACTTGCTGTGCCATGATGGCATCGACCGCCGCCAATGCGCCTCCTGCCGCCAAGTACGCGGCGTTCAATGAGCCTGACGACATCGAGGTATCGGCATCGAGCGAGACGCGGCCGCTCGTGGGCGCGTGCCGGTTCAGTGACATCACATAGTTCGGCGAATGAATCTGTGTCAGCCATTCATCTTCCGCCTTGCGCGCTTCGATCTTGGTCATGCGGGCCATCGTACCGCTCTGTTCAAGCTGCTGCATGATCGCACGCAGCCGATTGGGGGACTCCGGATGCCCGGGTCCCATGTCATGCTCAAGATAGGCGGAATGATAGACGAGACCGGTCTTGCCCATGACAAACTTGTAAAACGTGAGAGATAAAACGTGAAACGTACGACTGATATGACCTCAGATTAGCATGCAAGAAAGTCCATAGACAATGCACCTACGGCGCTGCTATCGTCTGCCTTCAACGACAGGAGCACACATGCCGAATCCAAGGATCGAACCGCTGAAGAAAATCCTCGTCATGGATCCGAACGACGATGTCGCATGGTTCGGGCTGGGGAAAGCTTATATGGACGATGGAAACTTCGAGGAAGCCGCCAAATCCTTACGCCAGTGCGTGACCGTGAAACCGACCTATTCGGCCGCTTATCTCGCGCTTGCTCAGTCACTCCAAAAACTGAGCCGTCTGGATGAGTGCCGAACCGTCTGCGCCGCAGGCATCGACATATCAACAAAAAACGGCGACGCCATGGTCACAAAGAACCTCGAAGCATTGAAGCTTTCACTGCCATTGTGAAATCCAGCCGCTCGCCAGCGTCTCCCTTTCACCTTCCATCTTGGATCATCCGTGCTGCGCGCCACCAACAAGAACCCATTTTAGCGGCTGGAGATCGCATGCGATTTGTCATCCAGCTCGCACTGACCAACGTTACAGCGAAGACTGGCGGTCCTTTTGGTGCGGCAGTGTTCGAGACCAAGACGGGACGACTCATCTCCGTCGGAGTAAACATCGTCGAGCCCAGCAACTGTTCACTCGCCCACGCCGAAATGGTAGCGCTCGCGAACGCACACCACGCCCTGAGACATTTCGACCTGGGAGCTGACGGCATGCCGACGCTCGAACTGGTTACGAGTTGTGAACCCTGTGCCATGTGTTACGGGGCGATCATGTGGTCCGGTGTCCGAAAAGTCATGTGCGGCGCGCGAGGGGTCGATGCATTAGCGATCGGGTTCGATGAAGCTCCGAAACCAAAAAACTGGGTGATGGAGCTGAAGAAACGTAGGATTACTGTCACCAGCGATCTTTGTAGAGATGAAGCCATCACCATCTTTCAGCGGTATCATCGATCCGGAGGTCGAATTTACAACGCTCGAAGGGAGGCATAGGTACATCATCCAAGACGGCACAGGCGGCGGGTGGTCGCGCCAGCCTCGATTTGCCCGGCTATTACAAGTTCTCCCCCGGCACTCCGGATGTACCACCCCGGGCCTCATTACTTCACATCTCGCCTACATCGACTCTCAGATTGTGTGCCGGATCAGCGCCACAGCCGAATATCTCGTGCGAGGCTCCCCTTCCCTCCAAAATAAATAATGGTCTTGAAAATCACCTCATCGGAATTGGGCGTAAGGCCGAACGCCACCCCGAAATTCGCGGGAATCTCTCCCGGCAGCATCACGTGCACGGAAGGGACGATATAATGTCCCTGCTGTGCCATCGGGTGCGGATCCTGTAGTTGGCCGCTCGTCCCATAGCCCTGAAGCCCTAGAGTCAGGTTTTTGCTGATCCAATACCGAACCTCGGCTCGATAGCCCAACGAAAACCACTTGCGCGTGTCGGCTCCGACCAAGCCATGATCCAGGTCTGGGGCGTTTACGATGAACGTCCAACGACCGATATCCTTTTGAGCGATAAGCATGATCTCTCCCTCCACGAGGTTATCCTCGAACGCCTTGCTCCACCATTCGACCTCTGCATACCATCCCAAGTTGATAGGCAACTGATCTTTTTCAAAAAACTGACCGCGGAGCCGAAACTTCGAGCCGGCATATTGAGGAGCCATCAAGGGAGACCCCGGAATGGCCCAATTCACATAATAGGCAAAATCTATTTTCCTGGTGAGGCCATACTCGAATTCAGCCGCCATCCGCGTCATGTATTGGCTGGCGAATGCGCTGTCCGATGAGGTACCGCGGCCGGCGTCCCGAAACCCGGACGGCACAAAACTACCCAGAAACTGAGGATCAAGCTTCCCTTTGCCACCGGTTTGATAGGGGTAGATCTGAAACTCGAAAGGATCAAGATCGGCGCGTGCCTCGTTCACAAGCAGCGCGGAGAGCAGCATTATCACAAACCATATCCAGAGCTTCATCGCCTCCTCCATTCGTTTAAGAAACAAACGGACGACACCGGGCTCTGGACTCTCTAAGGTCTCTGGCCTCTCACTGTGGACCAACTACAAAAATTCTCTCTACAGAAGTTCTCTCGATAATCATCTCCTGCGTTTGATTCTGCCTGACCTGCCTCAGACGTTCCGTCCATATATCTTGAGAACAGCCAGAACCATTAGATTGAAATTGATAATGATTATTTGTATTATTCATGTATCTTGATTCAGGTAACCTGCCTACTCGCGAAACCACGTGTCGTTAGCAAAATATTTACGAGGACAGACGGGCGATATTGAGCGATCAAGAGGGGATGGTCGTCGAATCCGTTGCTCGAACTCCAGCAGGCTCAGGCAGTCGAGACTCTGATGGAGCCTCTGGCGAGGATACAAGCCGTCACTAGAGCATTTTTGATTTAAGTGTATACATTCTGTAGCATGCCCTCCATTGGTTTCTTGATGGAGGCAACAGGATGGATGCCGATTCGCAGGATCTACGGGACCGTGTGTTGAAAGCATTGGAACGTGGGGAGCGTCCGACGGCCATTGCCGCCCGATTTGAAGTCAGCCGGGTCTGGGTGTATCAGGTGCAGAA
>JAFEBM010000032.1 GCA_018242685.1 Nitrospira sp. | reverse complement strand
AAAATCTCCGGACACCACTGATCAGAAATTAATGATTGGCGGGTCACTCGACTTTTGGTACAGTGCGTGGCCCATTGTCGATGTTCGCTTTATTAATCTCAAGAGGTTATCTTAAGAATGAGGACAAAACCTGGGTGTAGGCCGGTCTGCTTCAGGCGAAGTGAATATGGGGTCCTTCTTGCCGTCTCGTTGATCGTACTCTCCGGTTGCGCCGTTCAAAAAGGCTCGACCAGCTCGCTCATCCCCAACATCGAGCAGAGCGCTCCACCGGTTCTTATCGCTGATATCTCTCAAAAGACCATTCCCTCAGCAATACCAGCTCAAGAAGTCTCTTCTGAAGAACCGTTCGATCCATTTGCCAAGCCGGGCGAAAAAGGGATCGAGGATTATGATCCGTGGGAACCGCTTAATGCGAAATTCTTTGAATTCAACCGGCAGCTCGATCGGTGGGTGTTGAAACCGATCGCCAAGGAATACAACTTCGTCGTTCCGAATATGGTCCAGGTCGGCGTCAGCAATGTCTTCTACAATAGTCGTGTGACCCCGCGATTTTTGAACAATATTTTTCAGGGAAAATTCAAAGGAGCCGGTATAGAAGTTGGGCGATTTCTTATCAATACGACGATCGGGGTGGGTGGATTCTTCGATGTGGCTCAACGATTCAATCTCACGACACCGGAAGAAGATATGGGACAGACGCTCGGGTTCTATGGAATCAAACCCGGCCCCTATATCATGGTGCCGCTTTTGGGACCGTACACGGTTCGGGATCTTGCCGGCTATACCGCAGATATTGTTCTCAATCCGATTTACTGGCTGATCCTACCAGTCTGGGTCTACAGCGATGCCATTCCAACAGTGGTCAATGTCAATGAGCGAGCACTTACCTATGCCATCTCGATTGGTGCGCGTGCGATTGAAGTCGTAAACGAGCGCTCTCTGAATCTGGAGAAGTTTCAAGGTGTTGAAGAATCTACTCTGGATCTCTATGCGGCCGTTCGTAACGCCTACCTTCAAAAGCGAGCCAAGGCGATTCAAGAATAGTTCATCGGATTCGTCGTTACCGTATTCGCCTGTGTCTCGGTGACGAGACCCTATTAGAAGCACGAAGGTTCTGATCGGAGCGCGTGGATCGATCAGCAGAAGACAGACTCATAGCATTTAGCTCCACACACGTGAGAATTGCTCTTAGTAACTCACCAGCTGCCGAGCCAGACCTATAAAGATGTGCTAGATGGGTGGAGCGATGATTAGCTCTTCTTGTACACGATGATGCCGCCGATGAAGATCACGAACATCACACCCGCAAATATTAAGAAGGTACTATCCATGGCTACTCCTTTCGTTCGGACCCGTCACGCAACGAAGTGGAACACCACAGCACACCTCCCAAAGATGAGACCGAATCGACACCATTCCCCGGACAAAGCTGAAAAGAATGACATCCCAGGGTCTGATGTCAGACAATAACTCGGCTCCTGGCATCTTTGGGAACCAACTGGCCTTTGAAAGGTAGGCTTGTAAAGTGACTAGGCGATACTGTGCACGTGATCTTGTCGGTGTGAGTACTGAGATGCCTCGCCTACTCCTGGATAGACCCGAACCGTGTAGGTTCTGTCTGGGTCTAGGGTCACCATGACCTTTCCGGTCTTGTTCAAGTAATCAATGGCTAAGTACACTTGGTTCCAGGTCAGGTCTGGACAGAGCCCAACCACTTCTTCCATCAAGCAAGTGGTACCAAATTGCTCTAAAGCACCATAGACGCGATCTATGACCGCTGAAACGTGCATCGGTCCTCTCGTACACAGGCGGTAAAACTTACAAGCACTTGTTCTCTCCCAGTTTATCTAATGATAATGAAGTAGGATGGATCTTGTGAACTAGGAAAGTTCCTAGAAAAACGAATGGAGATTACCAGTGCTGAAAGTGATCCATGTGCATGGATTTCACCATGTTGTATTAGGTCGTTCAGATTGTACCTGGGGTAGTATGCAGGACCAGGACACGCCTATGACGACACGCTCACAAGGCCTTCGGCAATCGCATATTTGATTAACTCAGCGGTCGAGTGGAGATCGAGTTCGCCCATAATGCGGAACTTGTGAAATTCCACCGTCTTCACGGAAATATTCAAAATCGAGGCAATAGCCTTGGTACCTTTCCCCTCGGCGACGAGCTGTAACACCTCTCGTTGCCGCTGTGTGAGATGGGTCACCAAGGGCTTGCTGGACTGGTCCTCCGGTGATTGGAGCGTCGCCGCCAAGACATCTTTCGTGATCAGCGGTGTCATATAGTGTTGTCCCTGCATCACCGCCTGGATGGCTTGCTTGAGCTCCACTGCGGCGGACCGTTTTATCAAATAGCCGGAGGCCCCGGCCTTAAAGGCTTCGGTCGCATAGGTGGGGGTGGCATGCATGGTCAAGAAGATCAGCTTGCTTTCCGGCACCAGCTTACTGATCTGGCGCGCTGCATCTAATCCATTGAGCAACGGCATCGAGATGTCCAGCAACACAATGTCGGGGCGTAACTGCTGGGCTGCATCGACCAGCGACCGCCCGTCTTCTACCATACCGACCACTTCGCCCTCGGCTTCCACCAGCTTCCGAAGGCCGGCCAGGACAATGGCATGGTCATCGGCCATCAAGATTCGGGGCTGTTTCATGCGACCTCCACCTCGCAAGGCACCCAGGCACAGACCTTTGTGCCGTGGGATGGACGAGATTGGATCCGAAAGAACCCGTGCAGTTGTCGCAGCCGTTCCTCCATACTGCTCAATCCCAGTCCCTGTTGATGGGTACGCAGGTCCTGTGGGTCAAATCCCCTCCCATTGTCGATGACGGACAGACCGACCCCCTTGGACGACCCGCGGAGCTGGACCGTCACGGTCGTCGCCTGCGCATGTTTCACCACATTTTGAACGCTTTCCTGCATGACGCGGAAGAGACAGGTCGCCTGATCGAGCGACACCGCATTCGGAACATCAAGAATCTTCAGCTGGACGGGTAAGCCCGTGCGCCGGGCGACCTGCTGGACATGGTCTTCGACCGCCGGGCGCAATCCGGCATGCTCCAACAGCGAAGGATGAAGCCGGTACGCAAGCTGGTGCACATCGTCAGAAAGGTGTTCCAACTGTTCACGGAGTGGTCTCAGCGCTCGAGCAAGTTCAGCGGGTACAGTGGCAGGACGGCGCTCCAAGGACGCCACTTCCAGGACCAAGGCAGCCAATCGCTGACTCACATCGTCATGCAGATCCCGGGCGATTCGCTGCCGTTCATGCTCTTGCGCGGTCAGCAGCTTGGACGTCAACTCTTCCAGTTGCACTTGCTGCTGATGCAATTCCAACTGGTTACGATGAAGCGCCTCTTCCGCCTGCTTGCGTTCGGTGATGTCGACGGCGACACTGCCCAATAGCACCGGTGCTCCATTGTGATCGTCGATGGGAAACCTGCTCACAAGCGCGTGCCGGAGCTCGCCGTTCTGGACGAACCGCTCGATTGTGTGCTGAGGGGTTCTTGTTTCCCGCACTCTCCTATCGCTCAACTCAGACTGTACGGCGATCTCCTCAGGCCACAACTCATGGACCGTCTTTTCTTTCCAATCCAATCCATTGAGGACGGATCCTTCAAAGAGTCGATTGACGTACAGGAATCGTCCCTCAGCGTCTTTGATCCACGCAAAGCCGTGCAAATTGTCCATAAAGGATGCGAATTGGCGTTCGCTCATTCTGAGAGCTTCTTCGGCATGTTTGCGTTTCGTGATGTCGATCATCGCCCCCAAGGTTCGAGTGGGACGGCGCTCAGGTCCATCATTGTCGAACAATGTCCATGATCGAAAGCTGACCCAGCGGACACTCCCGTCAGGAGACAACAGGCGGTGCTCCATCGAGAACAGATCGTCGCCCGAAGGATCGTGCGCCTGCTCGATCGCCGTGACGGCCGCTTCACGGTCTTCCGGATGAATTAACTGGATATATCCTTCCAACGAAGCTGGTTCATCAGGTCCCACGCCGTAAATTTCTCTCATGACCGGCGACCAGTACACGTTCCCGGTGCGGTGATCATGATCCACAATGCCGAAGTGGGCCAACCGAATGACCTGATCGGACCGTTCCTCCCGTTCATGCAGTGCGTGTTTCGCCTCCACACGAGCCGTCACATCTTCCGTGGCAATCACAATTCCGCTTACCTCGTCGCCGCGAAACCAGGGGCGAACATCCCACGTGATCCACTGCGTTGTGCCGTCGCTTCGAATGAATCGGTCTTCATCTGCGCTCAGCGCCTCTCCAGCCAGACCGCGCCGGTGGACCTCTTTCCATTGTGCCGAAACCTCGGGACACACCTCATAGTGCGATCGACCGAGAAGATCCCCTGCCAATCGGTATTCCTCCATCCAGCGGCGGCTCGCCGCCAGATAGTGCATGTCGCGGTCAAACATCGCAATCGCAGCCGGTGCGTGCTCGATGAATAAACGGAAGCGATCTTCGCTGTCCCGCATCGCGGCATGGGTTTGCTCGAGATCCGCAGTTCTCTTCCGAACCCACTGTTCCAATTCATCGTGGGTTTGACGCAGCGTCTCCTCAACTCTCTTGCGCTCCGTGATGTCATTGCCGATCGTCAGGAGGCACGGCATCCCCCTCAGTGTCATCAAGTCAGCGGAGATAAGGAATTGCCGCAATTCACCGCTCTTCATCCGCATCGACACCTCGAGATTTCGGATCGCCCCCTCGGATTTCAATCGATCGATGAGCCTGGCCCGATCATGAGGGTCAGGCCAGATACCCAACATCAATGTCGTTTTTCCAATAACCTCGTCTCGGTGAAAACCGAATATAGCTAGACAGGCGTCATTGATTTCCAGACAGACCCCGGTTTCAAGTTCCGTGATACCGATCAGGTGAGAACTGAGGCGGAAGGCTTCGGCGAAGAAATCGTCCCGTTCCAGTTTGGCGGCAGCCTCCCCCTCGGCTCCGGAAAAGCGAGCCTGTGAAAGCTGCCGCGCCATGGCCCGACGCTTCTTCTTGTCGGCGTTGGGTATCATTACCAGAGGAATCTATTCTAGGCTTCTGACACAATCCTCGCAACCCGGAATTCAAAGAAACGGCACGGAAGGAAAGCCGGTGCTGGAACTCCATAGCGGGAAGCGGGTCTCGAACTGATAGACGATGCCGTTGTCGCGCAGAAGGGTATTTTCTCGATACCCGCGCCTAGCCAAGCTTCGTCACTCCAGCACGCCCCTTTTGCTACAGATCTTGGCCTCGACTTGTCGCAGATCTCCCCATTCCTACCAACGTTCATTTTCCGCCTTCTCAATTTCCCTTGAGATATCGCTTACGTGCCGAGCTGCCGACCGATCGGGTTCTGGCGTCGACCTTGCTGGACAATCGATCAGAAAATAACTCGCCTGGAGCAGAACGTTGGGTGCGCACGAACAAAAGGAGGAGTTCCATGTCCATCGCTAAAATCATTGAGATCAGCTCCGAATCGCCCAATAGTTTCGAGGATGCCATCGTCCAAGGTATAGCCAAAGCCTCCAAGTCCATCCATGGCATCAAATCGGCTTGGGTGAAGGAGCAACATGTCGTAGTTGAAAACAGCAAAGTTGTTTTGTATCGCGTCGATCTAAAAGTGACGTTCGTATTGGATTGACGCGTTACGAAGAACCTACATTCCATGCTTCAGTGGCCCGGAAAGAGTCCGCGAGATGTACAAGAATTTTCTCTCCGATAAGTATGCCGGAAGAATTGAAGACTATACCGGGCAAAAACAAGTGGTGGCCTATCTGACGGAACGGATCGAAGGGTCGTAAATTCGCAGAAGGCCGTAGCAGAAAGCGGCAACAGGTTGAACTAGACTGCCCCAAATCGCGACAAACCTCTTGCCACTGTCTGAGACGGTCTCAGAAATCGCCCGCAGGCCATTCCCTCTGAGTGCCACTCTTCTTCCCCTTGCGGAGCCGACAGCGGAACGAGAACTCTGTGGCACCCAATCTGCACCAATCAAGACTCATAAGCAGAGGAGGGCATTGACCATGGAGGACAGGCGCGGATGGCTCACGGCATTCCTGCAAGAGGTCCTTGCGATGCCCCGCAAACACGTACTCGTCTTTCTGGTTGCAACCATTTTGTTGATTGTCGTGCAGGTAGAAGTGATCGATGGGTGGCGCCTCATTCATCTCCTCGAGCTGCTCGGCCTCATGTTGTTTCTGTACATGGGGTGGGTGACGTGGCGTGTCGCGCGCATGCTGAGAAAACAGGAGAAACAGTAGGTTCTCTCGGCAAGAAACTCTCAGGCATATGTATGTTCTGACGCCGTTTTAAGGCGACGCAGATTTCCCCGCCCATGCGGATGAACTTCCGTCCTTCTGATCTTGTCCCACATCCGGCATCCTGTACCAGCCCATGTCGGCCGTTATGGTTCGACTGCCGTCTCGTGACAATCACAAGGGAGAATCGCGACCGCCTCCTGAACGAGCTTGCCGGCGATCTACAGAGGAAGTTGCAGAGACGCGCCTGTTAAAATGTTGCAGGAAAGGGGAGGCTTATGACACAGCTATCGCTGGAGCCGAACGAACAGGATATCTTGATCTGGGCGCTTCAGGGCGCCGTATCTGATCTCGGCGCAGAGATTGTCGACACGGAGAACCAAGAATTCCGTGAAGACCTTAAGCAACGGAAAGCTGTCTTACAGGATATCCTGCGACGCTTGCGCTAAAGCCACAAGATGCTTCGCTGGAGACACTTCGATCTCGCGATCGATGCCCGACACAGAAGCATGCGGCCTGTATATCGCCAGGGGAACAACTAAGTGGTCCTATCCGTAAGTTCTGTTCGGATGACGCGAAGCGCCGCACGAACAATGTTTAGCCGGATTCGCGTGAGAACCGAATCTGTCGTTTAACCCGCATCCATCCGTCTAGTCATACTCATCGGAAGCGGTGCTTCTGTGTTTGCTTATTGCATCAGATGCGGTCCATTGATGGCATACCCCATCACCACTATGACGACTCTTACCTCGGTTGATCGGCACCAGGGTTGACGATCAACGGGATATTGAGCTTGTCAGGCACGATGAGTGTTTTGGCAGTGGGGCTTTCATAGAGCTTGAACCGCAAATAGTCCGGAGTCAGCGTTTTGGTGATGATTTCCTGCGCCTGCGACTGTCCGATGGCCCGGATCCTGATGCTTTCGGCTTCGCCTTCCGCGCGAATCCTCAACGAATCACCCTCGCCTTTCGCGTGAATCCTGGCAATCTCGGCGTTGCGCTGCGCAATCACCACCTCGAAGTCTTTTTGCTCTTTTTCCTGCTCCTTCGCCTGCTTCTGTTCGATGGCCCGCAACACCATCTGCGAAAACTCCATTTCCGAGAGCGCCACGTTGTAGACGTCCAGATGGCGCCCTTTCAACGCTTCGACCACCACAGCTTCGATCTTGCTTCCGATTTCGCTGCTGCGCTCAGGAAGCGTGACCATGGCGTAGTTCGCGACAACCGCACGCACGGCCGACAAGAGTTGCGGTTGAACCAACTGCTTGTACCATTCATGCCCCACTTCCTGAGCCATAAAATATATTTCTTCCGGAATGGGGCGCATGGTGATTGCGGCATACACAGTCACGGGAAGATCGTCCGCGGTCAGAGCATCCACTTTTTCCTTGAAGGTCTTCCATTTCGTGTCGTACACAAAGACATCGTTCCAAGGCGCCCGCCAGTAGAATCCTTCCTTGAGCGGTTCCTTCAGCAGTCCGGCGGTGAGGGGGTACCAACGCAACCCTCGATTTCCCGGAGTAACCGTATTACTGCAGCTCTGAAGGAGCATCAGTGTCGGGATCAGCAAAAGTAGTGCGCGAGCTTTCACAACATGTTTCATATATTCCTCCTCTTCCTTGCGTCATACATTCCGGTGAGCCTGCATGATTATGGAACCGCGGCCGGGCGTCGCCTCGTGCGACCCACGGACGCATGCGCCTCGGCTAGACGTTCGAATTCCTGTGCAGTTTGTTGGTAGTAGCGCGCCAGTGACCGCGCTCCTGAGACCAAGCCCGCCTCCGGCCCAAAAATGGCTTCGTACCGCGTCGCGGAAGTCGCTTGTGCATCGGCCTTCTCGCGCATCGCAACGGCTTGATCCCGATAGTAACCGGCAATAGCCTTCTGATCATGGGAGGGATCATAGGAGCTCATATCGAGAGGTTCATGTGAAGCGCATCCACCGATCGCGATCAGGCATACCAGCATGATCCAGCCCACCTCCGCTGTTGATGTGTGAGCCATGATCACCTCTTGCCATTAAGCTGGACGCCTTAAACAATTTAAAGATGAGCTGAGCGCCTGCCGGGTGATTGTACTACAGACAACACCTCAGTAGTTTGGCATGTGGGCGACACTGTTCGCTTTCCAAAGATACGGTGCTTTTGTTGATTATTCCGCGACGCCCTCGGCCGGCCAGAACAATGCTCGCACAACGCCGCTCATACCCATCCTTCCCTCCAGGTACCAGGCGCGCTCCGCGTAGCTCCACTCTTCATAATATGTGTGTTGAGACTCGAGTGCTGATTCGTCAGTTCCGTTTTTACGAGAAAAGGCGATCACCGCATGCCAGGTGTCAAACGATACTGTGATGGTCTTAGTTTCAGCGTTTGGAGGAGGAGGCCACAAGCCCTCGACGGGCGAGACGCAGGCCGCAAGCAGCGCTATCGCGTGAAGACAAGCATGACGGCAATGACAGATGTTATGGCCTGTTCACGACACCAACTCGCAGAGCCTTGCTTCAGAAAGCTTCTGGCGCAGCATCGCCGGCATCAACCGAGTTGTTCCGCAGTCTAACTAAAAGTCGTGATAGAGGATCTGCTCCGCCCGCCGACAGATTTCACGCCCGTAGTCCGTCCACAACCCTTGTCCCCAGTAGCGATAACAGCTGGTCTGGGAGGCCATCAAATGGAACAGGGCGTTGCGATAGCGAGGGTCGCGCGAGGGGACGCCCTTCTTGATGACTTTGTCATAGAAGAGCGCGCTGACTTTTTCCATCGGTCCGATCAGGCTTTCATAACCCTGGACCCAGGAGATGTTGTTGGTCCAACTCCCTCCTTCCATATGGAAGCGATGGTCCTCTTTTTCCAGGTTCTTGATGATTTCAGTCAGCCGCTGAGGTCCGCCGCCCGGCTCGAAACGATCCCAAATGCGCTTCTGGAACAGCGGCTGCAGCAGAGGCAAGGCTTCCTCCGTGACTCCGGAGGCGAAGAGATGCTCCAAGTACTCGGTGCCGTTCATCAGAGGCTGGTCCGTGCCCGAACTCGCTCGTACGACCTCCATGTATTTGGGAGGAAACTCATTCATCATGACACCGCCGTTCTCGCCGTCGGCGATTTGGGTCACCAACGGCGGAACAGACACCCCGCCGATCATCCACCGGGACAAGCCCTTCGCTTCGTAATAGGGCTGCATCTGCCCGACCAGCTTGGTATCGCTGCCTTGAGTCTTGATGAGGACAACGATGCTCTCGCTCTCTCCGTGAGAATTCCGACAGACGAGCCGATGAGGGATGTGCTTGCGCTCCGGTCCAGCGCCGGTCGCAGGCTGCTCCACCGTGTGCTCTTGAACAAGCAGCCAGGTAAAACCACAGTCTTTCAAGGTCTTGATAAATTCGTAGGCAACGTCTGGATGGTTGGGTAAGGCCATCTCAGACGGAGAAAAACCACGGACACGGGACAGGGCCTCAAGCCCCAAAATGGCGGCAAAATGATGTTGCCAAGCCCTGACGTGCAATCGGTAATCTTGGACCGGCGTCGAAGGGGCGACCGCGTGGCCCCACGGACACCCGAGCCATTCGACCGCATGGCGATAGAGGGGGTCGCAGGTGATCCGCTTCAGGTTGTCGAACACCTCATGGAGTCCCATCTGACGCATGCCGTGGAGCAGCGTGCCCGAATACTCGAGCATGACGCGCGGTTCTTTGCCTTCATGGATGAGTTGCGGAATGAACTCCCCCATGCGTTTGTAGCACCAGACGAATACGGGCGCGTTATGGTTATCGCCGATGCTTTGGTGATCCATCATGTACTTGAGATTACTGATGATCTCGGCGATGCGGATCTCGTTACCACCGGCGGGAATCAGCGGCTGATGCATATGCAGCGCCACAGCGGCAGCGCTCTTGATGCGCTTGAAGTCGAGCCGACTCTCCGGAAGGTACCTCGACCCCACGGCAGCGTCCATCAAAGTACGTTCAATCAACTGTTCCCACCCGGAGATGTTGGGCAAACCATCGACATATTCCTGAAGTTCAGCCATACGCCGTACCCTCCTGCCGGCCAGATCTCACTACTTGTGCCGGATGTAATTGTAGATGTTGATGTAATCCTCGCCCGGTCGGCTCCATGAAAAGTCGTAGCGCATACCATTGACCATCAGTCGGCGAAACTCTTCCGGATAGCGGTACCACAGCCCTATGGCTCGACGTAAGGCGGACTCGACCCCGCCATGGTCCGCCTGATGGAAAATATAGCCGTTGCGCTCCTCGGCCTGCTTGTCGCTGTAGTCGCGATCGGCCACGCTGTTGAGCAACCCTCCGATCGCCCGCACGATGGGGACAGTCCCATACTTCTGCGCAATCATCGGCGTGAGCCCGCAGGGTTCGAAGAGACTGGGCACAATGACCATGTCCGCGCCGGCATAGATCAGATGGGCCAGGTCTTGGCTGAATCCGATTTCCAGGTGGCAGTCCGGGTGATCGTTCAAGTGGTGCTTCAACTGCCAGAAGTGTTCGTGTATCCCATGTTCAGAGCTCGGGCCTAGGAGCACAAACTGTGCGCCATTCGCCAACGAATAGAATAACGCATGTCGGATCAGATCGATCCCCTTCTGGGCATCGAGACGCCCCACATAAGCGATGATCGGCTTATAGTCTTTGCGCATCCAGAATCGGTCGCGCAGAGCCTCCTTGTTCGCATATTTTCTCTCCAGACTGTTCACGCCGTATCGATGGGGAATCAACCTCTCGATCTCGGGATTTCAGGTCTCGTAATCCACCCCGTTGAGCACGCCGCCGAATTTGCCTTGGTGCACAGACAGCGAGTGCCCAAGCCCGAATCCCTGGTCTGTATAGCGAGCCTCCCAGGCATGTTGCGGCGAGACCGTCGTGACGAAGTTCGAGTACAGGATTGCGCCCTTCGTCAAATTCACCGCCGCGTGGTTGAAGTCATCGCGCATCCGGTAAGGATGGAAATAGTACTGAGGGCGACCGAGGCCCGTCGCCCACAGGATGTTCTCCCCGGCAATCCCCTGATGCTGGAAATTGTGCACGGTGTAACACACCCGCTGGTCGCGCATACCGGCGTGCTGGTAGATTTCATACAGCAACACGGGAACAAGCGCCGTGTGCCAGTCGTGACAATGAATCACGTCAGGCCGTTTGTTGGTCCGCAACAGGAATTCGAGGGCGGCCTTGCTAAAGAAGGCCCACCGCATATACTCGTCCGGAAACCCATAATAAGAAGCGCGATTGAAAAAATGGTCCTGCGAGTGCGGCTCGATAAAGAAGCATTTGCGACCATGCACGTAGCCGAACCACACGGAGCAATGCACCGCACCGCCGTACCACGGCACCCAGAGGTCCGCCAAAGTCACGCGCAGCCCCCAGATGTGGTCGTATCGCATGCAATCGTACTTCGGCAGGATAATTTCCACCGCGTGACCGCGAAGTTCCACCTCTCGGCTCAGGCCGAACACAACATCACCCAACCCGCTGGCTTGGGCCACCGGAGCGCATTCTGTCGCCACCATAACGATATGCATATGTCGACCTCGAACAACCTGTTAGCAGTGGTTAGGGAATTCCATCAAGCACACAACATGGGTACTCGCGATGAGGCGTCCTATGGGCTTGACTCCGATGTTCAAGGCAGGTACGACGGATGCCTGACTGATCGGTCGAAATCGGCTTCAGAAATTCTCCGATTCCTAATTCCACCAACGAGAAGGACGAATTGATGAGGACCTAGCCCTCCGTTGTCACGCCCGCGAAGAGTGCAACCTGATAGGTCACGACAAAGTGAACAACGCAGACAAAACTATAGATCGTGACGGCATAATCCCTCCACTGCTGATAACCCTAGGAGGACTAAAGGGCAGTCATTGCTGCAAATCTGACGCTAGTAAACACGTCGGGCTTCGTAGTGCCCACGGTTCGGTCCTGTGTCGAGCTTGAGAGAAAATCCACGGAAGCTCACTGCATACTGTCGCGGAATGTTACAGCCCGAGTTGGGTTGTCAAACTCGGAGATGAGATTTCAGTAAACGATGCTCTTCCTTGCGGAGAGGGCAGATTGCGAAGGCAGTTTCGATAGGCAGAGCGCGGAATTGTGGACAATGACTCATGAAGAGCGACTCATCCCGTTCGCTTCGGATCAATGTGCTTCGTCCATTCATCCATCGTCGTAACCGGATGAATTGCTCCGGTTTGGGTCGGGGCCAACGGTTCGAAAAACTCCAAGAGAGATTGATAGTCCTTGGCCTGAACGGTGATGTAGTAGGTATGTTCCGTGGCGGCGACATAGGCGCTCAGGATCTTCACTCCTTTCTTGGCGGCAAGGTCCCGCTGAGCCCAGAACTCATTGAGCATCGTGGCTCCCTCTTTACTTCTTCCCGGGCAATTCTCAGGCGTGTGCGTCCAATGAGCTACAAACACCATGCCGTCGCTGTCATTCATAATTCACCTTCCTCCTTGATCATATGTCTCTCGATCTTGCCGTGAAGCTTGCTGTGGAAACTTCGCGAATTTCTGCGCTCGGTCTTTCAGAACGATCGATAGAAAGAGAATCTGTGTCCGGATGAATGTTCCTCGCCATCGTACGGACTCTCCTCTTCTCGTGCAAGACGGGAAGATCACGTCCGCATCGCCGCCATACCTGCGTGAAGGCAAGTTGCATGGACGCTCCCCTGCTCCTACGTTAGGCGCTCCAACAGGGCGACAGGAAATTCGCACAATACATCCGCCATCGGCAGCATTTGGCGACCTTCGACTGTCTGAGTCAATAGCCTCTCGCCGGTGAAGAGATTGCGATAGGTCGAATCCGGCCTCCAGGATGGCACGGCCACATAGGTGTCTTTCCACACATCCGATCCGACCGGTACTGTCATGGCGTCACCGGTCAGCGAGACCACGAGGCGCGGAATGACGGCCACTACCGCCCGCTCCAGGTGGAGACGGGCAAAAGCGCAGCAATGATCCTGCTTGGTTCCGTAACCCTCGAGCGGGATGTATTCTCCCTGATGAAACAGTGAGTGGTTGTCTCGACGGAAGTGCAAGGCAGCCAGCGTCGTGTACAGCTTGATCCTTCCGTCGATACGTTCAGCGAGCAGTGTTCGAGCCAACGGCCGCAGATCTAAGCCGCACTCCGCGTGCCTGCGCTGCAATTCGTTCAACATGGACGCGCGCATCTCATAGTCCACCGGCCGACGATTGTCCGGGTCGACGAGGCTGAAATCCCAGAGTTCCGAACCTTGATAGAAATCCGGAATGCCGGGAGCAGCCGTTTTGAGCACGACTTGGGACAAGGCATTCCACATCCCCCACTGAGCGACCCGCCGTTGAAACGGAAGGAATTCGTCAAGAAAGGCATTGGGCCTGCCCCGGTCGAGGATGGCGTCGACAAATTGCCGCATCGCGTCCTCGTAGGCCTGGTCGGGATTGACCCAACTCGTATGGGCCTTGCCTTCCCTCAGGGCTTTGTTCATATAGCCCTGAACTCTGTCGCAGAACGCACGGGATTCTGCGTCATCGAGGGGCCAGATGCCGACGAGTGTTTGGTAGAGTAGATACTCTTCGTTACGATCCGGGACGAGTTGTCCCTCCACGCCGACTTTGCACTTCCGGGTGAGTTTCGCCCACCGATTCACGCAGGCCCGCCACTCTCGAGGCATCTCCGACAACACATTGATGCGCCCCCGAGCATCCTCGCTCCGCTTCGTATCGTGAGTGGAAGTGGCCGAGAGCGAGAAGGGCCAGCGCGCCTGCCGCTCCCGCAGATGTTTGTGAAAGGTCGTGACCGTCACACCGAACGACTCGGGATTACCTCCGACCTCGTTCAACGACACCAACCGGTTGTACAGGTAACAGGCCGTGTCTTCGATGCCCTTTGCCGTCACGGGACTGGTCATTTGCTGGAACTTCATCACGAACTGGAGCTGTTCCCGACGATCCTGACTGGTCCGCTCATCCCATTCCTTCATCAATAGGGACCGGACGAAGTCGAAGACACGCCCGCTGAGGGCGGGGTTTCGTCGCTTGGCCCTGGCCACGGCCAGACGGATATAGGCGCGGTCTCGATCTAACAGCGGATCGGGACCCTCCGCGATATAAGTCCGGTACACGGGGAAGCAGGCGATGATCTCGCGGATGGCGTTGGTGAGGCTGTTCAGTGTGAAGTCCCGCGATCGGCGATCGCGTTCGGACAGCTGGTTCAATCGGTGTCCGAGGACATTGATTTCACTGGCCATGGATGCCTGCATAATCAGCTTTTTCGATTCATAGGCCAGGTCCTCGAACGGGATTCGGCGGCGAATGAATTGGACATAGGTCTCATTCATCGCCCGCTCGTGGGTCGTCTGTACGAAGAGGCCGTTCAGCAGATTCAGGAATTCATAGCCGGTCGTGCCGGAGACGGGCCAGGTGTCGGGCAGCGGCTCGTCCTTGCCGAGAATCTTTTCGACCACGACGAACAGGGAGCGGCCCAACTCGCGTTGGGCCCATGCCTGCCACTCACGCAGATACCGGCCGGGATCGGAAAGACCGTCCACGTGATCGATACGCAGCCCCGTCACCGCATTTTCTTTCACAAGCCGGAATACCAGCACATGCGACGCTTGGAGGACCGCGTCGTCCTCCATTCGGACGGCGGCCAACTCGTTGATGTCGAAGAACCGCCGGTAATTAATTTCTTCCGCCGCCACCCGCCAGTCGGCCAATCGGTACACCTGATCATTGAGCAAGGCATCGAGCAGATCGAAACTGCGGGGATCGCCCTTCGTCCCATTGAAGATCCGGACATTGTCGTCGAGAAATCCGGCGATGGTCGCTCCGTCCCGCACCAACGTGGCGAGACGCTGCCGGATGATGTCTCGCTCCCGGTTCCGCTCCTCCACACGCTCGGGATCCGTTTCCGTACCGGCGGGCAGATTGCGCAGAGCCGTCACGATGCTTTGCAACTCCTGTACATGGGGGGACGAGGCTCCCGCCTCGGCGATCAGTTCATCGAGCCGGTGCGTGAGCACCACCGCCGACGATTTCGGCCCGACAGGCAGCCGATGGTCATAATACTTGATGAAGAACCGCCCCTCTTCATACAGCAGGATAATTTCCTGATTCTCCAGGACCGTTCCATACAGATCACCGAGGATCGGCAAGAGCACCTTGTTCTCCAACTCTCGTTTGACCGGATGCCAATCGATGTCGAACAGATGGGCAAAGCGTGAGCTGGGCCCGTTTTCGAGCACGTCCAACCACCAGGCATTCGCCGACCGTCCGATTCCCATGTGGTTCGGTACGACGTCGAGGATGTGGCCCATCTGGTGTGCGTGCAGCGCATGGACGAACTCGCGAAACTCGTCTTCGGTGCCGAGCTCAGGATTCAGCAAGGTGGGATCCACCACATCGTAGCCGTGCTCGCTACCAGGCGTCGCTTTCAGATACGGCGAGGGATAGCAGTCCGTAATACCCAAGGCAGCCAGATACGGGACGATCGTGGTCGCCGCTTTGAACGGAAAGGCCCGATTGAGCTGCAGCCGGTACGTGGATATCGGCACGGAGAGCTCGCTTGTGGACATGTCCGTCATAAGGGTACGAGAGTCACGTATTCCGCAGAAACACCGCAACGGCATAGGCCTGAAGAGAAAGGGTCACGCCCGCCGGCGCGATAACCATCTCCTGCGGAAGGCGTTGCTGCCCGTCGCCGCCGAACTCCTGTGCTGTGGACTCCAATCGAAGCAGCCAGCGCCCCTCAGGCTCCCGCAAACGCACCGACACCGGTGCGTGGTTGAAACTCAGGACGACCAAGGCGTCGGGCCCTTGTACTCCCCGACGATGCTCGGTCAACACGTTTTCTTCCTCATGATCCAGGACATGATACATGGGGTGGGCGCCGCCCGCACCCAGTGATGGAATCGATTTTCTGAGACCGATCAACTCCCTGGTCCACTTCAGGATAGCGGCCCGCCGAGAATCCAGCGGACCGTCGATGTTGACGCGCGATCGTTCGTATGTGAGAGGATCCTGAGGATCCGGAATCTCCCCCTCCCACGCAAACGAGGCAAATTCCGCCCGTCGCCCCCGACGCACGGCCTCGATCAACACCGGGTCGCCATGATCGATGAAATAGAGGAACGGCGCCGTCTCGCCGGACTCTTCGCCCATGAAGAGCAAGGGAATGTTGGGGGACAACAGAACGGCTGCGGCGGCGACCTTGAGCGCCTCGAAAGGAACCTGTGTGCTCAGGCGATCGCCGAACGCCCGGTTCCCGATCTGATCATGGTTTTGTGAGAACACGATGAAGCGGGAGGGAGCACAAGATGTCGACGAATTTCCGTGCCGACGCCGGTGGTACCGGGAATATTGCCCGGAGTAAACGAACCCGTCCTGCAGGGCTGTCGCAAGATGTTTGAGCCCGTCGTAATCTTGATAGTACCCGGCCCGTTCCTTCGTCAGCACGGTCCGGAGTGCGTGGTGGAAGTCGTCATTCCATTGGGCATCCATTCCATACCCGCCCTGCTCGAGAGGCGTGATGACCCGCGCGTCGTTCAACGCGCTCTCGGCCGTCACGAAGATCTGTCGTCCGAGTCGGGCGGCCTGATCATGCACCGTCGCAGCCAGGTCTTGGAGGATATGGGTCGCGCTGAAATCGTAAATCCCATGGATTGCGTCCAGCCGGAGCGCATCAATATGGTATTCGGTGACCCAATACAGCGCATTGCTGACGATGAAGTGCCGGACTTCGTCACTGTCGGCTCCATCATAGTTGATCGCATCACCCCAAGGTGTGCGGTACCGATCGGTGAAGTAGGGACCGAACGCGGCCAGATAGTTTCCTTCAGGCCCAAGATGATTGTAGACCACGTCTAGAATGACCGCTAATCCGGCGGCATGGCAGGCATTGACGAGTGCCTTCAGGCCCTGTGGTCCGCCGTAGCTCGAATGGGGCGCGTAGAGATAGGTTCCGTCATAGCCCCAGTTTCGCGTGCCCGGAAACTGCGCGACAGGCATGAGTTCGATGGCCGTGATCCCCACGTTCTGCTTGAGATACTCAAGATGAGGAATGATCGCCTCGAATGTGCCGGTCGGTGTAAATGTTCCGGTATGGAGTTCGTAGATGATCAGGTCTTTGAACGCGAGCCCTCTCCAGCCTCGATCCGTCCAAGCGAACGCATCGGGATCGACCACAGCGGAAGCCTTATGGACGCCGTCTGGCTGGAACCACGAGGCAGGATCGGGTAGGGCTTTCTCGCCGTCCAAGACATACCAGTAACGGTCCCCCGCCCGCACACCCTCGACCGCGAGGTCGAAATAGCCCCGCTCTCCTCGTTCCATCGGGAGCGGATCACGCCCCTGATCGAGCACCTGCACGGAGACAGTTTTCACACGGGGAGCCCACACACGAAACCGGACGGCGGATGATCCGATGAGGTTCGCACCGAGGTCCAATCGCCAAACTCTGTCGGCTTGTGAATCCATCTCGCTCCCTCTTACTCAGTCTGCCTGAACGAGCCTCCGTAAACCACTAGCAAGTACACTCGCCATGAGTCCACACGAGAACTCGACTTGTGCCGGCGCGCTACTATAGTTGAGGCTAAGACATCGCTACCGCAGTCGGGCGGAACGGGGAAACGTCATGGTGGCAGGACAGTCCATACAAACGTGGCCGGAAGCGAAACCTTGTTGCGCTGCTCCTGCTCTCGCAAGGTGTGCCGATGATCTGCGAGGGCGACGAGATCGGCCGGATGCAGTAAGGCAACAACAACGGGCCGGGACGCCGGGTATGCCAAGTCACCGGCCTTACGCCTAACTACGCGTTGCATTCGAGACCGAGGACTTCTCGCTCGGCCTCCAGCCAATCATCGAGCGCATAACCCTGTCGATAGCCGCGTTCGGCATAGAGTTCATAGGCGCGATCGGTAATGCGGACTTGCATGTCATCGCTGGAAGAAACCGGTTGGCTATGCACCGGTTCCTTCTGGGGCGCAGTCGGCTCCCGGCTTTGAATGGATTCACTGTTCTTTTTCCTGCGCGGCTCTTTTGCAGCCTGTGGTTGCATGATCCCATCTCTCCTTTCGTGTTTTATCATGAAGGGTTGCACGCGGTTGTGCTCGACAACGCATAGAGGCCGGGACCTTTCATCGTCAGTTGGACTTGTCCCGCTCGGCTCATGCGGTCTAACTCACAGAACACCTGGTTCCAGGTCAGGTCTGGACATTCGAGCACCACCTCTTCTAGCTGGCCACCTGGGGAACGAATGATGACTTTCATGTGTCCTCTCTCTTCTTGTTCATGGGTTCTCCGATTAGATTGGAACGGAGAAGCTCCTCGCGCACCTTGGATGCCAGTCAGGGTCGTCGATGAAATAACAGCTCCAAATATCATTAAAAATGATGCCGTTGTGACCGTGTGCCGCCCCAGTCAGCAGCCGAGACGCAGAGACTCCTCTGTATGGGCTGGGGCGCTTCGCGGTAATGCTGTAGGAAATCCTGTGGCTGAATACCGCACAAGTCAAGACACGCTCTAGGTATCGTTTATGTCACATGCATCCTCTTGGAAGGAGGCACCACACAAGCGGAGCAAGTACCCTGCGTTCACCAGGTCACGTCAGACCCTGGTAGGGATCGTCGAAGATGGCCCTACACTCAAGGCATCGAACTTTGCCGGTTCGCTTACCGCTTCTGGTCAGCACATCATCAATGAGCCGTTGATGTGTGCAGCAAGCACTCGCACTGGTGCGGTTGGACTTCCAACCGATTTCTTGACTCAACTGAGTTTCCATACACACCTCCGCTTCTTCAAGCGTCCGAGGCTCATCCCCCGACACTTGCTGAGGTTTTCCTATCGAGATACTTCAGCTGGATATCTCATGAAAATTGTGTGAAGCCTGACCTATCACTCACACAATTCATATTTTGCCATATCTAAAGATTTCCTAGTCTAGAGCAAATAGCTACTAGGGCGCGGGTGTTGCAGGAGAAGCCGCAACAGGGACGGCGTGATGAGCCTGCACCCTATAGGTCCTGTCGCCGGCCGGCATCACACGAACCTGCCCGCTTCGACTCAGATTATCGATCGCGAGGAACACTTGGTTCCATGTGAGCTCCGGACAGAGGGTCGCCACCTCTTCCATGGAACAATCGGTACCGAGCTGTTCCAACGCACCGTGCACGCGCACAATGATCGCCGCGAGTGTCATAGGACACCTCATTGTTCTGAAGTCCACGTTCCATGCGGTGCATGGTAGATGATCATATCGCAGAGGGATACTAGGTAAAGCCTAGATACGCGATGAAATATTACCGGAAGCGTGTGATGAACCAGGCGACGAACGATGGAGCTGTTCAGAGACTCACCAAGCCTTCGCTCACGGCATACCTGGTAAGCTCGGCAGCCGAATGGAGGCTCAGCTCCTCCATCAGGCGGGTCCTATGGAATTCCACGGTCTTGACGGAGATGTGCAAGAGGAAGGCGATCGACTTCGTGCTTTTCCCCTCTGCGATGAGTTGCAACACTTCCCGCTGGCGCGGCGTGAGGGCGGTCACTGGTCGTTTACAGACAGGCTCCTGGGATGGATGGAGCGTCGCCCCCATCGTATCCTTGGTCACCAACGGCGTCATGTAGTGCTGTCCACGCCAAACCGCCTGGATGGCTTGCTTGAGCTCCTCCGCCGCGGACTGTTTGACCAAATAGCCTACGGCCCCGACCTTAAAAGCCTCGGTCACATACGTGGGGGTGGCGTGCATGGTCAAGAAAATCAGCTTGCTGTCCGGCACCAGTTTCGTGAGTTGTCTCGCCGCGTCCAAGCCGTTGAGCAACGGCATGGAAATGTCCAAGAAAATAAGGTCCGGCCGCAGCCTTTGCGCCTGCTCGATCAAGGCTCGGCCATCTTCGACGGTGCCGACCACGTCTCCTTCCTCCTCAACCAGTCTTCGGAGCCCGGCCAGCACGAGCGAATGATCATCCGCCATGAGGATACGAAGACGAGTCACGGCGTCTTCCCCTGGAATGGAATCCAGGCACAGACCTTTGTTCCATCCGCCGGCCTGGAATGGATGTTGAGCAATCCGTTCACCAACCGCAGCCGCTCCTTCATGCTGAACAACCCCATCCCCTTCTGATGACCGCTCTTGTCGCGCGCGTCGAATCCTTTGCCGTTATCGGTCACAGAGAGACCGACCCCTTTCGACGACCCACTCAGTCCGACTGATACCTCTGAGGCCTTCGCATGCTTCACGATATTCTGAAGACTCTCCTGGAACACGCGAAACAGGCAGATGGACCAATCCAGCGGGATCACACCGGGAAGGTTTTTGACCGTCAAGATGATATAGAGCCCCGTACGCTCGATCGTCTTGTGAATATAGTCTTCAATGGTCGCCTGTAGCCCCGCGTGTTGCAGCAGAGGCGGGTGCAGTCTGTAGGCTAAGTTATGAAGGTCGTCGGAAAGCTGCGTCAGTTCTTCTCGAACCGGTTCCAAGGCTTTGCCGATCAACTCCGACAAGCGAGGCGACCGTTGGAGCGACGCCACATCGAGCACCAGTGCGGCCAGCCGCTGGCTGAAATCATCGTGCAGATCGCGCGCGATCCGCTGGCGCTCGCTGTCCTGAGTCATGAACAATTTGTCCGTGAGCCGTTGGAGCTCTTCTCGTTTTTCTTGGAGGACCAGTTGGTTCTGCTGCAACGCCAGCTCGCTCATTTTGCGATCGGTGATATCAGTGACAATTCCTCCGATCGCGTAGATTTGCCCTGATCCATCTCGCACGGGAAACTTGACGACGATATTCGTATGCAGACCGTCGGCGTAGAGCGAAGTCTCCTCAAATTCCACCGCTTCTCCTGCTTCGAGCACACAACGATCGTGGCTTTGAAACAGCTCGGCCTGTTCGCGCGAGAACAACTCCGCATCCGTCTTGCCCACTATCTGTTTCTGCTTGCGTTGGAACGCCTCTTCGAATCGACGATTCACATACAGATACCGTCCATCACACGCCTTCATGAACGCAACATTCGACGCATTGTTGAGAAACGTGCGAAACCGTTCGTCGCTTTTTCTCAGCGCCGTCTCGTTCTCCTTGCGCACCGTGATGTCCACGACCGAGGCAAGCACCATCGCCCCTGAGATTGTCTCGATCGGACTCAGCCCGATTTCGAGGGAAAGCTCGCTTCCATCCTTGCGCAGCCCATAGAGGTCGCGCCCACGACCCATCGCTCTGGCTTCCGGAGCCTCCTGATACGCCTCCCGCAGACCGGCATGGCCCCTGCGAAAGCGCTCAGGCAGCAGTCTTTCGACAGGGTGACCGATGAGTTCCTCTCGACAATAGCCGAACTGTCGCTCGATCTGCCCATTGACAAGGACGATCCGGCCTCCGCCGTCTACCAAGAGGATTCCGTTCGGCGTCGACTCCACGACCGTCCGAAATTGCTCTTCGCTGCGCCGTAACACCGCCTCGGCCTGTTTGCGCTCGGTGATCTCCGCCTGCAGCCGTTCGTTCGTCTCTTTCAGCTCAGCCGTCCTGTTCATGATGCGCTGCTCAAGCGTCTCGTTGAGCCGCCGCAGCTCCTCCTCCGCCCGCTTGAGCTCGGTGATGTCGTTGCCGATCGTCAACAGGCACCGTTTCCCCTTGAGCGTGATCAGGTCCGTTGAAATAAGAAATCGGCGCAGTGCTCCCTCTTTCGTCCGCATGGACACTTCGAGATTTCGGACTTTCCCTTCGGCCGTCAGCCGATCGATGAGCCGGACCCGCTCTTGAGGATCAGGCCAAATCCCCAGCAGAAACGTTGTTTGCGCCACCACCTCGTCGCGTCGAAACCCAAAGATTTCCAAGCAGGCATCGTTGACTTCAAGACAACGTCCCGTTTCCAACTCGGTAATCCCGATCGGGTGCGGACTCAAACGGAAGGCTTTGGCAAACAGCTCTTCTTCAGCCGACGGGACAGGACTGGACCGAGAGGTTGTGTCGGCGGTTCGCGCGCGCCGGGGTGGTTTTCTCTTGACTGATGATGTCTTCTTGATCGTTTTCGGCGGCATAGCAGAGGGTGCAATTGTAGGCCTCCGGGTAAACGCCAGCAAGAGCAATGGGCCGCTGAACGATTGGGTCAGAGCAGCTCAAGTACAACTTGAGCGCATGATTAGGAAAACACCTAGTGCCATAAGATCCATGACCATGTTGCTGCCCACGGCCCCACCTCTCGTACAAGATTTAGGTCACGAGATGTGTACCGGTGACCAAGCGGTCAGCAATTGACTATTCATAAAAGACGGTTATCTCAAAAGTGAGCGGAGGCCTCGGTGAGAGGAACAGTCGAGAGAATCGAGGTCGAGCGTTGGGGCGGTGAGCAAGCCCGCCGGCACCGAGCGGGAAGCCTAAAACTCCTCCAAGACCTCCACCTTTCACAAAGAGCTCTCTGAACCTGCCTCCGCTTTCGTTTTGTTTCTAGTGGAATTTCATCTTTCCCGAACAAAGCCTCGATGTCGTCTTATGAAGACCTGTTGTTGAGGCGGCGGCGAACTCTTGGAACAAGCTCCCTCTCAGAGATGTCGAAAGAGGCGACAGTTACTCAAGAGCGTCTGGCCCGTAATGCCACAGACAGTTTCTTTTAATCCTCTAAGTATTGATGCACGTCACCTAGCTAACGCATCGGTTTTCAAAAGGACCCTGTGCCGTCGTCTGATCCAAGCCTTTGGCACCATCGATGCAGCCCATCAGACTGAGGGCAGGCTTCATAAAATACACAAGGAGGTAATGGTCATGAGCGGTCTGACAAGATGGGAACCGACGACTCGATGGAACCCTTTTAAGGAACTCGAAGAGATGGAGAAACGACTCTCAAGCTTCTTCGGCCGCACACCGGTTTCTACCGGGGACAAGAAGGAAGCCATCACTGTCGCGGAGTGGGCGCCGCTGGTGGATATCTCGGAAGACGAGAAGGAGTATGTCATCAAAGCGGAAGTGCCCGAAATGAAGAAAGAAGAGATCAAGATCAACGTCCAAGACGATGTCCTCGCTATCAGCGGCGAACGGAAATACGAGAAGGAAGAAACAGGCAAGAAGTATCACCGCGTCGAGCGGGCCTACGGCAGCTTTTTGCGGAGTTTTACCCTTCCCGAAGACGCCGATGGATCCAAAGTCAATGCCGAGTACAAGGATGGTGTACTCAACGTGCGTCTGCCAAAGGCGGAGAAGGTCAAACCCAAAGCGATTGAAGTGAAAATTGCTTGAACCTTCAACCCCTAGCTTTCATAGGGAAAAGGAGGGCATCATGTTTCGTCATCCCCGTGACCTCGAAATTCCCTGGGAAGTCCATTGGAATCAGAATGAGGCAAGGCCGCACCATCACCTGCTCCTCATGGCGATCCTGATCGTTCTGGCAATGTTCTTGATCGGAGTCGGCGTGACAAGCGGCCTCATGTAGACCTGTGAATTCAGTGAGGGGAAGAGAACCGTGTCATGTTTGAGAATCGAGAAGAGGCCGGTCGTCGATTCGTTGAGCGATTGATCCGATACCGTAGCGACCCGACCGCCATTATTTTGGCGCTTTCACGCGGTGGGGTGGCAGTCGGTTATCAGCTGAGTCGGGGGCTGCAGCTTCCACTGGATGTCTTCATCGCTCGAAAGCTGGGAGCGCCGGATAATCCCGAATATGCGCTAGGCGCAGTGGGTGAAACAGGGACGATCTACCTGAACCCTGACGCACTCGCCGTCTACAATCTTTCCGGCGACGACATGGAGGGCTTGGCTCAGGCACAACAGCGAGAGGTAGCTCGACGGCAGGACCTCTATCGCCAAGGCCGGCGATTACCGACCCTCACCGACCGCATCGTCATTCTCGTCGATGACGGCATTGCCACAGGATCCACGTTCTTTGCAGCCATCCAATCCATCAGATATCTCAAACCAGGCCGCCTGATTGGAGCCATTCCGGTTGGGCCGGTAGAAACCATCCGAGAGGCTCGGACGCAGGTGGATGAATTAGTCGTCCTTGCCACACCGGATCCGTTTTGGGCCGTCGGTAACCACTATGTCGACTTTGCACAGATCAAGGATGCTGATGTGGTGGAGTATTTAAAGCTGGCTGAGGAAGCGATGCGCGAGAGATCGCAATCCTCTGTGTAGATCCTTGGAGACGTCGAGCTTTATGTTCAAGGGGCGTGGCACATGGACTCAAAGACCGCAGATGGCGCATTGGGGGTAGGCTCGGTGAATCAATGCATGGGCTTCCGTTCGATACCATGTCACATCCGCCGTTTTGAGGTTCAAAGAGGAAAGGCTATGAAATGAGAGTCGTCATCGGCGTCGATTGGTCGGATCAGGCGTTCGCTGCCGTCACCCAGACGTTTCAACTCTATCACCCAACGGATGTCACGCTGGTCCACGGCGTCGATTTAGGGATTTTGCAACATCCGGTCGTGGCTCAAGCAGGCAACGTGCAAGGGTACGATGAGTTCCGCAATGCGATGGTCGCTTCGGGAAATCAACTGCTGGAGCGCGCCGCCGCCATGGTACCGGCGGAGGTTGCGTCGATCAGGAAGGTGAACGAAGTCGGCAGTCCCGCCGAACTCATCCTCGACAGCGCCGAAAACCTCTCAGCCGAGTTGGTCGTCGTCGGCGTGCGTGGACGTAGCCGTCTGTCAGAGGTTGTTCTTGGCAGCGTGTCCCATCGGGTTCTTCTGCATACCTCTCGCCCGACTCTGATCGTGAAAGGGGCGGCGCGCAAGGTTCAGCGAGTACTCGTCGCCATCGAGGATCGAGACGATGCCGACCGAATCACGAAGTGGCTGAGACACCATCCCTTTGTGGATCCTACCGAGCTCTGCGTGCTGCATGCCCTCGTTCCGATCGGAGTCAACGACCCCTATGACGCGCTGGGAACCGGAACATGGTGGGAGGGCGCGGAGCGCTATGCGAATGAACTCGTCCAATCGACCGCCGGCAAACTCTTGAACCCTCGTTATACAGTGAGCACGAACGTCGCCACGGGCAACCCCGCTGCGGTGATTGAACGGGAAGCGAAGAGGATGGATTTGGTGGTCGTCAGCTCCCATGGACGCAAGGGCCTTTCTCGTTTCCTCTTGGGGAGCGTGTCCCATGCCGTTGTGCATCACGTGACCTGTCCGATACTTGTCGTGAGGTAAAGGAATAAAGGATGCTAGCGATACTAGACGCCGCAGGATGAGAGCCGTTCGTCCACTTTACATTCCGCCCCTGGAAACCGATCACACCGAGTCCGGTTCCCTCATCATGCGCGATGGGACGACCGCTGCAATCCGACCGGCTGAACCGACCGATGTACCGATGATGCAACAGTTCATCGATCGACTATCCCCTGAATCGAGACGCCACAGATTTTTCTCGGAAAGCCCTCCGTCTTCTGGCGCTATCGCCACCGTATGTTGTTCCTCTAACCCACGCTCGCAGTTCACGCTGATCGTCACGCGAGTATGGGAGGGCAGAACCCGTATTATCGCCGCTGGGTCTTACTGGGCGAGGGATGGGCAGACGGCGGAAGTCGCCATGGCCGTAGACGACGAGTTTCATGGAAAAGGTCTGGGCACACTGCTGCTGGAACGACTGGCCTTAGCCGCCATCCGACACAGCCTTACTCACCTTTGGGCTGTCACTCACGTTGACAATCTGGCCATGCGCGAAGTCTTCCGAGAATCGGGGTTTACTGCCCATGAAGCCTACGAAGGCGACGACATGCAAGTCGAGTTGTCGTTGATCCCCACGGAAACAACTGTCTCTCGTACGGAGGTTCGAGAACGGCTCGCCACGACAGCCTCACTGCGACCGTTTTTCCAGCCTCGGTCCATCGCCATCATCGGCGCCTCGCGTGACCCGAACAAGATCGGCTATCGGCTGCTCGATGCGATAACGGCCTGCCGATTTCGAGGGGCCGTTTATCCGGTCAACCCCAAGACGACCGAAATTATCGGAATCCGGACCTATCCATTCGTGCGTGATATCCCGCAGCCCGTCGATCTAGCTGTCATCTCGGTCCATCGAGACTCTGTGTCGTCTGTGATCGACGAGTGTACGGCAAAAGGAATCCGAGCCTGCGTCATCATTACGGCCGGCTTCGCAGAAGTGGGGCCTGCAGGAGCGGCTCTTCAGCAGCAGTTGGCCTCGAAAGTCCGGCAGTATGGCATGCGCATGATCGGGCCTAATTGCTTCGGGATTCTGAATACAGACCCCAACATACAACTCAATGCCACCTTCACCACACTGTTTCCCCCACTCGGTCGTGTCGCCATGTCGTCGCAAAGCGGCGCCATCGGGATCGCAACCCTTGCCGGCGCACGGCGGTTCCACTTGGGCATCTCTTCGTTTGTGAGTGTGGGAAACAAGGCCGACGTATCCACCAACGATCTCCTCCAGTATTGGGAAGAAGACCCAACCACGGACGTGATTCTCCTTTACGTCGAATCTTTCGGCAATCCTCGCCGCTTTGCGCGTATCGCGCGGCGCGTGAGTCGCCGCAAACCGATCATCGCGGTCAAAGCGGGGCGATCCCAATCCGGACGGCGTGCGGCAAGCTCTCACACAGCGGCACTCGCAGCCGGCGATATGGCAGTCGTCGCGTTGTTTCATCAAGCCGGCGTCATTCGCGCCGAATCACTCGACGACATGTTGGCCCTGGCCGCTGGTCTTTCGAATCAACCCCTGCCACAAGGACGGCGGATTGGAATCATCACGAACGCGGGAGGCCCGGCCGTTCTCTGTACCGACGCTTGTGAGGCAGGCGCGTTGGTGGTTCCCGAGCTGTCCACCCAAACCAAGAGCACTCTTGCCGCCTTTCTGCCATCAGCCGCTGCGCTAAGCAATCCCGTCGATCTGATTGCTTCTGCCACGCCGGATCAGTATGCCAAGGGAATTGAAATTCTTCTGTCTGCGAATGAGATCGACGCGTTGATTATCCTCTATATGTCCGTGACGGTGGCGGACACAGCCGGCATCGCCCACGGTATCCTGGATGGAATTGAAAAAGGTCGGAAAGAAGGCGCGAAGGCCAAGCCCGTGTTTCTCAGTTGGATGGCGGAAGGTGATATGGAGCGTACGTTTCACTGCCAAACTGAAACCATCCCAACCTACTATTTGCCGGAGACTCCCGCGCTCGTACTAAGCAAAGCTGCGGCTTATGCAGAGTGGCGACGCCAACGGCCCGGCATGGTTCCTGACTTCGATGATCTGGATCTTTCAGCCGTAAGGCGAATCTGTGCCGACGCACTCTCTCGTCGCGGAACGGGCTGGCTATCGACGGAAGAAACACGAAGTGTCCTAAGTGCGATGAAACTCCCCGTTCAGCCTAGCGGAGTGGCGAGGACAGCCGACGAAGCAGTAGCTTTGGCGAATCAAGTCGGCTATCCAGTCGTCGTCAAACTGGCCTCACATCAGATCGTGCACAAAACAGAGGTTGGTGGGGTGCAGTTGAATCTCACGAGCGAAGAGGTGGTTCGCAAGGCGTTTGATTCGATGAGAACGAGGCTCGCCGAAACTAACCAGCTCGATGCTATGGAAGGGGTGCTCGTGCAGCCGATGGTCACCGGCGGCGTGGAGGTCATGATCGGCGTTACTGACGACCCCCTATTCGGCCCGCTGATTGCGTTTGGTCTCGGTGGAATTCATGTCGAGATCTTCGGCGATGTCCAGTTCCGCATTACACCCCTCACCGATCGCGACGCCGCGGAAATGGTCCGAGGAATCAAAGCTTATCGCCTGCTCACCGGTTATCGTGGACAACCACCGGCCGATCTTGAAGCCTTGGAGGACACGTTGCTGCGGGTATCCCGTCTCGTCGAAGAAATTCAGGAGATCAGCGAACTCGACTTGAATCCGATCTTCGCCCTCCCACCGGGCCAAGGCTGCCGGATCGTGGATGCGAAGATCAGGGTCGAAACAGGAAAGCAATGATCGCGGGCCAAAAGTGTCCCCAAATGCAAAGCGTTCTTAATCCTTAGTGGCTTCATATTTTTAGTGATGAAAGCCTGAACCAATGCGAGACGTCTTCCCTTAACATCTACGGTTAGTAGACCCAGAGACAATGCTCTGTGATATTGCACATTTCAAACTGAATTTGTCTCACTTGCGCACTTCATAAGAACGATGTTCTACCCAGCCAAGTCGAATGCCACTACCGTGCCAATTGCTCGACGTGCGGCTTCTAATTCGTATCGTTGCTGAAGATTCATCCAGAACTCAGGCGTCGTGGAAAAGCAGCGTGCCAATCGCAGAGCGGTATCGGCCGTGATGCCACGCCGCTCGTTCGCAATCTCCTTGACACGCGCGGTCGCCACGCCAAGGCGCTTGGCAAGAGCATCGGCCGACAGATTCAAAGGCTTCATGAACTCTTCCAGCAAGATTTCTCCCGGATGGATAGGCAGCAATCGTTTCTTGCACATGGCGTTTCCCTTCACTGATAGTCGACAATTTCAATGTCTCCAGTATCTTCGACAACATGCCATTGAGGGTATTCTCTCATCAAGCCCAGAACTTACTGCTCCGGATGGGGATCTTTTCTGATGAGTGCGAGGTAGAGCAAGGTATCGGCGAGGTCTTGATCGGTCATGGTGCGGTCGGGAAACATGCCGGCGCCGGGATGACCTTCTCTGATAGCGCGGGATCGTTCCTTATTGGTTTTCAGGCGCAGAACTTCGGGATTCCGCAAATCGGAAGGTGGAGGATTCAGCTTCGCGATAAGCGCTGCCGTGTTCGCTCCGAGCCGTGGCGTCCTATACAGATACCCATCGATCCCATGACAGTAGTAGCACACACCCTTGCCATTGAAAATCTCTCGCCCTCGCATGATGTTGCCCTTCAACGTACCGGTCGGTTGCGAGGCCGAGGACTCGGCCCAGGCAGAATCGGATGGAGACGCCAATTCCATTCCCAGGCTGCTTACGAAGAGCAGGCTGAATGAAACCGACAGTACTAGGTTGAGGCTAGGGATGAGAGAACACACTACGGGTCTTCGCTCAACCTCAGCCTTAACCTTCATCTACTCTCTTCAGTGCTGACTACAACAGCTATTGTACCGGTCTTCTGGAATACTGTTCATATTGCTGAAGACGGTCGAGCGTTCGTCCGCACTGGTCACATTATCGATTGCGGGATAGAGCGCCCGTTCTTCTTTCCTATTATGAGAGCTCAATAGATTGACCAGCGCCTGCTCGTCCTGATCGGTATCCAGATTCTGTCCTTCCACTTTGTGGTGAATCGCATCAAGCAATTGCTTGATCTGGCTATGCTCAAATCGCATCACGGGTGTCGGCCCATCCTCGATCATCCCGGTTTTCTCTTCCCATATCGGAAACAGCCGTTCCTCCTCCCACAGGATATGCCGCTGGAGTCCGACTTTGAATTCCTTGAAGGCTTCCTTGGCTTTGGCAAAGTCCGAACGTTTCGATGTTTGAAAGACCTTGAACAGATCGTCCAGCTTGTCGTGATCTTTCCCATAAAATACTGTGACGGTCTTCTGCTCACTCATTGTTCTCTCCATAATAAAAATACGACCCTGTCCTCATGCATCTGTCGCCGGACTTTACGCAACCGGCTGCTACCATACCACAAAGCAGACTCCCGCCCAGAAGGATGACAATCTTCCGGAACGGGCCCTCACAATCGACTTTCCAACCAAGCCTCTGTGCGGTTGAGATCCAGCTGCATGGCTTTTGAACTTGGTGGGTGCTTAGGGCCTGTTCCTACACACCCAGCACCCTCCGCTCACTCGGGCGCCGGAATTGAAATCAGAACACCGCCCAGCACGTCGTTGAGCTTATAGTCATGCTTCGCGCTGCGGGGATCGGCGTTATGACAGGTCACACAACTCGGCGAAACGGCTTGGTCTGCATAGACGGCTTGGAAAGATCGACCGCCTCTCTCCCTGACGAAGCCCTTGTATGGCTGATCGGGATGCGCCTTAATCGCCTCGAGTGCTTTCTGTTCAAACTCGGTTCGCGGGCCGCTCTGCTTGTTGATCGGGTTGAGGCTGATCAACCGATACCGCACTTTGCTTCCCGTCAGCTCGGCCAAGCTCGATGACTCCTGAAAGAATTGAGCCGGGAGCGGGAGCGCGCTTTCCAAACGCCACTTCTCCGACGATTCGATCACGCCTCTCCTCTGCATTCGCTCCACGACGTGGACTGTATAAAATGTCCTATCGGCCGCCAGGACTGAATAAAGATAGTCCGCCACCGTCTCCAATGGAACGCTGCCGGTCGATTCCTTGCCGGCGTGACTTGATCCCCAACCCCCAAGCAAGCACAGCGTGACGCTCAATCCTCCAATAAGCCACTTCCTTATCGACATGACTCCCTCCCTTCGACCGAACCTCGTGCAGCTGGGAGAGCGGCACAACAAAATGATAAACATGGCGAACCTCCCCCCTCCCTTGTAGGACGGTGAAAATTCCTTTCTTGAAGATCACCCTCTGCCCTCGCAGTTCTTTCATCTCAAGCGTCACCAGCTCCCATCCTGCTTAAAACCTACCCCCAAGGGTTTTGCCAAGATGTGTAGCCACCATGTGCAATGATATGCTCCCATGTGAAGGGGTACTCAGCCTAGTCATGCAGTACAGGGAGCCTGCATCCTCAACCGCCCGCATCTTCGATGGACACCCCAAGTCCGATCCAAGCCCTTAAGAGATCGTGACGGGTGATCGAGTACGCCACCTTCCCATTCCTCTTCACCGGCAAGCTCAAGAGTCTTTTGCCCTCCATGATCTTCACCGCTTCATCAACGCTCGTCTCGTCGGTCACAGCGATGTGTTCCTTAGCCATTACATCTTCGGCTGTTAAACGGTTGAGATCCTTTTTGGCCTCCAACGCCCGAAGAATATCGAACTCGCTGATGAAGCCGATGAAAGCGCCTCGCTCGTCGACGACCGGTGCGCCGGGAGTATGAGTGGCCAGGAGTTCAACGGCAACTCCCATCGCATTCTGATCACGACGAAAAATAAGCGCGTTTGTCGCACGTATCTGCCCGACGGTCTTGAACCCTCCTGCTGGAACCCCCGGCTCGGCTAACGTAGTCATCAAAATTCCTCCTGGTTGATGGGTGATAGAGCTGAATCTGTCGTTTGCACAAAACTCCCGCCGCTATCCTCTATTGATTGAGAGCCTTCCTCCTTAAGATTGGATTCAGAACAGCTGAGTGCGATTCTGATGCCGCTACCACGCTGGTTGCAAGACATGTGCGATAGGTATTGGGTGAAATTGCGACTTGCGGCAGCTAAACCAAGCGGTGAGAAGACGACGTGGTGCAGGAATACCCAGAGTGATATTGCCAGGTGGGGAAAAACGCGACAAAGGAGTGTACGGTATCTGAGGCTTTTGAACGCTTAGTTATCGCTTCCAGTGAGCCTGTAAGTGACCCTCGGTCAGCGTGATGGAGCTTCGTTAAGACCCGGTCAAAGACTTTCACTCATCTATACCGCCTCTTCGGCCTCGGTGCCCTGTGCCTTGCATCTCAGTCATGCCGTCGCCCGGTCCCATGCCCCCTCTATGCCCCCTCATACCCGGTCCATGTCGCCTACCGGAAAAAGTGTGCTCATATTGAATGAGAGTCCAGATCTCTTCATCGGACAGGACCTGCCCGAATCCGATCATGCCGGTACCGGGCGAGCCATGTTTGATGACCCAGAAGAGTTCTCCTTCGGTGCGATGGCGCCAAAAGCCGTGGTGCTGAAAATTCCGAGGAGCGGGATTCAGTTTGGTACCCGCTGGTCCTTTGCCGTCTCCGTCCGCTCCATGACAGGTGAAGCAGGTGCCCTTGCCGTGGTACAGCGCCTTGCCCTGCTCGATGATCTCGGGAGAATTGGGCAAAGGACTCCTGAGAGCCCTCGCTTCAGCCAACTTATCGGCAGGCACTCTCGGCTGCATCATGTGCCGCTCTGCTGCGGCGGCGGGGATCGCAAAGACAACCACGACGACCACTAACAGGAACCGGCTCGTCTTCATCACCCTGTTCCTCGATTCATTCCAGAAATCAGAACATCACGTTCCGATCACGCTCGGCGACGGCTTTGATGTAATCCGGCATACCTTTGATGGAAGCGCCGGCCACCAGATCTCCTGCGCCAATTTGTCTGGCCACGGCACAGGCCCCGCACACCCAGATCGGCACAGCAGACGCCTGGATCGCGTCGAGTAGTTCCTTCAACGGTGTCAAGTTCACACCGGTCACATGATCAGCGGCACCTTTCCGTCCCAGCGTGACGGCTTCATTCCACAGCCACAGCACCACATCATGTCCTTGTTCCTTGGCTGTCTTGGCCGCCATGAACGGCAAGGTCGCCATCGTAGGGTCATCAGTTCCTCGACTGCCCGAAATAATGAATGTCGCCATAATGGACTCCTTGAGATAATTGATGCAGTCAGCCCTCAACTCCAGCTGACCGCTAGTTGCTGATCACTTATCGCGTTAGCGATCGCATGTAATGAATCAACCGCCACACCTGTTCATCCGGCACTTGCATAACGACTCATGCCGGTTCTTGTCGTTTACTCTTTCACGAGCCATTGCTCTTGTACTACGCATGTGAGTTCAACTTGATGCCGATGTTCGGCATCACGACTATGGACTGGTGCACGGTGCAGCCATGCGCCACCTTCAGGAGTCGCTCTTTTTGCTCTGCGGTGATTCGATGGGGAAGATGGATTTCGATGTCGATACGACCGACACGATGCGGGCTTTCAGCCATCGTCCACTCAGCATCGACCGTCAAGCCATCTCGGGAAATGCCGTGCCGCCCGCAGAATTGCCCGACGAAGTATCCAACACAACCAGCCACGGACCCGACAAAGAGTTCAACCGGACCCATCCCGGCATCCTGCCCTCCGTCCTCCACAGCCTGGTCGGTGATGATACGATGCTTGCCGCTCACAATGTCGTAGCGTGTTCCGCCGTGGAAGGTCGCCGTGAGTTTCATGTCGCACACCTAGTCATGGCCATTCCTTTACCATTGGCGAATGCCGCTTGGCGTTCGTCACTCGTCCCGACGTCAATAGGGCACATCCGCCGGCTTGCCTCCCGTCGGCCAATCATGAATCTTGTCGGGAAAGTCCGGTCGAGGCTGAACATTGATATAGGCCGCGGCATCGATGGCTTCATTATCCGTCACCGTCCACCCCCAGCCTCGCGGCATGTTGGCCTTGATAAATGCGGCGGCCACGCTGATCCGCGCCATTCCTGCGCCGATGTTGTACGAATCTGGTCCCCACACAGGCGGCCCTGTCATCGTCCCTTGCCCATTGGAGCCATGGCAGAAGACACATTTCTTTTCAAACACCTTCTTGCCGTTCAGAGAATCAGGCTGATGCGTTGAGACGAGGCGCGGGATACCTCGCCACGGAACCGCACTGCCGGGCGGCGTATTTTCCGACAACCACTCGATGTACGCGACAATGGCCGTGAGTTTCACACTGTCGGGTGGCAGAGATTTCCCGTTCAGGCTGCGCTCGAAACACTCGTTGATTCGATCGGCCAGCGTCACCCGTCGGCCGGCTCGTTCACGATACTGCGGATAGAGCGTACTGATGCCGACAAATGATGCGGAATTCGGATGGAGCCCCGCATCCAAATGACAATTGGTGCAGTTGAGCGCGTTCCCAACGTACCGTTTCCCATACTGTTGCGTATTGACTACCATCTCGTAGCCCAATCGAATCTGCTCGCCTCTTAGATCCCCTGGAATAGTTTCGGGCGACGGTGGGGCAAACAACGCGTCGACCGGCAACTCCGTGTTCCGACGACCAGTCGCCTCCTCACTTCCCGTCACCCGAGGAGGCGGGACACAACTGATCATCCCCAACAAGGTACTCATCAGCACGATGCCTGCAATGACCGGCCGGCTCATAGAGTGGACCTCATTTCTTCACACCGGATGCCGGCCCTCCCACATCGCACTTCATGACAAGACTTCCTCCATACATCTGAGCGCTGTTGATTCGCCTGTCACCGTGATATGAGACAATGTACGCACATTGGATTCACCTTTATGGTTGTCCATTGGACTCAACTCCGAATGTGCGCACATAAGTCAAGACATCCCAAATTTCTTCATCGGAGAGAGAATGTTTCCACGCACCCATGGCGGTATTCGGTTTGCCTTCGTGAATTCGTCGAAACAAGGTCCCGTCGAGCCGACTCTGAACGGCGAGTGAGGTGAGGTCCGCCGGAGGTGGAACAAGTTTGATTCCGAGCGCGCCCTTCCCATCGATTCCGTGGCAACGAATGCAGGTATTTACATAGATCTCTCTTCCACTGACTGGATCACCACCCTTTGCTGCGACACCAAGTTCTTTCACCCCGAGATTACTTAACCCCAGCCCTGACAGGCCGGCTAACACTACGCACAACACCACCTTTCCTCTATCAACAGACATCTTTCTCCCCTCGATGACCCTCAACCTTGCGATCAGCGTGCCATAAACCGTCAATGTGCATGGCAATTTGTATCTTTATTTGTCAATTACTTATCAGTGGTGTCCGGAGATTTTC
>JAFEBM010000031.1 GCA_018242685.1 Nitrospira sp. | reverse complement strand
TACACACCTATTGACATGACCTCACGATACAGTCGCTGTATCAGAGTGATACAGTCCCGCATCCCACGCAATCGCGTGTTTCCATAATACTCGTCAAATAATCAATCACTTCAACATTCGTCTATTGATCGATAGAAAAGGAATGAATGTTGCTGTTCCTACTGGATAGATGATTGCCGTAAATACGAACGCTAGGGTCAAACTGAGAACAGCCCGTTCCTTGTTGGTTGTCGAGGATGATCCTGATATCGCGATGGCGTTGCAAGATTTGCTCGAATTCGAAGGATTCCATGTGGACTGTGTACAGACCTGTCGTCGGGCTTTCTCATCTATTGAACAGAATATCTACAATGCAGTGCTCCTTGATCTCGGACTGCCTGACGGAGATGGCTGCTCAATTTTGGAGAAGCTCCAAGTTTCTCATCCCTCACTCCCCGTGATTGTTTTAACGGCTTCGAATAGGGACCTGGAGCCTCTATGCGCGTATGCTCGCTTGAGCAAACCGTGGAAGCGAGAAGAGCTATGCGGGATACTTCACCGTGCTATCGGTACGACGTCGTTTTAGATGGAGAGGTAAATTAGGAACGGCAACCAAGCCAAGAGGCGAATTTTCTCACTTGAATCGGCTCAGACCCAGCGCCCGCTTGAAGACGTTTGCAAAACCGAAATAGCCGAAGGAATCTTTGAGGTTAGAATAGAGCCGCTTGACCGTCCCCATCTCAGGATTGGTGACATACTCCATTGTGAGTGCAATCCGCTCTTCGCCCTCCCCGAGAGGCGTGACGGCATGCCAGAGCTTGTCCCCGTTGAAAATCACCATATCGCCGGGTTCAGTGATCAGCTCAAGATGGCGCGGCTGCTTGGTGGGATGGTCTTTGAAAAGCTCGCACACCAACTTGCACTGGGTTGATCGATCAACAAGCCCCATCAAGATCGTGTACCGAGCACCCTTATAGTATGACGTATCATAGTGGAACCCAATATGGTCGCCCGGTTCAGTGTAGTAGTAGAGGGCGCAGGAATGGGGATCGTTGTCCGGACAGAACATCAGCTTCGCCTCCACGAGCCGGTTCAAGAATGTCCGGAACGACTCAGACTGGTAGAGGTCGAGAAAGCGGGGAGCTTTTTCTTGCACAGTATAATAACTGACGCTCCCGCCTTTCTTGTGGCCGGGAATAAAGTTTCGATTGAGCTCCGCTTTCACGCCCTGAGCCTGAGGGACAAACACTTCCTCCACGAAGGCACGGGGCAAGAATTGTTTGATCACCAGGAACTCGTTTTGCTCCCAATATTCCCGGTGAAGACGATCAACGTCCAAAGCTGCGACGGCTTGATCGACCCTGTCCGTCACGCTATTCATGAGATTTGTTCTCTGTCGAACCGGCTCTCGTTCGCGCATAAGTCCTAGGGATTATTCAACACCGGAGCCTTGACGACTTCCACATCCGATGGTGCCTTAAAGTCGAACACCTCATTACCCAATCCCAGATTCGGTTGCAAGTTTGAAAATTCAAAGACGGCGACGTTGCCGCTGATCTCATGGAGTGACACGGTACGGATATAATGGGTTTTCGGGAAGACCTCGACGATGATTTTCTGAAGATTCTGGGTGGATTCCTGCTCCTTGGCTTTGGGAATCAGTGTAATAAGCGGCATACCGCCGGCTCCCCTGACTTTTCCCGGGGTGGGTTCAATCTCAAACGACTCATCCAATTTGGCCGCTCCCTGCAGCAATTCCAACGGCGCTTTAGAGGCAGCCATTTGAGTCAATTTTCCGACTAGGACCTGCTTATGTTCGGGAACGTACACCCTCACATCGTCCTGGTTCACATAGATTTGCTCGATCGTTGGATCTAAATAGTCCCACCGCAATCGGCCTGGCTTTTTGATATACACCTTGCCGGCCGACGTCACCGGACGCTCAAACCCCTCAATCTTGGTTTTCTGAGAAAAATCGGCCTGCAGATCCTTCGTTTTCTCGTATCGAGCTTGCAGCTGTTTGACGACTTCACGAACTTCCCGCCGCGCCTTTTCATCACTCGGCCCGTCTGCCGACCAGGCCGGTAAGACCAACAGGACACTCAATGGAGCAGCAAGCCACCAACGCATTATGCTTCCGCCGCGCCGACCGGGCCGCGCCGACCAAGCACCTCCCGACGCCCATCACGCCCCGCCGCCCCCACAATGCCTTCCGATTCCATCTGTTCGATCATGCGCGCCGCCCGAGGATAGCCGACTCGCAGTCGGCGTTGGATCAACGAGGCTGAAGCCTGTCCGGTCGACAGGACCAATTCTTTAGCCTGTTCGTACACTTCGTCTTTTGCCTCTTCCTCCGTCGCCTCCTCAAACTTAAGCGATTGCAGTTCCTGATTGTAAATCGGAAGGGCTTGTTTCTTCACGAATTCCACGACTGAGCGAACATCGTCGTCCGATACAAAGGACCCGTGCAGGCGCGCGAGGCGGCCGGTGCCCGAGGCCAGGTACAGCATATCGCCTCGGCCGAGTAGAGCCTCCGCTCCGTTCGCATCGAGAATGGTTCGTGAGTCGGTCTTCGAAGAGACTTGAAACGCGATCCGTGCAGGGAAATTCGCTTTGATCAAGCCGGTCAGCACATCGACGGATGGGCGCTGAGTGGCCAACACTAGATGAATGCCGGAAGCCCGCGCCATCTGTGCAAGTCGGGCGATCTTGTCTTCCACATCTTTGGGAGCCACCATCATCAGATCCGCGAGCTCGTCGATCATGACGATGATAAAAGGCAGCGGTTCCGGCGGCGTCGGTTTCGGCTGCATGCAACCCCGCTCCCCCTCGGCGATCGATGTTTCACCGGCAGAGAGGCGCTCTTCCTCGGAGAGAAACTGCATCGGAGGCTGCTCGACGCCCGCTGGGTGGTTTTCAGCAAACACCTCTTGCAAACCAGCGACCTTTCGATTGTACGCATCGATATTCCGCACACCGGCCTCAGCCAGCAACTTATACCGCCGTTCCATCTCAGCAACGACCCACCCCAGCCCTCTCGCGGCTGATTTGGGCTCCGTAATCACCGGTCGCAACAGATGAGGAATTCCCTCATAGGATTGAAACTCGAGCATCTTTGGATCGATGAGCAGGAGTTTCACTTCACTGGGCTTGGCGGAAAAGAGGATACTCAGCAACATCGTATTCAAACTGACACTCTTCCCGGCGCCGGTCGCACCGGCTACCAAGAGGTGCGGCATCGTCTTCAGATCGGCCGTCATCGGTGCGCCGAAGATATCCTTGCCCAACGCCAGAGTGAGTCTGGATCTTGCCCGACGAAAGGCCTCGCTCATGACGACTTCCTTCAGCGACACCGTCTCCCGAGACCGGTTCGGCACCTCGATCCCGACCACTGATTTCCCCGGCAACGGCGCCACGATTCGTAGACTCGTCGCCTTGAGAGCCAGCGCAAGGTCATCAGCCAAATTCACAATGCGGGCCACTTTCGTGCCGGGCGCCGGTTCAAACTCGTACATCGTCACGACAGGACCGGGCCGCACCTCCGTTACGATGCCCTCGATGCCGAAACTCATCAATGCCCGTGACAAAACCTCGGACTGCGCTCGTAATTCTTCATCCGACATCCGATCCAGCGGTCCGGAAGGATCGCTTAACAAAATCTCCGGGTCAGGCAGCCGATAATCCACAGGCTCAGCCGGTCGAACAACCGCTTCCGGCTCGGTCGTTTGCACTTCCAATGTCGGAGCTGTGACAGGGAACGGCTGAATGATCGGAGTCAGCGGAGTCAAGGCTGGAATTGGTTCAGCGTCCTCGATGCTTTCGGCATCCGACTCTTCTTCCAGGGTGACGGCGCTTGATTTAGAAGGCTTAACCCGCGACCGTCGATTGCCGACCTCCTTCTGGACTTCAGTCGATCGCTCAGGCATCACAGCGGACACTCCTTCACGGAGAAGAGCCCAACGTTCCGGCATGCGACGCACAGCCTCAGCCAATGACAGAGGCGTTGTCAGCAGAAGAGACACAAGAAATCCTGTAATGATCAGAATATGGGCCCCGGTTCCGGCAAAGACGGCGCGGAGTCCATCGGCGATTGTCTGGCCGACGACACCACCGGCGATCCCTCGGGAAATCATCCCGCTGGTCAACGTGGGAACCCCCGTCGTTTCAAGATGCAGAAAGGCGCTTAAAAAGAACACTGCGGCGAGGGAACTGGCGGCCGTCCGCAACCTGAGACTCACCGGCGCCTGGGAGAAACAGCGAAATCCCAACCGCCCCAGCAGGAAGGGAAAGAGATAGGCCGCTCCACCGAGACCATAAAAAAACGCACCGGCTAGGAGGGCTCCGAATGAACCGATGAGATTTCGAGGCGGGTTGGTCTCCGATGCACCGTCCGCCACAATTCTCGCCTCCCCAGGCACAAACGACAGAAGGCTCAAGAGCATGAGTAAGCTCAGCGCGATCAAGATCACGCCGATCACTTCGCGATGAATATGGGAAGAGGGGGGTGGGGCACGGCGGGTTTCTCTCCGCTTAGCCCTCGTGGTGGCACCCATGCGAGAGATGCTAGCACAGGGGCAGAGTCATTTCAAACAAACAGGCATTCATGTTTCGTGTGCGCCATGAATGGGAATGGATCGTAGCGTTACAACGGAACCTGGGGTGATGTGTGTCGAATGATCTTGCCCTCCACTAGGTAGACGACCAACTCGGCGATGTTGGTCGCATGATCGGCCATCCGTTCAAGATACTTGGCGACGAAGCTCAAACGAATGGCACGTGAAATGGTATGCGGGTTTTCCATCATAAAGGAAAGCAGCTCACGAAATAACTGTTCCATCAGATCATCGACCAGATCGTCATCCACGAGCACTTTCCGAGCGAGCTTGGAATCCTCTTTGACGAAGGCGTCGATGCTTTCCTTCACCATCACCCTTGCCAGGTTTCCAATCCTCGGAATATCGATGTACGGCTTGAGCTGCGGTTCTTCATTCAGCTCGATCGCGCGCTCCGAGATATTTTCCGAGAGATCGCTGATCCGCTCGAGCTCGGTGGAGATTTTCATGGCCGTCGTGACGAGCCGCAAATCGTGCGCGGCCGGTTGGTGAAGCGCCAACAATTCGATACAGGCCTCGTCGATCTCCACGTCGAGTGCGTTCACCTTGTGGTCTCGTTCGATCACGCGACAGGCCAGGGCCGAATCGCGAGTCACCAACGCAGCCAATGCCTTATCGATTTGGTCCTCTGCTAGACCCGCCATTCGTGCGAGCTTGTTTTTTAATTCGGCAAGTTCTTCGTCGAAGTGTCGCTGTGCCATGGCCTCAACCGAATCGTCCGGTGATATAATCCTCAGTCTGCTTCTTTGAAGGATTCGTGAACAGCTGCTTCGTGAGACCAAACTCGACGAGTTCACCAAGATACATGAACGCCGTCCAATCCGACACCCGCGCCGCTTGTTGCATATTGTGCGTGACGATCAAAATCGTCACGCGCTGTTTGAGATCAAGCAGCAGCTCCTCGATGTTGGCCGTGGCAATCGGGTCGAGCGCCGACGTCGGTTCATCCAGGAGCAGCAGTTCCGGGTCGGTCGCCAAGGCGCGGGCCATACAGAGACGTTGCTGCTGGCCGCCGGACAGAGATGTTGCTTGTGCGGATAACCGATCCTTGACCTCTTCCCACAAGGCTGCGCTCCGGAGAGCCTGTTCGACCTTTTCCTCTAAGGCGCGCCGGTCCGTCAAGCCCCGAACCTTCAACCCATAGGCCACATTTTCATAGACGGATTTGGGAAAGGGATTGGGCTTTTGAAACACCATGGCCAGCCGCATGCGCACCTCAATCGGGTCCACATCGCGAGCGAGGATATTACGACTGCCAGGATGGAGCAGGATTTCCCCTTCGTAACGGGTTCCAGGGTAAAGATCATGCATACGATTAAAACACCGGAGGAAGGTTGACTTTCCACAGCCCGACGGCCCGATCAACGCCGTGATTTTGTATTCTGCGATAGGGACCGACACATTCTTCAATGCCAATCGGTTTCCGTAGGAGAAACTCAAAGCCCTCGTCTCCGCTTTGAGCAGCTTAGGCCAAACCCGATCCTCGGGTGATTCGAGATGTGGGAGCTCCATGACATCCATATTTACCAAGAGACACGTTTGCGCATGCGATAACGCACATAAATGGCCAACCCGTTCATCGCAAGAGTCATGCAAACGAGCACTAACCCCGCAGCCGCTGCATTGCCGGCGAAGTCTTCGCCCGGTCTTGAAACCCATGCAAACATCTGAATGGGCATCACCGTAAAAGGAGACATCAGCCACTCGAAAGAAATAAACGGAGGTTGAGTCGTGACTGGAGCCGGAGGGAGAAAAGCAATAAAGGTGAGGGCGCCGATCGTCACGATAGGGGCGGTCTCTCCGATCGCGCGGCTCAAGGCCAAGATGATCCCGGTTAAGATCCCAGTAGCGGAATAGGGCAAGACGTGGTGGAAGACCGTCTGCCATTTAGTCGCACCTAAAGCAACGGCCGCTTCGCGGATGTGGACCGGAATCGCGCGAATGGCCTCTCGTGTCGTCACGATCACCACGGGAAGAATGAGTAGAGCCAAGGTGAGACTAGCCGTCAGAATGCTCGTCCCAAGACCCAGCATATAAACGAACAGCCCAAGCGCCAGTAATCCAAAAATAATCGACGGCACGCCGGCCAGATTCGTGACCGTCACTTCGATCAACTCCGTCAGCCACGTTCGACGGGCATATTCTTCCAAGTAAATCGCCGCGGCGACACCCAAGGGGATGCCCACCACAGCCGTGACCAACATGATCAAACTCGAGCCGACCAATGCGGGAAGAATACCAGCCTGTGTGGCGCGACGAGACGGAAAGGATGTGAGAAATTGCCAGTCGATTCGGCCGGCCCCTTCACTTATGAGCGCGCCGAACAACAAGGCCAGCGTTCCGATCGCGAGGGCAAGTGAGAAGAGGCCCAGCGCCTTGAACAACGCCTCCGCAAGCTTTCGGCGCCTGATCACTTCAGTACACCTCCCGGAATCGCTTCCGCATGACATGGCCGAATATGTTGAAGATAAACGTCATCACCACGAGCACGAGTCCGGCAGCGAAAATACTCTGGTAGCCGATGCTGCCATGAGGGAGATCACCGAGGGCCACCTGCACGATATAAGCGGTAATGGTGGCCGCAGGCTCCATGGGATTCCATGTGAGATTTGGATTTTGCCCGGCTGCGATCGCTACCACCATCGTTTCACCGACGGCACGCGAGACTCCGAGCACATAGGCCGCGACAAGACCGGACGTGGCTGCCGGGACTACCACACGCCACGCTGTCTGAAGACGTGTCGCTCCCGTCGCATAGGACCCTTCCCGCAACACCATCGGCACAGCCCGCATCGCATCCTCACTCAGAGAAATAACGAGAGGCAGGATCATGATGCCGATCACGATCCCGGGGCCAAGCATGTTAAACCCCGGCAGATCCGGCCACAGTCGCTGAAGGGTCGGAGTGACCACGAGAAGCGCGAAATAGCCATATACTACTGTCGGCACGGCTCCGAGCAGTTCCAACACCGGTTTGATGAGTTCTCGCAAGCGAGACGAGGCAAATTCCGAAAGGTAGATTGCCGACACCGTCCCCACAGGAATCGCAACGAGTAACCCGATCAGACTGGTGACAACAGTGCCTGCAAGCAGCGGCAGAATTCCATAGTGCGCGTCATCAAAGAGAGGCGTCCACAATGTATCGGTCAAAAAGTCTGTGAGCGACACGGCCTTGAAGAACCCGATCGATTCCCACAAGAGCACCGTGAGAATCGCGACCGTGGCAGCTACCGACATCAGCGCGGCAAGGGAAAGCCCACTTTCGATCACTTGTTCCCGCCGGTGTTGGGCTCGACGCCAAGCGGTTGCTTCTCCTATGACCGGTTCGCTGATACGAATCACTTCCCGCACAGCCGCTAGAGACTTATTCATGAACAGCCAACCTCTTCCCGTATTCCTCGATGCACGTCAAAACGTGAACGCTGCCTATTGCTTTGGGGAGCGCTTCATAACCTCTTCAACCGGCAGTCCGACTTCGGGCTCACCGCCGAATCCAGTTCCGACAACGCCTTTTCGAAATCGCTCACGGGCCATCCCGTACGCCTGATCAGCCAACGGAATATATCGGACTTCTGCGATCAGCTTGGGACCTTCAGTGAGATAGTACTCGACGAAATCTTTTACTTCCGGCCTTTTCGCCGCATGTTCGTTGATATAGAGAAAGAGGGGACGTGAAAGCGGCTGATACCTGCCGTTCACCACACTTTCCGCACTAGGCAGTACCGCTCCATTCTTGCCCGTCACGGCGACTGCCTTGAGCTTTTTCATCTGCGCGGCGTAGTAGGCAAACGGGATATACCCTAATGCATTCTTGTTTTTTTCAATCCCTTGGACCAACATGTTATCGTCCTCGCTGGCGGTGTAATCGCCACGGCTGGACTTGGCTTTCCCCACAATCGCATCGGTAAAGTAGTCAAAGGTGCCGGAGTCTGACCCGGCGCCGAAGAGGACGAGTGGCGCATCAGGCCAATCCGAGTGGACCTGGTTCCATCTGGTGATTTTGCCTTGTGCCGCCGGTTCCCAGATTTTCTTCAACTCCTCAATCGTCATCGACGTCACCCAGGTGTTCATCGGGCTTACGGCCACCGTCAGGGCATCGAAAGCAATAGGCAATTCATAGTAGATGATCCCGTTCTTCTGACAGAGCGCCATTTCCTCCTTCAAAATCGGGCGGGATGCATCGGCAATATCGATCTCGCCTCGACAAAACTTTTTGAACCCGCCGCCTGTCCCCGCGATACCGACGGTCACTCGAATCTTCCCGCGATTGGAATTCTGAAATTCTTCCGCCACCGCTTCGGTTAAGGGATACACGGTACTGGAGCCATCAACCTTGATCATGGCCGATGGCTCTCCCTGTACCGGATGACTTTCCAGACTCATTGCCATCGCTAGACCGGCCACCACGATGGACTGCGCGAATCGAGCGACACCCATAGGTCCTCCCCTCCTTATTCTGATAAGAAATACTCCCAGAATGCTCCTCACTCGGAAAATGAACCTATCGCATCGCTGTTCCGGTGCTATCACGTCAGTGTTAACTCCGTGTTAACACTTCACCTGCTTCGTTCTGCAGAAAGAGGAAGGAAATGGCGGACAATCTGTATTGGTGAACAGGCACTGACCTATGGCACAGTGAAAGGGGAAGTGTTATTGCGCAGGAACGGCTTTGAAAGACGGTCCTTTAGGATCTGACGATGAACGCTCACGGCGCAACTGTTCGATCTGATCTTGCAACTGCTGCGTACGCTCATTCTGCTCATCAAGCCGACCTTTGAGTTCTTGATTGGCATCGGAGAGCTCTCGAATTTGGAGTTGCAGATCCTCAGGCGGGGCACTGCCCTGACGGCTTTCTGGTGACACGGCGGCAGGCAGGGGGACCGGTGACCCGATTCCTCCTTGACTCATACGCGCAGCTGGAATCTTCTCCGTCTGAGTCAGAACTTCTTTGACAGCTAGAGAAATATGGATCTTCTCGAAGTGTGCCCATTGAGGTTCTTCGAGATCAGGAACGGTTGCCGCGTGAGCTGGACCAATCACCCACAGTTTCATGCCTTTGGTATCCCGAATATCTTTATACTCACCTCCGCCGGTGTCGGTACGAACAAAGGAAGAATGGTCGGTCAGGACCACATGGAGATAGCGTCCACGAAAAAACAAAAAGCCGACCGTTCGATCTTCACTATAGGTCACGTCCGGCTTCGGCAACGAGAAAGACACTCGCTCCGTGGGCTTCGCCTCCCGGAAGGCCGCGGCAAGATGTCCCGAGATTGTCGATAACTCCTTGGGTGTGAAGAGTGGTACCGGTTCCGGCTTTGTGATCAGTCCAACCATAGTCCCACTATAGCCACTGACTTGAATAACCTGAAGCAGCGATTCGAGTTCTGTCGGAGTTAGATCCATCGGATGATTGTTCAAAACCGTCTGGCTGGATGGGCGAACTGAGGGGTCAGCTTCAATACCGATTCTGATACCCTCACGGTCATACACCGATCGTCCATGATCAATGAGGGCACAGCCAGATAGATTTCCGATTGTGAAGATCAGAGACAAGAAGCAGAACGTGGTCGACATGATGATTGAAAGAAATCTGACAACCTGTGGACCTTTACTACCATTGGCAATATTCATGAACTTTATATTGAATGCCACAACTATGGATTCTTCGCACAAACCGTCTCTTGCCTAAGGGTCACGTATCCAGCCTCATAGAAGGGAAAATCTTCAATGTCACGTCCCTGCGTGTTCCAGAAATGAAGGCATTGGGCCTCCACGATCGGAAAGCTTCGGGAGAAATCGTCGGCAGTGATGACTTTCGGCGGATGAGTCCTCCCTACAACCATCACTCGATTGCCGCGCTGGAGATCTGATTTCTCGATTTGTCCCTGATAGATAATGACAAAATCTCCGTTATTCTTCCCGTTATCCTTTGGTCCGTAAGCCGGGTGGTTGGCGATCGGCAACTGACTGACGACGAGAGTTACCATGTCGCCGGATACCTGCGACTGCACAATCCGCCCACCAAGCTGAACCTTTTTCGATTCAGCCCCATCGGTCATCATACGCCAGCGGGAAAAATCAAATGTGTGGTCAACGCCCTCCATCGCCTTGGAGGGAAACACCTTGCCTGTGTAAGCACAGGCGCTCACCCCCGCCCATAAGAGGACGAGAAGACTAGCAACAATTCTCACATTTACCTCCTTACACCGTTCCACTATCCAGCATCACACCGACGCTGGAGCAAGGAATCATAGTGCACACTACATGTACCGCAACTGCCACTGCAGGAAGAATGCGTTTTGTGCAAATGGGTCCGTAGCAGCATTGAGCGGTATGCCAGGCCCCAACCCCGAATGGTGTCGGAACTCATAGTTGAACTGGATTTTGGACTGCATTTTCGGCGGGAAATTTTCAAAATAGTAGGTCAGTCCGACGATTTGCCTGGTATAGAGATCGTTCGACAGTCTGGTGTTGGGGTCGAACTGCTCATACATAAAGACCGGCTCGAAGTTTTCGAGTGGCCCTTCTGTAAAGAGGTACTTTGCCAGGACGTACCATGTGCGTCGCTGCACCCCTGGTGCACCGGAGCCGCCGCAAACCGCAGTATCAAGACAAGCTCCATTGGCCGGAGTCCCCACCGTGGTCGCATTCGAGCCGTCATGGCCTTGCCAGTACTCTCCGTAGACCATGAAACCAGGCAGAAACTTTGGGTTGTAGCGAAAATCCACACCATAACGGTCAAAGTGGCCTTTGCCACGCCCATTAATGAAGGTCCCGGCGTTGTTTGATGTCCCCTGGATCATATTGAAGCTGATAAAGGAGACGTCATCGCCGAAAAGCCTGATGCGGGTATACACCGCTTTGGGCTGATTCGCCCCACCGATCCCCGACGTGTTGCTGACGATGCCGTTCGCCGCAAAGTTATTGTTGTTCATGATACCGACAACGTATTCCAGCCGATTGAAAAGTTTCCCCCTCACATCGACAAAATAGTCGCGTTCTTGAAGAAACTCAATAGTCCCACCAGTACCGTTCCTATTCTGTCCTGGTCCACCACCGCCTCCCACCCCATTCAAGTACGGAGAGCTGATGATATCGCGCAAACCACCCGACGTTTCAGTAAAGATACCGAAGGGCATGCGGAAGATCCCCATCCTGATGATATTGAGGTTGGGCGCCCATGATTGGACCGGCCGAACATCAATATAGGCCTCGCGAAAGAAGCTCGCCACACTGGGAGTTCCGCTTGAACTACCACTATTACCAGTCGGAGTATTGTTGATCAGCCCGGTACTTTGGAACTCCATCAACATATGCCAGCGGGGAAGATAGTCGCTCAGTTTTCCCCAGAAAACCAGCTCTGCTCGGCGAACAGAGAAGCTATCTTGGCTTCTCCCTTCGGGAACATTGGCGTTGACGTGCCCATACAGAAATTGCAGCGAGTTCAGGCCGAAATTGATCTTGTCCCGCAAGATCGGGAGCACTTCGGTTTTGTACTTCCAATCCTCTAAGCTGTCCAGACGCCTTGTTTGGTCTGTGGCCTTATATTCCTGCTCCGTGCGAATCCGGAGCCATTCATCCTTGGTGATGGTTCCCTTCTCGAGCAACAGATCTTCGAGGGAAACCGGCCCCGATGGGGTTTCCTCCGATGGCAACAGACCCGGTGTCTCCGGTGACGCCGAGCTTGCTCGTTGGGCGCTTGTGTTCGAAGGCGGGTTTGAGTCCTGATTTGATATATCTTCAGCCGCAAATACGGTCGAGAGCTCTAGGCTGAGTGCGACCAGTGCGATGATCCCCCCGGCACACACCGCCTTCAGAAATCCTCCCATTTCGACACCCTCCTTCTGCTGTGTAAGAATTGCGACTGGAATCGGAACGGATTCGTCCTCGAGATCAATGGCTGTCCTGGCGAATTGCGGTTGGTGTGGAATTGGCCGGGAATCCGAGGGCGACCGCGCCTCTCGCCACGTGGGTCGAGGGGAGGGGAAAGAACCCCGCCTTGGACACTGCCTGCTGCCCTTCCTGGCTGAGGATGAAGGTCACGAACTCCTGCACCGCTGCAGGAACAGGTGTCTTCGGTGGCTGATCCAAGTACAAATACAGCACCCGCCGTAGGGGATAGGTATGATCCGCGACGGTCTCCGAAGACGGTGTGACGAGCGGCATACCGGGAGCATCCGCAATCGGAACCACCCGCACAGCGGAAGATTGCAGCGCAAGGCCGCTATAGCCGATTCCGAGAGGATCGCGGCTCAGATCGAGAACGACCGATGCAGCTCCCGGAGCCTCGTGAATACCGGGCTTGAAATCCCCGCCCTCGAGACAATGTTCCTGAAAGAACTCTTTCGTGCCGGATCTTCGATCACGACCATAGAGCCGAATTGGAGACTGCCCCCATCCGTCGCTCAACCCAAGATGACCCCACTGCATGATCTCGATCTTGGACCCACGTTTGCGCGTCGTTGAAAATATGGCATCGGCCTGGTCAAGGGTCAGGCCCGGCAGGGGGTTGTCCTTATGCACGTACAACGCCACTGCGTCGACCGCCACAGGAATGGTCGTCGGTTCGTACCCGTGTTGAGCGACGAATTCTTTCACTTCGGCATCGCGCAGTTCACGCGATGTGGCGATGAGTTGAACATGGGCGGCACGTTCTTCGAACAACCTCACCTTGCCCGATTTACTGAGCGGGGGCTGCAGAAGTTCTGCAATGGCTTTGGCGGAGCCTCCTCCGCGCACCTCAATAGCGGCCTTGGGTTGGAGTCGCTGAAACTCCATGCTGAGGCGAGCGAGAAGCTGATACATCGTGTCTGATCCATGAACTTTGAACGCGCCGGACACCTGTGTTTGCGCCGCGTAGTGCGGCAGGGTCGGATCAACGGTCACCGAGGCCAGCGGACCACTCAGTTCAGCCGACGAGGGCTCGGCAAGGCAGAAAAGATGAAGCACAGACTGCACAGCAAGTCCAAGCGCAACCGTTTTCAAAAATGGCCGTATCATTGGGTTCCTCCCTGGTTAAGGCAACCGTTGATGTCGGCTTCGTTGTAATAGCGTAGGATTGCGAGAGGATAACCGCAGTATTACGGGACTGTTAATTTTTTCCTAGCAACTTGAGGCGGCAAGAACGAGAGAGTGGTCGTCACATCTTACAAAATCCATAGCACTGGTCGCACTCGGTCCTAATTAGAAGAGTTGATCAAAAAATGACTGCAGCCTCTACAAATGATGAAGGTAATAGAAGTGAGCCTCCGCTCTGGTCGATCGGCATTACCGTCATCCTCATTCTGCTTGCTCCGCTGGTTCTGTATTCCTGGGCACCGGCCGGCCCGATACGGGATGGGGATACTGTGTTCTCAGAGGGGCAACAGCACGTTCAGATTCGCCATACAGCGACAGGCCAGGCGGCTATGGACGATACCTGTTTACTTGATCCGAACAGTCCTCTCATAGTCGTTCACTCGCTCGATACCGACACAGACGGCTCTATCATTGCCCATGTCCAGGGCAACCCAGCCGGCGAATGGCCTTTTTGCCCCCTGCATACCGAGGTGCAGCTGAAAACGCATCAAGTATTCCAGAAGCCTGCAGTTTTTGGAGCGATACGAGAGATCTTGGTTGGATTGTTCAGCCGATGAGCGGGTATGGCTTAAGTTTTTAGACGGTGAGCGAACTGCTTTCTAAACTTCGCGACTTTGGGTCCCACCACAAACTGACAGTAACCTTGGAAGGGATTTCGAACAAAATACTCCTGATGATAGGGCTCCGCCTCATACCATCGCCCGGCTGGTACGACCTGTGTGACGATAGGAGCGTCGTACAGCTTCTCTTCAGTTAGGATTTTGATCAAAGTCTCGGCTGTGTGAAGCTGTGTTGTGTCACAGAAGAAAATCGCCGAACGGTATTGGGTTCCCTTATCGTTTCCTTGCCGATCGGGTGTCGTCGGATCGTGAATGGCAAAAAAGATCTCAAGCAGTTCTTTATAGATGATCACCCGAGAATCAAAGGTGATCCGTACGGCTTCGGCATGGCCGGTCTGTCCCCCACACACAGCTTCGTACGTAGGGTGATCGAGGTTACCCCCGATGTAACCGGACTCGACCGAACTCACACCTTCAACCTGGTCATACACCGCCTCAAGGCACCAAAAACAGCCCCCTGCAAAGATGGCGACTTCCTTCTCAGGTAAGATCGATCGTGATTCATTGCCCATTGCGTGATTGGCCGGGTGAATCGTAGGATGGTTTCAGCAGACGAAGTCGGCTACGCCTCTTCTTCTTCCTCGATATCCTCAATCCCTTCGTAACTCATTTCCGGGAAGGATGCCGACGCCTTTTCACAGGCCGTTTCGACCATCTCTTCAGCATCTTCCGCCGAATCGGCATCGACCAAGAACTTCACAGTGATTGCATACCTCTGTTCCACTCCCGACTCCTTTCTCTATCCTCATGCCGAGATTTTTTGGCTCAGACATCAGCCATTCTGTACTTTCTGACAGTTACGGTAGCCATGTCAACCGTGCTCAGAATAGTACCTGTGAAAAGCGCGTGGACTCACAGGTGGAATGCGAGATCGATACGATCCCGTCGAGCAAGTCTTCAAGAAATCCTTACGCGGGTGGAAGTGTGTGCGTTGTAGCGACTAGGGAAGGAATTTACTCATCCCGTTCAAGTTCGGAGAGTACCGTCTTGAGCTTCGCACACTCTTCTGGAGTGATACGCGAAAACGCGATCCCAAAACTATTACCGTCAATCCAACGCACAGTGGCTTCGTCGATCCGCAACGGCCAATCAAGGCCTGGAATGTGGAGTCGGCATTCGAACTTCGCACCTTGTTCCCCTTTCATGTCGCTTTCGATTTTACAACCGCCGGCAGACACATCCAGAGTTCGCCCCTGTCCTTCCTGTCTCTGACCCGAAAAGGTGCTGCGAAATTGCGCGGTGAATCTTGGTTGAACACGTCGGTCCTGTGACTGAGGTTTGGACGGAATTCGGTCGATGGTTTCTGTTTTGAAAAAAGAACCAAGTTTTTTCAACGAAGAATTCCTTGCTTGAAATTAGCGATCTGAAGTGATGCGACAGATTGTTCTAAACGCTCGGGAAAAACCCGTCGTCCCTTCGGATGACGTGTCACCCTAAAACACCCTACTTCTTATTGGTTAGAAGCATGTGGCCCCGGCGATTCTGTTGATAGCAAGCCTCATCCCGATCGAAGCAAAAGGGACGCTCTTTGCCATACGATACGATCGCTACCTGCTTCGGATTCACCCCGACTTCCGCAAGGTAGTTTCGAGCAGCCTTGGCGCGCTTGTCGCCCAAAACCATGTTATAGTCGGCGGTGCCTCGCTCGTCACAGTGCCCTTCAATTTTCAACAGGACGCCTGGATGATCCTTGAGATAAACAGCATCCTGATTGAGCGCTTCCGTGCCGGCATTCGAAAGGGTCCACTGGTCATAACCAAAGAAAACGTCTTGTAAACCCGCTTCCACGGCAGCCTTTTCTTCTTTTGTCAGTTCGGCGCGCTGGCGCGCGCTGAACCCCGAGGGGTTCAGCGCCGTCGAATATCCACCTTGCGCAAGTCGTTCTTCTGACGGATTACGAGAGAAACCGCTCAATTCACTGTTTGGACCTCCTCCTGACATATTGGGGAGCTTTGAACTTCCGCTCTCGGCTTTACCTTCACCGTCAGATTGGAGCCACTTCTTGTTACAGCCTTGATTCGACAACAAGACCAGTCCCAGCATCACCACAGCTCCAGATTTCGCTAGCACTCCATTCATAATCTTCTCCTCCAGGTGACATCAAAACGCGCTGTTCAATGGATTCCTAGACAATCGGTGCATGGACGATGGTCTGCAATGCACGCTGGTTCCCCTTCCAAACAAATATAGCACTACAGTTGAAAAGGGACGCTTTAGCTGGAGCCTAGCTGAAGGAAGACAGGATGCCTAATAAATTTCAATATTTGGGCAGACACCGGATGAGAGAGGGGAAGATTCTCTACTGGGCAGAGAACTGAAATCAGATCAGTAGGAAACGAAAAACCCTACGAGGAAGAGAAAAAGACCGATCAAGCCCCACTGCCGGCTTAACCTTTCTCTTGCTCAGCGATACCCTTTCCGATCAGACCATCGGATCGGTCGCAGCACTGCTCCCAAGCCGGCCACCGCACAGATAAACAACAGCATGGTCAATGCGATTACCAGAAAGAACGCTGCTCTCACGTCGTGCAAAACGGGGATCATGGCACCTCCCTCTTCTTGCTCGATTCATTGACTGCGCCATCCACATTCACAAACCCATGGATTCATCGGATCCGTCTTCTCAAGTGGCCTCCCACAACAGGGACATTGTCTGGTCCAGGCAAACCGCTTCTTCTGTCCACAGAAGACCGCTCCAATCGTCGCTTGCTTTCTATATCGGCAAAACCATCGCACGGGATAACCTCTTTCGCGCATAAAGGTTATAGTAGATAAAACTCCATCATAGATCTATCCAGCTTTAGCGGAATGACTGAAGACAAGCGCCGCTATCTCCATACATTACCAATGGGTTAGGATTGAGGGGGGTTCTATAAGGAATTGAACCTGGAACTTTACAGTTCGAATTTATACCGAGATGATTCGAACACCAGAATCGCAGCATATGGGAAGGCTACACAGACAGATGAATGAAAATCAAGACGGGAATTGCACAGCCATTCAACCCATTTCAACCCATTGGCAACGTTAATGGTGACGGGAAGGAACTGCTTCTATAATCATGCACAGGGAGGATAAGGGCATTGTTTGCACGTAACCCATTGTGTTTGAATGGGAATCGCTAACTAGAGATGGAGATCGATCAAGCAACAATTGATCGGGTTCTTATGCCAACTCAAGGGAATCATTGACTCGATTGAGTGCCCAGAAAGTAATATGTTGCCGACTACCTCGGCGTGGCAGACGGGCAATAGCTTGATAAGGGAAGGAGTTTACCCAACGGTTGCGGACCTCACCAGGCACACAACCAAATAGCAGCAGATCAGGGGCGGCAGGTCGCTAGTTTAAGGTAGCCGCTCGCCCCTCATCGGATCAGGCTTAAACAGACTTTCCAGTACACGGTCTGTATGGGGGGCAAATGAATGAGATCGGGTGAAATCTCAAGTACACCGACGTTGGTAGGAAATCTAGTCCGATGCACTGCAATTCCGACGCGATGTACTGCTCAAGAAGCCTGCGCCTCCAGTTCCTCAGAGATTCGCTCCTTTTCTTCTTCTCAATCTCGTTCGTATCGCGTACTAGAACAGCGGCTTCTTCCCATCAACTTTGCTGATGGCGTGGTGGAAGGCTTTAGAAAGACTTTCTAAGGATGCCATGTCACAGACTGGAATATACACCTCCCCCTTTTTTTCTCCCGGTTTGTCTTTTGGGGCGCGATCCTCATACACAAGCTCATCAAGACTCGTGACGGCCGCTTTGCCGGTTTTTAGTTCGTGCATGGGTTTGCCCGGTATCGCGAGAGACGCAAGCCACTCAGTTACACATGCCCCACGCGCACAGCGCAGCCGAATTCCATAGAGGTTGATGTCCTCACCCTCCCGTTCCGGGCTCACCTTAGGAGATAGTGCGTTCAAGTCAAACTCCTGAATCTTTTCCGCCGGCGATTGAATTCCGAATATCCCGCTCAACTTCCTCAATTCATTCAGGCGTGTGATAATTTTGAGAGCTGATGGAGGCATAACAACCACGTCGACCTTGGCCATTCGATCCATATGCCAGAGGGAGCCGTCCTTGGCAATCATACGCTGCAACCCACTGTGCATTGTTGCACATGCTTCCCACGTGTCTTTGATAAATGCCAACGTCTCCTCCAGCGACGGCCCGTCAGTGCCTGGTGTGTCGTTCGACGTCGCCCATGCACTCGGCAAACTCGTCATGAGGATAAGGAGGCAGGTAATAAGTCTCCCCGCTTGCCACTTCGTCATTATTTTGCTCCCATAACAAATATGCCGCGATAGGCACTTGATCGAGCATGAATCCCTGTTGGTAATCGGCAGGCCGTAGATCAGCTCGATGGCTGAGTCACTCCACGACAGAGAGGCTCTGCGCTCGCCGCGCAACTGGGAAGGCAAGTCGACTTGGGGAATTCCAATAACTCGTTGAATCTATGGTGCGCCCGGCAGGAATTGAACCTGCGACCTACGGGTTCGAAGCCCGGCGCTCTATCCAACTGAGCTACGGGCGCAGCGTGATACATGAACCATGTTCAGGCGAGGCTTGTCAAGGTTGAGAGAGGTATCGAACAACTACAACTGTGCCAGAATTTCATCGGCAACTTGCGTGACAGACTTTCCATCAGTCACAATGACATAATCGGCGGCCGCTTGATACTTCTGTGCGCGCTCACGAAGGACATCTTGAATCTCGTCCACGAATGACTTGACTCCTGTGAGGGAAGGACGTTGTGAATCCTGACCGATACGTTCGACAATCGTCTCGACCGAGGCGGTCAGCCAAAACAACCTGCCTGCTTCTTTTAACACCTCGACATTTCGTGATCGTAGAATTGCTCCTCCGCCAGTATCGACGACTAACCCAGTCCGATCGGCCAGTTCACGGCAGACCTTGGCTTCGAGATTGCGGAAGTACTCCCACCCATTTTGTTCAACGATTTCCGGAATGCTTTGACCGGCCGACTTCACGATCTCCGCGTCTGTAGACAGAAGCATTCGACCAAGCCGAGCCGCTAGTATTTTGCCGACGGTACTCTTTCCAGTCCCACGATAACCGATGAGCACCACATTCATCGGAAGTGAGACTCCAAGACCGCGCGCATCACATCAACTGGAGCAGGCTGATTGGTCCAGAGCTCAAATTGGGCGACGGCCTGATGGAGAAACATCTCCAACCCTGGAATCGTCCTACAACCTGCACGCTTCGCATCTTTGAGCAATCTGGTTTCGAGTGGGTTGTAAACAATATCCATGACAGAAAGGTCGGCGTGAAGGAGCGAAGGAGGAATGCAGGTCGTATCGGCATTTGGAGACATGCCGACGGGAGTGCAATGAATTAGCGCATGCGCGTCGGGAAGAACCCGCCGAAGAGTGGTTTCATCAAGATGAAAGTCTTCAACCGTCAATGATGCCTGGGAACGAACATCCCGAGCTAAACTAGTCCGTTCAAGATCGTCAATTCCCAGCAACGTCAACTTTTCCGCACCGGATTCAACCGCCAGTGCGAAGAGAATCGCTCGGGCGGCACCTCCGGAACCGAGGACAACGATGCGTCTACCCTTGAGCTCAGCTCCACCCTCCCTCAACGCCCTCAGAGCGCCTGTCGCATCTGTGTTGTACCCAGTAAGCGCACCCTGTTCAGCAACGATCGTATTGATCGCACCGATCCGTTGAGCCGTCGTTTCCACATGATCAAGAAACGGTATGGCGGCCACCTTGTGTGGGATCGTCACGCTTGCCCCACGGAAGTTTCCGAGTGCGCGAAGCCCTTTGACGGCATCGCCGATCGTCTCGACTTGCCAAGCCAGATAGACAAAGTTGAGCCCCAATTTGCGAAACGCAGCGTTGTGGATGGCGGGCGACAGTGAATGACCGACCGGATTGCCGATCACCCCGCAAAACCGTGTCCGAGCATCACTGTCCACTCTTTACCTCGAACGGAAGTTGCTCCTGCTCGTTGGCGGCGACCATTACCCTTTACAAATGGTCATGCCCCCATCAATAGGGAAGGTTGCGCCAGTAACCCAGGCGGCTTCATCGGAGGCCAGATACAGAACCATATTCGCCACTTCTTCCGGAGTCCCAGGGCGATGAATCGCATATTGTGCAAGAATGGGTTGGAGCATGTCGGGATTGGCCATAAGGGGAGCCGCCATAGGCGTATCTATCAGGCCCGGATTCACCACATTGCAGCGAATTCCTTCATTCGCATATTCGACCGCTAGGGCACGCGTCAAGGCGTCAAGCGCACCCTTGGATGCCGTATAGGCAGCTGAGCCGGAGAGCCCTACTAAACTGGCGATTGATGAGATATTGATGATCGAGCCCCGGCCTTGCCTCAGCATGTGGGGGATGACGGCTCGTGTGATGCGGAATACCCCGGTCACGTTGATGTCGAACACATGCGCCCAGATCGCATCCTCGGTTTCGTGGAGCCGTTTTCCAAATTCACCGATTCCCGCGTTGTTGACCAGAATGTCGATCCGTCCAAAACTATCGAGGGCTCGCCGGACGACATCCTGCACATGGGTTTCATCCGTCACTGAACCAACAATTCCGAGTACCTTTCCTTTGTTGAGTCGGATTACACTGGTCACACGATCCAATTCCTGTTGCCGACGTCCCGTGATGACGACCGATGCTCCTTCCTCGACGAAACGTTTCGCGATCGCTTCGCCGATGCCGGCATTGCCTCCCGTCACCACCGCTACCTTGCCTTCTAACCTATTCATCAGTTCAGTTCCTCTTCTGCTTCATCCTGTGTGTCTTCCTGGTCCCTCTCGCTAGGAGCTCCTATGGCAGGCATTGGTCCAAGGAGCCCGGGTTCGACCTTACGAGCCACTGTGATGAACCCAGAATGAGCCACCATGCGATGATCTGGCCGCACACTCCTGCCCTGCACGGACCAGGTTCTCAGCAACGTCTCAAACGTTTCGATCATTCCAAATACGGCTGTGCGTTCAAGCGCCTCTACCGTTTGCATGACTTGAGGGACTGTGGGAACGAAGCTCAGATAGATCCCGCCGGATCGAAGAGCTTTCATGGCATGCGGTACGACTTGCCATGGTTCCGGCAAGTCAAGCACCACGCGATCGAAAGGCACCTGGTCGTCCAGTAAATCGATGCCCTCATAGGCATTTTTCCTGAAACAGATCAGATTGATTGGATTCAGAGAACGGGCAATGTTGGTCTTTGCCGTCTGTGCAAAATCGTCTCTGATCTCATACGTCACCACCAATCCCCCCGGCCCCACTGCGCGCAATAGAGCCATGGTCAAGGCTCCTGAACCGGTCCCGGCCTCGAAAACTCGAGCACCCGGGTGGATATCGGCCCACATGGGTATGATCGCGAGATCCTTGGGATACAGAACCTGCGCCCCTCGGGGCATCTTGAGCACATAGTCGCCGAAGGTCGGTCGGAGCGCCACCATCTTCTTGCCACCGGACAGTGTGACGATGGACCCGTCGAGACGGCCGATCAACGCATCATGTGCGATTTTCTGCCCGCTGAACTGATACGTCTCTCCCGCTTTCAACGTGAGAGCATACTGTCGTCGTTTGTGATCGACAAGGTGGATGCGTTCGCCATTGAAAAAACGAGACATGCCGCGCATTCTAGGAGGTTCCTTTCATCGTTTGCAACCAAGCGCCCTTCCTTGATAGGGTAACCTGAGGGCCGTAAGATCCTTTCATCATTCAACATCTTACGATGCTTAGAGGTGGTCGAAAAACGAGAACTGTGCTTGGCCGTTTCCTCACAGCGGCGATTGCAGGACCGGGCTTTGTACTCTGTTTGATTCTCCCAACCAACCCCGCTCTCGCCGAGGACATCATCCTCGCAACCTATGAGGGTGTCATCAACCCCGTTGCAGCTGAATATCTTCACGACGCCATTGCGTATGCCCAGACATCGAGCGCGCAGGCTCTTATCTTCAAGTTGGATACTCCTGGAGGATTGGATACCTCCATGCGCCTGATGATCAAAGATATTACCGGTTCGCCCATCCCGGTGATCGTGTTCGTCGCTCCTTCGGGAGGCCGTGCTGCCTCGGCAGGAGTCTTCATTACGATGGCGGCCCATGTTGCCGCCATGGCGCCCGGTACCAACATAGGAGCAGCACATCCGGTCGCAATGGGTGGCGGTGAAATGGACAGCACGATGAAGGAGAAAGTGGAGAACGACGCGGTTGCCTACATCAAAAGCATCGCTGAACAACATGGGCGTAATGTGTCATGGGCGGAAGATGCAGTTCGAAAGAGCGTCTCCGCGACAGAGCAAGAAGCCTTGAAGCTTAAAATCATCGACGTGATCGCCGATGACATCCCTACGCTGTTGAAACAGCTGCGAGGAAGAAAGATTGCCGTTCCTCATGGATCAATCGCGTTCTCCAGCGAGACCGCAACTCTCCGTGAATTCCCGATGGGAACTCGTCTGGAATTACTCAAAATCTTGAGCGATCCCAACATCGCCTATCTCCTGATGTCCATTGGAACCATCGGAATTATGGCCGAACTCTACAGCCCCGGCGCCATCTTGCCCGGTATCATCGGCGCCATCAGCTTGATCTTGGCGTTCTACTCCCTTCAGTCGCTCCCCGTGAACTATGCAGGCGCATTTCTTGTCATACTCGGTGCGGTGTTCCTCCTGCTCGAAATTTCGGTTACCAGCTACGGGTTGCTTGCACTCGGTGGATTGGTTGCGATGACGCTGGGCGGTCTATTCCTCATCAAGAATGACGCGCCTTTTCTGCAAATATCCCTATCCTTTTTATTGCCGACTGTCATGACGATCGGCGGCTTGATCGGAATCATTGCGTGGACGGCCGTCAAGAGCACTCGTGGCAGACCAGTCACCGGGGCTGAGGGGATGATTGGTTCGATCGGAATCGCCAGGACGGATCTCACTCCACGCGGTCAGATTACGGTCCAGGGGGAGATTTGGGAGGCCGTCAGCCAAACCCCGATTCGGCAAGGAGAGGCTGCAGAGGTGATGTCGGTTGAAGGACTGACCGTGAAGGTGGCCCCCGTTCACAGATAAACCGACCGAAGACAAGGAGCCATTTATGTCGTTGCTCATGCCGTTAGTCTTACTGATCCTCGTGCTCTATGCCAGTTTTAAGCGCGTCATGGAATACGAACGGCTCGTGGTGTTTGTGTTGGGCAAGTTTCAGACCGTGAAAGGACCCGGCATTCGGCTGGTCATCCCGGTCCTCCAACAGATGGTGCGCGTCAATCTCCAAATTGTGACGATGGAAGTCCCCTCCCAAGATGTCATTACGCTGGACAATATTTCCGTGAAAGTGAACGCCGTCATCTTCCTCAGGGTGGTTGACCCTCAACGAGCCGTGCTGGCAGTCCAAGATTATCTGTATTCCACATCCCAAGTCGCCCAAACCACCCTGCGCAGCGTGCTTGGCCAGAGCCAACTCGACGACTTGCTATCAAAGCGCGACGACATCAATGCCGAACTGCAGCGGATTATCGATCAGCAGACCGAGCCGTGGGGAGTCAAAGTCGCCGCCGTGGAAGTGAAGAACGTCGATATCCCTCAAGACATGCAACGTGCGATCGCCCGGCAAGCTGAGGCCGAGCGGGAACGGCGAGCCAAAATCATTCATGCTGAAGGCGAATTTCAAGCGGCGCAAAAACTCGCTGAAGCCGCCGATGTCATCAGCCGAAATCCAGCCGCCCTTCAACTGCGCTATCTCCAAACACTCGTCGAGATCGCGGCTGAGAAGAACTCAACGACCATCTTTCCGATTCCGATCGACACCATTGCCCCGTTCATGAAAGGACTGTTATCGAAGTAGTGTGGCATTTCAGCCTGATCGCTGATGCCAATCTTACATAGATGCCGCATAAGTGTGACAGTTCTTCCCTTCGCTTTCTCATTAGCCCGATCTAATCTTTCTGATTTTTCGTGCTGATCACTCCGCACCGTTTCTCATCTTCAATCCAGCATCCCTTTTGCTTCGTAGAAGCAGTACGAGTACTCGGTTGAATCTTTTCCCCTAAATATGGCTCCAATGAGAGTAGATGACGTTCAACCAGAGCAAAAGGTGACACGATGAAAGAAGGACTGCGAGTCTCTGACGAGATGGAGATACAGAAAACATTCGTCCCGGATGTCGATGCCGATGACGCCAAGGCGAGCGGCATGCTGGGAATGATCAGCCGCGAGGCTGAGGGATCCGGATCTGAAGAGAAGAATCAGCCGGTTGTGCGTACAAGCCGCGGCGCCAGCCCGTTTCTTTTGGAGGCCTTGTACTTCCGATCGTTCGGCGAACGGGGGCTTTTGACTCGAGAAGAAGAAACCTCGATCGCCAAGCGGGTGGACCATGGGACCAGGCGCATTCGGGCTGCTCTGCGTCAAGCCATACGAGCCTTGTTCAAATCCAAACGGACATCCGTTCTAGCAGACAGCGTGAAGGTACTCCAAATGGTCAGGCAATTGAGTGGGCTTTCCGCTACTGCGTTGGATAAGGCGGAGAAGGCCTTAAGCACCGCCCTTAATCCGTCGGACCCAGACATGAAACCTGTGCAAGCCACAGCAAAAACACTGAAAACGTTGCTCGATGAAATCCGCGCCGCGAGGGTTATCTTGGAGCAAGGCAAAGATGAGCTCGTGCGGTGTAATCTTCGTTTGGTGGTGGATGTTGCCAAACATTACACCGGGCGAGGATTAGGTCTGCTGGATCTTGTACAAGAAGGCAACATCGGCCTGATGAAAGCGGCCGAACGCTATCAGTATCGAAAGGGATTCAAATTCAGCACCTACGCAACGTGGTGGATTCGACAGGGGATCACTCGGGCACTTGCGGATCAATCACGAACAATTCGCATTCCGGTCCACCAAACCGAAGCCTCGCATCGAATCCTTCGTGTGATGCGGAGGCTTGGGCAACAGTTTGGAAGGCCCGCCAGCATGGAAGAGATTGCCCATGTACTGCGCATGAGACCGGAGCGGCTCCGCGAGACTGTGTTGGCCTTTCAGGAACCGGTGGCTTTGGAAACTCCGATCGGTGATGGAGATACGCAATTCGGGGATATGATTCCAGACCAGCAGGCAGTTCCGCCGGACGCTCATGTCCACCGAAGTGAACTGACCGAACAACTGGACCGTATCTTGAGCATCCTCACACCTCGCGAGCAAATCGTCATCAGACTTCGCTTTGGGATCGGTTACGATGAAGCCAGCACCTTGGAACAAGTCGGCCAAAGTTTGTCGGTGACACGCGAGCGCATCCGCCAAATTGAAGCAAAAGCACTCAAGAAGCTGAAGACCCCTGGGATCAAGGAACTCTTCGCCTCCATTAAGTAACACCTCGATTCACGGGGTTGCGCCGGCAGCCCCGTGATCCTCACAACCTGACTTTCCTCTGCATGGTGAGTTATGCAACAATACTCCCACTATGCGGTGTCTCTTCTTTCTCTCCACCACCGTAACTCTTGGAACTGACCCCTGGCGGGGGGTTCACAATCTTCATGGATGGAACTATCCCTTTGGGCGTGGAATCTCATGATCGATGCCAATACCGTGATATCTCCGCATGTGAATTCTCTTCACATTCATGCGGCCGCGGTCCGCATCTTTTCAGATCCCGTCCCCTATCTCATTGCGTGGGAAATACAGTCTCGCTTGCATGAGGAGCGTCTCCGCGATCTCCAACCGGATACTGTTCTGATCCTTGAACATCCACCCGTCTATACGCTCGGACGGAGGACCAGTCTGTCGCATTGGGGAGGTCGTGAATCCGCGTTATGTGTGGATGGCGCGGAACTGCATCACGTCAATCGAGGAGGCTCTGTAACTTTTCACGGCCCCGGACAGATCGTGGTCTACCCCGTTCTCAAGCTTGAACGACATGCAGCAGGGCCCAGACAATTGGTCTGGTTACTGGAAGAAGTGATCATTCAGGTACTCAGTCTCTGGAATATTACCGGCTCCCGTGTCGTCGGTAAGCCAGGTGTGTGGATCATGACTCCGGAGCCACAGAAAATCGCATTCCTGGGCATACGAATTGAACACGGCGTGACCTTGCACGGGTTCGCCCTGAATGTTGATTTGACTCTGACGCCGTTCCAACGGATCCATCCCTGTGGATTTCCAGATTGTCGAGTGACATCCATGGCGGCAATACGCCAAACAGCCGTCCCAGTTGGCGCCGTCAAACAGGAACTTGCTCGGGCCTTCGCAGCGGTATTTGCCCTCAATTGGTCGACCGTTGCATGACCAGCCGGCGTACGAAACCGGCTGGTGTTTGCGTAGAGGAGTCCTATGCGGGAACTTGATACCCCGACCTTTCGCCTAGCCGTCGCGCAGTTCGATCAGGCAGCGGAGACGATGGGACTTGACCCAAACCTCCGTGAACGTCTGAAACTTCCACAGCGGTCTCTCGTCGTCAGCCTTCCGGTTCGGATGGACGACGGGCACGTGGAGGTTTTTACCGGTTACCGCATTCAACATGATTCGTCACGGGGCCCGTCCAAGGGAGGCGTGCGGTACCATCCCGACGTGAATCTGGGTGAGGTGGCCGCTCTTGCGATGTGGATGACGTGGAAATGCGCGTTGGCCGGGTTGCCGTATGGAGGCGCCAAAGGCGGAGTCGCGGTAGCTCCGAAACAACTGTCCTCCGCCGAGTTACAGCGGCTGACTCGACGATACGCCGCAGAGATTTTCCCGTTGATCGGCCCGGACAAGGATGTACCGGCCCCGGACGTGGGAACCGATGCTCAAGTCATGGCATGGATGATGGACACGTACAGCCAGCAAGTCGGCTACGCCGTTCCTGGAGTGGTGACCGGCAAACCGCTCTCGATCGGGGGAAGCTTAGGCCGTGAAGAAGCGACGGGACGCGGAGTCGTCCATGTGACGCAAGAGGTGCTTCGTCACCTCAAGTTGTCCATTGAAAATGCCACCGTGGCGATTCAAGGATTCGGCAATGTCGGTTCACACACCGCCCGTATCATGCAGCAACAAGGTGCGCGCGTCATTGCCGTCAGCGATGTTCATGGTGGAATTTACAACCCCAAGGGGTTGGATGTCATGGAGTTGCTTCGTCGCGATCCGAGCCAACCGCTACATGACACCAAACTGGGGGATGCGGTCACAAATGAGGAACTTCTGCAACTAGAATGTACCGTTCTCGTACCCGCCGCACTCTCGGAACAGATTACCAGTAAAAATGCCAATTCTTTGAGGTGTCGGATTTTGTCGGAAGGAGCAAACGGTCCGACGACGCTGGAGGCCGACCGCATCCTTGCAGAGAAAGGCGTCTTCGTCATCCCCGATATTCTCGCCAACTCCGGCGGCGTCATCGTCTCATACTTCGAATGGGTGCAGGACCTTCAGCGATTTTTCTGGAGTGCAACAGACATTCAGAATCGCCTGCAAGACATCATCGCGTCCGCCTTTCAGCGGACGCTTCATTTTTCGACCGAACGCCGAGTGTCGATGCGCATGGCAGCCCTCATGAGTGGGATTGATCAAGTTGCTCAAGCACATCTCCAACGTGGGCTATATCCCTGATCCTGCGATTGCTCCAGACTGTATCATCAGGATATCCAGGCTTGAGACTTAGCCCTCGACGACCGCATCCACTTGGGGGTTGGCCTGTCACATGGCGGAGAGGGAAAGGAGCACCTCATGGAGCGAAGCATGATTGCAACAGCCTGGGAACAGCATTGTGCCGACGAATGGCCTCAGTTTTCGAGCCCACATCAAGGGCAATTGATGACGATCGACACGGTCATTAGTGGCTGTGTGGTCTATTTTCTCGATAGTTCCGAAGGTCTCGACCAGCAACGGGTTGCCATCGTGAAAGACTGCTTGGGAGATCTCGATGAACTGACGGAAGCATTGGACACCGAGCCTCAAGCCTACTTTTACCGGCTTCGTGAACTCGGGACGATGTTGCTGGGCGATGCGCCACAGTCATGATGTGAGGATAGCGTGTCCATCCGACGAATCCCTTATCCTACAACCGCTCGCGTGTCCCATTCCTTGCACGTCTAACGGCTCTTGGCATACAATCTGTTGCATGCCGATCTCGATTCTATTGATTGACCTATCCTGATTAAGTTACGAACCCTTACGAAAGAAACGCTAAATACCATGACGAAAGCGCGTGTGATACGGATGGTAATTATTCTACTGGCGAGCATCCTGGCAACGGTCGGCTCAGCTCAGGCCGAGCCGTATGAATTAAGCAAGAACGATGTCATGGAACCAAAGGTCATTTCGAGCGCTGAGATTTCGCTGTTCGGCGTCAAACTCGGTGACTCGGAATCTAGAGCCGTCGAAACGCTTGTGAACGAAAAGATTTCCGGAGTCAAGGCTGAGCAGGAAGCGACGTTCATCTTCCTGCTTGATCAACGAAAACCGACCGGTCCCATGGCTGGGGTACGTATTCAGGACGGTAAAGTTGACCTCCTTTTCATCAATAACCGGTTCGCCTATAAGACCAGAGGTATCTTTCGTAATGTGCTCAATAGTGAGAGTCCGGATGACATTCGAAAATTATTAGGCCAGGAGGAGTATGGCGACGAAAACGTCATGGGTGCCGTCATGGCTTACGACAAGCAAGGTTTCCAGGTGAATTACCTTGGCAAAGACGTCAACATCGAGTTTGTCGCCCCACGATAGTCCAGCGAAGAGGGTGGAGGAAGTTGGGCTCAAGAACGAATTGGTCGGTAAAAAGGCCAGCGAAAACGCTTCTTTCAAACTGGGTGGTTTCGTAGAGCTGAGATGGCCCGTGGAATGAAAGGTGGAGGTTGCTGAGATTGCTATTGTAGGGTAGTCGTGAGACGAAATCCATAATCGATCAGGCTTCTCGCTGTGTTCCACCGACGGTTAGAGTTCAGGATCACGAGGAGCAGATCACTACCATTTTGAGAGACTTTAGCAATCAAGCATCGGCCTGCCTTGGAGGTGAATCCGGTCTTCACCCCTTCTACGCCGGGGATACGCCCCAGTAAACGGTTCGTGTTATGTAGGACGTAGGCGCGATAGCCACTGACAGGTGTGATAATCTCGCGTTCTTCTTTGACGAGTTCTCGGAACACTGCGTTTCGCATCGCCACTTCACTGAGTTTCGCGAGATCTTCAGCTGTTGAATAGTGGTCGGGAGCGTCAAAACCGCATCCGTTGCTGAAGTGTGTGTCCGATAACCCAAGTGCGAGCGCCTTGGCGTTCATCAATCTCACAAACTGCGCTTCATCGCCTCCGACATGCTCAACAGCCGCCAGACAGGCGTCATTGGCTGACACCATCATCATCGCCTTGAGTAAATCGCCAAGACGAAATACTTCTCCGACTTTCAGTCGTAGGTGAGTCTTGGGAGCTCTTGCCGCATTCCTGCTCACGGTTGCCAGATCATCCAGACGGCTTTTCTCAAGAATGATCAACGCCGACATAATCTTGGTCAGACTGGCCGGCGACAAACGTTTCTCAACCTCGTGCTCAAATAAGATACGGCCCGATCGCAATTCCTTCAGGAGAATGCTGTGTGCCGGAATTCGCTTCCACGGGAGTGGTTGCGGAGCATAACTGATGGTGTGAACGACCTGATCCTTGAAGTGAGCCTCCGTTGCAGAGGCCGGCAGAATCGCCAAACCGATCATTGAGAGAGATAACGCCCCAAAGAGACCCAGGCGACAGAGGGTTCGTCCCCAATTCTGCAAACGAGAATCAGGCCGGATGTGGTCCTTCTGTGCCAACAACGACCGCCTCTCTCAGAAAATGAACGATTCCCGAACTTTATCACCTTTCCGCCCACTATCAAGAACTTTATAAAAAAACCGGAGGAGGTCGGCCAAATCAATCCAGAATCCGCAATTGAGACAACGGGCGTATATCCTCCTGTTAATGAGGGTATAGTGGCGTTCCACCATCATGAATCCTCTGCACTTGAGACACTGCATACATGTCCCGCTCTCTAACTATCGAAGACGATTCATAATTAACGCGACACATCCAGCCAGTAATCCCCCGCCGAAGAGCGTCGTACCAAAATACACAAACACGTTGGTACCTCCAGCCGGTTGAGTCCCTTCCCACAAATCACGAATCCCACCCTGCACCATCAGAACAGAGAGCGTCATCAAGGCCCCAATCATGAACCACCATGCAAAGGATCGAAGCGCCATCGTCGTGCTCGAAAATTTAGAGCTGTTTTACTCAACGGTCACTCTAGCGAAGGCCCTCTAAGCTGTCAAGAATAGACCGTGATCGTTCGTGTCCTACTCTCTTGTCTCCGACTTCGCAACTGGTTTGAGCCCATGATGAAGAAAGATCGAGACGCTGCCACTTCCGTTGTCGGCGATGACCAGCCCCGGTTCTTCCACCCCGGTCGTCGTGACCCGAAAAGACGAAAGAGCAAACGGGCCGTGCTTCGTACGGTAATTTCTCGGCGGGTAATGGAAGGTGCCGTCGCCTTTCCCGAACAAGATGGATAGATCGCTTGACTGGAGGTTCACAATCGCGACATCCTCCAACCGATCACCATTGAAATCCCGTGCCAACCCAAAGTTGGGACCGGCGTCAGCACCGGAATCCTTGCCGGGTCGGAATGTCGCGTTGCCGTTGCCAAGAAATGTCGTGAAGCTATCCTGCTCTCCGTTGATGACCAGTAGATCCTTGTGATGATCGTTATTGAAGTCGGCAAAACTCACGCCAAGAGGTCGGTGGCCCGTCGAATAGTCTTTGGGATCTCGAAAGGATCCGTCACCGTTCCCGACCCAAATGGAGACTGCATTCGACATAGGTCCTCCATTCGTTACCACCAAATCCAATTTCCCATCCGCGTTGAGGTCAGACAGAGCAATAGATGTGGGCGTGTCGCCATGTTCGTACTGAGGCCCGTGTCGAAATTCGCCTGTCCCGTTCCCTAGAAAGACTTTGACCTTGTCGTTCCGTAGTGCGACGACAAGATCCGTATGATGATCGCCGTTGATATCATCGGCGGCCAATGCAATCGGGGCACGATGCACTGGATAACGTGGTCCTTCTTCAAACTTTCCATCCCCATGTCCGAGCAAGACCATGATCTCGTCTCCACCGGGGCATGCCAAGGCGACATCGACGTGTCGGTCTTGATTGAAGTTGCCCATCACGAGGGAACGCGGTTCCTGGCAGACATGTAGCTGAACCTGATCCCTGAATGTCCCGTCACCATTCCCTAACAGAATCGAGAGGGTATTACTCGCAATATTGGTGGTGACGAGGTCGGTGAATGAGTCATGATTAAGGTCTTCGGTGGTAATAGTAGTAGGATTCTTGCCGACCTTGTAGCTGGCAAAGTAATAAAAAGGGTCGGGTGGGTTATAGGGCTCGCTCTTGGAACAGGCCCACAAACCGTGACCGATGAGAAGAACCAGCCATAGCATGGAGAAGGGCATTCTGGCTGCGTATGATGTCCGCTCGATACGAATGTTCACACAGTCTCCGACACTCCAACCAGTTGAAGCAATGGGTCTATGAGGGTGGAATTAGAAGGTCCAGTATACAGAGGCGGTGTTTCGCCTCGCAATCTGCAGCGAGGCTTCATCAGCCTTTGAATTTTGCCTGCTGCTTGCGTTATGATGCGACCTTGATTTTAGGAGGAAGGTCATGAGCAAAATGGTGAATGTTGATATCACAATGTACGGGATAGCTGAAGTTCTGATGTGGTGTCTTGATCGGAACAAAGGACGTGTCCCAGGCGTCGATACGCCGGGCTTCAAAAAAATGCAGGAGTTGTTGGCGCAAAAGCCTCAGTCGGCGGACTATTTTACGCTTGATCAGTTCTGGAAGAAAAAAGTGACGTTGCCCTTGACCGAAGACGAAGTCGCGACAATTGATCGTTGTCTATACGACATTCCCAATTTTGACAACGAACCGCTCCCACAAATCCGGCACAAGTTTTGGCCTCAACAGGTGAGCGCCCACTGAAGAGAAGCTTCGGACTGTCAAAGTGTTCCTTCGCCTTTGAGATACCGGCGGAAACGATCCATGAGTTCGGCTCCCAGAGTCCCGCCTTCAGGTTTTTTTATCATTGGATCGGCAAAGTGTCCTCGTATCTCTTGGAGGCGTTTTTCCGCCTGATCATTGCCCTGTAGTCGTTTGGTTTTCTGGAGGGCGGTATCGAAGGCATCGAATGTCAATTCATGATAACCGAATGAGCGGATACGCTTGACGGCTTTCATCATCGCCTGATTCCGAAACGTCGTCAACTGGTCGGAACCGATTTCTTTCAATCCCAGCTTGCGGGCTCGCCGTTCGGCTGCTTTTCTAATTCCACTACGCACGAAATCCGGAGACGTCTGAAGCCGCTTCCATGCTTCGTCGGTCCAGGCGATTCGTTCCTGAGGTGCTTCCCATAGGTCCTGCAGAACCGATGCATCGATGCGGGTCAGCTTTTTGACCCTGGCGAGATCTTCCGTATCTCGCTTCAACATATCAGTCACGAATTCCAGCGCAATGGGCGGCGATTGCTTTAACTTGTCTTGAAGCAGCGCCAATGCGTCCTCTGCCCACTCCATCGGAGGCCCACCTTCCTCGTGGAGGTCACCAAGCGCTTCCACTTTTTCAAATAATTCGACGTTCACTTCGAGATGCCCCCGTTCCTTTGCGATCTCCTCCGCAATCTGCCTGGTCATCGCTCGCATAAATTCGGGCACCGTATTCAATCGTTCCTTGGCCGCAGCGGTCCATGGAAGACGACCGTCGGCCATCTCTTCAACGGCAGAGGCCATGCCGGCTTCACCGCCCATGCGTCCCATCATCTGTCCCTTAAACTGTTCGAGGATCTCCTCGGTGATTTCCTCATACCCCAATTCACGCGCTTTCTTTTCAGCCAAACGGCGGACCATACCACGCAGAAATATCGGTGCGCGCTCCATTCGTTTGAGCGCACCGTTGGTCCAACGGATTTCCGCTGTGCTCGGCTGTGAAGAATCTGATGCCGACATGTGTTCCTCTTACAACCAACGATCGTTAGTGGTTGAGCAATTCTTTCAGCTCTTTGCCGGCTTTGAAAAACGGCACCCGTTTGGCCGGTACGGCAACCGTCTCTCCGGTCTTCGGATTTCGCCCTTCCTTCATCCGACGAGCCCGCAGCCGAAAGCTCCCGAAGCCTCGAATTTCAGTTTTATCGCCGTTTCTCAGCGAATCCCTGACACTATCAAAAATGGTGTTGACGACCACTTCTGCCTGTCGCTTCGTCAACGTGGTGACTTGCTCGGAAACCTTTTCAATGATCTGCGCCTTGGTCATATCCGCTCTCCCTTCGTCGCGAGAACCACCACACCTTCATTGATACAGCGATCCAACTAGAAGGCCATAAGATATTTCAAACTCACACCCGGTTGCATATCCAACTTCGGAAACATCATGCTGAATTTCGAGTCCAACATTTCCCGAAGGGAAAAGCGACGGCGTGGCTCGACGATCTTTGGTTCCCCCTCGATCCCTACCACCTCCGCAGCCAATTGAATGGCATCCTCCAAGTCGCCGAGTTCGTCGACCAACTTCGCTTCCTTGGCTTGGCGTCCGGTAAAGACTCGACCGTCGGCCAACGCTTGAGCAGCCCGAAGTTCGAGCGAACGGCCTTCCGCCACGGCTTCGATAAACTGCTTGTGGACGTCATCCATCACGGCCTGCAACAAACCTCGTTCGTCCGCACTCATCTTCCGGAGTGGAGAACCCACATCCTTGTATTTCCCGCTCTTAATGACGACCCCCTCCACACCGATTTTCTGGAGTAACCCCTCCACGTTGGCCGTTTCCATGATGACCCCGATGCTACCAGTCAGTGTCCCGGGGTTGGCCACGATCCGATCCGTTGCAGCAGCGATATAATACCCCCCCGATGCGGCAACACTTCCCATCGAGGCGATCACCGCCTTGTTGTTCTTGCTTCTGACCCGCTTGACGGCATCGTAAATCTCTTGGGATGGCACCACGCCGCCCCCAGGACTATCAATTCTTATCACGATGGCTTTGACGGAAGGATTCTCGCTGAATCGCTTTAGTTCTCCAACCGTCGTTTGTGAGTCCAAGATGACGCCCTCGACCCGAACCAAGGCAATCCGGTCCTCTGTGGACAAATCGAGATCGGGGAAAAACAGATTCATCAGAATCAAAGCCCCCACCCCCGCCGCAAACAACCAAAAGACTTTGCGGAACAGACGCCGTTTTTGAGGACGCTCGATCTGGGTTGCATCATCCGGCATTGCACATGACCTGTCTTGCGTACGATACCAATCTAACTTTGATCGTCCGTCTGCGTTCGTTTCCGGCTCTGCTTCGCCGCCCGACCGAGACTCTGGTCCAACGCACCTTGTGCAGAGTGATAGTCATCGACCTGCTTGCGCTCCCAGTCCAGTTGATGGTCACGAAGACTGAGCGCTATCTTGCGTTCCTCTCGATCGACTTTGATTATCTTCGCCGTGACGTCGTCCTGCAACTTAAACTTTTCTTCCAGCTTCGCGGAAGGCTCAAGACCGGATTCGCTGACATGGATGAGACCTTCCACGCCACCCTCCAATTCGATGAAGATTCCAAAATCGGCGACCTTCGACACCTTGCCGGTCACCGAATCGCCGATGTGATACCGCGCGGGAATCGCCTCATCCCAGGGATCACGAACTAACTGTTTGTACCCCAACGAGAGCCGCTCTTTCTCTTTGTCGATGCGCAACACAATCGCTTCCACTTTTTGCCCTTTTTTGAACAGCTCAGAGGGATGCTTGATATGCTTCGTCCAGGACATGTCTGAAATATGGATGAGTCCGTCGATCCCCTCTTCCAGTCCGACAAAGGCACCGAAATCGGTCAGGCTCTTCACCTTTCCTTCGATACGAGTCCCGATCGGATATTTGCCCTCGATCATGTCCCAGGGATTTGGCGCGGTCTGTTTCATGCCCAATGAGATCTTGCGGCTCGCGGGGTCTACGTTGAGCACCGCGGCTTCCACTTGATCTCCGACCGCCACGACTCTCGATGGATGTCGGACTTCATGCGTCCACGACATCTCCGAAACATGCACCAATCCCTCAACTCCCGGCTCAAGTTCCACGAACGCTCCATAATCGGTCAGGCTGACCACACGACCACGAACCCTGGTACCGATGGGATACTTGCCGGCGACATTCGTCCAGGGATCCGCACTCTTCTGCTTGAGCCCCAGAGAAATACGACCTGTTTCTCGATCATATTTCAACACCGTGACTTCAACCTTGTCCCCCACCGTAAACAGTTCCGATGGGTGTCCGACTCGCCCCCAAGACATGTCGGTAATATGCAGTAACCCGTCAATACCGCCAAGGTCGATGAACGATCCGTAATCGGTGATGTTCTTGACGGTGCCCTGAATGAGCTGGCCTTCTTTGAGATTCGCCAGCGTCGTCTGCCGTTTTTTATCCCTGGTTTCTTCCAGCAGCACACGGCGCGACACGACCACATTGCCTCGTCTGTGGTTGATCTTGATGATCTTGAGGGGGAAAGTCTTTCCAACAAGCCCATCCAGATCACGCACCGGATGGAGATCAATCTGCGAGCCTGGCAAGAATGCTTTGACGCCGATATCGACCATCATGCCGCCTTTGATGCGTGAGACAATCTTACCTTCGATACTCTTTTCTTCTTTGTAGAGCTTTTCGAGTTCTTCCCAAATCTTCATCTTGTCCGCTTTTTCCTTGGAAAGAACGAGATTGCCGTCTGCATCTTCACATTCTTCGATATACACTTGGAGCCGATCGCCGATCTTGAGGGTGTGTAGTTCCTCGGAGGAGAACTGATCGCTCGGGATCATGCCCTCTGATTTGTATCCGATATCAACGATGACCTTGTCCTTGGTCAGAGCCACCACACGGCCTTCTGTAATCGTGCCCTCTTCCAGATTACGGAAGGTTTCTTCGTACAATGCCGCCAATGCATTGCGGTCTAACTGAGCGTCACTGCTGTTGGATACCGTACCCATATGAACGTCCTACTCTTCCGACTCTCGTCGGGTGCTGATGGTGAAGTCGCCAAGCTCACTCAGCATTGTGAGCATCGGCGGTCGGCCTGTTCGGTGTTTCGGGGGTCAGGTCAACTCTCCCCTTTGGAACAGGAACTTGACCTAAAGCTGCAATGTGCTCGATCACCGTGCGGCTGACCTGTTGATAGAAGTGTTTCGTTTCCGCCCTCTCTTTTTGTTTCCCCGTTTCGAACTGAAGAGGATCCCCGAATCGTACCGTGATCTGACGCAACCGAGGCCAGCGTGCCCCTGTAGGAAGTACATCGAAGGTCCCCTTCAGATATGCTGGAACGACCGGACATCCCGTCTGCGACACAATCACTCCAATACCCGCCTTCGGAGGCCGAAGGTGGCCATCGTGGCTGCGTCCGCCTTCCGGAAAAATGACGACCACGCTACCTGCTCGAATCAGGTTAATCGCTTTCCCAAACGCCTCTCGGTCTAGGCGTCCCAACCTCACCGGTATCCAGCCCAATGCCTGCAAAATTCCGTTCAATACTGGGATCGGAAACAAATCATTCCGCCCCAAGTACCAGGCCCTTCGACGCATCCCGCAGCCGAGCAGGGGAATATCGAGATAGCTGGCATGATTTGCGGCGATCAGCACCCCCCCGGTCTGAGGAACCTGACCTTCTACGCGATACCGAAAGCAAACCCATCCAACGATTCGTACCAAAGCCCACAAAATTCCATAGACTACCCCACTCACGATCCGGTCGACACAGCCGCGATCATCTGCTCCACCACTTGGTCAGGACTGAGAGCAGAGGTATCGATAAGTCGTGCGTCACCCGCCGGAACCAAGGGGTCGATCGAACGGGTTCGATCTCGTTGATCTCGATCCGACAGATCTCGGGACGTCGCTTCAACCGTCCCACTACGACCCGCGGCTACCAGCTCGTGATGCCGCCGCGCAACTCGTACGTCTGAGTCCGCTTCCAAAAAGAATTTGAATGGTGCCGCAGGAAAGACCTTGGTGCCGATGTCTCGTCCCTCTGCGACGACCGAGCCTCTCTGGCCGATCTGACGCTGGAGCGGCAACAACCATTCGCGGACTGCCGGAATAGCGGACACGACGGAGGCTGCTGCGGTAACTTCGGGTGCACGAAGTTCCCCGGTGACATCAATGCCATCGACCAAGACCTGCATCGTGCCATGGTGAAACTGCATGTGAATAGAAGTAGCCGGCAACAACGTTGCCACTTGCTCATGGTCAGAGGGACGTATCCGTGATTGCAAGGTTTTCCATGCGATAGCTCGGTACAGCGCCCCTGTATCAAGATACAGGTAGCCGAGGCGAGCCGCCAGCAATTTGGCTACTGTACTTTTACCGACTCCGGCCGGTCCATCAATCGCAATAACCACTCAGCGCCTCTCAATTTCGAACTGTCCCATCCGACACACCTGCTTTCATGCAGGCTGCGCCAACAGATCGGCGAGTGCCTTCTCAAAATTCGGAAATGATGTATCCACGCAACTCGTGTCGGCAATGGTCATACTCTCTTCCGCTGTCAGGCCACCGATGGCAAGAGACATGGCCACACGATGATCTCCATGGCTTTCGGCCTTGCCTGCAGCTTTCAGCCGGCCATTCTCTCCCCCTCGGCCTAATCCGCGGATGACCATCCCATCCGGCCGTTCCTCGACTTGGGCTCCCATGGCTTTCAACTCGAGACTCATGGTTGCGATCCGATCACTCTCTTTGACCCGCAGTTCTTCTGCGCCAGTAATCACGGTGTCTCCTTCCGCCACGGCGGCAGCCACGCACAGCACAGGAAATTCATCGATCGTTTTCGGGATGAGGTCGCGGCCGATCATCACGCCCTTCAGCGGAGCAGACTTCACACGCAGATCCCCGACCGGTTCGCCGGCCGCTTCCCTCAGACCCAGAACCTGAATGTCGGCTCCCATCTTTCTCATGACCTCGACCAGGCCGGTTCTCGTCGGATTCATCCCGACATTGCGAATGGTGACGTCCGATCCCTGCACAATCGTTGCTCCGACGAGGAAGAATGCGGCGGCCGAGAAATCACCGGGAATGATCATATGAATGCCTCGCCATCCAACAGACGGTCGCCCTTGTAAGACCAGGGCACCTCCTTCTTGCGTGAGAGGAATTCCAAAGAATTGAAACATCCGCTCGGTATGATCTCGTGACAGGCTCGGCTCCTTATAACGAGTCTTCCCCTGAGCAAAGAGGCCGGCGAGCAGGAGTGACGACTTAATCTGTGCGCTGGCCACGGACGACGTGTACTCAATACCATGGAGACCGGCTCCTGTAATCGCCAAGGGAGCCAGCTCTCCACCTTTACGGCCTCCAATGACGGCGCCCATTTCACGCAGCGGCTCGACGACCCGACCCATAGGTCGCCGTCTGATCGATTCGTCGCCCGTGAGAACCGAGAAAAAATCCTGCCCGGCCAAAAGGCCCGTGAGCAGACGGATACCGGTTCCGGAATTGCCGCAATCGATGGGAGCGCTTGGTTCGGATAACCCCCAAAACCCCTTCCCGCAGACGGTTAATTCGGTTGGAGTCTGCGTAATGGGAATCCCCAGTCCCTGAAAGGCCCTCATCGTGTTCAGGCAATCCTCTCCCTGACAGTAGGTCTCTATCGTGCTCGTTCCTTCCGCCAGCGCGGTGAGGATGATCGCCCGATGGGTGAGAGACTTGTCGCCGGGGACCGTGATCGCTCCCCTGAGTGACCGACCCGGAGTGATCGTCAACGATGTCATGAGTTGCTCATAGCGGAATTATTCAACTTTTCGCGCTCGCCTTTGGCCCGCTCGAGCACCTTCTCGATTCCGGCTGCATCCCCAGACTTAATCAGTTGTTTCAATTCTTCCAGGGCCCGTGCATATCGGTCGATATAGGACACCACATTATCCCGATTCCACAAAAAAATGTCTCGCCACATTTCCGGAGAACTTGCGGCGATTCTGGTCGTATCCCGTAATCCTCCCCCAGAGTGGCCGGCAAGATCCAATGTGGGTACCTGTTGATCGCGAAGCTCGGCCAAGGCATTCATCAGTGCAAACGCCACCACATGGGGCAAGTGACTGACTGCCCCTAGGATTTGGTCATGCAGATGAGGATCCATCGTTAAGACAATCGAATCGGCCTCTTCCCACAGTTGCCTAATCCGATCAAGTGCCGTCGGATCCGTTCGTTTTGTCGGCGTCAGAATACAGCGTGCGCCCTTGAATAATTGATCGGACCCGGCCGCAACACCCGTCTTTTCCTTCCCTGCGATGGGATGGGCTCCCACAAAATGCACACCTGCCGGCATAGCCGCTTCCGATCGTTCGACCAAGGTTCCTTTCACACTGCCTACATCGCTGACGATCGCGCCTGGAACCAGACAATGGGCCCATTCATGGAGGTGCCGCTCATAGGTATCGACAGGCGTCGCAAGGACCACCAAATCCGCCCCTCGTACACCCTCTTGAGGATCGGCCACGTATCGATCAATCGCACCCAAAGCAACCGCTGTCTTGAGGTTCTCGACACGCCGTCCGACGCCGACCACGTGATCGGCCAAGGTCTTTCGCCGAAGAATCATGCCGAGCGATCCGCCGATCAGTCCCACCCCAATAATTGTAGCCTGCCTGAAATGAACCGCCATCGTGCCTCTACAGCTCTCGCCCGACGGCCTTCGCAATATTCCTGAGATCACTCATCAGGGCTTTGAACTTGGAAGGCTTAATGGACTCTTCACCGTCACACAGTGCGCATTCAGGGTTCGAATGGACTTCGATGAGCAGGCCGTCGGCACCGGCTGCCACTGCGGCCTTTGACATCGGAGCGACAAGGTCCCACTTCCCGGTGGCATGGCTGGGGTCGACAATGACCGGCAGATGTGAAAGCTCTTTCAACGTGGGAATGGCTGCAAGATCCAGCGTATTGCGATATTGCGTTTCGAACGTGCGAATACCCCGTTCGCACAGCATGACATTCTGGTTGCCGCGTGACATGATGTACTCGGCTGACAGGAGAAACTCTTTGATCGTCGCCGACAAGCCTCGTTTCAGGAGCACCGGTTTGTCGTAGGCGCCGACCTCCTTCAGGAGCTCGAAGTTCTGCATGTTCCGAGCGCCGATCTGGATGATGTCCGCTTTCTCAAGAAAGAGTTCAATGTCTCTGGTGTCCAAGATCTCACTCACGACCGGTAGCCCGGTTTGTTTTTTTGCTTCAAGCAAGTAGTCAAGCCCTTCACGACCCAACCCTTGGAAGGAATAAGGCGACGTCCTCGGCTTATAGGCTCCACCACGAAGAATCGAGGCTCCGGCGGCCTTCACCTCGTGAGCGATTCCCACCGTCAGCTCGAGCCGTTCAACAGCACAGGGCCCTGCCATGATGGCCAGCTTTTTGGCACCGATTTTTGCGCCACCGACGTCGATGATGGTCGCTTCCTTCTTAAACTCGCGACTGACCAGTTTCCAAGGCGCAAGGATCGGCAGGACACTTTCCACACCAGGAAGCGCCGTCAAAGGCTGATTGTGCAAGATCCGGTCGTCTCCGATAACACCGATGATCGTGCGTTCCTGACCGGTGGAGATTTGCGATTTTAAACCCAGATCTCGCAGACGGTCGATAATGTGATCCACTTCGCTTTCGGACGCTTCAGGTTTCAACACGATGATCATAATACCCTCACTCTACTCTTACCGGCTTCCGTCCAAGACTTTCTTGAGAGCCTGGAGGAAGGCGGCATTTTCATCAGGCTGACCGATGGTGACGCGAAGCATGGCCCCGTCAATATGCCGCACAATAATCCCCTCTCGCAGCAACGCTTCGAACACCAGTCGTCCATCCTGTTTGGCATCAAAATAGAGAAAATTCGTCTCGCTCGGAATTGAAGTCACACCCAGCGCACGCAGGCCGTTCTCCACCTGCTCCATCCCAGCCGCGTTGACCGTCCGACTCTTGGCCACATGTTCGTCATCTCCCAATGCGGCCAGCGCCGCCTTCTGGGCAAGGCTGTTGGCATTGAACGGAGGCCGAACTCTATTTAAGTAGTCGATGATTTCCACTGTGCTGATGCCGTACCCGATTCGCAATCCTGCCAGCCCGTAGATCTTTGAGAATGTCCTTAAAACGATGACATTCCGCCCCTGTTTTACGTAGGCTATCGCATCGGGAAATCGGGGAGTGCGGACATACTCACAGTACGCTTCGTCAAACACGACGATGACATCGTCCGGCACTTTTGCCATGAGGCGATCGACTGCTTCCGCTGAGACGATGGTTCCTGTCGGATTATTTGGATTGCAGAGAAAAAGCAATCTGGTTCGAGGCGTCACGGCACGTACCATTGACTCGAGGTCGTGTGTCCAGTTGACGAGCGGTACAACCACCGGCTTGCCGTGAACTGCAGTGACCTCCATCTTATAGATGACGAACGTGTGATCGGCCATGATGGCTTCATCACCAGGAATCAAGAACGTCCTGGCCAGCAGGCCAAGGATCTCGTCTGATCCATTTCCCAGAATGACCTGCCCCTCCGCCACTTTCCAACGATCAGCAATCGCCTGCCTGAGCCGATACGCGCTTCCGTCCGGGTATCGATGCAGCAGATCCTGTGCGCCGCTCAGCGCTGCCACCGCTTTCGGTGAAGGCCCGAGTGGATTTTCGTTGGAGGCAAGCTTGATGATCCGAGTAAGGCCAAGCTCTCGCTGTAGCTCGTCGATCGGTTTACCGGGGACGTATGGGCTGAGTGACAGAATATCTGGGTGAACCTGTAGTGCCATGGTCAGCTATGAATTGGGTAGGAGCCCAAAATCTTCATGAAGAGGCAGCGTCCCTTCACTTCTTCCACTGCTCGATTGACCCGCTCCTCATGGATATGACCCTCGACATCCACGAAAAAAATGTATTCCCATGCCTTTCGCTGGGAAGGGCGAGATTCGATCTTGGTCATGTTGATCCCGTGAGAAGCAAAGGGACGAAGCAGGTCATACAGCGCGCCGACTTTATCCTTCACCGACAACATCAACGACGTTTTATCTTTTCCTGTGCGCTCCGACGGCTTCTGCGACAGAATCAGGAAACGCGTAAAATTGTTGAGATTATCTTCGATGCGGGCCTTAATGACTTTGAGTCCGTACAGTTGGCCGGCCACTTCCGACGCAATCGCACCTGAGGGTGGTTCATCGATGCACAGTTCGGCGGCACGAGCAGTACTGGCTACCTCAACTGCGGAGACATGCGGAAGATTGACCTCTAGCCAGTTCCGGCATTGCGCAAGAGCATGCGGATGGGAGTAAATCTTCTTCACGTCCTCGATAAGTCCCGACTTCGACAGAAGATGGTGTGAGACCTCTTGAAGAATCTCTCCATAGATCAGCAAGTTGGAATCGATAAACATATCGAGAGTGTGATTCACGACACCCTCCGTGGTGTTTTCAATCGGTACCACTCCGAAATTGGCTCGACCTCGTTCAACTTCGCTGAATACCTCTTTGATACTGTGAACAGGCAGATACTGGACGGACGACCCGAATTTCTGCATGCAGGCCATGTGGGTAAAGGTGGCCCGCGGCCCAAGATACGCTACCTTCTGGGGAGATTCGAGCGACAAGGAAGCCGACATGATTTCTCGATACACCGATCGGACGGCCTCGCCAGGGAAAGGGCCCGTGTTAAGTTTCGTGAGCCGTTCGATGATCTCAGCCTCCCGCCCTGCGGTATGGAGGTTGGCATCAGCATTCTTTTCTTTCTTGAGTTTTCCGATTTCGACGACGCTTTTCGAGCGCTCATTGAGCAGTCGAATAATTTCGTCATCGATCCTATCGATTTCCTTACGATATCCTGACATATCTTTGGACATGCTGAGTCTCCCCTCGAGCACTCGATCGCGGGAGGGCTTCCTCATCCCCGTAGGGGAAAGGGGATCATCGAGGCAAGTGGGGAATTCTACAGGAACGATTGAATCTATTGCAAGGATAGCGCTGGGATATCAGGAGTTTTGAAGAACTGGAACATCAGGGGTTACATCAGCAAGGGAGAAGGTCGCTTAAAGTGATCGTACGCCAAACGAGTCACCTGCCGGCCACGACCGGTACGATCCAGGAAGCCTGCCTGGATCAGATAGGGTTCATACACGTCCTCGATTGTGCCCTTGTCTTCCTGAACCGCGGCAGCCAAGGATTCCACCCCGACCGGACCCCCATTAAACTTCTCGATAATGGTGAGCAGAATTTTGCGGTCCATCTCGTCGAAGCCTGCCTCATCGATCCCTACCCAGGCTAATCCTTCCTTAGCCACCTGTTCAGTGATATGCCCATCCGCCTTGATTTGGGCATAGTCCCTGATCCGCCTAATCAGCCTGTTGACTATCCGCGGGGTTCCACGCGCTCGGCGCGAGATTTCCGCAGCGCCAGCCCGGTCAATCCCAATACCTAAGACTCCGGCCGAGCGCGTCACAATCGCCTCTAGTTCGGACGACCCATAGAACTCCAGCCGATACACTAAGCCGAATCGGTCCCGCAGCGGGGACGTCAGGGAACCGGCCCTGGTCGTCGCCCCCACAAGCGTGAAAGGAGGCAAATCAAGCTTGACGGTTCTCGCGGCAGGCCCCTGTCCAATCACCAGGTCCAGCTGAAAATCCTCCATAGCCGGATACAACGCTTCCTCAACGGACGCGGGCAAGCGGTGAATCTCATCGATAAAGAGCACATCATGTTCTTGAAGATTGGTCAGAATCGCCGCCACATCGCCGGCATGGGCTAAGACCAACCCTGACGTCGACCGCAATGCCGCGCCCATCTCCTTGGCAATAATGTGGGCAATCGTCGTTTTCCCGAGACCGGGCGGTCCGTAGAAGATGGCATGGTCGAGTGCCTCTTCCCGTTGCTTAGCCGCTTCGATGCAAATTCGAAGCGACTCCTTCATTTTGTCTTGACCGACGTACTCATCGAGCGTCTGCGGTCGAAGCACATTCTCCTGACCTCGCTCTTCGTCCGTAGCACGATTGGTGACGAACCGTTCAGTCATGGTGCGATGCCCAGTCTACTTGCTCTCCTGCATCTGGTGATACTTTGGGGGAGGCGGCAGAGCTCCCTGCCCAGGCTGGGCCGTGCTGCCGCAATCAGGAGGACATCTTTTGTATCCCTGGGTCGAGTCGGGAAAATTCTGCTCCATTTTTTTTAACTGGCATTGTGTCAGCCGGCCACCGTCTTTGCTGCCGCATCGAGCAGGAACCGAGGAACTGCCGATTTCGGCATAGCCGTCGGGACAGGATCCGCACGCGCCCAGCATGTTTGCCCCCAGCGGCACACATTGCACGAGCGTCGGATCGCCGTCTTTGCAGATTTCCGGAGACTGAGTAACGCCGGTCGTCGCATACCCCTCAGGACACATTCCGCAGGTCATTCTGATGCTTTTCGGTTCCGTGGCCTCCTGCGCGAGGCTCCGGGATGGGAACGCGACCATAAGAACGGCCCCGATCGAGATGCCGTACACAAGCATCTTACCGATGTTCCTGACGTCGAGCGGCATAGGCTTACCCCCTTGCAAGTTCCTTGAGCCCTTTGCGAATGAGCTCTTTCAGCGCCAACGATCCGGTCGCCGCCTTCGTCACTCGCGTCAAGGCTTCCTTGGCATCCTGAGCACGATAGCCCAAGTTTATCAGAGCGGAGAGTGCATCCTCATACGGGCCGTCCGGTTCAGGCGCATCAACAACGGTAGCTTGGGGGCGAACACCCTGAATCTTGTCCACCTTGTCTTTCAGTTCAAGCGCAATGCGCCCCGCCGATTTCTTTCCAATCCCGGGAACGGTGGCAAGCTTTTCGACATCCTCAGACCGGATCGCATGAACAAGGTCGGTGACCGACAGGCTTGACAGCACACTGAGGGCGAGCTTCGGACCGATGCCCGACACGCTGGTCAGCAACAAAAACGATTCCTTCTCGCTGTGCGAGAGAAAGCCGAAGAGCTGAATGGCATCTTCACGAAGATGCGTGTGAATATGCAGCGCGGTAACTTCGTCGAGATTCTGCAGAGCGTAATAGGTGCTGAGCGGAATATGCACTTCATACCCGACTCCCTGCACATCGAGCGTGAGGTGGGTAGGTGCCTTGAATGCCAACCGCCCCGTGAGAAAGGCGATCATGTCATTTTGTTATCCGAGGGCAAGAACCATGGTGATAAGCTGATGATTATCCCGCTGCAGTCGCAGCGACTTTTTCCATCACCTCATCCGGAATATCGAAATTCGCATGGACCTTCTGGACGTCATCATGCTCGTCCAAAACTTCCATCAGCTTCAGCATTTGCTCGGCAGATTTTTCTTCCAGTCTGATGGTATTCTGAGGCAGGTACGTAATTTCCGCAAGCGTCGTTTCAATCTTGGCATCGACCAACGCTTTCTTCACCGCTTCAAAATCGTGAGGACTAGTGAACACCTCATAACTCTTCTCACCGACCTTCACGTCTTCCGCCCCGGCGTCGAGAGCCAACGAAAGAAGCGTATCCTCATCAACCTTCCCCTTCTCAATCGAGACGAGCCCCTTCTTATGGAACTGCCAGGCGACGGCGCCCGCTTCCGACATATTGCCGTGGTTTTTTGTCAGGAGACTGCGAATCTCCGCCACTGTCCGGTTCCGGTTGTCGCTGGTGATTTCCAGCAGGAGTGCCGTCCCGCCAGGCCCGTATCCTTCTAAAGAAAACTCCTCATAGGTCACACCAGGTAGTTCCCCCGTCCCTCGCTGGACGGCTTTCTTCATGGTGTCGCCGGGCATATTGGCTTCCTTGGCCTTGGCAATCGCCAGACGCAGCCGCGGATTCCCGTCGGGGTCGCCGCCGGACCGGGCCGCAATAGTAAGCTCCCGGATGATTCGCGTGAAGATCTTTCCGCGCTTCGCGTCCTGGGCTCCCTTGTGCCGTTTGATCGTAGCCCAGTGACTATGTCCACCCATATGTGTCCTCCTCTATCCGGCCTGATCTCCAAGGCAGGTTAGAGATGTGTCCGACAACTGTACTGATCGTAATTCGCTAGACCTAGCATAGGCTTTAGAAGCGTGTCAAACTCCATCCTGGCCCACCACACACTCTATTCGGAATAGACGAGAAGCAGAAGCCCAAAGAGAATCACGCATCCCCCCCAGGCGACCTCCCACCGTTTCTTCACGTGAGGCGACGCGCCGGGTAGCCAGGATGCCAAGCCTTTTGACAAGCCCGCACAGACACCTACGCTTCCCAACAACGCATGGTGAAGGTCGATCCTTGCCGCAGCAGGATGATTCACGTGTGAATGGACGAACAGCAGGAGGCTTCCAACCAGGGTTAAGAGAACCAATGGAGCCGCCCAGGCTGGGTGTCGAACACGGCCGGTTCGTCGCAGCGCCTCGCAAACGGCTATGGCCAGGGCAAGAACTGCACAGAGCTTGTGCTCAATAATTTCCCGATCCTGGCCGAAAAATGTTTCGACAAAGCCGAGTGAGCCGATCGGCCAAGCATCATGGTCACTCCAGCCCAAATTGTAGACTCCGACCGCACCGAGGATTGTCGGCAGAGCAAGACGAGTCCACAATAGTCGGGGATACTGTAATGCTTGGCCTAACTCAGCAAGCCCAAATAGTGTATCGCCGAGACCAACTATGTGATGTTGGAACTCCGAATAGGCCTTCCCCTCGGCTGATCCTTCCCAGCCTCCTGTAGCATGTCCCATATATGGATCACTCGTCCCACTTGTTCCGCGCGAGAAGTTCTGAGGGCCTGACTGAATTTCTGTTTGTTCAGCCGGCATCCCAGTAAATGGGAGCATGACGAGCAAGAGGAGGATGGACAACAGAGAAAGCCACAACTTCATATAGGAGAACCGCCGATCGAGAGAGCACAGGCGAGATGATCGAGACTATGCCATAGAATCTATTCAAAATACATCAAGAGCTGAAGCCCCATGATGATCACGAATCCCGCCCAAGCGATTTCCCATTTCTTCCCCGTATGATTCGAGGCGCCGGATGTCCACGAGATCATCGCGTTTGATATGGCAGCTCCAATCCCAAGGCTTCCGAGAAGTATATGGTGCAACTCGATCGTGTGATTCGCAGGGTGATTCCCATGCGCATGAACAAACAGCAGCAATGCACCGACCAGGCCGAGAAACACCAATGGAGCCGACCACGCCGGGTGCTGAGCCCAACCGATTCGGCGAAGCGTCTCACTCACCGCGGCGGTGGCGCCAAAGATGCCATAGAATTTATGCTGGATGATTTCTTGGTCTTGTCCAAAAAAGGTCTGGGCAAAACTAAGTGAACCGATCGGCCAGGCCTCATGGTCGCTCCAAATCAGCAGATAGGCTGCGATGACCGCGAGCGCACTCGGGAGAACAAGACGCGTCCAGAAAGGCAGTTGGTACCGCAACGCATGCCCGAACTCAGCCAGGCCAAACAGCAGTACGAATAGACCGGCAAACCGATGATTGAACTCAGAATAGGCGACACCTTCAGTAGACCCTTCCCATCCTCCATTTCCAATGGCATGTTCGCCGTGCGGACTGTTCGTTGTATCAAAAGCGACGGGAATTTGGTGATGTTCTAAGGATGGTTGAGCGCGCGCATCAGCCCCCCAGGGAGACTGCGCGACCATCAGCAGCAGTACGAACAGTAGAGAAGCCCACCGCTTCATGCGAAAACAGTCGAACGAATGAGCACAAACACTCAGAGGGCCTATCCGGGAGGCCGGATGGGCCCTCACAACACCCGACTCATGGAGTTCTCAACTACATGAATTTCATGAATTTGTCTTTCGCCTCGTCCATCACCTCAGCCGTGATGGTCGACACTCCACGCTCCTTGGCCAGACGTTCGATTTCCTTTCGAGCCATGGGACGGATGAAATCCGGTATATTGTCGAGCCGTTGTTCGGCCTCCCGCGACCACGTCATCCCATTGGGCAAATCATTCTTCGAATCGTCCATCACTTGCAGCGTGATGGTCTTAAAACCCTGCTTGCGCGCGTACGTTTCAACGCTCCCTTGGACCATCGGCTTCACAAAGGCGGGAAGCCGGTCAAGCTTCTCCTTGGCATCGGCAGTCCAGACAAACTCGGAGGAACCAGGGCTTGTACCGTTTCCCGGCTTGCCGTTGGCCGTCAGCCCCATCTCAGCTACCATGGCTGAGAACGGACAGCCGCTCGTTTTTTCAGGAGCCTTTGCGGGCGACGCAGCGGCGACAGGTTGCCCGCCCTGAATCTTCTCGTTGAGAGAGGCCCCCATCTGACCTGCACCGGCCAAGGCTTCATCCTTTAACGTCCCACGGGTCATCTCGAACGGTTCAGGTGCAGTAGTCCGTCCACCCAATTTCACGCCCAACGAACTGACCATCTGCGTTTCTCCTGCGTTGGTAATCATAGAGAACTTCGCCCCACAGGATGGACAGCCGAAAAACACTCCAAGCGATGCTTCGCCGGGTTTCTCCACCTTTTCGAAGTTCATGTAGGTTTCGCAATTGAGGCAAACAAATTTCATGGTGACTCCTCTCTTACAGCCGTCACAATTTCTCTGCCAACACCTTCTTGTAGTCCAGCAACGTCCTGATGCGACCAGCGATTTCCTGGTACCGCTGGATAGTCGGATAGCTCTCGTCGAGCAGCGGTTTGCCCTTGTCGAAAGTCCGGGCCAGTTTGCGATCAAACGGAATCCGCCCGAGAAGCGGAAGATCGAGCACCTCGCACATGGCCTCGGTATTGCCTTCGAACAGCTCGTTCAGCTCGCCGCAGGACGGGCAGCGATACTCGCTCATGTTTTCGACGATCCCCAGCACCTTGACGCCCATATCGCGCGCATAGGTCACAGACTTCTGGACAACATCGGAGGCGACCTCTGAGGGTGTCGTCACCACAATTGCGCCGGCCAAGTCGGGAATGAATCCCGCGATCACCGGAGGCTTGTCCGCTGCTGCACCCGGAGGCAAATCAGCGAGCAAGAAGTCCAGTTTACCCCACCCAACATCGGCCAGAAACTCTCGGATCACGTTCATTTCCATAAGTCCGAGCCAGACAGGGCTGACATCCATCGGCCCTTTCCATCGGACGGGGGAGGCATCGTCCAAGAAGAAATCCATCGACGCGACCTTTACTCCGAGAGGCCCCACAGGAGGAATGGCTCCTTCTGCCGTCATGGTCAATGATCGGCCATGAAGCCCCAGCATGCGCGGCACACAGGGACCGTTCAGGTCCACGTCGAGCACCCCCACTGCGGCGCCTTGCCGGGCGAAGGCCAGCGCGAGATTCACGGTCGTCATGCTTTTCCCGACACCGCCCTTTCCGCTCATGACCACGAGCTTGTGCTTGATACCGACCATCCGTGCACGGACCTGCTCGGTCCGCTCGGTCATCTGTTGAATGACCTTGGCATCGTCCGAATAGTTCAATTTCCCAAGGATGGTTTTCAGATCCTTCTCAGGCGCCATATCCCGACCGTTTAGGGATGTCTAAAACTGCAATTAGGTTACGCTATCACAAGGATTTTCGGTGAGTCAAACCGGCGGAGGGTGGAGAAGCGAAGACAACTGCGCGGAGTACAGAATCGCGGGCAATAAAGTCTTCGATGTCATGAAGATCGTTCCCTGTGGTCAGCGACCAGCGGACTCGCGCCATCGCGCGATTCTTTCTTTCAGCCCGTTGTGGGTGAAAACCCGACCCTCGGCGGTCTTGCGTTCAGGCTACGTCAACGAATAGATGTGGTTTGTGATTGACAGAGGGGAATGTCAACCGTAGGCTGTCCACCCATCAGGAGTGCGAAATGCGAGCGATCTCCTCGCAGGGCACCTCACATTCGACCACCGGTTCGAGGCGACGACTGCTGCGGCACATGGCTGTGCTGCGTCGGCAGTTGCCGATCCTCCAGACCAAATATCATTTACGGACGCTTGGTGTGTTCGGTTCGTATGTTCGCGGCACATCTCGGCAGGGAAGCGACCTGGATCTGCTTGTCGAATTCACCCAGACCCTGAGCCTGTTTGAGTTCGTAGAGCTAGAGCAACGGTTGTCGAGATTGCTAGGTGTCAAAGTCGATCTAGTGATGAGAGACGCCCTCAAGCCCTTGATCGGCCGACGGATACTCAAAGAGGTTGTGGGCCTGTGACCGCGAAGCGAGAGTACCTTGACTACCTGTCAGACATTCAGGAAGCAGTGAGCAACATCCTCGCGTTTACCGAGGGAATGACTTGGGAGCAGTTCGCGAGCGATCAGAAGACGCTCTATGCGGTGGTGCGGGCCTTCGAGATGATCGGTGAAGCGGATAAGAAGATTCCCATGCCGGTTCAGAAACGGCATACCAAGGTGCCATGGAAGCAAATGGCTGGTATGCGCGATAAGCTTATCCATGAATACTTTGGTGTGAATTATCAAGTGCTCTGGAAGACAGTTCAGACAGATATTCCTCCGTTGCAATCACGAATTACCAAGGTGTTGGAACAAGAGGCGAAGAAAGCCCGCCGAATTGGATGACCAATGCCGGCATTAAGGAGGCTGCCCCGCTTTTCCTTTCTCCGCACCCCCGGCGAAGCGGATCACTATCATTCTCCATCAAGTAGTGACCTAAACTGCCAAGACTTCAGCACACCTTGCGCCATCGCCCAATTCTTTCTTTCACCTCGTTGTGGGTGAGGACCTGGCCCTCGGCAACATCCTGAAAACCTCGCTCCACGTGTTATTTGAAGATCAACTCTTCCATCATTGTGCCGGTGCTCACATCATCCGGTAGGTTTTTGATCAGTTTCAACGCTTCGGCTTTGACCTTGGCCATGTGTTCCTCCCTTATCGCTAGTATTGAGGCTATGTCAGCTGTGCGAAAAAGCAAGCCTACCGAGGCGTGAGACATGGCGGGCGAAAGGACCGTGGTCATACAGGGCGAGCAAAAAAGATCGCAAATACGAGTCGAAAGTCATTCAAGACCCCCGTCTCGGCAATTGAGAGCGGCAGAGACTATGATCGTCAATATGTAAAAGCCTGATCCCATAGTCATAGTTCTGGATGCCTAAATGGCATTGCAGTAAGCTTACGCAGCATAATCTATGGAGCATTTCGTGTCGTCGTGGTCTGCAAGAATTCAAATTGTCCTCATCCTTGTATTTACTGGTAGACGACATGTACGCGTTGCATAGCCTTGGTTGGAATGATTTTCAGCAGCTTTGTCTCGCGATCACAAGGGAGATCCTGGGGCAGACAGTGGAGTCGTTTCTGGATTCCCGTGATGCGGGAAGGGATGGTGCATTCGTTGGCACATGGGATGCCGCTGGACAGGAGAACCTGAGCGGGGCTTTCGTAATTCAGTGTAAGTTCACGGCTAGGACCAACTACGCCTTGAGAATGTCCGACTTGATTGATGAAGTCGAAAAAGTCAAAAAACTTATTGAGCAGGGTCTTTGCGATTCCTATGTGCTTATGACGAATGCAGGTCTATCAGGTACTGCAGCCGGAAAGGTTGATGCCCTTTTCAAGAGTGTTGGAGTAAGGCATGTTGCAGTGTTCGGTTCAACCTGGATAAGTCAGCAGATTCGGGAGAACAAGCGCCTTCGTATGCTTGTGCCACGAGTGTATGGACTCGGAGACTTAACTCAGATCCTGGATGAGCGCACCTACCTTCAGGCTCGGACAATCCTTGAATCGATGCGAGAAGACCTGGCGAAGGTCGTCGTCACAGACGCCTACCGAAAGGCCGTGGATGCCATCGATAAGCATGGTTTTGTGCTGCTCATCGGCGAGCCTGCTGCGGGCAAGACGACCATCGCATCCCTGCTCGCAATGGCGGCACTCGATCAGTGGGGTGCCTCGATACTCAAACTGAACGATCCCGGCAAGGTTGCTGATCGGTGGAATCCAGAGGAACCATCACAGTTCTTCTGGCTGGACGATGCCTTTGGAGTGACCCAGTACGAAGATTTTCTGGTCCATAACTGGAATCATATGTTGCCGCAAATCAGGCCGATGCTCCACAAAGGAGCAAAGATCGTCATGACCTCGCGCGACTACATTTACAACCGAGCGCGCAAAGATTTGAAGGTGAGTGCTTTCCCTCTGCTGAAGGAGAGTCAGGTCGTAATCGATGTTCATGATCTGTCCATCGCAGAGAAGCATCAGATTCTTTACAACCATTTGAAGCTCGGGAAACAGCCACGCTCCTTCAGAACGGAGATCAAGCCCTACCTTGAGAATGTCGCCGTTCATCCGCGTTTCATCCCGGAAACGGCGCGGCGTCTGGGCGATCCTCTTTTTACGAAAGATCTGTTCATCGGCAAATATTACATTGATCAGTTTGTCGAAAAGCGTGAGCAACTTCTCCAGGAAGTGCTCCAAGGCCTCGACACCGACAGCAAGGCGGCACTGGCACTGATTTATATGCGCAATGGTCGATTGCAGAGCCCTATAGAACCCGGGACATCGGAGATACAGGCCCTTGAGCGTCTGGGCAGCGATCTGGGCGGATGTCTCACTGCGCTTGAAGCCCTAAAGGACAGTCTTGTGCTGCTTTCTCACTCAGGTGATGAGTTGGTTTGGCAGTTTAAGCATCCGACCATCGCCGATGCGTATGCGGCTATTCTAGTTCAGAACCCAGAACACCTTGGGATCTTCATCGAGGGCAGCGATCCGGAGCGGCTGGTCGATCAAGTGACCTGCGGTGACGTTGGCATCGAGAAAACAGTCGTGGTCCCAAAATCTTTGTTTCCGCAGATGCTTCTGAAATTAAGGGAAATGTCGCAAAGCAAGTCGTATAAGGCTCCCTGGCTATCGATGTTTGGTGCGAAGCGGGACCTGCAAGGATTTCTCGCTCGTCGTTGCTCCAAGGAGTTCCTATCGCTATATCTTCAGAACAATCCTGACCTCCTAGACCAGGTTTCCGAACCAGGACTATTTCTCGACACCGTTCCGGAGGTGCGTCTAGCAAAACGTCTCTATCAAGTTGGGCTTCTGCCGGAAGAAAAGCGGAAGAAATTTGTAGAAACTGTCAGCAAGTACGTACTTGATGGACAGGACGGAGATGCTCTGGATGACAAGGGAATCCGAAGTCTTTTCACGGAAGATGAATTTGAGGACTTGGTGCGAAGGGTGCGGGCGGAGCTTCTGCCACGGCTTAGCGATGTTCGGTCTGAATGGGAGACCAATTACTCTCCAGATGATTCACCTGAGGGACATATGCAGCAGCTGCTAGAGTTATTTGATTCTGTCAAGAATCAGTTTGGTCAGGAAGAGAGTGCTGTTGAACTCGTCGATAGAGAAATGCGAAGGACGCGCGAATGGATTGATGAAAATACATCCGAAGTACCTGAGAGGCCTCCAAGAAAATTGGGTAAGGTGGAAGCGCAGAAAACACTCCAAAGTACACGGAGTATCTTCGACGACGTGGATCTGGATGAAGAGGCGAGGGCTGAATGACGTTCGGTCATAATAAGGGTCATCATAATAATAAAGGTCACCCATCTCGAAGGCCCGGGTCAAG
>JAFEBM010000030.1 GCA_018242685.1 Nitrospira sp. | reverse complement strand
TGTGATCTCCGGACACTACTGACAACGAAAGTATGAACCACGATCCTATGACCTCCACGACCTTCACGGCATTTCAGACCGGACGCTCGCCATGCATTTCAAACTCTACGAAGGTTACGTCAAAGAGACGAATAATCTCACGGCGCGAATTCATCAACTGGTGGAGGACGGAAAAGTCGATCAGGAAGAGATGCCGGTCTACTCGGAGCTCAAACGGCGATACGGGTTCGAATATAACGGCATGGTCCTGCACGAATACTATTTCGATAACCTCGTGACCGACGGATCGGCCGATCCGGGGGCGCATTCCCCGTTCAAACGCGCGGCCGAAAGCAGCTTCGGCACATATGAAGCATGGAAAGGCGATTTCATCGGCGTGGGGAAAATGCGGGGAGTCGGCTGGGCCGTCTGTTACCTCAACCCCTATAACGGCAGACTCACCAATCATTGGATTACGCTGCATGAAACCGGCAATGTGGCCGGCTTCGTCCCCGTGTTGGTCATGGATGTGTGGGAACATGCCTTCATCCTCGATTATAAGCCTTCGGAACGTGTCTCCTACATCGACGCCTTTTTTTCCAATATCAACTGGAAGGCGGTTGAACATCGGCTGGAGCGCACGATTCCGTGAGTTTGCAATTCGATGACCGCCCTGACCGGCAAGTGATCTGAAGCCACGCCTGAGAGGGCTGGCTTATGGGTTCGAATTTCGATGACGCTGCCCGGAGGCCGAGTCCAGATACGGTCGAGAGGGGAAATAAGCCAGAGGGAGGAAAATGATCGGAGGGAGGGTCTGTATCCAAAACTCTTCGTAATCCACTGAAGAAGCTGTCCTCACAAAAACCATTCGTTGCTGTCCCCCCAAAAGAACACAATGGCGCGTGCCGAACTGTTTGAGGAATTCGCGCACCTGCGTCTCTCGCTCGGCTGTAAACCCAGATGAGTCGCAATGACCTGAACCCTCCCGTTGCCGCACATTAGATCGACACTATATGTGACCACTGTGAGGCGCATCGTTACGATGCCACGCCCTAGGAAATCCCCTGGTATCCAGCAGTAGAACGGCAATCGTAATGTTCATAGTATCCAAGATCTCATGGATCAAGCGGTCGGTCCTTCCTCACTTTTAGCGGGTACCGAGACACCATTTAGAAATTATGCCCCTTGAAAGGACAACTTGTCCCTCATCCTTTATGGATAGAGCACGGGACAAAGAGAGACCTCGTCGGTCCACTCTTGAAAATACTGGGCTTTATTTGGATTTACCCTAGACCTTTTTCATTTTGACGAGCATGAGCACGATACAAACGACGGCCTCATTTTTGCAGATCGAACAAACGTATTGTTACCGACTCACACTTCAACACGGAGGAGCTTGATCATGACCAAGACACTCATTGAACCTACTTCCACATCGACGGATGAGCTTCGAACGATGCTGCTCGAATGGCGCTCAGCGATTCAACAACAGATCCATGAGCTCTTGACCCAGTATCGGGATCACCACGCTGCGAACCACAATGATTCCGTCCTTGACCTTGAAGACATGTCCCTACGTAACAGCACCGCCGAACAACAATTATCGTTGCTGGAAGCGCGCAACCGCACCCGCATGATGCTCGATACCGCACTCCGCCGACTCGACGATGGGGAGTACGGATTGTGCGAGGATTGTGGTGTCAAGATTGGCGCAGGACGTCTGAAAGCGCTTCCCTTCGCAAAACGCTGTTTATCATGTCAACATCAGACTGAAGTGCTGGAGAAGATTGCTCGACAAGAAGATCGTCGGGACGACGCGTAAGCCTTGTGCCTCGCGTTCCCCTTCCGGCGCAGCATAGTTCGAAGATTTGTGAGTAGATGTTGAGTAGGAAGACGGCGTCATCGACCAGGGGTTTGCCTAGTTTGCTACAATTGTGTTTAGGAGGTTCTATCGACCTTAGCCACCCTGTCTGCATAGTGCACGGTGCATCTCGTTGCACTGAGAGACATTATCACGACAGCAGGGCTCTATAGACTTCTTACCGTCCGTACGATCCTGACCTGCGTGGGGCTACTCACTGCATGGCCAGCCTGAGGGTTGACGCGAGGTGATCTGTACTGTTCCGGTAAGGAAACGACAGCGCATCGGCATCGAGGATGGGTCCTATGCCTCCTTTAGGCAGCGGCGTATTCATGCTGCGGGCTCCCACAACTCCTGAGACCCATCATGCAGCACGAGGCCTCCTGCAACCGTCCAAGCTCCTTGCAGTCGGCGCTGCGCCGAACCATTTCTGATCGAGGTCGCAAACGCGCTTACCGCTACTTGCCCGTCTGGACCTGAAGATTATTGGTAACGTGCTTGACGCCATTTACCTGTCCGGCCAGCTGTTCCGCGCGAGCTTTGTGTTCCGAGGTTTGCACCACACCACTGAGAACCACGGTCCCTCGTTCTGTCTGCACATCGACATGCGCAAAGGCCACCACATCCATATTTTGGATATTATCGGCTGCCAGTTTCCCCTGTATGGCCGCCGTGATTGAATCATCATTCAATTTTTCTAAGGCGGTTTTGCTTGTCGTGGTTTCACCGGCTATGAGTTCACTCACCCCACTCAGCGCGAGAGCAAGAAGTATAAGAACAAGCGACAACATTCTCATAAGATCACACCCTTATGGACTATTATGGTTATTTGATTCAATTGCATGCTATCCGCGATTACGTGACGCCTCATTGGCCGCTTCTTCTACCACGTTCTGTCCCCGTTTGGCGAATTCTCTAGCGGAACGTCCGACATCCCTCATCGTCTGCTGTCCCTGCATTGCAAATCCCTTGGCCGAACGTCTCACATCGCGGATCGTCCCTTCTCCATTATAATGATATTCCTTGCCCCGTTCCACCGCCGTATCCCACGCCTCTTGCCCCTTATCCATCAGATCATCTTTCGCGCGATTGATGCGGCCGTGCAACATGCCGCGCAACTCTGAGCCCGGCTGAGGAGCAAACAGCAGAGCGAGGCCGACTCCGATCAACGCTCCAGCCACAAAAGCGAGCCATCCTGTGGCATCCTCCATTTCTTCATCGGAATAGTTCCCGTTGCGCATACGACGGCCCTCTTTTTGTCTCGAAGAACATAGCGGTTTGATTATATTTGAGTTTCTTTGATCTGCCGTTCCGCTTCAAACCAGTGAGACCAATCGTTGCCATGTTCGCAGCCGCTTTTTTGAAACAGAATAAACGCTTGCTCCGCGATTCGGCGATGCGTCGACGGATGACCCTCGATACCCTGATGTCCATCGGGAAAAGTAATGATAAGTGTTTGCTCGGAGATCTTTTCAGATTCGCGCAAATCAGCAGACGGCTCCTGTTCTATCCGCTGCTGCTCTTGCCGCTTTTGAGGGTCAGCGGCTGGTTGCAATGAAGTGCGTGGAGCGGAGTTTTTGCTTAAGACCGGTCTCGCCGGTTCCGCATTCGTTGGTCCTCCCTCGCTCGACTGCCCGGCCTTCATTTGCTCTTTGCCGACCGATGGTTTGTTTTTACTCTTGTCCGAACGTGCTCGTGCCATTTTCTCTCCCTATTCCCCATCCGTTATTAGTTGACGAAATCCTTCATCCTGAACGCTCGATTATTCTTCGCTTCGTGACGACGGTAATTGCTTGATCGTCGTCGCAGTGCCTACGCGATTCCTTTGTCGGTCGCCCAGGGGTCACGACAATCGAAGATGCGTCTGCCACGAGGATGCACCCGGTGCCTGCGCCTTCGGTGAAGGTAGAACACGCGATGACCAGCTGTCAGAGCCCAACAGCCTGGAGCCAGCAATCGCACACACATATGCCCTCCTCTGCATGTAAAGCGTCTATTACATTTCCCGCTTCCACAGCACGCGTTTCATCAACCATGCTTTTTACCTTATCCAACGTGCTGTCGATCATTAACTAGGAGACCGCCTAGGTATGTGTAGCCCGACATCTCGGTATACTTCCAGCGAGCCTCCGGAGATATCCAAGGCCATGCTGGACAGGGTAACCAGTTACATGACTCTATTCGCCTCGCTTATTCTGACGCTCACAGTTTGCCGAGCTTCTCCCGCAACGGCGAAGTGAGAGAGACTGCAATCAGAAATCATTTGTCGGACGCTGCCATTCCTCCCCGCTCTTCCGAGCGGGGAGGAATGGCAGATCCTCGTGAATGCGGGAGATGAAATCTGTGTGATGGACGTCTAGGTTGATGACGCCGGCGCGGATCACGTTTTCGGACTATGTATTGGAATAAGTTATCGTGCCGTAACAACTTTGCGGGACACTTTTATAGCGGAGCGGACACAGATCTCCAACCAAACGAAAGCGCCAGCCTGTGTTTTGACAAACCCGGAACGATCTGCTATGTCGTCCGAATGGAGATCGACGACCGAGAAACCACCGAACCCGGGCAAGTTCAGATCGAAGCGTTTTCCGAGCGTTAGGGCGTCCATGCGTACAGAACGAATCTGTCGCTCTTGTACCACCATCATAGTGCGGAAGGAATGACCGTGCTTGGACAAATGGAACAGAGCGGTACGACACATCGAGACCGTGGAGGATTATACGATACAGTGAGACCGTGGAAAGTTATCTTGTGTTCGGAGTTCACCTGTGAGATGAGTGCCACAACAGTCTGCGGCCTCACGCCTCTTTTCTAACGGCACGATCATGCGTTTTTTTTGCTGCATGATACTGGCGTTGCTGCTGTCCGGGTGTAGCGACAATCCACTCGCCGGTTCAGACGATGCACCTGCTCCCGACACGAAGCCGGAAGCCGGCATCGTCCGTCTGACCACCGCGGAAATACAGAGCGGAGAGATCGCCGTTCGCTCAGTGACCATCGGCGATTTCAGAGTGCATCGTGATTTTCCCGCGACGGTAGCTCCTAATCATCATGCCACGGCCCAAATCACCGCTCTCGTCAGGGGGCGTGTTCTTGAAGTGTACGCCGATTTCGGACAGGAGGTGAAAGCAGGAGAGGTACTGGCCGTGATGTATAGCGGCGAGCTCGGTATGGCCCAGTCGTCTTACTTAAAGTCCGGCGCGAGGCTGTACGTAACGGAACAAGCTTTTGAGCGCGCCAAAACCCTCCTGGAAGAAAAAGTCATCGCCTTGGCGGAACTTCAACGTCGCAAAGGAGAGATGCTGAGCGTGCGGGCCGAACGTCAAGAAGCACAAAACCGTCTCCGCCTCCTCGGCATGACCGACGACCAAATCGATCGACTGAGTCGAGATCAAAAGGTTCGTTCGAATATTTCGATTACCGCGCCGTTCAACGGCCGCATCATCTTCCGCAATTTGACTAAAGGCGAAGTCGTGGAGGTGACGCATCATCTGTTCACGATCGCCGACCTCTCGGAAGTCTGGGTCTTGGCGAACATTCCCGAGAAAGATATTCCGTTCATCCGCAAATCCGAACGAACCGATGGGGACCGCAACGTCGAGGTGCGTCTCAACGCCTACCCGGAGGAGGTATTCCATGGCAAGGTGACGTACGTCGGCGATGTCTTGGACGTGGCCACCAGGACGATGAACCTTCGCATCGAACTGCCGAATCGAGACCACCTGTTGAAGCCCGAGATGTACGCGACCGTTCGACTATACTCTCAGCCCACCCGCGGCGTGTTGGTGGTGCCGGAAAACGCGATTCAACGCGACAGGGAGAGACACTTCGTGTTCGTGCAGCTCGATTCACATACGTTCGAAGCCCGCGACGTCAAATTGGGCGATTCCAACGGGAACCAGGTCGCGATCGTCGAGGGCCTTCGTGAAGGAGAACAGGTCGTAACGAACGGCGGATTCATTCTAAAGTCTGAGTTGATGGGCGAAGACCTCTAGTTCATGCTGACTTCCCTGCTCGAATTTTCCCTTCGGCAACGGATTCTCGTTCTTATTTTTTCCGCCGGTATGGCCGCCGGCGGGCTGTATGCCTTCAAGACGATTCCGATCGACGCCTTTCCTGACGTCACGACGATTCTGATACAAGTCGTCACCAAAGCCGAGGGGTTGTCGCCGGCGGAAATCGAACGGTTCGTCACCTTCCCGATCGAATTGCAGTTGCGTGGCGCTCCCGGTCTGACGGACATCCGTTCCTTTTCCAAAGTGGGCGCTTCCATCATCACGGTCGTCTTTCGTGACGATATTGATATTTATTTGGCCCGTCAGATCGTCCTGGAACGAGTCCTCGAGGTTCAAGGCTTGTTGCCGCCCGGCGCCACATCTCAACTTGTGCCGAACTACACCGGCCTGGGAGAGGTGTATCAATTTTATCTGGATGGACCGCACGACAACGAACCGGGATACCGGCCCACCACCGAGGAATTGACGGAACGGCGAACGTTAGTGGATTGGGTCATCCGCCCCTTGCTCAAGGGGCTACCGGACGTCGTGGATGTCAACTCGATGGGCGGCTATGTAAAACAATATCAAGTCATCGTGAACCCCGGTCTGCTCCTCAAATATGATCTTGCGCTGCACGACGTCTTCCAGGCGGTCGCGAAGAACAACGCCAATGCCGGCGGAAACATCCTCGAAAAAGACGAAGAAAAGTATATCGTCCGCGGCATCGGACTGATCCATACCTTGGAGGACATCGGCAACATCATCTTGCGGGAAGTCCATGGCACACCGGTCTACATCCGCGACGTGGCGGAGGTGCGGTTCGGCCATGCCGTGCGACATGGCGCAACAGTCCTCAACGGCTCTCGCGAGGTCGTGTCCGCTCTGGTGCTCATGCTGCGCGGCGGCAACGCTCGGGAAGTGGTCCAAGCGGTCAAGGACAAAATCGATGAGATCCACGACAAACATATTCTACCGGGCGGCCTTCGCATCGTGCCGTTCTACGACCGCATGGACTTGGTCAATGCCGCATTACACACGGTGTACAAAGCGCTGATCGAAGGCATCATCTTTGTGGTGATCGTCCTGTATTTGTACCTCGGCGATATTCGCAGCGCCCTGGCCGTGACGATCGTGCTGATCGTCGCGCCGCTCGGCACGTTCATCGTCATGCGGTACTACGATCTGACGGCCAATTTGATGTCGCTCGGCGGTTTGGCCATATCCTTGGGCATGATTACCGACGCCGCGATCATTCAAGTCGAGAATGTCTCGCGACATCTCTCGGAAGCCTCGGAGGACGATCGCCGGTCCGTCGAACGCCGACTCCCGATCGTCTTGAAGGGTGTGGCGGAAGTCCGAGGCCCCAGCCTGTTCGGGGAATTGATCATTGCGCTGACCTTCTTGCCGATCCTGGGACTCGTGGGTATGGAAGGAAAAATGTTCGGCCCGCTGGCCCTCACGATCATGATGGCGCTGTTCGTTTCTCTGCTGTTATCGTTTACGTTGTCTCCTGCGCTCTGCCTCTTGCTCCTACGAGGAGGAGGACACGCTGATCCCTTTGTGGTGCGATGGGCCAAGCGAGGGTACCGTCCCATCTTGGACTGGGCCATGGCGCATCCCAAGATCCTCCTCAGCGGCGCCGGCGCGTTATTGATCGGCAGCCTGGCGCTCTTCCCCTTTCTCGGCGGAGAATTCATCCCGATCCTCAATGAGGTCGCCATCACTCCTCAAACCATTCGCCACCCGAGCATCTCACTGGAGGAGTCGATACAAATCGAAATGGATATGCAGCGGGCCGTCATGGAATTTCCGGAGGTCACCAAGGTGGTCTCGAAGATCGGCCGCTCAGAGATCGGCAACGATCCGCAGGAACCGAACGCGAGCGATCCCGTCGTTTCGCTCAAGCCGATGGAAGAATGGACCACGGCGGAGACCAAGACGGAATTGGATCAAGCCGTGCGCAAACGCCTCGAAAAAGTTCCCGGGGCCACGTTCTTGCTGAGCCAACCCATTCAACAGCGCGTCGATGAACTCTTATCCGGCGTCCGATCGGAGGCCACCGTCAAAGTCTTGGGGGACGATCTCAATGTGTTGCGCAAAACCGGCGAGCAAATCAGCGCCATCATGAGCGACATTCGAGGAGTCGCCGATGTCCGCATCGAGCAGCTCTTCGGGCAGGTCTATTTGGCGATCGATATCGACCGAGGGAAGATCGCCCGATACGGCATCAATGTGGCTCAGATCCAGGAAATCATCTCGACGGCGATCGGCATGGAGGCGGCTACACAGGTCTACGAAGGCGAAAAACGTTTCGATTTGACCTTGCGCTATCCCGAGTCGGCCCGCAATAGCGTCGAGACCATTCGCGATATTTTACTGCGCACCACGACGGGCTCTCTCGTTCCATTGGGCGACCTCGCTCGAGTAGAACTCCGTGAAGGCCCCGCCTTGATCAGCCGGGAACAATTGCAGCGGCGCATCTACATTGGCTTCAATACGTATGGCCGCGACATCGAAAGCATCGTCACGGAAGCGCAGAGCAAGATCGCCAAACTCAAACTGCCGCCCAGCTATCAAATCATATGGGGCGGGTCCTTTGACAACATGCGGCGGGCGATGTCCCGCTTGAAGATCATCATTCCCATCACAATCGGAATCATCTTTCTATTTCTGTACGTCACATTCAACTCATTCCGATACGCGACGATGATCATGCTCAATCTTCCGTTGGCGCTCATCGGCGGTATCGTCGGGCTTTGGGTGACCGGAGAATATCTCAGTGTGCCAGCCTCGGTTGGATTCATTAACTTGTTCGGGGTCGCCGTGCTCAACGGCGTCGTGCTGGTGTCGTATATCGATCAACTGAGAGACGACACCCCGTCGTTGAAGGAGGCGGTTGCCCGTGGCTGTATGTTGAGGCTACGCCCTGTCCTCATGACCGCCACAGTGGCGCTGCTCGCGTTGACGCCTCTCGCTCTGGCCACAGGCGTCGGATCGGAGGTGCAGCGTCCGCTCGCCGTCGTCGTCATCAGCGGCCTCTTGACTTCGACCGGATTGACCCTCCTCGTTCTTCCCGTCTTGTTTCTATGGTTCGATCGCAAACGCAGTTAGTGCACGCCCACGAATGAAGCTTGGAGAAAGAGCCCTTCCTACGTCCATTCTTCAAATCTCACTTCGGCCACCAGCTCAAGTTCCGGCCGGTTCACCAAATTTTTGATATGTGCATCTCCGCAAAGAGCGCCTAATGCCCTCATTGCTGTTCCCTGGCTTGACTGATGCTCTTCCTACCCAGGTCCTCCATATTCGATAATCCCTGCTGGCCACCGGCGTTGATCGCATCTGCGATATTTTCCTCGCCTCTGGAGGGTATCTCATCTCCTTTCAGATGGTGACATGCAGTCAAAAGCAACAGGACCGAGCCCATCACGATATGCTGAACTTTCATTGCACTACTTCCTCCTGTCGATAACGTGTCGAATCGAACCAGGTATCAAGTCAATGGTTCACTCGATCAACACGATCTGAGCCTCTGTTGAACAGTTGAGAAAATGTACAACGCGCGATCCGTCCACTGGAGCGTCGATCGGGCGCAGCTTCGTATACTACCAATAAAAGGGATAACCATAGTACCCTCGGTATCCCCATGCATAGGGATACCCGTAGCCATAGTACGGACCATACCCGGCGTTCCTATGATCCCAATCCCAGATCGTGATATGCTTGACGGCCAGCTCAGGAACCTGCTGCTGAACATCGTCGATCTTGATAGTGGTCGAGCCCAGCACTTCTCCCACAACGGTCACGCGTTTCTTTTCGTCATCAAACACCGCCGGATCCGGCACCTGATCTTTGCGATCGATGATGACGAACCGGCCTTTCGTCTCGCTGTCAGGCCCGGCAGGAATCAACTCTGCGGACAATGGAATCTGCAGCACAGTGAGTTCTATCCCCTGTTGCGTCCGCTTTGCCGACAACACCCTGCCGCCCGCCAGCATAAGCTTTCCTCGATAGGTCTCAGGATGGTCCTTGATGTCGGAGTAACGGAGATCTCGATCGACACGTCCCTTCAAGTTATCGGGAATGACATCCGCCGTGCGCTGACATGCGCTTGCAACAAGGCATAACAGAGCAATACTCAACGCAAGACTTGCGCGCTTCATGACTACCTCTCTTTCTCTTCGACAATTCGACCACCTGATATTCAAAACTGACCATGCAATACCGATTCCTTCGGTTGGATACCGCCACAGGCATCTGATAAGAGCTGGAAGTGCCGGATCTTGTGGAGAAAACAATTATGCGATGAAACGAAGCTGGTCACCATGATCTCTGCCAGAAGGAACAACTTGTCCCTCGATAGGAGAAACTATCTCGGTTGTATGAATAGAGTTTGTTCATACCCCGCTCCCACTTTTCCTTGAGATCGACGCCAGACCGAAACAACAGGGTATCCTTCCCACCTGGAATGCTCGGAGTCGAATCGCGCGGCATCGAACCGCGGCAGGCACAGCCACGAGATGCCGCCGTCCCTCCCGACCGATGCGGTAGACGTTCTATCCCCGATCAATCCGTGTTCTTCCAACAGGAGGTACCCATCGGTATAGACGAGAGGTTTCCACCCGTTGTTGCCTGGCTCCGCCCTCTTCATCTGCATCTGCGCAACGGCGGGCAATCTATTGCACATCCGAATGTGTAAAAGCCAAACGACTATTCTTCTGATGGGGAATAGAGGGAGACTAATTGGAAGTGATGAAGGGGGCGAGGGCGAGACCGGACATCCTACCTTGCCGGAGGACTCGTTCAACAACCTGCTAGCCTACACGTAGAGAGGCGTAGTTCATGAATTAAGGGCAGCGGCATTCCACGTGGATGTGTATCGGGCAATGGCGGCAACAGTGAGGCCGATCAAGAAGATCCAAAAGAGGAACCCAAGGCCGGTCACGCTCGTGGATGTGTCCTGCCCCTGAGTCGAGACATTCGTTTGGGCAGGCATTCGTGTTGAGGAATGAGAAGCTCTCCCGATCCAGAGTAACAGCAGAATGACGGCGATGACGAGAGAAAGAAGCCAGTAATGCCTCACGACATCGAACCAAAATGGGATCAGCCAAAGACCACCGGCCCATATCAAGAGCGCCGGCAAGCCCGTTCCCTCTCCCACACTATTATGATCCGCTGCGGCCACCATGATCGCGATGACAGCGAACGCTAACAGACTCGCGACCACAATTTCCAAACGCCTGCTCCGTTCCGGAGTTCGCACCGATTGAGCCATCGCTTTAATAGGACCGGCGATTTTATCAATGACTCCCCATCCTATGGCAATCACAATCAAGCCCAATATCCACAATACAAAAATCTCTGCCATGGAAATCCTCTCGATGTATCTTGATAGATGATGATGATGATGATGATGTATGACGTTGTGCAAAATAGCCGCCACGCCATAATTGCATGGCATAAATCATTCACCTAGTCTTTGTTAAGATTCATCACGAAAGCACAACCGCGCAGATAGAGCATGACTCTGCTCTATCGCTCTTTCATTTGCGCAGGATAGTATTGAAGTCTCTTCCGTGGTCGGATAGCACAATATGCTTCTGTCAAACACTTCTCGAAGACTCGCCCGATCAGTGGAAGCGCGCAGGTGAGCCGACCGGAGAGCACGATAGATCCGTACTCTGTGCGAATATCGGACTGAGGCAAGTAGCGTAGCGACGACTTGGCAGTGGACAGTTCTGTCCTCGTCTTGAATTCTGTGATCCTGAGTTGATCTCCTTCTGTTGAGTTAAGTCACGTTGCCGTTTTCCCATAGTGCTCGAAGACCTGTATTTCATAATCCGGCGTGATGAGCACCGAGGGATCATACGCCGGCGCCGATTGAATGGCCTGCCGAGTCAGCGACATGGTGACCGACCGGCTTTGCCAATCGATCTGCTCGATGCGGCCGGTCGGCACCAACACTTTTTTGCCAGGCAACCAATTCCTCGTGTCCACCTCTGCATATCTGACGATCCAATCCTCGTGGTCGATGACCAGATCTTCGATATGGCCGATTTCTCCATCCTGTGCGTGGATTCCATAGCCGGTCACCTCCGCGCTGCTGCGGAGATGGGACTTCTCAGGCGATTCCGAGAAGATCGGCTCGTTCAATCTCATCGTCGGCCGCTCGGAATAGGGTATCGGAGTTCCTAACACGGTCGATTCGGGTTGCCAGTACGGCGCCCACTGGAAATACTCATGGTAGGCTTCTTCGTACCGGCGTGAGATCGGCTTCGCCTTTTCGATCGACGGCGCCTGCTCGATCTGGTCTTTTCGCAGATTGATCCGCATGGAGGCACCGGCATCGTCGATGCCGGCCACTGCAATAGGCGCAATGAGTACATTCCGCCCCGAGAGCCAACCGCCGGTGTTTACAATCAGATATCTGACCTTCCAGTTTTGATCGTCGAAATACAGCTGCTGCACTGATCCTACTTGGCCATCGACGGCATACAGTGTCAATGCGGAGATGTCTCGAACACGCCGAAACTGTTTCATGGCTTCCTTCTTGGTGATCCCGAATTGATACAAAAAAGCTATTTATCGCAATTTGCTCGGTCACGTCCCACTGGAAAGATCCCTTGTCACGAAGTTTTGCAACATCCCTGTCCCTTCATTGCGCAGTGATACGCGCATCAGTAGCCGAGCACCTGCCAGTGCACCGCCATACCCGATAGAGACAGCACCAATGCAATGGAGCCGAAAATTCCTACTATGCAGGACACAAATATGATCCATTTCTTCATGATGACATACTCCCGATTGAGATCATGCCAAGCTACTATTAAATAATTACAGATCCCGCTCCCTCTAGACCTGCGCAAGGGTCATACCATGTGATGAGACGATCGTATGGCGCGGTCATCGACTAATTTCCTCGCGTTTTTGCAGGGCGCTCGGGACGCGAGAACAACCTTGCGTAAATGATCAGCGGACACATTGTCTCCGTACACCGAACAACTTGTTCGTGAACAACCTTCCGTCTTAGGTAAACGTAAACACACGCATGGGCACCAATGTTGCGTCCGGCATCTATGCGAGTTTATTGAGGTTGAGGCAATGGGCTTTGATCCTCATAGAGGAAGGCCGGATGGCCGAGTCGTTGCGTTCGGAGTTGATCCCATGAGGGAAGCGAGGAGAACGTTCCTATGGCGGGCATGATCAGACGGTCAACGCACGGTACGCCGCGGCCCTGATGATCAATCGGGTGAGATACGCTTGTCGGTGGATACGCCGACCTCCTGGACGATCGCATTATGCAGCTGATCGACCGCGGTATCTTTCGGAAGCACAGCGGCGGCTCCGGCTCGTTTCATCGCGTCACTGTTATCGTCACCGATGTTGACCGAGATTCCGATGACGGTCGTTTCCGGCCAGTGGTTCTTGATGTGTGCCGTAGCATCGATCCCGTTCATTCTCGGCATATTGATATCCATCACCACCACACGTGGATGGAGGTCTTCGACGAGCTTTATCGCTTCCGCACCATCCCGAGCTTCTGCGACGACGTGAAGATCGTCATAGGCGTCCAATACGGAACGAAGACCCTGCCGTACCATCGCATGATCGTCCACCAGCAAAACTTGCACCATGAACCGTCCTTTTCCGGCCTCCTCAGCCCTCATCGCTTCTCGGACAACAGCCGCTCCACAGGACTCAGGACTTATCCTCGGCGTCCCCTGCCAAGGGCACCACCAGCGTGGCAGTGGTTCCCTGTCCCAAGGCTGACTGGATGATACATGATCCGCCCAATGCCCGCATTCGTTCCTGTATGCTAAATAAACCAAATTTGGAGGAAAGCCCGCCACTAGGAATTCCCGCAGTGCCATCAGTAGCAAGATCAAAACCTGCTCCGTCATCGCTCACGGTGATGCGCAGGCCCTCATCAACCGATTCCATAGTGACCGTCGCTCGGCCGGTGCCGGCATATTTCGAGGAGTTGATCAGGAGTTCGCGCACGGATTGAAACAATAAGACTATTTGGTCTTCCGGTAGTCGCATCTCCTTCCCGTTCGGAACCTTCACCGTCACCGTTTGTTCATACTTTTTCATGTATGTCCCGAGCCATGTGAGCCCGGCAGCAAGGCCATGGTGGCGCAACACCGGCGGGCTGAGTTCAGTGACGAGTGTGCGGCTATAGCTCAACGCTTCCGATAAGATGTCATCCACGCGGTTGAGGGCGGTTTCGCATCCGGGACTACCGACGGCGGACTGCTTGCCTTGCCCGATGGTCAGCTTGCCGAGCACCAGCAGTTGTTGCAGGTGATCGTGCAGTTCGGCGGCGAGCCGTTGGCGTTCGCGCTGCTCAGCCAAACTCAACTCGCTGGCGAGCGCCCGCAGGCGTCCCTGCGATTGCATCAGTTCCGCGGTCTTCTCGTTCACCGCCTTTTCCAATTCAACAGCCCAGTGCTGCAGATGGTCTTTCGATTGACGCAATTTTTGCTCGGTCTTGCGCCGTTCAGTGATGTCCGTGGTCAGGACAAGTCCATACTTCGGTCGCCCTGCATCATCCCGCAGGAGCGAGATAAACTTGCGGACCCAGACCGGATCTCCATTCTTCTTATGCACATACCGATTTTCGATTTCGAAATATGGCAGCTCTCCCGTGAGGAGCCGCTTGGTCTCCGCAAGATTGACATCACGATCCTCCACGTGGACCAACTCCAAAAAGTTAACGCGCAGGAGTTCGTCTTTGGCATAGCCCAGCATCGCACAAAAGGCCGGATTGCATTGCACGAAGTGCCCATCGAGGTCGACAATGGCGATCCCCGTCCCTGCATGCTCGAACACATTGCGGAACCGCGCCTCGCTCTCACGCAACTTGGTTTCCGCCTGTTTGCGATCGGTGATGTCGCGCAGGATCTTGGACGCGCCTACAATGCGGCCCTGCTTGTCTCGGATCGGCGAGATGGTCAGCGACACCAAGATATCACGGCCGTCCTTGCGCCGCCGCACAGTTTCATACAGCCGGATCGATTCGCCCTTCCGGAGGCGGTCGAGAATGGTAAACTCGTCTTCCAACCGGTCTGGTGGAAAGAGTAGGGTCACCGGTCGACCGATGACTTCAGCTGTCTTGTAGCCGAGCAGGGTTTCCGCGGCTCTATTCCAACTGGTGATGGTGCCCTGCAGATCTTGGCCGATGATGGCATCGCTGGTGTTTTCGACAATCGCCGCGAGCCTGGCCTGTTCCTCTTCCGCCCGTATGATGGCATCAATGTTCGTCACCGACCCGACCCAGCGGCAGATCATCCCCTTCTCGTCCCGCACAGGCAGCGCACAGGCAATGACCCAGCTGTAACTTCCGTCGGTTCGGCGCAGACGCTGTTGCGACTCGAATGACACGCCGGTCTCCATGCAGCGGAGCCATCGGCTGAGGTTAGCCTCCCGGTCTTCAGGATGCAGGGCCTCGACCCACCCATGCCCGGCCACCTGTTCCGGCCTCTGGCCGGTGAACCGACACCAGTCCTCGCTCGTCCAGGTGTTCAAGCCGGCTGCGTCGGTTTCAAACAGCATGCTCGGCACGGCCTCTGCCATCGTTCGAAATCTCAGTTCGCTCTCACGCAGCTTCCCTTCCGTCTCCTTACGTTCGGTGACGTCGAAATTCACTCCGACCATGCGAATCGATCGTCCGGCGGTATCACGCCGCGTCGTCGCGTTCACATGAACCCAGCGAACCGTTCCATCGGGTCGAATAATGCGGTGTTCATACGTGTAGGAGATTTCCGGATTCTCCAACGACAGGCGAACGATTCGTTCAGCTTCACTCATATCGTCCGGATGAATCTGTCGTCGCCAATGCGCGTAGGTTCCTCCGAACCCACCGACAGGCAGACCCCAAATTCGTTCCATCTCCCGCGACCAGACGATCGTTTGCGCCCGAATGTCCCAATCAAAGGACCCGATATTCGCAGCAGCCTGCGCCAGAGTCAGCCGCTCTTCACCCTCCTGCAGCTTCGCTTCGGCCTGCTTGCGTTCCGTAATGTCGTTGCCGACTGTGATCAGGCAGAGCGTTCCGTTGAGCTCGGCCAAGTCAGAAGACACGAGAATATGACGTACGTCGCCCATCTTGGTCTTGAAACTCAACTCAAGATTGCGGATCGGCCGACCGGCTTGCAAACGTTCAACGAGCCGTGCCCGATCTTCCTGATTCGGCCAGATGCCCAGCATCAACGTGGTGTTTCCAATCACTTCCGCTCGTCGAAAATCAAAGAGTTGCAAGCAGGCGTCGTTCACTTCCAGACAACGACCCGTCGCCGCCTCCGTGATGCCGATCGGATGCGGGCTCGTGCGAAAGGCTTTTGCAAATCGTTCCTCGCTTTCGCGCAGCGCCTCCTGTGCCTGTTTGCGCTCGGTCATGTCCTGTATGACGCCGGTCATACGGACGGGTTTCCCGGTCTCATCATAGTAGAACCGCCCTGTGCCGCTGATCCACCGCACACTGCCGTCGGGATGCATGAATCGATATTCGTCGGCATACGGTATTTCACGCCGTGCCATAACACTGTTCAACTTCTGCCATACACGCGCGCGGTCATCCGGATGCAGAATGTCCGTGAAGGATTGGATGTGGTCGTTGTCCCGCGCATGCCGTGAGTCGGCCGACCCCTCATGGGTGCCGAACCATTGAACATCCCCGCTGGCGATGTTCCATTCCCATGCACCGTAACCGGTGAGGCTTTCTAAGAAGCGACGCAGATGGTTGATTGAAGATGGATTCGACCCGCTTGCGGGACAGTTGCCCATAACAGGCTTCGGTTGAGTACAACCCTTTGCCAGACCATCCGCCATGGAGTCGGCAACCAGATCGGAATTGCTTTGGTGTACGAAACTGTTAGATCCTACGCTTTCGCTTCCCACGGTACAACCCTAGAACTAAGGATTTTTCTGGAAGCACCATAACCAATATGTATGAAGCAACGATGAACCCGCGATGAAGATCCCTTCATTCGAACTACTCAGGCAGGTTGTGGAGAAACTCGATGTGCGTACTTCGACAGGTCTCAGCACGATCGGAAACCCTCAGTACATTCAATCACCGCTCCGTTCGTCCCGAGGCTCTCCAAGGATGAATGGAGTGTTTACCGCCATCCTACTAGAGGGTTGCCTAGCTGTAGGGAACAGGGGTGATCTGTTGAGGTGAAGAAACCGAAGTTGACGGCGGTTGCTGCGATGAACATCTGGTTTTATACATCACGCAAACTGTCGAAGCGAGCCGAGCGAGGCGAGCAGAATGATCGTGCCCCCCCGTCGCATTGCAGCAGCCCTATGCGCGTCTCTCGGACATCATCTGCCCTGTGAGCGACCGACTCCATGCCTCACATGAATCAGACTGACCGACACGGATTCTCGAATTTCGACGCCGTCTTGTTTGACCTGGACGGCGTCATCACGAAGACTGCCGTCCTGCACGCCGCCGCATGGAAGCGATTGTTTGACGAGTATTTGAAGAAACTTGCTGCTCGCACAGGATCTCCCTATGAACCGTTCGATCCCGCAAGAGACTATCGATTGTATGTGGATGGCAAATCGCGATACGACGGAGTAAAGACTTTTCTGCAGTCTCGTCACCTGACCCTTCCACCCGGTTCGCTGGACGATGGCCCGGATCAGGAAACGATCTATGGGTTGGGGAATAAGAAGGACGAATACTTTGACGGGTGCTTACGGGAGACCGGCGTGGCCGTGTACCCAGGCACCGTGCGGTATCTTCGCGCGGCAAGGAGCGCAGGTTTGAAAGCAGCCGTGGTCTCGTCCAGCCATCACTGCCGTGACATCATCCAGAGCGTAGGATTGACCGCGCTGTTTGAAACGCGTGTCGACGGACATGAGATCGATCGTCTTCATCTTCACGGCAAACCGGCTCCGGATACGTTTCTCGAAGCGGCCCGGCGTGTAGGCGTTTCGCCGGCGAAGGCGATCGTGATCGAAGATGCCTTAGCCGGGGTCCAGGCCGGGCAGGCCGGTGGTTTCAGTCTTGTGATCGGCGTGAATCGAGAGAACCAGGCTGACGCGTTGCGACAACATGGGGCGGATATCGTCGTGGCCGATTTGGCCGAGCTGCTGCCGTCGGAACCGGAAACCGAATCTTCCATCGCGCCGCCGGCAACGGACTGAACTGCGCTCCCGGTGACTGCATGATCCATCGACCTCAATTCCGCCCACCGCCTCATATCTACCCTCCGGATGAGTGGAGCCTTATCGAGAAACGGTTCATGCCAGACTTGCTCGAGCAAGGCGAGACCATGTTTGCGCTCGGAAACGGTTATCTCGGGATGCGAGGCTGCTTCGAAGAGGGAGGCCCGATCGGTCAGAACGGCACCTTTATCAACGGCTTTTACGAGAGCTGGCCGATCGTATACCCCGAAGGAGCCTATGGCCTGGCGACGGTCGGGCAAACGATTGTCAATGCGACCGACACCAAGGTTATCAAACTGTACGTGGACGATGAGCCGTTTTGGCTTTCTCATGCCAATGTCAGGAGTTTCAATCGACGATTGAATATGCAGTCAGGGACACTGGACCGCGACATTCTCTGGGAAACGCCGGCGGGAAAGCGTGTCTCGATCACATCGCGCCGGCTTGTGTCCTTCGAGCACCGCCATCTGGCTGCCATTTTCTACCAGGTGACAATGTTGGATGCGACCGCTCCTGTCGTGCTCTCCTCCGAAATGATCGCGAACGAGCCACCACTAAAGCGAGACAATCATGATCCCAGGCAATCGAAAGTGTTTGTCGGGAAAGTCCTACATCACCGGATCAGCTATGCGAAAGACCGGCGAATCGTCCTGTGTCACGCCACGAAAAAGAGCGGAATGATACTCTCCTGCGCGATCGATCATGTTCTGGATACTTCCTGCCAGGCGACATGGACGACCCATTACACGGAAGATGCGGGTCACGTGGTCGCCACCATCGATGCGAAGCCGGGCCGGCCGATCACCCTGGTGAAGTACATGGCTTATCATACAAGCCACACGGCGCTTCCTGATGAGATGTGCGCGCGCGCAGAACGTACGCTGGACCGGGCGGTCGCCGAGGGGTTTCCCGCTCTCCTTGCCGGGCAAGAGCGGTACATGGGAGATTTCTGGCAACGAAGCGACGTCACCGTCACGACGAATCCGGCGCGAGCCAATGCCTCCACGAGCGCCGTCCAGCAGGCCATCCGATTCAATCTGTTCCACATTCTGCAAGCTGCAGGTCGCGCAGGGAACATGGGGGTGCCGGCCAAAGGGCTGACGGGAGCCGCCTATGAAGGGCACTACTTCTGGGACAGCGAAATCTATGTCTTGCCGTTTTTGATCTATACCGCGCCGCGGATCGCTAAAAATCTGTTGCGGTTCCGTCATGGCATGTTGGGCAAGGCGCGAGAGCGAGCGCGGCAGTTGAATCAACGAGGAGCCATGTATCCGTGGAGGACGATCAACGGCGAGGAGGCGTCGGCGTATTATGCCGCAGGGACCGCGCAGTATCACATCAATGCCGACATTATGTATGCGTTGAAAAAGTACGTGCAGGCGACCGGCGATGAGGAATTTCTTTTCGATGAAGGGGTGGAGATGTTGGTCGAAACCGCCAGGCTATGGCTCTCGCTCGGTTTCTATTCGCTACGCCAGGAAGGCAAATTCTGCATTCACTGCGTCACCGGTCCCGATGAGTACAGTACGATGGTCAATAACAACGTCTATACCAATCTGATGGCCCGCGAGAATCTTCGATACGCCGCCGAGACGGTCGAACAGGTGCGAGAACGCCGGCCTGATTTATTCACAGTACTGGAGCACAAAACCAGGCTGGAGGCCTCGGAGGTGGAGGATTGGAAGCGGGCTGCCGACCTCATGTATGTGCCTTACGATGAACGCCTGAAGATCACTCCGCAAGACGATAAATTTTTGGAAGAAGAACCATGGGACTTCAAACACGTGCCGCCGGAGAAGTATCCGCTGCTGCTCTACTATCATCCGCTCACCATCTATCGATATCAGATCATCAAACAGGCCGATCTCGTGCTTGCCATGCTGCTGCTCGGCCATGAGTTCTCTCCGGAGCTGAAGCGACGAAACTTCGAATTTTATGACCCCATCACCACCGGAGACTCGTCGCTCTCACCCTGCATCCAAAGCATCATGGCCGCCGAGGTCGGCGACATGGCGAAGGCCCTGGCGTATGCGAAAGCGGCGACGTTGATGGATTTGGGCGATGTCGCCGGAAATGTCAAAGATGGCTGCCATATTGCCGCCATGGGCGGAGTATGGATGGTGTTCGTCTATGGGTTCGCGGGACTGCGCGGCTATAGCGGTAGATTGAGCTTCCGTCCGGCCTTACCGGATACCTTGGATTGTCTCCGCTTCCGGTTGGCCTTCCAAGAGCAGTCTCTCGAAGTCGATATCAGCCAGGGCGCCACCCGATATACACTCAAGAATGGCAGCGGACTCACGATACGTCACGAAGAAGAAGAGATTCGGCTTTCCGCCGATACTTCCTCAGTTGTACGGCCGAACCGGAAACACTCGGAACGCCCGGAAGCGAACCAAGGGACGGGTGGATAGACAAGAAACAATCATGATGCCGGGCTTACAAGCACTATCTGCCCCGATCGCATTACATCAGCGTCGGATTTAAGTGATCTGACCTCGGTCTGACCACTTTATTACTTTTGTCCTGCATACCAATTACTGGGAACATGTCTGCTCCGTAGACATCACCTGCCACGAATAAGTTCTAGAGATTTCCCTAGCTGCACGCACCTCGGAGACCTGTTTGACTAAAGCTGATCGCTGATGGCCGAACGCTGAGAAATTTTTGTGAAGGAATCCATTCTCTGGGCCGATTATCCGTCTTGGCGCCAGTTCAGTTGGCTGTATCTCATGGCTGGGCTCGTGGCCGGGCGGGCATGGCTCTTTTGGCGATTTGGGTTTTCAGGATGGATCGACTGGACGGTCGGAGCAATCGTTCTACTCGGTACTGCAGCGATCCTACGGCACTGGGCGCACTATGAGATCAGCCTGGCTCGCCTTGCTGTTCGGAACGGCTATACAGATCATGAGATTAATGCGGTAGAGCTGTCTGCGATCGATCGGACGGAAATCCGGCAAGGGGCGATCGCGTCACTGCTGGGTATCGGAACGGTCGTTGCTCTATCGAATGGAAAGCCGGCCCTTCGATTTCGCGGCGTCAACGATCCGGAAGGAGTGAAGCGGCGCATCGATACAGCGATAAGGATGCCTGTACATGACCGGATGTCGCAGTTATGAGGACGGGTTTTTTTAGGGAGGAGGACCAAGCATCCTGTTATTGAACGGGGGATAATCGCCACAGTGCCTATGAGTGCTAGAGGATTGCCTAGCTGTATCGCCACTCAGAATCTGTTTGACTCAGCAAGACGCGAACTCACCTTTTGTTCGCTTTTATAAGGCTTCTCTGTGTCACGTATGAACGATGATCACACGCCTAACGTTGCTCTTCATCAGCTTTGCCACGGGAAATATAGAAAAGGCGACCAGATGATAGAAACATACCAAAAACTCGCTACCTCAGACAGAGCCCCTTACTCGACTGAAAGGAGCATGAGACATGTCACAAACCAGCATTAAGGAGTTAGCTCACAAGTACGCCGAGGCGCTCAACGCAGGGGAGACAGACCGCTTCGACGATTTCATTGCGGACGATTACATCAACCACAATCCCTATGTAAAACCGGGACTCCGTGGCGTCAAAGAGTTTTTCGAGGGCTGGATGCGGTCCTTTCCCGACACCGAGGTGATCGTCGAGGACGTGCTCGCCGACGGGGATACGCTCGTCGGTCGGTTCACGTACCGCGCTACGCACCAGGGGGAATTTCTCGGCCTCCCCGCAACCGGCCGTTCAATACGGATGCGCAGCATCGATATCTGGCGCGTGCGCGACGGCAGGTTCGTCGAGCATTGGGACGAGTTGAACCTGCTCGAGCTCATGCAGCGGTTGGGCGCGATCACGGCTCAGAGCTATAGCACAGTGGAGGTTTAGCCCCGACCAGCTTGCGCAGGCGGAACGATGATGCAGTTCAAGTTCGGCGATCGAGCCTGCATGGAGGCGTCGCAGTTGGTCGACTCTCTGAAACAAGCGTTCGATGCCATGGAGCTGTACCGCCTCGATGGTCCAAACGGGACCGTCCACACTATCGACCGATCACCACCCGGTACGATCGGATACTCTCCGTTGTCAACCACGAAATCCATGGCGCTCCACACTCGTCGAATAATGATTGACGTCATTCGAGGTGCAGTGTTATCGCAGCATACATGGGCATTCAGATCCGATTCAGGCACGTCTTCGGATGGCCGCCGTTGGCCTGGGTGGCACAGTGTTCCGACACCGAGGTGGTGCTCGCGCATGGCAGCCGGGTCGAAACTGCACAGGATTGGTTTGCCGAAGCGGTATGGCCTGGACCGTTCGGAGACGGTGGCTTTGATCACACCGATCTCGTGTTTGGATCAGGCGGTCGAGTGTCACAAGGAACCGTCACGTTTGTGTCCTCCGGCTCCACTCTCGACCGCCTGGTTTCTATACAGGTTGGAAAACATGCGTACGTCTCAAACTCTCTGGTCGCGCTTTGCGCCGTATTGAATCTTTCCGTCGATCCCTTCTCGGAGGAGTACTGTTCGAGCTTCCGTTCGATTGCAGCGGGTCTTCGACAATACAAAGATCTCCTTCAAACGACCCGGGGGCCTCTCCGTCTGACCTATTTTCACAATCTTCGATGGGGCGGCCACTCTCTCGACGTGACAGAGAAGCCGCTTGGGAATAGAACGTTCGGAACTTTCGAGGAGTACAGACGATTTTTGGAAACATCGCTCAGCGCCATCAATCGAAATATGGTGGACCCACTGCGCCGGTGGCACTATCTGCCCCTGGGAACACTTTCCACGGGGTATGACTCGTCCACTGTTGCGACGCTGGCCCGCACAATGGGCAACGCGCAGGTGCTGACGTTCCACCAGGGACGAGAAGGCTCTTCCGATAGCGGCGAGACGATCGCGGCCTGCCTGGGTCTGAGTTCCATCGTGCTCGACCGGACAGCATGGCGACAGGATCCATTCTCAGAAATCCCGTTTCTGGCTGCCGACGCCTATGGAGAAGAGATGCACTTCGTTGCGGCGCGATCATGTTTACAGGGACGAGTCTTGCTGACCGGACATCACGGGGACACGGTGTGGGGCACCGGCGACTACGATCTGACGCCGGATATCGTTCGCAACGGACCGCCGTCCGGACTATCTCTGACCGAATGGCGCTTATGGGTGGGATTCATCCATTGTCCCGTGCCGTTCTTCGGCGTGAGAAACATCGAGCGCATCCATCGCATTTCAACCGGCGAGGGGATGAAACCCTGGAGTGTGGGCGGCGATTATGACCGTCCGATCTGTCGACGAATCGTCGAAGAGGCCGGCGTTGAACGTGAGCTCTTCGGCCGACGAAAGAACGCAGCCACGGTCAAGCTTTGGAAGCGCCACGAGGGGTTCCTTCCCAATGAGTCCATGCAAGACTACATGCGATGGATACGGCACCATGTGCCGGGATGGTTGCGCCGTCAAATGTTGCCCCCGAGTTGGAAGGTCCCGGCGCACCGCCTGGTCTCCCAACTGCCTGGTGGGTGGCGCCTTCTTAGCGGCAAAAATGCCACTTATTTCTACAGCCTCTTCCCGTGGGCGCTGGAGACCGCCAAACGGCGGTATATGGGCATGGGATCCATCTTTAACTGAACATCGCGCGGCTATTCAATTACAACTCGCCGATTCACGTATTCTATTCTCCATCACTATTTTGACGCCGATCTGCAAGAGCGTCTCCCCGACTCTCCCTGCCGCTAGGGATTCTGCGAGTTGGATCGTCGAATGATCGTTGTTTGACTAGAGGACAAGTAGCCGGATACTAACCTGACTCGATCTTGCTACGACAGCACGATGAGCGAACAGATGCGGTTAACAATGCTTTGCACGCGAGATGGCGTAGATGCCGCCAAGGCATGGGCACAGTCGACCCTCCACATTTATCGTCAGTCCCTGGAGAATCCCGCGCATTTTGCCTTCCAGTCAGATTGGAAAGCACGCTTTGAGCAGAGCATGCGGGAACTGGCAGCATTCATAGGACAGGGAACATTGAATACCGATGGAGATCATTCCTGACCGTCGAACTCAACCGTACGATCGTCCCGTGCATGACAAGGACAGGTCGGCGCGTTGTTTTGCCGGCATCGTCGGGCTTTAGCATGAGGGCTCGTCCTGGCATTTCGCTCCCGTACGAGTGACTGACAAGCTCACACTGGACTTCGACAATACCATCAAGCCTTTATCTCATGGATGGTGACATCGATCAGGCAACGAATAAAAGTAGGTGAATCTCGATGACAAAAAGAAAGCGCCGTGGTCGGGACCGTCCGACCGGGCGTCAAGTCGTTGGTCAGACCCATTTATTGTTCTCCTTGATGAGAACCAAGGAATTTCCGACTTGCCGGAGATCCGTCTGAAGAGTACGATGTAAGGGACAGGTAGCGGCGGTCCATCTATTTATAGACAGACTTCCTGCCCCCAGTGGACAAGAGTCGTTCATGATAGGAAGATGTCATGAGAAAGCAATGCATGCTGACAACCTTGACAATACTCGCTGTAAATAGGGATCATCAGCGCCCTCGATCTGAAGGTGGTGTATAGGGTTCAACGTTGATAAGCGCGATAGCCTGGAGCGAGAGTGCGTTTCCGCTTAATTTCGTTTAAATCAAGGAGAAATAATGATCTCTTTACCAACTAGGCGCGGCATCATGCTCGCGGGCCTGATCTTTTCATTTTGCATCCATGGGTGCTCAGCTTGGACTCCCGGTCATCCCTCGACACCGGAGGCCTCCAAGGGGACAGACCTGACCCCCAGGCCGACTGGTACAGATCCTAAAGGAGGAGTGATTCCGCAAAAACAGGCCGATCGGCATGAGCCTGCACCAGAGCGATACTGACTCGACATCTGTCGGTGAGCCGATGCGCAGCCGGAACGACATTCTGCTCTCCAATTGCCTGAAAGTGGAGTTGAAGTCGGCTATCGCCATGGCGACGGCAGCCTAAGAAGGATTTACTGGCTGTTCACATTCTCATGGAGATGGTCCTTCCATCCGTGAACCATACCCAAACTGGAACGGGTCTGCAGCGTCTCGGACGCGTTTGGTCCGAATACCCTTTCTTGTATCGTCAACGCAGCTTGATAGAGCGGGATGGCGAGATCCGGACGCTTATGCCTTTCATAGAGCCGAGCCATCGCGTTGAGCGAGTTCGCGACCAACGGATGGTCGTGGCCAAAGGCCTTTTCTCGAATCTCCTTCGAACGGAGGAACAGAGGGATCGCGAGTGATACGTTGTCGGGGTATAAACTAACGGCCAAGTGGTGGAGGCTGTCCGCAATGGCGGGATGGTTCGGCCCCAACGTCCCGTCGCGGATCGCCCAGGCGCGATAGAATAATGGACCGGCTAATGCACGGTCATGCGGCTGTTCAAATAATGCGCTCGCGACCAGATCCAAAGTATCAGCCACATGAAGATCATCGGCTCCGCGGGCGGACGTGTAGATCGTCAGTGCCCGACGAAAGACCGTTTCCGCGCCGGTGAAGTCGTTTTGCTTGAACCGCATGGCGCCCAATTTATTGAGAAGAGCCGCCAGGTCTTGATTGATTTCCTTGTCGGCAATCCGATCCAACAGCCCGACCGCCTCCCCGTATGCCGTTTCCGCCTCCGGCCAGTTCCCGACTGATCTGGCGTGGTCTCCTTGAGCTTCGTACCCCGACCAGCCGATTTCATCAACGGCGGCGGGCAAGCCGACGCACACTGTCGTCAACGGCAAGAGCAAATCGCGTTTACCGTCAAATCTTCGCGGGCTCAATCCGTCCTCTATTGAAAAGCACGCATCCTTTCCTCTTGGAGACATCGAGCTGTACGCGATGAGCTTGTCGCCCTTCATATCGATTGTCCACACACTATCCAGCGCTGGAGGAGAAAGCACGGGATGGTTTTCTTGAAGAGGCACAGCAGCGAACGACATCAATGGCGTGAAATACCAATTCAGTCCTGTGCCGAGGACTGTGAGGCAGAAGAAAGAAGCTGTCCAGGATCGAACAATGGTCGGTACATCTGCCATTCTGAACCAATCTAAACCAAGGCGGATACGTTCAAATGATGGAAACCACCCAATCTAGGCTATTTTATATCGCAAACCGAATGGCGATGATACTGGGGCATCCCCCAGTATTACCTGGATAATTGATGTAGATATGGGGTGTATGAACCCCTAGTGTGCTTCGGTGACATTTTTGTCCCGTACAGCCCTGCCGTCCGTATGCGTATGGCAGTACGCATATGATGAGCTTTGAGGAGACGGTTTCCATTGTTCTCGACGCATAAATTTCTCAAGAAGCCGACCGATTTCTCTTCGGGAATCCTATTCTATTTCTACCGATATTCCCGGTCTCACGCTACTATGCAGATCATCACCTAATGATTTCCAGAACAACAGACGAGTGCAACTGCTCCAGGATCCGGAGTGAGAAATGGATGAGCTTGAACGAGGGCTGGAGAAAAGCTACTATCCACTGATTTTTCTTGCACGCCGGAGATCCAGTGGCGATTGGACAAACGAGTTCACCAGACGCACCAGGAGGAATCCAACTTCCCCTGCTGACTCCATCGAGGTGCTTGGCGGCCTCTTGATGTCGCGGATCGGCCGGTTTTTCGTCGAATCCTATGGAGTTCGCATGCGGGGTGGCTATTTGCGGTTTCAAGCGCAGTATCTACGCCGAATTCGAGTTCCTGTTCCTCAGAGTTTGTCACAACTACAGCGCAATGAACTGCGGGAAGCTTTCCGACGCCGGGATAAAGCCCGCGCAACCCACATAACGCTGGATCTGTATGGAGTCAGCGCCGGCACGCTGGAGGCGACGCTTGGACATTGACAAACGGTTACAAGCAGCAGTCCAGAGTTTTTTGATGGCAACGAACTCACCGAAAACCAAAATCGCACAACCCCTTCCGGACTTGACCTTCCACCGCTTTGTCGCCGCGCTGCAAGGCCATGTTGTGACGTTCCTCGGCAGCCAGAAGACATAGTGCTCATGACCTCCATTATCGGCTGACTCTCCTGCTCGGCAAAATCCTAGTACCGATAGCAGCAGCACCATGGGTTTAGTAAAGGGATGGATATCGGCAGTTGATCTCACACTGGAGAGATGTTGGAAATTAGAACACTATACGATGGAACCGGAGCTCTACCCGCTCCTAGTCTAACGAAGATCCTGCGGGAAGCTTATGATGGCGAACTGTTCTTCAGCGATTCATCGAGCAGGCCGCTGATCGTCGGCAACTTTGTCCAGACATTGGACGGCATCGTCTCACTGAAGATTCCCGGCAAATCGGGAGGCGCGGACATCAGCGGGAGGAATGAAGAAGACGCGTTCATCATGGGGATGTTGCGCGCCTATGCCGATGCGGTCATGTTCGGAGAGGACACGTTTCGAAACGCGCCCGGGCATGTGTGGACTGCGGGCTGCGTGCATCCCACATTCGAGAAGGAGTTTCACGCATTTCGCAAACATGTGGGTAAGGACTCTCTCCATCCTCTAAACGTCGTCGTGAGCGGCAGAGGCCATGTCGACCTGGACGAACCACTGTTTAGGCATGAAGAGATCCGGAGCCTCGTGCTGACGACCGAACAAGGCGCCGCGCGTTTGCATCAAAGATACGGAGCCACGTTACCGGCTATGGTCCACGCTCTTCCAGGCGACGCGGCACTCGATCCATCCAATATGGTCGCGCTGCTCCATGCCGAGTACGGAGTGAAGCTTCTCCTCCATGAAGGAGGACCGACGTTGTTTTCAGCTTTCCTGAGACAATCACTGCTCGATGAATTGTTTCTCACCATGGCTCCGCAAATCGTCGGACGAAGCCGGACGGGAGAGCGACCGGCCTTTTCCGGCCCGCTCGAATTGTCCCCCGAGCAAGCGATCTGGGGAACGTTGCTGTCCGTGAAACAGGCCCAAAGCGGCCATCTGTTCCTGCGCTATCGAGTCTGAACGCACGCCGCGATGACGATTAGGGTTCGCTATACGTGATTCGATAGATCACGCCAGCCGAATCATCTGAGACCAGCAGGGCGCCGTCCGGCATGACGAGAACATCGGCAGGGCGGCCCCATGCCCGTTGGCCTTGAAGCCATCCTGCTGCAAAGACCGAATATCGCGTTCGTCCTTGCTCATCTCGCGACACAAGTGTGATCCGATATCCGTTTTTCTCGCTCCGATTCCAGGATCCATGTTCCGCGATAAAAATTTGATTCCGATATTCCTTCGGGAACATGGTGCCGGTGTAAAAACGCATGCCCAGGGAGGCGACGTGAGGGCCCAGATTGGCGGCAGGCGCCGTGAATTCTTGGCAAGCATGTTTGCGGCCGTACTGAGGATCCGAGATCGCTCTCCCATGGCAATAGGGATAACCAAAGTGCAGCCCCGGCTTTGCCGCATGGTTGAGTTCGTCCGGTGGTTGATTGTCGCCGAGATGATCCCTTCCATTGTCGGTGAACCATAAGTCACGGGTATTCGGGTCCCAATCGAAACCGACAGAATTTCGGACCCCACGCGCGACGATCTCGTATCCGCTCCCGTCCGGGTTGAGACGGCCGATGAGCGCATAGCGATCGGGATCGGGTTCACAGATATTGCAGGGCGCTCCCACCGGCACATAGAGTTTCCCATCGGGACCGAAGGCGATAAACTTCCATCCGTGACTCGTCTCTTTGGGAAAGTGGTCCGCGACGATCACCGGTGGCGGCACATCTTGCAATTGTCCGTCGATGTCGTCGAACCGTAAGATCCGATCGACGGCGGACACGTAGAGCGAGCCGTTTCGATAGGCCACGCCCACCGGCATATGCAACCCGCGAGCAATCGTCAGCACTTCGTCGGCGCGCTGATCGCCGTCCTTGTCCAGCACGGCATAGACATCGCCTTTGTCCCTTGTCCCGACAAAGAGGGTGCCGTCTTGCCCTAGCGCCATACCCCGCGCATTCGGAACATTGTCCGCATAGACGGCGATGGTAAAACCAGGAGGAAGTTTGATCGTATCGAGAAGAATTGGGCGGGCTTCGCTCCGATTCCAGAAAAGGAACAGCATCAGCGAAGCGCAGACCACCCCGACAATGCGATTCCTAACTGTGCTTTTTCTCACGCGGTTGGTGCTCATGATGACTTCCTCACGAATAGATTGAAAATCCACTGTCCCAGTATCCCCATAATCGGAGGAACCAAGAGAGCAGGCACACACCGAGCAATGGTCAACCGCCACCCTAACAGAGGAGCTTCATAGGTCAGGATTCTAATGGGGCTGACTAAGGTTTTGGCGGTAATCAACGCGATCAAGGCGCCGGGCGGCACCCCGGTTTTCCAGAGACTCGCTGCCAGGGGAAACAAGAGATAGGGTCCTCCAGGAATCACTAAGCCGGCCATCCACGCCACAAGGATCCCGCGTGTCGAGGACTCAGTTCCCAGCCATGCGGTGATCTGAGCCGGAGAAATAAGCACATCGACAAACCCCGCAAGAAGGAAGCCCAACAGCAATTCGATCCAGACGCTTTCGAATAGCCGGCCGCTCGCATAGAGTCCCTGCAACGGCAACGAACGATCTCTTGCAAACGCGAACAGGCCGATAGACACGGACAGCACAAGCAAAATGATCACATTGGCATTCATACGCCGGGTCATCGCGAAAAACAGCCTCGACTGGTCCGATAATCGAAGAAAATCAGGGTTCCAGCCAAGCGACCGGCCTGAGCTCTTGCCGACTCAATGTGGCCATGACCGGGAGCAAGAGAGCAGGCGGGGTCGGTCATACCGGCATCTCCCATGACATGAAATGCTTGACAGCGACAGCCTCCAAAGTCCACGGCCCGGCGCTCACAGGTCCTACAAGGATCGGGCAGCCATTCGTCGCCACGGAATCGATTGAATCCCTCTGAATGATGCCAGATATCCGCGAGCCGGCGCTGCGTGACACGCTCGAAACGCAATCCCGGTATCGTATGCGCCAGATGACAGGGCAACGCAAGCCCTTCCGGATTGACCACGATGAACCGACGCCCCCACCCTTCCATGCAGGACTTAGGGTACTCGGAGTAATAGTCTGGCGTGATAAAGAGCACCTCCATTTTTCCACGAAGGCGCATCTTGGCCTCAGCTGCAACGATTCTCGCCTGCTCGATTTGCTCAAGAGTGGGTAGAAGCGCGAGGCGATTCTTCAATGCCCATCCAAGATACTGCGTATTCGCCAACTCAAGCCGATCGGCGGAAACACGTTCAGCCAACGCGATGAATTCTTCGATTTCAGAGATGTTCTCTCGATGGAGCACGACATTCATGGTCAATGGAATTCCGAGCGATGTGACCCACTGCATGGCGTCGAGCTTGCGGTGAAACGACGGCGCTCCGGCGATTCGGTCCGAAACGGACGATCTCGCACTTTGGATGGATACTTGCACACTATCCAGCCCCAGTGCGCGAAGTCGAGAGAGCCGCTCGGACGTGAGTGGAATTCCGCTCGTGATGAGGTTCGTATACAGGTCGAGCTTGCCGGCTCCCTCGATGAGCAGTTCCAGATCATCTCTCAACAACGGCTCGCCTCCCGTGAGGTTGAGTTGAACTATGCCGAGTGCTTCGGCTTCATGAAAGACCCGAAGCCAGGTGTCGGTATCGATTTCGTTCCCACGCTCCGCCAGATCCAACGGGTTCGAACAGTAGGGGCAGCGAAGCGGGCACCGATAGGTGAGTTCGGCAATCAATGTATACGGGCGATGCTCGTTGTTCATGACATGTTTTGAAGCAGGCCGCGATCGGCAAGGACATCCAGAAACCCGCACACTTCTCGTCTGATCTCGTCAGGAGCTACGTCATCATAGACTCGGGTGAGATGATCCACCATATCATCGACCGTCCATTCACCCGTGCACAGACGCGCAATTGCCGTGGCCGTGTCGTTCAGTTCGAGTCCCCTTTCAGGGTACAAGAGCAGGTGGCGACCGGTACGCCGATCGAACCGAAGGCGTACTTTGAGACTAAGCCGAGGTCTGACGGTGGTGAGAATCATGAGCAGTTCGCTTTCGGTCTGATCCCGTTTCGACATACGCCATAGAGAGGTGATCGAGCATGGTCCACAAAATGTCGGCCTTCTTGGCCAAGGCCCTCACACAGCTTTCTTGATGAGCATAGCTGGTCGCGTGCCGAACCACGAATTCGACGGCCTGGTTCGAATCAAGCGTTGCACGAGCGATACGCAACTGAAAATACTCCAGAGACTCCGAACGCACCCAGGGATAATGTTGCTTCCACGCTTCGAGACGCCGCGCCATGAGGGAAGGGGCAAACAATTCCGTGAGCGAGGAGGCCACAGCCTCAAGAAGCGGAGCCTCCTGGACAAATCGGACATAGTCGTCGCACGCGAGCCTGACTCCCGGGAGGACGTATCGGAAACTCCTCACATCGTCGGCGTCGAGACCGACGCCTCGCGCCAACTCGAGCCATAGGGCGAGTCCGCCTTCTCCCTCCTGTTCACCGTCATGGTCCCGGATGCGACGGAGCCACATCCGCCGAAAAGTCGGATCCTCGGATTTCGACACAATGAGGGCATCCTTGATGGGAATCCGTGTTTGATAGTAATAGCGGTTGAGTACCCACTGTTGGAGCTGTGTCTTCGTCAAATTCCCATTGTGCATGAGCTCATGGAACGGATGGCGGTCATGGTAACGGCGAGAGCCTTCCCGCTTGAGCCATTCGATAAAGGCATCCTGTGAGAGCCGATCCCGATGGTGATCCTCCTTCATCATCACAATCGGATCTCCATTCCGTCCCATGCGACCTCCCATCCTGCCGCCTCAACGCACTTCCGTTCGTGAGAATCCTCTCGTAACATCGGATTGGTGTTGTTGATGTGGATGAACACCCGGCGGGGAGCGGCAATCTTCGAAAGCACCGAAAGGCTTCCCGCCGATCCACCGACAGAGCAATGTGCGAGATCTTCCGCCGATTTTGCAAGGAAGCCAGGCGCGGACAGTTCATCGCTCGACCAAAACGTCCCGTCGAACATGACGCAACCCGCTCCTTCGAGCGCGTTGAGAACTGAGGACGTGATCCGGCCGACGGCAGGAAAATAGGCCAGCACTCCCCCATTGGTCGATTGGCGAAATCGAAGTCCCACATTCACGTCCGCTTCACTGGATGATACGAGTCCTTCCAAATGGATCGGGAGCTTGCCCGGAACGGCCACAGCTGTCACCGTCAACCCCGATGGTCTTCCGTCCGCATGCAACACCGGTTCCTCAACATCGAGTTTTAGTGTCCGCCACGTGACCTGTTCGGTGAAACGCTGGAGCGTTCGATACAAGACGTTGCCTTCGGTGAATCCGCGACGCACAGAGTCGGTCGCATACAGGACGAGCCGGTGATTCTCCCGGAGCGAGAGAAGTCCCAAACAGTGGTCCAGATCTCCGTTGGTCAAAAAGATGGCTTGGATCGGCGTAGAACGCGATTGACGAGGATGGAGGGGGCCAAAACTTTCGATCTGAGCACGAATGTCCGGAGAGGCGTTGATGAGAAACCAGTTACCATCGTCCGCGCTGAGGCCGACAGATTCCTGCGTCCGAGGACTCGCGGCGATCAGCCCGTTCCGCATGCCTCCGCAATTCACACAGGCGCAGTTCCACTGTGGGAATCCGCCCCCGGCCGCCGACCCTAGAATGCGAAGGTACATCACATCCATCCATTGCTATTCTTGACGAGTGGTGATGATCGGCGTCTCCGTCGATGGTTCCTTCACGTCGGGGACGTCTCGAAAATCATCTTGATACGAGTTGATCTCGGCGTCCATTTTTATTTCCACAACTGAAGGCCTTTCCCAATTCATGATCGTTCCTCCTTCTGTTATCGACAATCTTCCGATCATCGCCGGAACTCGGTGCGCATTGCAATGTTCTCTTTTCCGATCGACGGGTGTCAGCCATGAACGCACACCGGTAGGCGTTATCTTCGTGCTGCCCGGAAACACTTTGCATTGTCGATACCGATACTGCCCGTATAAGCTGTCCCGTAAAACACATTTTCCAGGGTTTTCCCTTGTGTCATCTTTACCATCCCTCTTGCTAAGGTCGCGGCATGCGTACATGGCCGGGACATCCGTTCCCGTTAGGTGCCGACTGGGACGGTCAAGGCGTAAATTTCGCGCTATTTTCAGAAAATGCGACCAAGGTGGAACTTTGTTTGTTCGACCGCGCCGACGATCCAAAACCATCCGTATGCCTTCCACTCGAGGAGCAAACCAATCACGTCTGGCACATGTATTTGCCGGAAATTTTTCCCGGCCAGCATTACGGATACCGTGTCCACGGCCCGCACGATCCGGCGCAAGGTCATCGATTCAACCCCGCTAAGCTGCTCATAGACCCTTATGCGAAGGCTGTTGCCGGCAATGTGCAATGGACCGATGGGCGTATGTTCGGCTATCGAATCGGCGATCCACAAGCCGATCTGTCGATCGACGATCGGGACAATGCCGCCGACGTCCCCAAAAGTGTCGTCGTCGATTCTGCGTTCACCTGGGGCGCCGACAAGCCCCTGCGCACTCCCTGGGACGAGACGGTGATCTATGAAGTGCACGTGAAGGGGCTCACCGCCCGCCACCCCGAGGTGCCGGAGGCCTTGCGTGGGACGTACTTAGGCATGACATCGCCCGCCGTTCTGGATCACTTGACAAGCCTCGGTGTGACCGCCGTCGAGTTGTTGCCCGTCCATCATTTCGTCCGCGATCAATATTTGCACGATCGCGGACTTACGAACTATTGGGGCTATAATTCGATCGGATATTTCGCGCCCGACATCGGGTACGCGCATTCCCGGAAACGCGGTGAGCAGGTGCGGGAATTCAAGACGTTGGTAAAGACGTTGCACAACGAAGGTATCGAAGTCATTCTCGACGTAGTCTACAACCACACCGCTGAGGGTAACCATCTCGGCCCCACGCTCTGCTTCCGCGGCATCGATAACGCGGCGTATTATCGCTTGGTCGACGACAATCCACGCTACTACATGGACTACACCGGCTGCGGCAACACGCTCAACATGAATCATCCTCGCGTATTGCAGCTGATCATGGACAGCTTGCGCTATTGGGTCGAAGAAATGCACGTAGACGGGTTTCGATTCGATCTCGCCTCCACACTCGCGCGGGAATTGCACGATGTGAACCGCCTGGGCGCCTTCTTCGACATCATTTATCAGGACCCCGTTCTGTCCCGCGTAAAACTGATCGCTGAGCCGTGGGACTTGGCTTCAGGCGGCTATCAGGTCGGCAACTTTCCCTTGGGCTGGGCCGAATGGAACGACAAGTACCGCGATACCATCCGCCGCTATGTGAAGGGCGACGGAGGACAAGTGTCCGAGTTGGGCTACCGACTTTCGGGCAGCAGTGATCTGTACGAGCGCAGCGGGAAACGCCCGTACGCCAGCATCAACTTCGTGACCGCCCATGACGGCTTCACACTCGACGATCTGGTTTCCTACAACGAGAAACATAATGAAGCGAACGGAGAAGAGAATCGAGACGGCAACGACAACAATCAGAGCTGGAACTGCGGCGCGGAGGGTCCGACCAACGATCCGGCGATTACGGCCTTGCGCGAGCAACAGAAGCGCAATTTTTTGACGATCCTGCTGCTCTCCCAAGGAGTGCCCATGCTCTGCGGAGGCGATGCCATCGGCCGCACTCAGGGAGGCAACAATAACGCCTATTGTCAGGACAATGAGATCAGTTGGTTTGACTGGAACCTGAAAGACCATGATCGCCGGCTGTTGGCATTTACGCGGCGATTGATTCACTTACGGCGCGAGCAACCCGTCTTGCGGCGACGTCAATTCTTTCAAGGGCGGCGCATCCGTGGATCTGAGATCAAAGACATCGCCTGGTTCCGTCCAGACGGCCATGAGATGACGGACGAGGATTGGCAAGACGCCCATGTCCGCTCACTGGGCATGCGTTTGGCCGGTGACGCCATTCAAGAAAAAGACTACAGAGGCCACCGTATTCACGGCGACACACTGCTGTTGTTGTTCAGCGCCCATCACGAACCTGTTCAGTTTACGCTTCCCGCGCATCAGCGTGGAGTTCGATGGGAAAGACTCCTCGACACCAGCGACCCTGAAGAGCCGATAGGCCATAAACAGTTCCGAGGCGGCACGGCCTATGAGCTCAACGTCCGTTCAACCGCGGTGCTGAGACTGCATAAAACCCGCTAGAAACTCACTTTCATAGGGTACGGTTGTTTGTCGCGTCATGGTTATTCGCCGGGTAGTTTCTTGCTTTGCAGCGTGCCGCCTGGTAGCGTGCCCCCCGGTAGTGTGCCGCCCGGTACCGTCTCATTTGGGAAGGTCCCGCCCGGCAATGTCCCGCCCGGAACTGTGCCGCCCGGAAGAGTACCACCGGGCAAGGTACCACCGGGCACTGTGCCGCCCGGCAAAGTGCCACCCGGTAAGGTGCCGCCCTCCGGCGTGTTGTCCAACCCAACCACCTCAGGTCCCTTGAATCCCATTTCGTCCGATCGCACATCGCCGGCTCGACCATCACGGGCAGAGGATGGTTCCTCGGCCCCCCATGCTGGGGCAGCCACCCATGCAGCGGACATGCCGATCCAGAGACAAAGACCCACGCATCCATCAATGATCCTTCGATATGTGTTTGTTCGGTGATTCACATTTCACCTCCCGGTCAAGACGACCACAGGCGCAACCCGCTTCTACTTGACGGTTCCTCGCCAGGCTCCGGTTTCTTCGCCCCGCGACTCGATGAAATTTTGAAATCGCTTCAAATCTCCTTGCCACCCGTTGAGAGTTCTCGCCAACGACATAGTCCATTTTTCCAACGGCGCCCTGCGGCTCGCATTTCACACGAAGATTGATTTTGGACGTGTCGTTTGCGATTGAAGAACACGCATCTCATGCCCCCGACCGACGAGTTTTTCCATACGCTTGAGGTCCGACGGATCAGTTGTTTTGCCGTCCATTCGACATCCTCGTCTCTCAAGGATTCGTCTGCAGCCTATATTTCGCTTGGCGCGCCTTTTCCCGATGGGTCTGCAGAGTCGGCAGGATCAAAGCAATCCACCGTTTGATGTCTTCATTCTGCATGGTCTTCGCACGCCGCTGGAACTCCTCCAGCATAGCTTCGTGGTCTTCTAGGATATAGTCGATATAGGCGTGGTCGAATGCATGGCTGGACAGGTGTGAAATCTGATTCACTTTCTGCTTACGCTCCTCACTGACTCCCGGAGAAAGTTGCACGCCGCCCTTCATGGCCAATTGCTCGACTTGTTGGCTGCCCTTCTTGTGGTTCTCGGCCATTTCCTGTCCCAAGTCCTTCACTTGTTCGTTTACCGCGCGTTGCGCGGCAAGTTGACCTAACGATATTTCGATTTGCTGCCCTTCAGCCGCTTGTTCAAGGAATGATTGAGCGTCGGTAGCCGCTTGGGCGAACACAGACGGAATGAAGCCTACGGCTCCGAACAACGCCAGGCAGAACGAGAGAAATCTCGACATACCGTTCTCCTTCCGAATTGTGACGTACCGCACATGTGGTTCAATTCGACTACTCCCGCGGCGGTTCGATCGGTACGCTTCGTCCTGAGCGCTCTCATCGGTCGTCGCATCAGCCCCCCGATGTTGTGTAACGTCATCTTCTCTTTCTACTGCCTATGGGAACGGCTGACGACTAGAAGATCCCCGAGAATGACCACCTCATACGGCAAAAAAAGACACCAGGTAAGATTGCAACCTTGGCCGGTTCCTCAGCCTGACACGCCGACAAGATTCGCACCGCCGCCTGCTCGAGCTCGAACGGATTGTGTCGACCGTCACGGCGCCGTCGACACAGCTGTCTGCGACATGCTCGTGACCAGACTCAACAACGCTGTTGCGGACAACCTGTCTATTGAAGGACGAATTGCGCGGGAGAGCCTACGGATCGAATCTATGACGCCGCCGACATGGGCTTATGGGCTTTGCCTGAAGCCGAATGACTGTACCAATCTTCTCGCGTGAGAGGCAGGCTCGACCGGCCACCGGACGGTTTTGCACATAACACTTGGTACACGTTCAGACGCCCCTTTCGAAACCAATAGGCGGACGCAGCCAGATACAGCCGCCACACTCGATACGTCGTTTCTCCCACGAGGTCCACCGCACGCCCATGTTCCTTTTCCAGCCGGCTGACCCAATGGTCCAGCGTGAGAGCATACTGCTCTCGGAGGCTCTCGACATCGCGCACTTCCCATTCTTGTGCTTCGGCCGCTGTCACGACCTGATGGAGAGGAACCACCTCTGCATCCGGAAAGACATATCGATCAACAAGGGGACCCAAACGACCATCGCCGTCATGGCTCGCAATCCCATGATTCAGAAAGACTCCGCCCGGCTTCAATAGACGATGTATCTGGTGAAAGTACTTGTGAAGCTGCGAGCGTCCCACATGCTTGACCATCTCGGTACTGACGATTTTGTCGAACACCTCTTGGTCCGCCAGATCACGGTAGTCCGCTACGCCGATCGTACATTGTTGAGTCAAACCGGCCCCCGCAATCCGCTTGCGAGCTACCTCAGCTTGACGGAGGCTCAACGTGATGCCGACCACCGACGCGCCGTAGTACTGCGCGGCATACAGTGCAAACCCGCCCCATCCACATCCGATATCGAGCACCCGGTCTCCGGGTTGCAAGCGCAACTTCCGGCACATGTAGTCCAATGTATCGACTTGCGCTTCGTCCAGATCATCGTCGCTCCGCGTAAAGTACGCGCAGGAATAGACCATGCGGCGGTCCAACCACAGCCGGTAAAATTCGGTGGGCAGGTTGTAATGAAACTGAACGGCGCTAAAATCACGAGCAGGACTGTGTCTTGCGCCAGTTCGATCGGCAGAAAGCCGCTTCGCTTGGGAGTACGGGGCGATGACGTGACGCCACATGAATCTCAGACGATCCGAGAGCGTCCATCTCTGCGCGAGAAGATACTCCGCGAGCGGGAACACGTCCTGGAAATTTCCCACGACATCCACGTCTCCCAAAATGTAGGATTCGCCAAGAGAGCACTCCAACGGTGGACGAAACAGACTCGCTAAGGCTTCTCGTGTTCTCACCATGATGGTCATGTCTGGGGCATGACCATTTTCGGATTCCACCCTTGTCCCATCATGCAACCGGATCCTCACCGGCCGGCCATATTCCTGCAACCGCTGTGCAACCCAGTCCGCCGTGGACTGTACCATTCGATCTTGAGACGCTTGTATCGTCACGAATTTCCTGCTTGTCCCTTGTATGCGCGAGAGGCTCATGTTCACCCCCTGTCGAGAATCCGGAGATGGTTCTACGCGACGAAAAAAAAGCGTCATCAAATACCGGCGAGAAATCCTTCCAAACCGGCAATACGTCCGTCGTCGGTTTTAAAAGCTTCGCCTTCGTCCCATACCCATTTGCCTTTGCCTTCGGCACCGATGAACCGATACACCAGCACATAGGAACGTTGCGCGCAGACCGCCGCCTCAATGGTATTCCACGCTCGCTCGCGATCGAGCGGATGGATCCAGTCACCAAGCGTTTGGCCCGGCGCCGACGGAAATCCGCCGCCTGAATCATCAAGCAGCTGGGTGCTTTTCGCATCGATATAGTCCAATGTCCGACGTGGTTCAAAGTGACATCTGTACAACAGGACACCTCTGTTATCCCTCAATACGGAACTCACCGGTCGACTCCTCGAACTGCTCCCCTTTCTCATCGGGTTTGACTTGGCGAGGTTGCGCATCACGATCGAATATCCGTGATGATGCCTAAACCGGTTTTGCAAGGGTTTGACCGTCAGATGCATCAAGCACCATGAGCCGTCACGTCGTCGAAAGACTTCCTCCCATGCCACTTCGCCCTTATAGCGAACCCAGTGAAAGATCTGCCCCCAACGGCTAACTGGATTCATCCGTCTCGAAAACACACGATAGAGCAGACGACCCTTCAGGTCGTCGTCCGTATAGCCGGTGAGAAGTTGAGCGGCCTGATTGCATTCAGTCACACGTCCACGGAGATCACACAACACAACACCGGTGTTGGCCATCTCATCGACGAACGAATCAAGTTGCTGCGGGCTTGCGGCAAGCCCATCCCAAGATGGGAACAGTTGTCGTCTCGTTCGATCCACGTACAGGCACGTCAAACCCAGACCTGTGATTGTCACGGCACCGATCGCGCGATTAACGGCTCCTGTCTCGAAATCTCCAAGCGGGCCGATCCATAATCCTACCAGCATGAGCGCCACCGCCGTTGCCGTGACGAAGGTAATAGCAGGCCCACCAGACCACAACAGGGCAAGGACTATGGCTATTGAATAGGGAGCCCAGGCGGCGACTCCAGCAGGCAATCCGATGTCGATAATGAAGGTGCCGAGCAGGGCCAGGGTTATCAGGAATCCCAATCCATTCAAACGCCCCCCCGACCAAGTGTATTTGAAATCTGTTCGAGCCACGTCCATTCCCGGACGTTATCAGAACATTCTTGGAAAGGAACTCGGAGATACCAGAGGTTGAGGACAAATGAGGTGTGCGAACACATAACATCCCTCTTACACATAAGATCGGCGACCAGTGTCTTGATCTTGGACTTTCCCTGGTCAGGAATGTTCCGGGGGGTTACCTAGTACCTGTGTGACGCGAGAGACGATAAGGTGCTCAGTGTGCCGACCAACGCACGACCCTCGGGCATGATCTGATCCGGTGTAACCGAAGGAAGGTAGCCGCACTCGCTTTGTTCACCATTTGTTTCGAGGAGACCTCGCGGTCATGAGCCCAAAAGCCGTGTTTTTAGATAAAGACGGGACATTGATCGAGAACCGTCCATTTGATCACAGCCCCGAATACATCGAATGGCTGCCTGGAACGATTGAAGGATTGCGTTTGTTACACCGCTCCGGCTATGCCCTGATCGTGGTGTCCAATCAGGAAGAGATCGCCCACGGTCGCGTCACGCTGGAAGATCTGCTGCGCGAGGAGCTCGCGCTTCGTGCCGAGCTCGCGAAGTTCGAAGTCCCTCTTGCAGGCTATTACTACTGTCCTCATCATCCGGAGGGCACCGTACCCTTGTTCAACGTGGACTGTTATTGTCGAAAACCCAATCCGGGTCTGCTGATTCATGCCGCCAGTGAACTCCATATGGATCTGACACAGTCATGGATGATCGGCGATATCCTGCACGACGTTGAAGCCGGCCGGGCAGCCGGGTGCCGCACCATCTTACTCACGAACGGTCATGAAACCGAATGGCATCTCACGTCTTTGCGTTGGCCTAACCTCATTGCCGATGAGGTATTCGAAGCCGCCCGACTCATCGCGTTCACCGACTTGATTGCGACCGGAGAGCGGCCCTGCTTCCAAGATGACGGCAAAATGACGGATTGAAGGAGTCCTGATGGCGATCGCCATTCAGGAACAACGATGCATCAAGCCTGGAGTTCGGGCAGAGCATGATCGAATTGCAGCAGAAGTGCTCATGCATGAATGATGTGGGTTACACCCCGCTGGACAGCGGCAACTTGCCTGTTTGAGGAGCTCCGGGCAGCTTGCCTTTGGAAAGCAACGCGCGGCTGATCGCCTCGTACAATTCTTCCGTCACGGATCCCTTCGACACGAAGGCCGCCGCGCCGGCCTTCGTCATCGCATTGATGATCTGGCGATCGTCATGGACGGACAGTCCAACGGTGATGGTTTCGGGATAATCCTGGTGGATCCGGCTCGTCGCCGTCACCCCGTCCATCACGGGAAGATTCACGTCCATGAGCACGACATCGGGCCGCAGCTCCGCCGTCAGCTTGACGGCCTGCTGTCCGTCGGATGCCTCTCCGATCACCCGCAAGTTCTCATGCCCGTCCAGCAGGCTTTTGATCCCGCGCCGGACCATGACATGGTCATCGACAAGGAGCACGCGAACCATCGGCTGTTCCGACGAGGGCTGCGTGGTGAGACCCGAGGGTTGGTCATCTTTGGCGACTTCGCACAGTTCCGGTGCGACGGGGGCGGGCCAATAGGGCAGAATCATGGAGGCCCGCGTTCCGCGGCCGGGCGTGGAATTGATCTCAAACCGTCCCCCCATCGCCCGCATCCGTTCATCGATGCTGAACAGTCCGAATCTGGATGATCTCGGCTCAGGACCAGCTACCGCCGCATGATCGAACCCTTGTCCGCCGTCCGTGACCGTAATGTGCAGTTCGGTGGGAGTGGTGGACACCGCCACACTCGCGCGATTCGTCTCCGCATGCTTCACGATGTTGAGCAGCAATTCGCGAACGGACTGAAAGACCAAAATCGCTTGATCGTCCGGGATGTTGATTCGGTCTGATCCGACCTGCACATCCACGGTCAATCCATGGGTGCGCATGTGTTCGGACAACCATTGAAAGGCATGAGACAACCCGAATTCTTGCAATGAGGGTGGAGCCAGGTCGGCAATGAGAGTCCTGGTATACCGTAAGGATTCGTCGAAAATCTGGTCCAATTCAGCGAGCAGGGGCGTTCCGGGCTCCTTGACGATGCGGGCCACGGCTTGTCGCAGCTTCATGCGTCCCGCCACGAGCAATTGAGCCAAATAGTCGTGGAGGTCGCCGGCGAGCTTGCGCCGCTCCCGCTGCTCCGTCAACGTCAAGTCGCTGGCGAGCGCACGCAATCGTTCTTGAGACCGGATGAGCTCCTCGGTCCTCGCCTGCAGGGCGGCATGGGCGGCCTGATTGTCGTCGCGCAACCGCTTCTTCTCGAGCACTTGCCCTACAGCTGGTCCCAGTCGATCGATGCGATCCTTCATGATGTAATCCGCCGCGCCATGGCGCAACAAGGCCACGGCTTGCTCTTCACCGATCGAGCCCGACACAATGACGAAAGGAATATCGAGCCGACGTTGTCGCAAACACGCGAGGGCCCGCATCGCGTCGAAGGACGGCATCGAATTGTCTGAAAGAATCAGGTCATATGGCCGATCAAGATACTCCACCAAGGCTTCTTCCGTATCGATACGATCCCAGACAAGATCGAACCCGGCGCGTTTCAACTCGTGCACCATCAATTCAGCATCCGTGTCGAGATCTTCCAGCAGCAACACACGCAACGGTTGAACCATACGACCTCCCCCATGCGGCACATTCAAAGGGTTGATCACTCCGGCCTCTGATTGAGCATCAACCAGTACACATTCAGCTGTTTCACGGCTTCGACGAATTGGTGAAAATCCACCGGCTTCACGAGATAGCTGTTGACGCCCAACTTATAACTCTCGATCACGTCCTGCTCCTCACGCGACGAGGTCAACATGACGACGGGAATGGCCTTCGTCCGCTCGTCGCTCTTGCAGCGGCGAAGGACTTCCAGTCCGTCGACTTTCGGCAGTTTGAGGTCCAAGAGAATCAATTTCGTTTGTTCGCACGGGCTCCGCTTCGCGTAGGCCCCCGTGCCGAACAAACAATCCAACGCTTCCGCGCCGTCCCGCGCCACATGAATATGATTCGCAAAATGATACTGTCGGAACACCCGCAGCGTCAGCTCCGCGTCGTCCTCATTATCCTCGACCAACAAGACCGAGATGTTGTCCGGCGCCGTCTTGTTCATGAACCCTCTCCAGCGTGAAATAAAATGTCGCGCCTTCGTCCAACCGTCCCTCGGCCCACACCCGGCCGCCGTGACGGTGGACGATCCGATGCACCAGCGCAAGGCCCACGCCGGTCCCCTCGAAGTCCTCCGCTCGATGCAGCCGCTGGAAGACGCCGAATAGTTTGCTCACATACTGTTGATCGAATCCCACTCCGTTGTCTCGAATCCAATACACCACGTTGCCCGGCTGCTGCTCGTCCTCGCGCCACCCGATCTCGATCCGGGGCTCATGGCGCGGGCGGGAATATTTCAACGCATTGGAGAGGAGATTCATCCACACCTGCTTGATCAACAGCCGATCCGCCCGGCATCTCGGCAAATCCTCTACCGCCAATTCCGCTGTTTGTACTTGATCCTGTCGCCGCAGTTCGCCCCATACTTCTCGAATGACACGTTGGAGATCCACAACTTGACGATCAAGTGTTGAGCGGGAGAGCCGCGAAAATTCCAGCAGGTCGTCGATCAGTTCGCCCATGCGCCCGGCGCCTTTTTGGATGACGTGCAGATGTCGCTTGGCCTCCGGAGGCAACGACGAACCGAAATCCTCCGACAGCACTTTCGCGAAACCGTTGATTGCCCGTAGCGGCGCGCGCAGGTCATGCGAGACGGAATAGCTGAACGCCTCCAGTTCCTTGTTGGCCTCCCGCAACGCGCGCTCGTTCCTTTTGCGTTTGGTATTATCATGAATGATTTCGCAGATAGACAACAACCGATTCTCCACCAGGACGGGAGACATGGTGATGGACACATCCACCAAACTCCCGTCTTTTCGTTTGCGCTGCGTGTCGAATTCTCGAACCGGCTGTCCCAGCAGCACTGTTCTGATCAACTCCTGGGACTCCGGGAGACGGTCATCCGGCACGAACATCGACTGGGATCGGCCAACGGATTCCATTTCCGTCCACCACAAAAGCCGCTCAGCTGCCTTATTCCAGATGTCGATGACACCATCCGGCGCAAATGAGATAATCGCGTCTTCTGAGTGCGTCACAATGGCAGCCAGCCGTGCCTGTAAGACTTCGGCCTCCTTCTGGGCAGAGATATCACGGATAAAACAGCGGGAATGGGAGAAGCGCTTGCCTCGCCACGAGGCGTTGGCCGCAATCGAGACGTGCCGGACCACCCCGCTCTTGCACCGTAGACGCGCTTCATAATTGTAGAGCGTTTCACCCTTTCCCAGGCGTTGTACAAGATCGTCAGCAATGTCGAGATCGGCATGAAATTCACGAATCGAATGGCCGATATATTCCTCAGCAGCATAGCCCAGTAGATTCAGCGCGGCTTGATTGGCCCACAGAATGGTGCCGTCCAGCTCTACCCAATGAAGTCCCACCGACGCCCCTTCGACGAAATCGCGCAGCTCTTCCTCGTTTCGAAGGATCGTTTCTCGTTGCCTGATCAGGCGCTGCAACAGTACCGTGTTGAGTCCGATCACGATGATCCCAGTCGCTCGATTCGCAACTGAAATCCAGGGATCTATGTCCGGTGGAGACAGCCAGAAGCCCGCCACCACTAATATCACGCTTACCACGCCCACCAACGACACTGAAGATGGTCGGCGCTCCGCAAGACGGGCAGTGAGCCACAGAGGCAGGAGGTAGAGCATCCAGACGACGAATCCAGCCGGCGTAAAGACATCCAGCATAAAGATGCCGGCCACGCCTCCGACGATAAGAGCCGTAACAAAGAGCCGCTCTACGGCCGAACCACTGTTCCACGTATCATTCCGGCCTGGATTTGAGGCTCCGCTGGGCGCAGAGAGCGACTCTATGGCCGAGGTGAGACGCCTGTATGCCGAACGAGAAGCTTCCGACCCGTTGTTCATGGATTCATTTGCCCTACGTTCGCACTGTCGTGTTCCCCAATCACGCAGGCCATTTCATTCATGGGACGCAGAAGATCGTCGATACGCCTTTGATTACTTCGGTTTTCAATTCCCAAACATCAGAGGCATCCTGGACGACAACCGCTATTGAGCCGATCATATTTCTGCCGTCCACATGCAGGTTTGTCTTACAGGCGCTTGCCTTATAGGCATTTGAATGGTGGAATGGTACTAGACTAACCCCTAGCGCCTCAACTGCCGAACCGCACCTGTATTCATGGAGGGTCGATGGGCTTGGGTCTGCTCACACCACTTTAGGTAATTTACCGTATGTGCCAGGTATCGTGCTGAATATGGGGAAACGAAGCGCTTGCGCGGAGCCGTTATGAGACGCGGCAAATGCCCTTGTCAGAAGGGTCGTCGCACGTATCGTCTCGCCCAACCGTAACAAAAGGTTCAGCAGCGTAATCGTATCGGCAACCAATAGAGAATTCGGCACCAGAAATGTCGCGTCCTCTTGTTCCAACTTCCGGCTGCGCTGAGTTGACCGGCCAGTCTGACGACGGTGATGCGACGTTGGAGCCTCCATCTCATCACGTCTCGACCGATATCGTGAAGCCACCTCGTCCGATCGAGCATATTGGAACGAACCGCCTGGTCATTCACGAACGGTGGACACAAACCGAGCGTTAGACGATCCCCATTTTCATCGTTGCTCGCTTTCAGGAGATTCTGCGTGTTTATTTCCTTATTCATCCATTTCGATCGTAGCATGACGACTCCAACGAACTACTCGGTAACGCCCTAGCCTCGCATTATTCACGAACGTTTCTGCCGCAATCGCGGATGCCGTCAGTTTCCTACGAGCAACCCCACGGAGCAGGCGCCAAAGACTTCCGAGCCTCACACCACATACGCTTTCCTTTGCGATCGGGAACGATCGAATGTCCGGTAAGAATATCCTGGAGCTCAACGCCCGCCATTCCGGCGGCACCGCGACCAACGTCTCATCTCAGATCGAGCCCATTGCTTTCACCGAGCGCACGGCAATAAGCAGCGGCACAGTCGTCATGATCATGGTCGTACCATGAAGACGCGCGAATGCGCGGCGGTATCTTCGATTCCTTCAATCAGGAGACGGATTGCATCAGAGTCATCGGCACTTTGGTATCGCGCGGAATGACGACCAGGCCTGTCGGCGAGATATGGCACCGGGGCAGTTGAGGCGATTCCTGGAAACCGATATCGCTCCCAGCGGGAATGCTGCTGAATCGGTCGGCGATCATGCGATGCAGCCGCGCATGGGCCCCGATGCGCACGCCGTCCATGATGATGCACTCTTCAAGGTACGCGCCGGGCTCGATGTGGACATCACGCCCGATCACGGAATTTCGGATTTCCGCATCCACGATATGACTGCCTTGACCGATCATGGATTGATCCGTGTAGGTTCGCACGATAGACGCCATGGGGCTCTCGTATCCAGCCGAGACGATCTGCCACTGATTGTTCCGGAGATCGAACGACGGTGTCTCGCCCAACAGATCCATATTCGCCTGCCAATAGGCATCTAGTGTGCCGACATCCCGCCAATACCCCTTTTCTTCGTACGACCGCAGGCCGGGCACATCGTTCCGCAGAAAATCATACGCGAAGACCTTCCTCCCGCCGATGAGGTCCGGAATGATATTACGGCCGAAATCGTGGCTGCCTGGACGGGCGGCATCCCGTTCCAATATGCGCAACAACACGGAGGTATCGAAGATATAGTTCCCCATGGAGGACAGAGCCATGGTGGGACGTCCCGGCATGGCCCTAGCCCTGGCTGGTTTTTCTTCGAATCCGACCAACCGATCATCGGCATCAACTTCGAGAATACCGAACTGGGACGATTGCTCGATCGACACAGGCAATGCCGCCACCGTCGCTTCAGCTCCGCTGTCCTGATGAAATTGGATCATTTGCGAAACATCCATTCGATAGATATGGTCGGCTCCAAAGACCGCCACGACATCGGGGCGAAAGTCTGCAATCAAGTTGAGATTGTGATAGACCGCATCCGCGGTCCCCTCGTACCATCCCCCGCCCGCCCGCATCTGCGGGGGCACGACCGTAATGAACTGATCTTTGAGCCGGCCTGCAATGCTCCACGATTCCCGCACATGCTCGATCAACGATTGCGATTGGTATTGCACCAGCACATAGTTGGCGGTGATGCCGGAATTGAGCATGTTGCTGAGGACAAAATCGACGATGCGATACTTGCCGCCGAACGGCACGGCCGGCTTGCTGCGCACCGCCGTGAGCGGCATGAGCCGCTCGCCTTTTCCTCCCGCCATAATCATGGCCAAAACCCGCACAGATTTCATGATCGCCAATGTATGTTCCAGCCGGCTCTTTCGATACTCGGAAAACCCCTCGCTCGAAGCGGCTATGAGAAGGCCTGCGTCTTCGCTCCTCAAAAGATGATGGTATATCACGCGTTGATGGTGCAGGTCGGCGGACCGCTGAACCTCGCTTATGTGCTTCGACGAGCCTGTCCTGGGCAGTCGAAGGGCTCAGATTGCACCGCATCCCATACCAGGCTATTTGGCCATACTATGATGTTTCTACTCAGATCTAGGGATCTGCCGAGGTCTATACAACGGTGAAAATCCGTAGAGTGAGCTGCATTCCTAGAGTGTCATCATTCTGCGGCGGAGGACACCATGCTGTTGGACAACCCTGTGTTTGAGAGATTGCACGAGGTAACCCGCTTGGCTCATCGGCGACTTGAACGTCGAGTGGATGTCTATCGTCCGAACTTCGATGTCCACCATTATCGACGGCTGCTCCAAGGCTTTTGGGGGGTTTATCAACCGCTGGAGCGGAAGCTCGCCGTCCTCGCGGACCACAATCTTCCTTCATCGTATTCACAACGACAGTGCAAGGCCCCCCGGTTGAAGCAAGATCTGCTGTCGCTGGGCGTAACCGAGACTGATATTGCAGCGCTGCCGCTATGTGGACGTCTGCCGGCGACTCCAACTCTTCCGCAGGTTTTCGGCGTACTGTACGTCATCGACGGGGCTGCTCTGGGTGAACGAATCGTGGCGACACATTCAGGGGGAGACAAACTAGGGATCAGTCCATCGCAAGGTGGATCATTCTTCTCCAGTTTACACGCATCCTATGACCCACTCTTCGATACTTGGTGGCAAGACCTCATCGCTATGACTGAGGCGGTGAAAGATCCGGACTTCCAGGACATGGTGATCCAATCAGCCATGGATACCTTAGACTGCTTCGAGAGATGGCTAGACCACCGGAAGCAATCTCCCCTGACGAACTCTACGAATTCGATGCGATGGAGTTCTCAATGGGAATTTGAGCTATTCTGTACTGATATCGAGAAAGTAGCGTAATTGCCGCCATCGAGCGATCGGCAGCCCCCTCAGGAGACGGTTTCGACGGCACTGAAGAGCGGATTGTGCGGCCCGACCGCCGGGAAATGTGAGTTAGAGGGGTAGGCTGTGAACCTCAAGACCATGGACCTTGTGCAATCCCAGGAACAGTTGCGGGCACGGACGAATGAGCTCCACGAGAAACCGCGTATTCGAGTCTTGTTAGCGGACGATCACGCGATCGTGCGACACGGATTGCGCAGCATTCTGGAAAGCTATCCCGATATCGACATCATAGGTGAAGTCGCCGATGGAAAAGAATCGCTCGCCTCTGCCGAGCGCATGCGGCCTTCAGTCATCGTCATGGATCTCAATATGCCGAGGATGAACGGCATCGACGCCACGACGATCATCAAGTCCCGCTACCCCGAAATCATCGTCCTGGGGTTGTCCGTGAACGCCGGTGATGATAATCAAGCGGCCATGATTCAAGCCGGCGCGTCTGCCCTGTTGCCGAAGGAAGCCGCAGCCGACCAATTGTACGACATGATTCACAATGCCCTCGCGACAAGACCATGACGTTCAGACAAGCAGGCTAACCGGCACGCCCAATAGCCAGATGAATGAAATAACGCATGATATATCCCTGTTATGTGAGTAGATAAGGACGGCTCTTCACGATACGAGGATACGTTTCTCGCCTCCGAGTTGGCTTACGAAAGGGGTCAAGATCAGAGTCCGGACATGGCTTATGAAGCTACCGCCCCTTGTTTATCCTCCGGCAATCAACCATCATCCATCATGATTGCAGTCCGGCAACGAAGCTCTACTTCGCAGGCTAGGAGGCTCTCTTGAGAGCTGCATGCAGTAGATCACGTTAGTTTATGAAGGCAGCCCAGACCGATGCACCGAGTACAGCAACATATTGTATGATGTGGTGGTGGGAGAAGGGCTCTACGTTCGACTTGTGGCAAATAAAGAAAGAGGTTCGCCCATGAACATCCAACCTACCATCTTGCTGGCTGATGATCATGTTCTGGTCGCTCAAGGCATTCAAAAACTGTTGGAGCCGGAATTCGAACTGCTGAGGATTGTCCCGGACGGCCGCGCCTTGCTCACAGCCGTCGAAGAATGTTCGCCGGATGTGGTCATCGTCGATATTTCTCTCCCGCTGCTCAACGGGTTGGATGCGTCTCGTCAAATTTTGAAGCAGAACCCGGCCATCAAAGTTATTATCCTGACGATGCACTCGGAACCGAGTTTCGTGACTGAAGCGCTCCGCATAGGCGTGTCGGGCTATGTGCTGAAGCAGTCTGTAGGGTCAGAATTGGTGCAGGCTCTCAAAGAAGTCTTGAGCGGCAACACGTTCGTTTCTCCTATTGTTGCCGACCAGAGGGTCCATCTCCACCCTGATGAGGACACGGAAGCAGCCCCCAAAGGATTCGCTCACACACTCAGTTTGCGACAGCGGGAAGTGCTGCAGCTCGTGGCTGAAGGAAAATCCATCAAAGAAGTGGCGGCCGTCTTGAACGTGTCGATCAAAACCGTCGAGTTTCATAAAACAAGGATTATGCGGCAGCTCGGCATGCGGTCGGCGGCTCAGCTGACAAAATACGCGATCGCGAACGGCCTCATCACCATTCACTAGACCGACTCGATATACTGAACGGTCGGTCGGTGTCCACTTACAGGGCTGTCATACCAGCAGCAAGCGCAACGCGAATCAAATCGGAAGTGGTACGGACACCGAGCTTGCGGGTAATGTTGGCTTTGTGAAATTCAACGGTCTTCATCGAAATACTGAGTTCCTTGGCGATGTTCTTGGTGGAAGATCCGTTGGCAAGCATCGAAAGGATTTGACGCTGTCGCTCGGTCAAGTCGGTCGTATAGCCTTCTGGTCGCGACCATTGGCATTCCATGGCTTCGCGAACTTCCATATCGAGTTTGGAAGACACAAATCTTTGATTTGCCATGACACTCTTGACCGCGGCATGGAGCTCGTCGGAAGCGTCTTGCTTCAAGACATACCCCATCGCTCCCGCACGAAATCCTTCGCTGACTGCAATCGCTTCAGTCAGCATCGTGACAAAGATGATTTTGATCGTAGGCAAGAGGGTTTTCAGCCTTCGAGCCGCTTCAAATCCGCTCATCCCCGGCATGCTGGCGTCAAGCAACACGATATCCGGCTGCAACTTCTGAGCTTCTTCCAGTACTTGCTGCCCCGTCTGTGCGGTCCCTACGACTAAAAAGTCCGGTTCGAGTAATTGCTTGACGCTCTCTAAAACCAATGGGTGGTCGTCAGCGAGCAAAATTCGCGCACTATACATCACAGATCCTCTGCGTCATACAGCCAACCCGTTTCTGCATCACATCTCGCTCCGTGCAATCATTCACTCTACCCAAAGAACTCTATAGAACCGAACGCGAACCTGAACTGTAGAACCCTCTCTCATCATGGCAGGTGCGACAGAACCATTCGACTAGGGGATTCCCTAGCTCCACTGATTCATAAGCGCACTGGCTCGGCAGCTTGGTTACGCGATCGGTCTCGGCTCCTCGCGCGTGGGACGAATATGCGCCCCTGTCCGAACAAGCAGTTCCTTTTGCAAGGCTTCGATATCGGCCTTTGCGCCTAACGCGAGCTCCTCAACCTTGCGCTCACTCTCCGGCCCGGGCACATGCGAAAACTCATGACAGTCTTCATACGCCTGTTCCGTCGTGCCCGTGGCCCTGATCACCATGCCGGCAATGATTCCTCCGCCAATGGCGATGGCAAGCGTCATCGCGATGCCGATGAGTTGGACTCCGACCACACTTGGAACGACAGCGATCGCGCAGAGTCCGCCCAAAAGGCCGGGCATCCCGTGCAGATTGTGCACGCCGCAGGTATCGATCAATTTGATTTTCGATTCCAGCATGGGCTGAATAAAGACGAACCCTATTACCGAGAGCACGCCTGAAAGCAATCCGATACCAAACGCACCGGTGGGACCCACGAGGTTACAGGTCGCGCCGATGGAGACCCCACCCGCCAGCGCGGCATTGGCCATATCCACCATCGAGGTCTTCCCATGATGAAAATATGTGCTGAGGAAATAGGTGGCAAGCGTGGCCCCGCTCAAAGCAAGAATCGTATTTACGATGGTTTGAGGCATTTGCTCAAACGGCACAATCGCGGTTGCAAAACTCGGCCAAAACAGCCACAGAACCATGGAACCGAGCATCGCGAACCGATCGGACGTCGGATCGGATTCGATCGGCTGACTGCGCTGCTGCGCGGTCGTCAGAACCAGCGACGCAGCCAATCCGAAATAGGCGCCGAATGCGTGGATGATGATCGATCCCGCCGAGTCCTGAAACCCTTTCGTCAGCCCCGAGCCATTATCCAACACCAAGTATTCGTTCAGCGCATAGAGCGGCACCAACAACAGCGTGAGTACCGCGTATTGAAACACGCGTAATCGCCCGAGCACCGCCCCCATCGCGATCAACACCGTCGCCACCGAAAACTCAGCCAGCATCAGCGTCTCGACCGACTGGGCCTGTATCGCATGCCCCACCATCCCGTTGGCACGCAACAACATATACAAGGGCAATCCGGTTGCCACGACGAGATAGGTCCCGGTCGTTGCCCCGAAGCCATACCGTCGGACGAACACCATGAGAAATCCGAAGCCGACCAGCAACATGGCCAGGATGTGAATCGAGTAATTGTATTGTGCGACCAGGCGTGCCTCATTGACGGCGCCCGCCGGCTCCTCGGCACCGACCCAACTCGTGACGCACAAGAGAAACAGACTTGCTGCGCTGAGCATCTTCAACCAGAAGCTGTTCTGCATTGAGTCCTCCTTGGACAGTAGGAGTGAATGGGGGGCTACGGGGTGGCAGTGTACTCCACTAGCAAGCGCCCTTGTCAAACCCCACCTAAGGCTTACTCGCAGGGGCGATGATCCCGATAGCAGTCTCAATCAGTCAGCAGGGAACAGGAAACGGCAGCAAAGCCGTCGATAAACCAAGCAAAGTACGGTTTCTCAACTGAAATCTAAGGCCGCATCCATACAGTCCACGTCGAAGTTCACCCAGACGGCGACCACCCTATTCCCTGCCACCTTCAGCACCTGCTTTATCGCACCATTATTTGCGGCCCGCTAGACAGCAGACCTTCGCTGAGTATAATGACATTCAGTTCATGCGTATGATCGGACTTCTGGCACTGCTCGTCTCTGCAGACAACTCCGTAAAGGATCTTTCATGTCGAATACGGTGAAACAGGTGCTCACGATCGCCGGCTCGGATTCCGGCGGAGGCGCAGGTATCCAGGCGGACATCAAAGCCATGTCCGCCAACGGTGTGTTCGCCATGTCCGTCATCACGGCCATCACGGCTCAAAATACCGAAGAAGTGGCGGATGTCTTTGAATTGCCACCGGCCATCATTGCATCGCAGATCGACGCAATCTTCGACGACTTCGACGTCGCCGCCGTCAAGACCGGCATGCTGTCGTCGGCGGCCATCGTCGAGGTGGTCGTAAAGATGGTGAAACCTCAACACGTCGTCAATCTGGTCGTGGACCCCGTGATGATCTCCAAGAGCGGTCATTCCCTCTTGCAGCCGGACGCCATCGAGTCCGTCAAGATGAAATTGCTCCCCCTCGCCTTGGTCGTGACACCGAACGTGCATGAAGCGCAGCAGCTGTCAGGGATTGAAATCGCCTCGTTGGCCGATGCCCGACGAGCGGCCAAAGTGATTCATGGCTTCGGGTGCAAGCATGTCCTGATCAAAGGCGGACACCTGCTCAATGAACGGGCGACCGACCTGCTCTATGACGGACGGTTTTTCAACGTGTTGAAGGGAGAGTTCATCGAGACCCGCCATACGCATGGCACCGGCTGTACGTTCGCCTCCGCATTGGCGGCTCATCTTGCACGAGGGAGATCCGTCTTAGATTCCGCGCAAGCCGCCAAGTCCTATGTCACGGAAGCAATCCGACATGGCTTAGCGATCGGCCACGGGCAAGGCCCGACCGATCATTTCTATTTCTTGGAGCGGTAATACACCGATGTTCATGCGAAGCACATCACCGCTCACATTGTGCGTCACAGGTTTCAGCTGGCTGGTGCTGGCGTCGATTCTGGGTATGGCGACCCTGGTCGAGCTGGTTCACGGCACCCCCTTGCCGTCGTGGGTCCGAGCGCTCCATGTCCATGCGGTCCTGGTCGGCGGTGTAGCGCAGATCATCCTCGGTGGATTTCACCTGCTCATCCCTCCACTGAGCCCAGTAAACCGAAAGGAAGCGGATTCCCATCCCTTCACATTCTGGGTGATAAACGGCGGCTTGATTGGAATGCTCGTGGGATTCTGGCTGCACTGGGACGTGATCGTGGGTGTGGCCGGCTTGGTGGTGATGGCCGCGTTTCTTTCCGTCATCTACACCGTTTGGATTCGTGCAAGCCGGACTTGGAAGTTCTCCATCAAACAGTCTTGGTATTACGCGCTCTCACTCTTCTGCCTTGTGGCCGGGTCGGGCTGCGGAGAAATCATGGCATTCGGGCTCATTCCGGAATCCCATGGCTACGTGCGGCTTGCGCACATTCACCTGGTGGTGTTCGGCTTTGTGGTCTTGGCCATCATCGGGATGGTGCATCATGTCTTACCGACGGTCTGGAACCGTCCACTCGTGAACGGCACGCTTGCCCGGATAGGAATGATCGCGATGCCGATAGGCATGGCCGTCTTAATCGGTGGATTCTTGAACTCATCAGTCCCGATTGAACTGGCCGGCGGCACCATTCTTTTCATCGGTGGGATCCTCTGGACCGGCAGCCTGTTGCGAACGTGGCTCTCCTCAACCCACACCGGCAACGCCGCCTCGGACCATCTCTTCGTCAGCGCTTTCTTTCTCGTCTTTACCGTCATTCTCGGCTTGCTTGTCGGAACAAATAATCTCTCCAGCCCCTCGGTATTACCGTATGGCAGACTCCACCTTGTGGCCTACACGCACATGGCATTCATCGGCTTCATCATGAATGCCATCATGGGCGCATTCTCCTACCTGTTTCCGATCGCCCTCGCGACCGCCCGCATTTCGAGTCATAAGCAACGGGGATCCTATCTTGACCAGCTCACGACCATCATGAACCGATGGAGTACCGTTCAAATCGCTACCCTCAACCTAGGAACCATGGGACTCGGCATCTTGGCGGCACTGACCTGGAATGTGCCGCTGACCTCAGTCTACATCTTGGTCGCAAGCTGGATTAGCCTTAGCCTCCTCATGACCGGCTTGGTCCTCTTTTCAGTCAAGCTGACCTCGATTATCGCCCAGAAGCCGGACCAGCTTCGGACAGGACAGATCTCCACCAACGAACTGAAGCTCACAGCCTGAACGTCCGACTGGTTCGACTCTCATCCTGACCTCAGACACCGACTCTGATACAATCCTTCAGTGGAAGAACGGTTCTCATTCCTCGATCCTCACGGCCATCGAGTAGCCGCCATCCTGACCGTCCCCAACGGATGGACGGATAAGATCTCCATCCTCTGTCACGGGTTTCTTTCATCAAAAACCAGCTCGACGAACAATGCACTGACCCGCATGCTGGTCGGCCAAGGCATCGCCACCTTTCGCTTCGACTTCTTCGGCCAAGGGGAAAGCGAGGGCCCGTTCGAGCAGATCACCGTCAGTTTGGCAGTTGAACAAGCACAGAGAGCGGTCGATCTCATGAGAGATCGCGGGTATCGGCACATCGGCCTGATGGGATCAAGTTTCGGCGGTCTGGTCTCGATTTTGGCTGCTTCGCAGCGGAAAGACTTGGCTTGCCTCGCTTTGAAATGCCCCGTCGTCGACTTCGCCGAGGAGCTACGACTCGAATTTGGTGATGATGGGATGGCTCACTGGAAAGCCACCGACACGATTCCGAACATCATGGGCGGCCCCGTCCGAATCACGCTCCACTACACCTTTTATGAAGACGCTCTCCGGCAGATCGCCTACGCCCCCGCGCAATCGATCACAGCACCGACCATCATTGTGCAAGGCGACAAGGACGAGCATGTCTCGCTTCATCAAAGCCGCCAGCTTTATGAAGCACTCCGAGTCAAAAAGCACCTTGAGATGCTACCAGGAGCGAACCATCAGTTTACGAAAGTCGAAGACTTCACGCAGATGACACAGCTCATCGCCGATTGGCTGGCAGAACACCTAAGGTGATTCGCGCTACTTTTCAGCCGTAGGCGCGAGATTGAGATCGACCTCCCCGCTTTGATCGAAGGAAATGGTGAAGCTACTGGGTGCTTGGGCGAAGGCCTTGCCCTTGAGACGATAGCGGACGTTGGTGATGCCGGAACCGCCCCCTTGCATCTGGCGTAGGAAACTGCCGATGTCTGTAATCACCTCGGCGGTGAGGACTTCGGAGCCGAATCGTGGAACGGTCAAGGCCTGACCGGACATTCCGTTGCCGAACGCTTTCTCATTGAGGTCGATCTCGAAACGCATGCCGTTGATGCCGAGATCGAAGTTATTCGGGTTCTGGATGCGAAGTTGGATGTCGAAACGCTGCTCGAAGATGGCCACGTCCTTTGGCGCGATGTTGGCAATGCCGAACTTCGGCGTCTCGAAGTCCCGCGGCATCGTGGAGCAGGCCGTGACGGCGAGAGCGAGAAGCACCGCCCGCGTCGTAGGGACGAGTCTCTTGCGGTATGGGCAAGTCTGCATGTGCGACCCCCTTCGATGACGGCGGAGGAAAGAGTTCTGCTCATTCCCCTGCCCGAATTCGATGCGCCTATTGCATCACCATCGCCAGGAGATTCTTTGCCGGCTCGCCGCCGGCCTTGCCGACAAAGTCACCCATGATCTGCAAGAACTTCGGCACCATCTCGTTGCCCATTCCGAGACGAGAAAACGCTGCTTCCAATCCCGCTTTGTCTTTGACCGGACCGGTCACGGCCCCGAGATCCTTCGCGCTTTGCATGAGGGAGTCTGATCCGGGAATCAATTTGCTCAATGAGGAGAAATCGTCACTGGGTAACTTCTCCTTGGCCAACGACAGCACGGAGCCGGTTCCGCCGGTGGCCTGATTTGTGGTCAAACCCAGTTGCTGGCTAAGCAGGCTCATGAGCGCGCTCGTGCCTCCCATAGACTGCAATTCCGCGCATCCGGACCACAGGAATGCCGTGAGCATAAGCGCGACAATCGACCCTCTCCGATACGACATGGTGGCCTCCTTCTTGGCTGTGCTTGTAATGCGATGACGGCACATAATTTCTCTGCGCCACTCGATCGATTCATGAATTTGCGGTCAGATCTTGCTCTGTGCATCCTCACTCTCGTAGGAGTTTATGACGCGACTAGTTACCGGATAGTTCATACCCACCACTCGACCGAACTCCAACAAGCTGGAAAGGAAACGGGCACGAAAGCGTTTTTCCATCGTCTGTCTCATCGCGACACGACTTTGAAGGTATCGCCGGCGATGATGAGCCCCTCGGCGCCGTCGGCAAGCTTGACCTTGAAACCGTCATAATCCTGACCGTGGTAGACACCGGTGGCTTTTACCGTCTCCCCGACCTTCAGGGTCGCGATGACCTTGCCTGGTTCTAGACCGGTACTTGTAGATGCAGGGAAAGACGGTGATTGAGCTATGCTATGAACCTCCGTCGGCTGTTCAATCACGAGGATCGTCTCGCGATTGTCGCATCCAACGGGGATTGCAGCACACAGGATCACTAGGACAACCACCGTGAGGTGATCTCGGACCCCTCTCACAACAGCGTTCAACCACATACCTTCTCTCGCAGAATCCTCAATAAATGATCCCCCCGACGACCCAGTGCCGATCATCAGGGATGTCGATCAACAACCTGGTGAGATTCATGCGGGCCAGTTGCGAACCGATTTCGTCCTCAGTGAAGGCAGCAAGCAGGGAATTATAGAAATCACGGCGCAAAATGTCCGGCTCATTGGCTGCGTATTGATCGACGATAGCTTGTGCCGCTTCCGGGGATTCCGGGCGCAGCAGGTCCATCACGAGCACCGGCGCGCCAGGCTTCACGAGCTGGCGAAGCTTCTGCCAAAACTGCAATGGATTCGGCAGATGATGAAGCAGGCTGTTGGAAATCACGGCATCAACAATTCTTGCACCCGCGACCTCTTCGTACCGTTCACATCGCAGAGTAATGCGATCAGTCAGTCCAGCTTGCTTGATTGCTCGCTCTCCTAACTCAATCATCGGGACCGAGGCGTCGATGCCGATGACTTGGCAGGCCGGATACAGTGTGGCGAATCGAATCGGAATATCGGCCGGGCCGCAGCCGAGATCCAATACCTTTCCCTGCGAAAACTCCGGAAAATATTCCTTGAACCGATCGACAAATCCCTGATTCTCCTCGGCAAAATCAGCACGCGCGTAGGCGTCGGCCTGTTTCAAATCGTCCATCAATTCTGGTTCAAGCACTCGGTCCATCTGACCACCTATAAGAAGGCTACGGTTGAGGTGAAGAAGGTTGCGTCCGCACCGGAGCTTTCACTCTCGGCCTTAGCCTCAACCTAAACCTTCACTTACTGCGACTTCGTCTCCAGGCCGCACAACTCCACCACGCAGCACTTTTGCATAGACACGACTCCAACCTGGGTTGAGCTTCTGCGAAATGCGCGAGAAGTCCTCGTCCCGAAACCATCGCTTATTGTGAACGCAAGGCGTTGTATAGCTCGTGACCTCAAGTTGGATCTCAGGGCCGATCGTCAATTGAACGCCAGGTCTTATCAACTCCCATTCCAATCCAGACAAGGTCAGATTTTCACCGGATGATCCGGCGCCGATCGGATGGCCTTCGTCTTGAAGTTGTTCGATGAGCTCAAATGAATACAAACAGACGGCACGGTCAGGACCTCCGTGAAACTTGAGATTCCGTTGCCGATCACCGTCCAAACCCCGTTCGCTCACCTTGGCCTCCCAAACCGGAAGCTTCGGAACACCTCCATCGGAGACATTGATCTGATGCACATGCGGATAGGGCGGCCTGGTTGGCATCGTCACACGTCTCCGTCGCAGGATTCCGGCCGGAGTAATTTTATCGCCACCCAACCTTCTTCCTCACAGCGTTCGGAACAGAGCATTCCGAGGCTGGAAAACCGCTCGACAATCTCTGGTTCCTGTTCGACCAAAATGCCGGAAACCATGATTCTCGCTCCTTCCGACGCCGAACTCACCAAATCACCGGCAAGGTCCAAGATCGTTTGCCGGTCGAGATTGGCCAGCACAACATCGGCCAGCTTTACACGCTCTGGTGGCAGATCAGCTAATGTACCACACGCAATATTGATCCGATTCTTCAACCCATTCTGATCGATGTACTCCTTCGCGTAGTCCACCGCGACAGAGTCAATCTCAACACCAATGGCCGATGCGGCGCCCAGCTTGACCGCTGCCATGGCTAGGATGGCGCTGCCCGTGCCCACATCCAAAACCCGCTCTCCGCCATGAATGTCCTTCTGCAACCACCCGAGTAACATCCGAGTGGTCGCATGGTGGCCGGTGCCGAACGCCTGCTTGGGATCGAGCACGATCTCGACATCCTTCGGCCCTAGCGCGACCGGTTCCCAACTCGGACGAATGACCAGCCGACCGATGTAAAGCGGTCTCACGGAGCGAGCCCATGCCTCGTTCCAATCCTGCGCCGGTACCGGTCGTACCGAGAGTGGAATGTCCCTGATCAATGGTACGAGATCTGCTAGAACCAAGCGAACCGAAGCGAGCCGAGTTTCGTTCCACTGGTCATCACGCCAATAGAAATGAACGACTCCCTCATCCTCCCACGCGCCCTGCACAGCAGAATCGTCGAGCCTGCTCAGTAGTTCCCCTGCATCGAGGCTTACCTTGATACAGACTTCAACCCAGTCATTCGACATCGTGATCCAGCATTCACAGCTCGCGAACCGTTTCAGGATTTGACCTTCCCGTCCGTTCCCAGTAAGGTCGCCTGTCATGGCACACTCGCGTATCGCTTTGTTCGAAACGATCGTTCGGCGGACGGATCATCTTATTGCCAGGGGAACCAAGACCAGCGCAACATTCACGCGATGGCGGTTGGCTATTTTCCTCATCGGCCTTGTCAGCACGATTACCCTCTACAAACTCGATTGGTATCAGAGCGGCAACCTGGCCCTCGGAGTATTCCTTGCCGTCTTCATCACTGTGGCCGCCTATCATAACAGGGTGGAAACCAGGATTCACCGGCTCCGTCAATGGAAGCAGCTCAAGCTGGCTCATCTGGCTCGGATGGCGCTGGATTGGGCCGCAATTGCGCCAAGACCCGGTGAAGCTCCGAAATCTCACCCGTACGCTACTGACTTGGATCTCTTCGGCGCACACTCCCTGACACATCTCCTCGACACCACCGTATCGGACCATGGCCGCGAGCGTTTGCAGAGCTGGCTGCTGGAGCAACCCCCTACCCCCTCTCATTGGTACGCACGGCAATCCTTGGTGAAAGAACTGGCATCTCACTCCTTGTTTCGTGACCGCTTAGCGCTCGTGGCCAAACTGACGGGAGACCAAGAAATCAACGGCAGACGGTTGGCCGCCGTGTTGGAACATCCGATTGGTCTCCCTCATTTAGACACCCTCCTTGTCGTCCAAAGTCTCCTCGCCCTTGCAACAATAGGCCTCGTCTTAGCCACAATGTTCGGTCAGCTCCCCGGTTATTGGATGTTTTCGTTCGCAGCCTATGTGCTGATCTATTTCATGACGGATCAAGGGGAAGAATTGTTGGAGCATGCCGTCGGCCTTCATCATGAAACTGAGCGGCTTGCCACGGTCCTCGGCTACATTGAACGGCATGCAAGACGACGGGACACGGCGCTCGCTTCCGCCTGGGCGAACCTGATCCGTACGGCCAGTCCCACGCTGCACCTCAACCGCGCTGCGCGCGCGCTCCATGCGATCAGCATCAAGGCCCACCCGCTCGTTCATCTGGCGGTCAACGCGCTGTGCCCATGGGATCTGTGGTTCACTCGACGACTGATTCACATCCAGCGCGAGATCCAACATGCCCTCCCTCGCTGGCTCGACTGTTTGGCGGAAATCGAAGCGGCATCGGCACTGGCCACCTTTGCCTATCTCCATCCCAATTACACATGGCCGACTCCCCTCGTCGCAGCCGGCGAACGGAACGGCGCCCCTCCTGCTCTCCACGCTGGCCAACTCGGCCACCCATTACTGCCGGTTAAAACCCGTGTCGCCAACGACGTTCATCTGAATGAATTGGGCTCCATTCACCTGATTACCGGCTCCAATATGTCCGGCAAAAGCACCTTCCTGCGAACGATCGGCATCAATCTCTGTCTGGCGCAAGCCGGCGCCCCTGTCTGCGCGCATTCTTTTGAGTGGACTTGGAGCCGGCTGGCCTGTTGCATTCGCGTCGATGATTCGCTCGACGCCGGTCTGTCGTTCTTCTATGCCGAGGTCAAACGGCTCAAGACGATCCTCGATGCCACCAACGACATAACCGCACCACCCGTGCTGTTCCTGATCGATGAGATCTTCAAAGGCACCAACAACCGAGAGCGGCTCATCGGCAGCCGGGCCTACATTACCGAACTGTCGCAAGGAAACGGCTTCGGCCTCGTGAGCACTCATGATCTGGAGTTGGCGGAGCTGGAGCCCGCCGTGCCGAGACTCATCAATGCGCACTTTCAGGAAACCGTGTCGGCCGGCGCACTCGAGTTTGATTATCGGCTCCGACCAGGTCCTTGCCCCACGACGAACGCGCTGAGAATTATGGAGTTGGAAGGTCTGCCTATTTCCCCAGTACCGAATATCAGGCAGAATGACCCTCACGGATGACCACCTCGGCCGGTTCTGAAACTCACTCTCTGTCACATCCCCTTCGGGGTCTCTTGATCGCCCAATTCTGCGGCGCCTTCAACGATAATGCGTGGAAACTGATGGTCGCGTTGCTCGCCATTCGGCAAGCCACGGCAGGTATGGCATCGGGTCCCGCATTGGAGACAGTCGCCCAGACGCAGACCGCAATGGCATTTGTCATTTTCACGCTGCCGTTGGTGTTCCTCTCTCTCGTCGGAGGCACATTGGCCGACCGCGTGAGTAAGCGGACGGTCATCATCTCGATCAAAGTCATCGAGGTTTTCCTGATGGCCGCCGGCACGGTTGCGCTCTGGCTGAATCCAGCCGGAGGCGTCCTGCCTCTGGTCGTTTTATGCGGCATGGGCGTGCATAGCGCCCTGTTTAGTCCTTCGAAGTACGGGATACTCCCCGAATTGATCCCGCATGAACGACTCGCCGTCGGTAATGGTCTGTTGGAAATGTGGACCTTTGCGGCAATTCTGACGGGAACCGCTGCCGGAGGTTTTCTATTACAGATGTCCGGAGACCACACCTGGTTGGCTCCGCTCGTATTGACCGGGCTGTCGGGCATCGGTCTCACAACCGCCTTTAGGATTCCACGAGTGTCGCCCGCCCGTGCTGCCGGAGGGGTGGGAGCTACCCTTCAGGGCGCGTGGGCAGCGATTCAATCCGAACGGATGTTGCGCATGGCCATTCCCATGGACATCATGTTCTGGACGATTGCAAGCCTGTTCGGACAGAACGTGCTTGTCTATGCCAAAGCCGTCTTGCATCTGTCTGATGCCATGTCGGGCCTTCCACTCACCATCCTGTCTGTGGGCATCGGAATCGGCGCGATGCTGGTTGGACGAATCTCCAGGAACCGGGTCGAGTACGGACTGATTCCGGTCGGCGCCATCGGTGTGTTTCTCACCTTGCTGTCGCTCGGCGTCATAGCCCCACCGTTGACAGGAACGTTCCTCATGATGGGAGTGCTGGGCATTGCCAGTTCATTCATCTTTGTTCCGTTGAACGCCATCCTCCAATGGAAATCCCCGTCCGACCGGAGGGGCGCCGTCATTTCGTTCTCCAACACGTGCGTCTTCACCGGCATTTTGTTGGGATCACTGGCCGGCGGTTCCTTGGCCAACGCCGGCCTCTCGACAACCGGCATTTTCTTGGCTGCTGCCGCAATGACCCTGGGCGGCATCGGATGGGCGCTGTGGTTTTTGCCTGACACGTTTATTCGGCTGGTGCTGGTCATTCTCACCAACTCCCTCTATCGGCTCCGCATCGTCGGCCAGTCTCATGTGCCGCCCTCCGGTGGAGCGCTCCTCGTCCCCAATCATGTCTCTTTCATCGACGGCTTTCTCCTGATCGCCAGCTTGGATCGACCCGTGCGCTTTGTCGTTGATTCGCAATATGCCGAACAGCCGATCTTCAAACCTTTTATGAAGACGCTCGGAGTCATCCCCATTTCCTCTCACGGAGGCTTGCGGGTCATTTTAAAAGCGCTCCGCGATGCCGGTGCGGCCATCGACAAGGGAGAACTCGTTTGCATCTTCCCTGAAGGCCAGATCACTCGAACCGGCACGTTGTTGCCGTTCCGGCGAGGGTTCGAACGGGTTGTGAAAGGGCGGATAGTTCCCATCATCCCGGTTCATCTCGACCGTGTGTGGGGCAGCATCTTCAGCTTCAATCACGGCCGCTTTCTGTGGAAATTTCCGGAACAACTTCCGTATCCCGTGACCGTCTCGTTCGGCGCACCGCTACCGCCGGGTACATCGGCGCACGAACTGCGCGGGAAGGTTCGCGAACTCGGCGAAGCAGCCTGGCAGTTCAGAAAACCGAATCGCCAACCACTCCATCGCCAATTCATCCGATCCATGCGTCGCTATCCTTTCCGTCTGGCCATGGCCGACCAGAACCGTCCCCGCGTCTCATCCTTGCAAGCCCTCATCGGATCAATCGTCCTCGCGAGAACGCTTCGGCCGTATTGGAAGGACCAACAACGAGTGGGCGCCTTCTTGCCACCAACGGTCGCCACAGCACTGGTGAATGTCGCCGCCCCCCTCTGCGGGAAGACCATCGTGAACTTGAACTACACGGTCGGGAAATCCGGGCTAGAGGCCGCCGTCGAACAGGCAGGCCTACGCACAATCGTGACGAGCCGTGTCTTCATTGAAAAGGCCAAACTTGAGCTGCCGGATGGACCGTCGATCGTTTGGCTGGAAGACGTGGCTGCGACGATTAGCAAGGGCCAGAAGGTGCTGGCTGCCCTGCTGGCGTTGTTCGCTCCATGCCGCTTCATCGAACGCACCTGCGGGCAAATGACTCCGCTCACTCCCGACAGCATGGCCACGATCATTTTCAGCAGCGGCAGCACAGGAGAACCTAAAGGCGTCATGCTTTCGCATTTCAACATCGATGCCAACAGTCAGGGCGCCACACAAGTGCTCCATTTCTATCAGAACGAATGCGTCCTCGGCGTTCTACCGTTCTTCCACTCGTTCGGGTACATGGTGTTCTGGTTCGTGATGTCCAACAATGCCGCGATGATCTTTCACCCGTCCCCACTCGACGTGACGGCCATCGGCGAACTCATCCGACGATATCGAATCACCTTTCTCGTCACCACGCCGACATTCCTACAACTCTATTCTCGCCGCTGTACGCCGGAACAATTCAGTTCGGTCCGGGTGATCCTCACCGGCGCGGAAAAACTGCCGGCGCGACTCGCCCAGGCCGTCGAAGACACCTTTGGGATCGGACCGATCGAGGGCTATGGAGTCACGGAGTGTTCTCCGGTCATTGCCGTCAACTGTCCGGACTTCCGCGCAGCCGGCTACTACCAACCGGCATCTCGCCGAGGCACGGTCGGTCAACCACTTCCCGGTGTGTCGGTGCAGATTGTCGACCCTGATAGTTATGCACCGCTCCCAGCCGGCACAGCGGGAATGTTGCTCGTGAAGGGACCAAATGTGATGCATGGCTATCTTGGGCGAGAAGATCTTACCGCCCAGGTCATGCGTGACGGCTGGTACATCACTGGAGACATCGCCTCCTTGGATGATGACGGATTCCTGACCATCACCGACCGGCTTTCGCGGTTCTCAAAAATCGGCGGAGAGATGGTCCCTCACGGCAAGGTTGAAGAAGCGTTGCAGCAAGCAGCCGGAGCCGACACACAGGTCTTTGCCGTGACCGGTCTACCAGACGAGAAAAAGGGAGAGCGGCTGGCCGTCATTCATACCCTTGATGAGAGCCTTATTCCTGACATCTTGGCAAAATTGTCCGGCTCCGGCCTCCCGAATCTCTTCATTCCGACGCGGAGCCAATTCGTCAAGGTCGAATCGTTACCGGTCCTCGGGACCGGCAAGCTGGATTTACGAGGTGTGAAGCGCTTGGCGATGGAACGACTGAAGGGAAGTGCTGAGTCCTAAATGCTGGGTGCTGAGATCTGGCGACTGCCGGTCGAACGCCGATACTGCGCCTACTACGCATGACGATTGACAAATGGCCGAGAAATCGTTGATCGACTGCCATGTGCATCTCGCAGCACTGCCGGATAGAGACAACGGTTGCTTCATCTCGCCGAAACTCCTTCGAAGTCCGCTCTTTCGTTTTCTCCTGTGGAAACACGATCTCTCACCGGCCCATCCGTACGAAACCAATCAGAAGTATCTCGACCATCTGCTGGCGGAGCTGCGCGCCTCACGACATGTTTCGAAAGCGGTGCTGCTCGGCATGGACGGATTCTACGACCAGACCGGCCTGCTCAATCGGCAGCATACGAACTTTCTCGTCAGCAACGACTACGTCTTCCAGACCGTCCGAGCTTATCCGGATATATTTCTAGCCGGTCCGTCAATCAATCCGCAGCGTGAAGACGCCATCGATGAAGTTCACCGCTGCGCCGATTCGGGAGCCGTCCTGATCAAAGTCTTACCGAACGCCCAGCACTTCAACCCGGCCGATCGGAAATACAGACCGTTTTATCGAACACTGGCCCAACGGAAATTGCCGTTCTTGAGCCATGTCGGCTACGAATTTAGCTTGATCGGCAAAGACCAATCCCTCGGCGATCCAGACCGGCTCCGCCTGGCGTTGGAAGAAGGAGTGACGGTCATCGCCGCCCACGCCTGCAGCTATGGTCTCATGTTCTATGAAAAATTCATTCCAACTTTCAGGGAACTGTGTAAGCGTTATCCACACTTCTATGCCGACATTTCCGCTCTCACTCAGCCACATCGGTTGAAAATGCTGTTGCATCTCAGGCACCACCCCGAACTTCAATCCCGCCTTCTGTTTGGAACAGACTATCCACTGTCGGTCTTCCACATGGCGGCCTGGGGCCGCGTAGGTTTTGGCAAGTTGTGGAACATGATTCGTACAAAGAACCGGTTCGATCGACAGGTCGAAGTCTGTAAAGGACTCAATCTTGGCTTTCGGTCACTCGGAGATCTGCTTGAGGCCCAGCAACTCGTAAAGATGACCAGTGAAGGGTCGTGAAGTGATGAATAAGAGTAAGTTGATGTTTACTTAATAAACAAAAAGGGCCGTCCCTTCATGGAAGGGCGGCCCTTGATATCGCAAAAACGTTCAGTTCGGCTTATGGGCTGACTGAGATCCTATCTTTGATCAGGTCGAAAGTTTCTTTTGGAACCACGTTTTTCGCCACCAATTCACCCTTCACACGATAGGGGCGATTGCTCACGATGCGATCCGCCTCCTCTTGCTTCAGTCCGAGGAAGAGGATCATGTCGTTCGCTGAAACCTTATTGATGTTCATCGCCGCCGAAGCAGCTGCCGGAGGAGCCGTCGCGGTTCCGGCTGGAGCCTGGCTTGGGGCCAGCGTAGCGCTTTGAGGCGACGTCCCGGCATTGGAGCGATCCTTGAGCTCCTTTTGATAGCGGGCGACCAGCGATTTCAGCGTGTCGTTATGGCGTTTCACGTCTTGATATTCCTGTCGCACGTTCTTATTTTGTGCCGATAACGCCTTGACTTTATCCTCGAGTTCCTTGGTTCGTCCTTCGATCGCGCCTCGCTCGGCGTCACGTCCGTGCTCAATGCGCTGGAGTTCATCACGAGCCGCTTGCGCCTCATTACCGAACTTCGCATTCACTTCTTTGAGGGTTCGGACCTGTTGCTCCATGGCGCTCTTCTGTTGGCGGGTCTTATCCAGCTCCATCTTGACGTTGTCTGCCTCGGCCAACGCCTCTTGATATTTCTTGTTGGATACACACCCCGTGGTCAACACCGCCCCAACCAGCACTATCACCGTCCACTCGCGTCTCATGCGATCCTCCCTCCATCAAATCCTACGGTTCGCCTGTGTATCAGGTAGAACATCACTTCCACTCGGCTGCGACCATGGCTCTTCCGACTCGGTTCTTTGTGTGTAAGCCAACATCCGGACGTTGTCAACTTATTTGCTTTTGTGGAAATTTGCTCTTGTGGGAATCGGTCCCATTCTGACGCGACGAACCCTGACAACTCATCTGTGCTTGACGAATTGCCGTCGCTCTGTGATCATCGCCCCCATTCTATCAGAAACGGCCGTGAAGGTTGAATCCTCTCCCTCACGATCTTCAATCCTGACATGGTGTACGCATGAACGAATGGGGCCCAACGCTCGCAATAATACTAGGGATCGTCGAAGGACTCACTGAGTTTCTGCCTGTCTCGTCCACGGGACATCTTATTCTGGTCGGCCATGCCCTCGGCTTCACCGGCGACGTCGCCGCCAATGCGGAAATCTCCATACAGCTGGGTGCGATACTTGCCGTCATCGTCTTTGAACGGGAGAAAATCGGACGGCTGCTGTCCGGCGCCTGGCGGGAACAAAAAGTTCTGCGCTCGGCCTCCGCAAACGAGCCATCTGCGGCATGGGCCGATCGCCTCAAGACCTCCATGCGCAGTCATCCCAACTTATGGTTCTTGCTGGGGCTCGGGATCGCATTCCTGCCGGCGGCCATACTCGGCCTGTTGGCCCATGGGTGGATCAAATCCTATTTATTCACTCCCCAAACCGTAGCGGCGACATCGATCCTCGGAGGTATCATCATCCTCATCGTTGAAGCCACGAAACGAACCAGTCAGGCGATGAGTCTGGATCAGGTGTCGGCGGTTCATGCCTTCTGGATCGGGCTGGCACAATGCGCCTCTCTGATTCCCGGAATGTCTCGATCCGGCTCAACCATCATCGGAGGCCTGCTCGCCGGGCTGGATCGCAAAGTGGCCACGGAATATTCGTTTTTTCTCGCCCTTCCGACCATCATTGCCGCAACGGTTTACGAAACATGGAAAGCGCGAGGGACGTTTACCGATCAGGATTTTTTGGCGCTCGGCCTCGGCATGCTCGTCTCGTTCCTGGTGGCCTGGGCCGTCATCGCCGCCTTTTTGACCTATGTCCAACGACACACCTTGCGCGTCTTTGCGTACTATCGTATTATTCTTGGGATTTTGGTCATATTGATCATCCGCTGAAAGGAGTTGTTCATGTCTTCGGATACGATTCATGTCTACGATACGTGGGTCAACGGGAAGAGCGGTCGCATTCACTTCGATGTGATGACGACGGACGAAGCCACCGCCCTCAAACTCGCCAAGGAATACCTCGCCGGCATCGGGGAACCGAATGCGCCGGTGACAACGAAAGAATGCCAATTCTGTCACAGCGAACCGCTGTTCATGTTCTCGGCGGAGCAACAGAAGCAAGCCAAAGAAAAAGGCGGATTTATCGTCCCAATGCCGGCTTAACCGTGAGGATAACTGGTTCGTGTTGGGCGCAAGTTCAACACGAATCATTCAAGAGCGCAGGCTCATCGCACGGGGATCAGGCTACCGGTCTTGAGGGACGGAAGAAGTTTCCGAAGCAGGAGGAGGATCGGTTCGTTTCTCAAAGGCAAAGTGAATGATCAGGAAGATCACTCCGACGGTGATCGCAGAGTCCGCAATATTGAACGCAGGCCAGTGATAGTTGTCGACATAGACATCCAAAAAGTCGATCACTTCTCCAAATCGCAGCCGATCGATGAGGTTGCCGATTGCGCCGCCGAGAATTGCCGCCACACTGACACGACCCATCCAATCTTCTTCCGGCATCCGTAACAAAATCGTCCCAAGCAACCCAAGGGCAAACAGCGACGTCAACCCGAAAAAGACCATCCGAAACGCGTTACTGCTTCCGGCCAGCAGACCGAATGCCGCCCCGGGATTTCGGATATAGGTCAAACTGAGGAGATTGGGAATGACGGAGATCGATTCATGAAGCCGCATGGTTTGCATGATCTGCTGTTTGGTCAGCTGATCCAGAAAAATGATGCTGCCGGTCACCGACGCGAGCGCCAGATTGCGAAGGCCTGACGCACTCAACGGATCGCCTCCACACATCGATCGCACAATGTTGGATGGGCGGCGTCCTTGCCGACCGCTTCTCGATAGTTCCAGCAACGTTCGCACTTCCCCGCTTGTGATTTCGACACCGTCACACGAAGCGGTTCTCCACCTTCCGGGCTTTGCGTTAACATCACTTTCGAGACGATGAACAGGGCGCTGAGGTCTTGTTCGTACGGCTTTAAAAATCGGAAATTATCGGCATTGGCTTCGATGCGCACATGAGCTTCCAAAGAAGAACCGATCGTCTTCTCTCGGCGGCTCTCTTCCAGCACCCCCTGCGCCTGGGTACGATACTTCAACAATCGCTCCCAACGCTCGGCCAGCTTCGCATCGGCCCAAGCCGGATCGAGATCGGGAAACGAGGCGAGATGCACACTGGCCGTTCCTAGACTGCCCGGTACCTGCGCAGCCAGCGTTCGCCAGATCTCCTCCGCCGTAAAACTCAACACCGGCGCCATAAGTTTTGCCATAGCCACAACGATGTCGTACAGGACGGTCTGGGAGCTGCGACGCTCATGTGCGTCCTTGCGAAACGTATAGAGCCGGTCTTTCAAAATATCGAGATAGACGGCGCTCAAATCGACGGAGCAGAAGTTGTTCAATGCATGAAAGATCGTGTGAAACTCAAAGTCTTCATAGGCTCGCCGCACTTTCGTGATCAGTTCACCGAGACGTAGCAACGCCCATCGATCCAGCTCCGGCAGTTTTTCATAGGGGACACGATGTGTCGCCGGATCGAAATCGTACAGATTACTCAAGAGAAACCGGCAGGTGTTACGGATCTTCCGATAGGCTTCGATGAGTTGCGCCATGATGGTGGTAGAGATGCGTATATCGTCTTGATAATTCTGGGCAGCGACCCATAGCCGAAAGATTTCCGCCCCGTGCTGCTTGATGATTTCATGGGGTGCCACGCCGTTCCAAGCCGATTTCGACATCTTCTTGCCATGATCGTCAACGACGAAACCATGCGTGACCACTGTCTTGTAGGGTGCCCGTCGGTCTGTGACTACCCCTGCCAGCAAGGCACTATGAAACCAGCCGCGATGCTGATCGGACCCTTCGAGATACAGATCGGCCGGCCACCACTTCCTCGGCTTCAATACAGCGGCATAGCTCACGCCCGATTCGAACCAGACATCGAGAATATCCTGCTCTTTCTCCAATTGATCTCCGCCACACTGCGGACACTTCGTGCCGGCCGGCAACAGCTCACCGGCAGATCGTTCAAACCAGAGGTCTGCCCCCTTAGCTTCCATTAAGACCGCGATGTGTTCGATAACGACTGGGTCTGCGAGCACATGACGACAGGTCTTACAGGTGAACCCCGGGATCGGTACGCCCCACACACGCTGACGTGACAGACACCAATCCGGCCGGTTTTCAATCATGCCGAAAATCCGGTCACGGCCGTAACTCGGAATCCATTCAACCCGTTCGATCTCGGCCAGAGCTTCCCTCCGCAAATCGTTTGTCTCCATGGACACGAACCACTGCTCGGTCGCACGAAAGATCACCGGGCTCTTGCACCGCCAACAGTGGGGATATGAATGGTTCAACGATCCGTGCCCGAGCAAACGTCCATTCGCCTGCAGGTAGTCCACGATTTTCGGATTGGCCTTCAACACATGTTGGCCGGCGAATTCCTTCACGACCTGCGTGAACCGTCCAGCATTGTCGACCGGTGCCAGGATTTCGAGCCGTTCACCGGATGAAGCCTTGGCGTTGTACTCAAGCACGAGGAGATAGTCCTCCATACCATGTCCTGGCGCAATGTGGACACAGCCGGTCCCTTGATCGAGAGTCACAAAATCACCGAGCAGAATCGGCGACAAGCCGGTAGACAACGGACGTTGGGTCTCCAACCCCTCGAACCCCTCACCGCCCTTCTTCACCCCCAACACCCGATAGTCTTCGAACTTGCAAGCGTTGGCCACGCTCTCGATCAACTTCTCGGCCATAACGAGAAGTTCATCTCCCACCTGCACAAATGCATAGTCGATGTCACGATGAAGACAGACGGCTTGATTCGCCGGAAGAGTCCAGGGTGTCGTCGTCCAGATAACGACGGAAACCAGCTTCAGTCCTTCGGGAAAGGAAATGCCAGGGAAAGTCTGACCGAGAACCGGCGGTGAGGTGACGACCGGGAACCTCACATAGATTGATGGCGACGTGTGGTCGCCATACTCCACTTCCGCTTCCGCCAATGCCGTCTGGTCCTGCGTGCACCAGAGAACCGGCTTGAGGCCCTTGTAGACTCCGCCCCGCTCAACGAATTTTCCAAACTCACGAATGATCGTGGCTTCATAGCTCGGCGTCATCGTCAAGTAGGGCTGCTGCCAGTCACCCAGCACTCCCAGTCGCTTAAATTCTTCTCCCTGGAGAGTGACATGTTTTCCCGCGTATTCTTTGCAGAGTTTGCGGATGGCAAGAGCATCCAGATCCCGTTTCTTCTCCCCGAGGTCCTTCATCACTTGGTGTTCAATCGGCAGGCCGTGACAATCCCAACCCGGCACAAAAGGGGTTTGATAACCTGACATTGTCTTCGACTTGACGATGATGTCCTTTAGGACGTAGTTCAACCCATGACCGATGTGAATACGTCCGTTGGCATAGGGAGGGCCATCGTGGAGCACATACCGAGGCCGTCCATGCCCCATCGTCTGAATCTGCTCATAGAGCTTTTGTTGTTCCCACCAGGTCAGCATCTCCGGCTCGCGCTGCGGCAGATTGGCCTTCATCGGGAAATCGGTTTTGGGAAGATTGAGCGTTGATTTGTAATCCATAGACAATGGGACCCGAGTATTCACCGAATGATCTAATGATCTTACGGGATCAAAGGACTATACCGGAAGGAAGGGGGGAGGCACCAGCCCTAACTGATGGCCATCATGCGGTCCAATGCAACCTTCGCCCAGCGCTTGTCGTCTTCCGGTACCACGATGCGGTTGACGACCTGGCCTTCGGCCAGATTCTCCATGGCCCAGCAGAGGTGTGCTGCATCGATTCGGAACATGGTGGCGCACTGACAGACCGTGGATGACAGGAAGAACACTTTTTTATCGGTGAGTTCATGCTTCAGTCGATTGACGAGATTCAGTTCCGTCCCAATTGCCCACGCCGTGCCGGCCGGCGCGGCGGTCACCGTACGAATGATGAACTCGGTCGATCCGATGAGATCCGCCTTATTGACCACGTTTTCGTGGCATTCTGGATGCACAATGACGTTGCCGTCCGGATACTGCTTGCGGAAATGATCCACATGGACCGGTTGAAACATTTGATGGACGCTGCAATGACCTTTCCATAAGATCAGTGTGGCTCGTTTGATAGCCTCCTTGGTATTCCCGCCGTTGGGTTGGTAGGGGTCCCACACGATCATCTGTTCGCGGGGAACGCCCATTTTGTTCGCCGTATTACGGCCCAAGTGTTCATCAGGAAAGAAGAGGATTTTTTCTCGCCTGGCCCAGCACCATTCAATCACCGCTTTCGCATTGGATGACGTGCAGGTGATTCCTCCATGCTCGCCACAAAACGCCTTGAGCACCGCCGCGGAGTTGACATAGACCGCCGGCATCACGGTGTCTTCCACGGGAACCACACGTCCCAATGCTTCCCAACACTGGTCAACCTGTTCGATCGCCGCCATATCAGCCATCGAGCAACCAGCAGCCATGTCCGGCAGGATCACTGTTTGTTGAGAACGGCTGAGGATGTCCGCCGTCTCGGCCATAAAGTGCACGCCACAAAAGACGATGTGGGGGCGTTCCGAGCGTTCGGCGGCCAATTTCGACAACATAAGCGAGTCACCGCGAAAATCGGCATGCTGAATGACTTCATCCCGCTGGTAATTGTGGCCCAGAATCATCACTCGCTCACCAAGCGTACTCTTCGCCGCTGCCGTCCGGCGATATAATTCCTCCGCCGGCTGCGTCTGGTACTCGGTGATTGGCCTCGATACTGTCGCAGTAGCCGTCACAATAATTCCTCCAACCGTAAGGGAATTCATTCTACGATAGCCTCCCCTCACAATCAACGAATGGCCCTATGAGGAAAAGTCCTAGTCAGTCACCCAAAGGATGGTAGGCGGAATGGGTCTAATAACCGATTGACTTGGCTCATCTCCGAGGAATACGATCAGCGTCAATAGCTAGAGCTAGGGGGGCCTTGAGGCTGAGAGTCCGAATGATCGGACGACCCTCACAACCTGACCTGGGTAATACCAGCGTAGGGAAGCCGGACGAAAGCGGATCTCGTGAGGGTCAGCCGCGTTCCCTAACCCTGGGAAAGCGGCTTTTTTATTGCCGGAATGCCACGTCAACTTTTGGCTCCGCCTATCGATCAACCATGAAAGGATCTCTTCATGAGCATCCAGACAAATACACATGGATCCGTTAACGGGAATGGGGTCCCGACTTCTCCATTGACCACGACGCCCTTTCCGGCATCGGGCAAAGTCTATGTGAATGGCACGCAGCCAGGGGTCCGCGTTCCGATGCGGGAAATCAGCTTGACCCAGACGAAAGGGACGAACGGGACGAGATCAGACAATGATCCCGTCATCGTCTACGATACCTCTGGTCCTTATACTGATCCCGCTGTCACGATCGACGTCCGTAAGGGACTGACGCCATTGCGACGTCCCTGGGTATTCAGCCGACAGGATGTTGAGGAACTTCCCGATGTAAGCTCGACCTACGGCCGCATCCGTGCGACCGATCCGAAGTTGGCCGAGCTTCGCTTTCAACACATTCGTAAACCCTTGCGGGCGAAGCCCGGTGCAAACGTGACCCAACTGCACTATGCGCGAAAAGGCATCGTCACACCGGAAATGGAATTTATCGCCATCCGTGAGAACCAATCGCGCCATACCGAATCCGGCGCTGCATCCCGGAACGGCCATGGCGGTGGCGTGACACAGCATCCTGGATTTGCCTGGGGCGCCGCTATTCCTCGGATGATCACGCCGGAATTCGTGCGCGACGAAGTCGCCCGTGGCCGCGCGATCATTCCGTCGAACATCAACCATCCGGAAAGCGAGCCGATGATCATCGGCCGGAACTTTCTCGTGAAGATCAATTCCAACATCGGCAATTCCGCCGTCGCCTCCTCCATCGAAGAGGAAGTTGAGAAAATGATCTGGTCGACCCGCTGGGGCGCCGACACCGTGATGGACTTGTCGACCGGCAAAAACATTCACGAAACGCGCGAGTGGATCATCCGCAATTCACCGGTGCCGATCGGAACGGTGCCGATCTATCAAGCACTTGAAAAAGTGAACGGCAAGGCGGAAGACCTGACGTGGGAAATTTTTCGCGATACTCTGATCGAACAGGCCGAACAGGGCGTCGATTACTTCACCATTCACGCCGGCGTGCGCCTGGCCTATGTGCCGATGACCGCCAAGCGAATGACCGGGATTGTTTCCCGCGGCGGTTCGATCCATGCGAAATGGTGCCTGGCTCACCATCAAGAAAACTTCGCTTACACGCACTTCGAAGAGATCTGTGAGATCATGAAGGCCTACGACGTGGCCTTCAGTCTAGGCGACGGACTCCGACCGGGATCGATCGCCGATGCCAACGACGAAGCGCAGTTTGCCGAACTCGAGACATTAGGCGAGTTGACCAGGGTCGCATGGCGGCATGATGTGCAGGTCATGATCGAAGGACCGGGCCATGTGCCCATGCATATGATTCAAGCCAACATGGAAAAGCAGCTCGAGGCCTGCCATGAGGCGCCGTTCTATACACTGGGACCGCTGACAACCGATATTGCACCAGGCTATGACCACATTACATCAGGCATCGGCGCCGCCATGATCGGCTGGTACGGCTGCGCCATGTTGTGCTATGTGACTCCTAAGGAACATTTGGGCTTGCCGACACGCGACGACGTCAAGACGGGCGTCATCACCTACAAGATTGCCGCGCATGCGGCCGATCTGGCCAAAGGACATCCCGGCGCTCAAGCGCGTGATAATGCTCTGTCGAAGGCCCGCTTCGAGTTCCGTTGGGAAGACCAATTCAATCTCTCCCTCGATCCGGAGACGGCCCAGCAGTTCCATGACGAAACGCTCCCTGACAACGCCGCCAAGGTCTCGCATTTCTGCTCGATGTGCGGACCACACTTCTGCTCCATGAAAATCACGCAAGACGTCCGAGAGTACGCCGCGCAACTCCAAATCGATGAGCAACAAGCGATTCAGATCGGCATGAAAGAAAAAGCCGAAGAGTTCAAGAAAACCGGTTCGGAGATTTACCGGTAGGAGCACCACATGGCCAAACCGAAACCTGCCCCGTTACGTGAACGAGATATCACCCGGCACATCGCCCGGGAGTACTATAAAGAATTTGATCAGCTGATCGAAAGCGACGTCATCATCGTCGGTGCGGGACCATCCGGACTTATTTGCGCGCATGATTTGGCCGCGATGGGATTTCGCACAGTCCTCATCGAGCAAAGCCTGGCGCTCGGTGGTGGATTTTGGTCCGGCGGATATCTCATGAACAAGGCGACGATCTGCGAACCCGCGAATGAAATCCTCGAAGAGATCGGCGTGCCTTGCAAGAAGATCAAAGAGTGCGAGGGGATGTATATGGTCGATCCACCGCACGCCACAGGAGCCTTGATTGCTGCCGCGTACAATGCCGGCGCGAAGATCATGAACCTGACGCGAGTGGTGGACCTCATCCTGCGCAATGACGGCCTATTGGAAGGTGTCGTCGTCAACAGCACCACCGTCGAGATGGCCGGTCATGATCTCATCCACGTCGATCCCATCGCCCTTGAGAGCAAAATCGTCGTTGACGCCACCGGCCACGACGCAGTTCTGGTTGAGCTCCTTCACAAGCGAAACCTGTATAATACGGTCCCAGGAAACGGCGCGATGTGGGTTGCGCGATCCGAAGAAGAGGTCATGGACCGTACCGGCGAAGTATATCCCCATTGTTTCGTCATCGGATTGGCCGTCGCCGCCGTGTACGGCACCCCAAGAATGGGCCCGGCCTTCGGCTCGATGCTGCTGTCCGGACGATATGGAGCGGAGCTGATTAAGAAGAAACTGAAACAAGAGTAAAGAAATAGAGTAACGCCTCAGCGGCCGACAGGCTGATCAAAAAGGTCATCCGACAAGGCCGCAGAAAGTGTGGACCCGGAGGCGTACTTCTTAGTACGTTGAGGAGTCCGCACGATCGAGAACGAAGCCGGAGACCTTTTTCAGCAGCCTGATCATGGATATTCAAGATTTTTTGATCCAAGGCGAAGGGCGTGAGGAAGATAAACGCCAGGCGTGGGACCTCTTTCAGCAAGCCTATGAGCAACAGATGAAGCGTGAACTGGAAGAGGCCGTGAACCTGTACAAGAGATCGCTTGCCACCTATCCCACTGCCGAAGCCTACACGTTTTTGGGGTGGACCTATAGCTGGATGGGACGGATTGACGAGGCGATCGAGGAATGTCACAAGGCCATCGTGCAGGACCCGGACTTCGGCAATCCCTACAATGATATCGGCGCGTATCTGATCGAGAAAGGTGAATTCGACGAAGCCATTCCCTGGTTTCAGAAGGCGATACAGGCCAAACGCTACGAGAGCCCGGCCTTTCCGCATCTCAATCTCGGCCGCGTGTACGAACGAAAAGGGAACTGGACCGAGGCCATCGATTCGTATAAGAGAGCGCTCGCCTTGGACCCAAACTACGTTTTGGCCAAGAAGGCGCTCGGACGGTTGGTCAGTTCGCTGAATTAGGTAGGTTGAGGTATGAGTCCAAAAATTATTCTCGTCACCATTACCGATCTGTTTTTCTACACCAAAGTCCGGGACGCATTACGCCAACCGGAATACCAGCTTGAAAAAGCCCGTACACAACAGGATATTGTCGACAAAGCCTTGTCTGCCGGCCCAGGGATGATCATCTTCAACATGAACGACCAGACCCTTAACGCCTTTCAGTCGTTGGAACAGCTGAAAGCCGATCCGCGGTTGAAGAACATTCCGACGCTGGCCTTTGCCAATCATGAAGAAGTCGATACCTGGAACCGTGCCAAAGCGCTTGGCGTAACGAAGGTGGTCTCCCGCAACGAGTTTTCTGCTCGGACAAAAGATCTCGTGGAAGAAGTCCTCGCTGTCAAGCCTCAGCAATCGCCACCCAGCGCAACGCCAAACGAGAAGTCGGTGAAACGATCCCGGCTTCATGGACAACATGCCCAACTTGGAGCGACGTTTGAGGAAGTCACCGGTTGGGAAATACCGGCCCACTATGGCGATGTTGCGGCCGAACATCGTGCCGTCCGCCAGACGGTGGGGATAGCCGATCTCTCCCATCGTGGCAAGCTCCGAGTCACGGGCGAGGATCGCGTGAAGTGGCTACAAAGCGTCATCAGCAACGACATCCTTCCCCTCCAACCGGGGCAAGGCCGCTATTCCAGCTTCTTGACCCACAAAGGCAAGATGCTCACGTACTTCCGCCTGTACATGCAAACAGAGGCCGTCATGCTGGAAGACGTCGGCGAGATCGGGGACACCACGTTCCAGGCCCTACGCAAATTCCTGCTCTACGGGACCAAAGCCAAGATGGAAAACTGTGCTGAGAGTTGGGGACTGCTGTTGATCAGCGGACCGAAGGCCCCGCATGTGGTGCAATCCGCGTTCGGTGTGGACGTCACGGACTTGAAGCCTGTCGATTTTGTCACAGCGCAGATCGGCGGACATCACGCCCTGGTGTCACGCACCGAAGAAACGGGAGAAATTGATATTGAAGTGCTGCTCTCCACGGACAGCCTCCTAACCGCTTGGACCAGCGCCATGCAGGCTGGAGACAAGTTCGGCATGAAGACAATCGGAACCCACGCACGAGAAGCGTTGCGCATTGAAGCGGGCCTCCCGAAGGCCGGGTCGGATTTGAACGAAGAGATTGTCCCGCCCGAAGCGAATCTTGAGGAAAAAGCTTTCAGCCTGAACAAAGGGTGCTATCCGGGACAAGAAGTCGTGGCGCGCATGGATACCTACGGCAACGTGCGCCGCAAGCTGGTCGGGCTGGCGCTCAAGGATTCAATCGTTCCGCCGCATGGCGCCAAACTGTACAGCGGTGATCGTGAGGTGGGGTGGATCAGCAGCGCCGTCCGTTCACCTCAATTCAACAAAACCATTGCATTCGGATTTCCTCTGCGCGATTTCAGCAAACCCGGCACGGAACTGACCGTGGAATTCGAGAGCGGCAGACATCCGGCCACCGTTCAGATCCTACCCTTCTACGTCAAACCTTAACACCAGGCCCCACGAAGACCTATGTCCGTTGGTAAACAGGAAGACAGCGTGCAAACCACTCCGTATCAAAAAGCAGGTGAACTCGCGGGAATCACTCGCTTGGTGGACGAGTTCTACAGCAATATGGATACGCTGCCTGAGGCTGAAACCATCAGAAGCATGCATCCTCCAGATTTAACCGAATCACGCAAGAAACTTACCTATTTTCTCTGCGGCTGGCTTGGAGGCCCCAAGCTATTTCAGCAGCACTATGGGCCGATCAGCATTCCAGCATTCCACAAGCAGTTTCCCATTGGGTACGAAGAGCGCGATGCCTGGTTGCTCTGTATGCAACGAGCGCTCGCCGTCCAACCGTATAGCACCCAATTTAAAGACTACCTCTTAGCCGCACTCAGCATCCCAGCCGAACGAGTCAGAGAAGTGAACGCAGGAGAATTCTAGCCCCCACGCCTCCTGCACTGGCGAACAGTTCCATTTGGATTACTCCCCTGTACGTTGGGATACATCGCTGCATCCTTCCGGATACAGGGACTCGATCTTCATGAGATCCGCATGAGAAACCGTTATCTTTCAAAATCAACACGATGAACGAAAAAACCGACCAAACTGTTCCTTCATTTGGGTGGCATTCTCCTTGCTCCACCCAAAATGAGAGCGAGTCGCGGCGGGCAGAAGTTTATGAAGAACAAGATGGCTTTCCTCTTTAACTATTCCAGCGAACAGCAACTCTCCTACTCACTCAAAGTGGAACCAATCTCGATCGGATGCGAAGCCTGGATCGACGTGAGCCGGTTTTCTGCAAAGAAAAATTTGATGCGCCCGATCGCTGCGGACCTCAGACCTTCTGAAGACCACTCAGGTTCAACTCTTGTCTACGGTTCACTGACGAAATCATTCGCCCGCCTCCGTAAGAAGCTTCGTCGAGGTCCCGCCGAAGGCTCGGACTGACACGACCATAATACCAACCAGTTCCTCAGAACTTTGCTCGGCACTGTGTGAGTTCTTTACTGCTCATGGCCCCAAGGGCCGACTAGCAGCGGTGAGTGATCCCCACCATACACATCAGGGCTGTTGTCGCTTCGTCGGCTCCGGTGTGTTGAGCGCCGTCAGTCGGCCGTGATCACAGTGGCGATGGTGTCTTTGCCTTGAACTTTTCTGTCGTGACGAGGTCATACCCCGGCCTCGGCGTGACGATGCGTACCTGGTCGCCTTCGAGCAAGGTGGCGGTGGGATTGTTGATGAGACGGTCGCTCGCGGAAATCCCCTCTGCCACCTCGACCGCGTTATCCATGAGTTGGGTCACGGTGATAGGTTTGAAATGTACGTGGTTGTCCTCCGTCACCGCGGCCACTTGCATGCCCTGCTCCTGGTAGACCAAGGCGCTGGTCGGGATGACAAAGGCGTGCCGATTAACCGATGCCGTGAGGTGGACTGCGGCGTAGGAACCAGGCCAGAGCGCATGGTCTTCATTGTCGATTGTGAAGACCGTAGTCGCTGTCCGCGTCGCAACCTCGAATCCACGGGCGACCGTGAGGAACTTGGCGGTCCAACGGCGATTGGGCAATTGGGGCACGGTGACGTCGGCGGTCAAGCCTGGGTGAAGGAAGGGTCCGAAGAATTCCGGCACATTGACAAAGAGACGCAATTGATCGACAACGGCCACCGTAAACAGGTTACTTTTGGCATTGGGGGTGCTGAGATTGCCTTCCTTACTGACCAAATCACCGACGTTGATGTTGCGCTGGATCACCACGCCGTCAAAGGGGGCGATGATTGTTTTGAACCCAATGAACGCCTCGATGTTCTTGACCTGTTCCTCTGCGGCCTCGACAACCGCAGCCTGGGCTCTCAGTTCTTGTGTCTTCACCGTGATCGACTGTTCAGGGACCGCATGATTTGGGTGGAGGGCAACCCAACGTTCCGCGGTCACAGAGGCGAGCCGATACTTGGCGCGTTCCGATTCAAGATCCTTGATGGCCTGCCGATATTCGGCGTCGAGATCAGGCGTACTGATTTCGGCAAGGACGTCTCCCTTCTTCACCCAGTCTCCATAGCGCTTATACCACATCTTCACATAACCCGTGACTCGCGCGTAGATCGGCGCTTCATACCAGCCCTCAAGAGTGCTGGGAAGCGTGATGCTCTCGATCGCCGACATCGACTTGGGAGAGACAATGGCCACCGTGGCAATGGCGCCTTCGAGCGTTGCTTCGCGGAGCCCTGCGTCGTAGTTTCTGCTGTCATGAATCCGATGGACGAGATAGAGCAGGCATAATAAGATCGCCAACACCGCAACGTGCATTCTGTTAAGTCGCTTCATTGCAGGGCCGCTGCCTTTTGTTGAACCATTCGACGATTGTAGACAATCGCGTAGACGCAGGGCACGAAGAACAGGGTGAAGACAGTCGCCATGAGCAAGCCACCGATGACGGCCCGACCCAGCGGCGCATTCTGCGAATACCCGGTCGCCATGGGGACCATGCCCAGGATCATGGCCGAAGCCGTCATGAGCACGGGACGAAAGCGCGTTTTCCCGGCTTCAATTGCGGCCCGCAGTGCGTCACCGTGCTCTTGGAGCTGGTCACGCGCATAGGAAACGACCAGGATGGAATTGGCGGTCGCCGTGCCCATGCACATGATGGCGCCCGTGAGGGCCGGTTCCGACAGTCGTGTATGGGTCAGGAACAACGACCAGGCAATGCCCGCCAGTGCGCCGGGCAAAGCCGTGATGATAATGAAGGGATCGAGCCAGGACTGAAAGTTGACGACGATCAGTAGATAGACCAGCACGATCGCGGCGAGCAGGCCGAAGACCAGTTCAGCATAGGCATCGTGCATGAGGGAGGCCTGACCATGGATTTGGATCTCCGCGCTGTCGGGCAACTCTTTCTCCATGTCATGAGTTATCGCCGTGACGTCCTCCAGCACTGCACCGAGATCACGTCCCTCTGCGGAAACGTAGACGTCGAACAATGGCATAATGTTCCCGTGGGTCACCACACCCGGTGTCCCCAACGGAGACAGGCTGGCTAAATTACCGAGCAGCTCCACCCTTGTATCTGACTCATGGCCTGCGGAACCGACCGGGATGGTCTTGAGACTATTGATACTATTGATCTGCGGCTGCGGGATGTAGACGTTGATCATATACGAGAAGCCGGTTGCGGGATCGAGCCAATAGATCTGGTCGACCTGTTGGCTCCCGACGGTCGTCATCAGGAGATTGTCGGCAATGTCCTTCTCGGTCTTCTTCACGTCAAGTCCGAACGTTCGATGGCCTTCGACCATGATGGTCGGCGTGCGCATCGTCTGCTGAATCACCACGTCCGCAGAGCCGGGGATTTTGCGCAGCCGACCCACCAATTTGCGGACGAACTCATAGTTCGGATAGTAATCCGGGCCGTTGATCTGCACATCGATCGGTGCGGGCTCGCCGAAGTTGAGGATTTTCGCCGTCAGATCGGAAGGCTGAAAGGTGAACTCGATTCCTGGATAGAGCTCTTTCAAGCCCTTGCGGAGAATGCGCCGGTACTCCCACACCGGCGACTTGCCGTCCTTCAAAAGGATCGTCAGATCGCAATCCTGAGAGCCGATCGTGGGTGTCGGAATGAAGGCGAGATTATGCGGTCCGGCCGGCAACCCGCAATTACTGACGACCTTGTCCACCTGACCGGGCAGCAACGACGAGATGTCTTTGGAGACAAGCGAGGCGATACGTGCCGAAACTTCGATGCGCGTGCCGAGCGGTGCGCGCAGATGCATCTGAATGACCCCTGACCGAATCTCGGGGAAGTAGTCGCGTCCCAGGAAATGAAAGAGAGAAAAGGAGCCCGCCGCAATGGCCAGCGAAATGGCGACAAAGATGCGACGACGAGCCACGGCCCATTCGAGCAGCTCTCCATAGCCTTCGCGAAATCGATTAAAGCGGCGATCGAACCCGACTTGAAAGCGGGTGAAGAAGCTCATCAGTCTCGTCACGTTGGGGCGCCGGCTGACCTGATGCTCCGGTGGCGCCCGGTGACCCTTGACGAGCAAGTATTTCGCCATGGTCGGCACCAGCGTACGTGACAGGATGAAGGAGGCGAGCATGGCAATGATGACCGCCTCGGCCATCGGCATGAACAACCAGCCGGACACGCCGCTGAGTCTGAAGAGCGGCAACCAGACGATCGCGATGGCCAGGGTGGCGACGAGCGTCGGGACGACGATCTCATTGGCGGCATCGATGATCGCCTGTTCCAGAGGCTTGTCCATTTCCATATGGCGATCGATATTCTCGATCATCACGGTGGCATCATCGACCAGGATGCCCACGGCAAGTGCCAGGCCCCCCAAGGTCATCACATTGATCGTCTCACCAAGCCAATGAAGGCCGATGATGGAGGTCAGGATGGAAAGCGGAATCGATGTGGCGATGATGACCGTTGGTCTCCAGGATCCCAAGAGCACCAACACGATGACGCCGACCAGCGCGCCGGCGGACAACATTTCGTGGAGCACGTCCGAAATCGCATCCTTGACGAACGCCGACGCGTCATCAAGGAGGCTGATCTTCACGCCCTTCGGGACAATCTTCTGGATGCGCGGGATCATCTTTTTGATCCCATCCACCACACTCAGGGTGGACGCTTCCGTGCTCTTCATCACGACAATGATAACCGTCTGTTTGCCCTCCACCAGCACCGCATTCTGTTGCACTTGTCCCATGAGACGAACCGTGCCGAGGTCGCGCAGGTAGACGAACGCGTTGCCTTCGCGCTTGATTGGAATATTCTCGAAGTCCTCGATCTTCATCGGTGAGGCGTTGGTCTGGACGATCCAGTCGGTCTCCTCGATCTTGACGTCTCCGGACGGCAGGATGAGGTATTGTTGCCGGAGCACCTCGTGGACATCGGCCGGAGCGATATGACGGGCGAGCAATTGCTGCTGATCGAGGTTGACCATGACCTGCATGGGTTGGCCCCCGTATGGATGCGGCACGATCACGCCGGGTACCGTCACGAGCAGGGGGCGGATTCGCATGTAGGCGAGGTTATAGAGCTCCGCCGGCGTCATCGTATCGGAGCCTACTTGCAGCATCGCCACCGGGATCGAGGATGGAGCCAGACGCATGATCATGGGAGGGGAAATATCGGGTGGGAGCGCTTTGACCACGTTCTGCGCAATCGCCGTGATATCCGCTTCAGCCCGACCCACATCCACGCCGTCCTGGAGGAAAATATTGGTAATGCTGATGCCGTAGTAGGAGTGGCTATGAAGATACTTGATCCCCTCCACCGTCGAGGTCACGAAGCGCTCGAACATATACGTAATGCGCCCTTCCACCTTCTGCGGCAACATCCCGCTGTAGATCCAGACCACGGATGTCACGGGAATATTGATGTATGGGAAGACATCCGTCGGCATGTCTTGGATCGTCAGCGTCCCGAACAGTACGATCAGAATGGCCAGTACGACGAATGTGTACGGCCGTCGGAGGGCTATGAGGACAAGCTGGTTCATAGATAAAGTCCACCGACCGCGGGTTTGAGGGAGGTTGCCCCCTCACCGACGGCGAATTCTTTGATCACGTAGAATGGCCTTGTCCGACCAAACGTTTTCAAGCAATATTACGAGAGAAGGTCAGAGCAATTTCTGCGGTAGTATACAGTCTTCACCCTCGGTCGGTAACTAGCTATTTGGCTAGGAGTGTTCCTAGTGAGGCGCTGACCTCTGCAAGTCACAGTGATGTGACGAAGCATGACGGTGAACGGTAAAGTCATGCCCTTCGACGCTGATCGTGACCTCGATACAACCGAGATAGGAACAATAGAGCCTGCGTTACGATTTCGAGCAATCTGACCGAACCGACAACATCAATGCAAGCCAAACGAGACTCTCATGATGAAGGAACGGATCCTCCGGGTTGTCTCAGACTGGTGGTTTCGATCCTACTCATGTGGATAATTTCGTTGCTCCTCGCTGTGCCAATGACAGACGCCGAAACGTTGAGCTTTCTTGACGGCCAAATCCGGCTCTATCCGGCTCAGCGAGAGGGTAACCGTATTCTCATTCCATTTACTCAGCCGCCTGCGGACAACGAAGAGGTTCTCCTTCTCAGCCACCGTAATGATCTCCTTCACCTCAAACGCCTTCAACAAAAGACGACTACGCCGCAGTCGATGGCCCACCCTCGACCGCATTATGTGTACGGGCTCACGGAGGGTCGACTATCGGATCCACAAGCGCAGTTTCTGGTGGCCGTGGGAAAGGGAATCACATCTCTCCTCAAATGGAAAGCGTCCGACGCGATGAGCAGCGACCAGTCGACCAGTTCCTGTATGACGCCGGATAAGGGCTTCGTCATCACGGGGCTTCAAGCCCTGATTTCTGAAGAGTTGAACGCGAAGGTCTATTATCTGCAGGAAGAAATTCGGCAATCCACATCCGGCATGATGATCGACGAAGACGAACATTCCGGGGCATCGATGAAAGAGATCGTCGGCATAGTCGAGTCTGACGACTCCTGCCGTGTACTAGCGTCTAACACCAGTGATGCTTATGGGTTACAGAACAGCGGGTCTTCGGAACCTGTCGGCCCGATCTCCGGCATCATGGAACTGTCTACGGAACGATCTACTGAACGGTGGCTCGTCCTCAGATCGGCGATGCGCGAAGTCTGGGGTTATACGTTTGTTGAGCTGCTACCGAAGCCGTTGAACCGTGAACCCAAACGGCGATTTCTCCTTGAAGACAGTGGGTAAGCTCAAGCATGCGGAAGAGCGTTTATCCCGTCTTGTTGAGCGGACTTCAATCGACATGACGTTGCGCACCGCTCCGCTTCAGACTCAGCCATGCGAACAGAATCCTTTGGCGGCCGCCATCACTCTGTCGATGATGGCTCTGATGACGATTCTTGTGTGTTGGGAAGGCCTTCGTCGGATAGCGTGACGACACGCACTTTGTCGCCTTCGAGCAATGCATTACTCGGATTGTTGATGATGCGATCGCTTGCGGAAAGTCCCTCTTCCACTTCGATAATTTGGTTGGTGAGCTTGCTGATCGTGATGCGTTTGAAGTGGACGCGATCGTCCTCGGTCAGCACGGCGACCTGCGCGCTCTGTTCCTGAAACACCAGCGCGGTATACGGCATCGTGAAGGCTTGCCGATTGACCGGCGCCGTGATCTGGACCTGTGCGTAAGAGCCTGGCCAAAGCGTGTGGTCTTCATTGTCGATCATGAAGATCGTGATTGCGGTGCGTGTGCCTGGCTCGAAGTGACGGGCGATAGTCAGGAAGCTGAAGATAAAACGGCGATCGGGGAATTGCGGCACCGTCACGTCGACCGTCAGGCCCGAATGAAGAAACGGACCGAACCGCGACGGCACATTGACAAAGAGGCGCAATTTATCGACGACGGCCACGGTATAGAGATTGGTGATTCCGTTGGGGGAGCTGAGATTGCCTTTCTTACTGACCAAATCCCCGACGTTGATGTTGCGCTGGACGACCACGCCGTCAAAGGGGGCGAGGATCTTTTTGAACCCAATGAACGCTTCGATGTTCTTGACCTTTTGCTCGGCTGCCTTGGCCAGAGCCGCCTGGGTTTTCATGTGTTGTTCTTCCACCGTGATCGACTGTTCGGAAACTGCATAAGTTGAGCGCAGTGCGATCAAACGTTTCGCCGTCACTTCGGCGAGTTTATACTTGACGCGGATCGATTTTAGATCGGCCTTGGCCCGCCGATAGTCGGCATCGAGATCCGGCGTGCTGATTTCGGCGAGAATGTCACCTGCCTTCACGTGGTCTCCGTAGTCCTTGTACCACATCTTCACATAACCCGTGACGCGCGCGTAGATCGGCGCTTCGTACCAGCCCGCAATGTTGCCGGGAAGAGTAATCGTTTCGGTCGACGGCACCGCGGTGGGACGGGTGACGGTCACGGCAGGGGGAGGGTCTTCAAGTGTCTCGTGGTGAAGCGCCGCAGCGTCGTTTGTGCTGTCAGAAAGGCGGTAGCCGAGGTACAGCAAGCACAGCAGAATCACTAGAGAGGCAATGACTCTTCCACGGCGACTGGCGATCATCGGTTCGAACGGTACACCGCACCGCCTCCAGAACCCACGGAGGTGGTGCTGAAATCAGACAACGATGCTCCGCGACGGTGTCGCGTCGGCTTGCTCGTCGCGCTTATTCGTCTGTTGCAGCATGAGCGATGCTTTTTCAATATTTTTCTCCTCTATTTTGCCATGCTCCACATCAAATGCGCGACAGAATAAGGCGGGTGAAGGAACAGCCTCAGCATGACAGCCTCCCGATGGACTTGTCGAGCCCTTGCAATCTATCTCGCGCATCGTGCAGCCGCTGACTGCGCAAGGGGCTCCGTCCTCGAGATGGCCTGCGGGACCGGAATTGTCACTCGGCAGCTGCGTGCTCACCTAGAGCCGACTGTGGCCCTTATTGCAACCGACATCAATCCAGGCATGCTTGACTATGCGCAGAAGCAACTGAAGAACCTGAAGGGAATTGACTGGCAAAAAGCGGACATTTCGGACCTGCCGTTTCTCGACGTTTCGTGCAACGCGGCGGTGTGTCAGTTCGGACTAATGTTCGTGCCGGATAAAGGCCGCGCGTTTCGCGAAATGCGCCGAGTCCTGATCCCAGATGGTTTGCTCGCCTTCAGTGTGTGAGGGCGGATGGAGAATAGCCCTTGGGGCATCATTGCGCACGAGACCGTCGGAGAATTCTTCCCGGAAAATCCACTGCAGTTCTTCAAAGCGCCTTGCAGCTTTTACGATGTCGACGTCTTGCGTAGTTTACTGACGGCGAGTGGATTCGATCGGATCAACATTCAGGCAATCCAGAAGGAGTGTTAGTGTTACAGCAATACGGCCGCATCGCTGGCGATTAGGCTGATCGAAGGCGCGGCGGTTCGTCCGGGGCGATTACCGATGCACTGGCGACAGCCTTAGCTCGGAGTGGTGGAGACAACCCATATCGCTCAACGATACACGCTATTGTGGTGACAGCACGAGCGAAGGATGGCGTGAACCTAATATAGGCCTGAATGTTCGTGGCCAGAAATGCCGGACGTCAGCAGTGAAAATCACCTCCGAACACATCAGGGTCATTGTCATTTTGCCGGCTCCGGCGTGCTGAGCGCCGTCAGTCTGCCATGGTCGCCGTTATGGCCGTTCTGCGTTATGGTGAGGTCTTTGCTCGGGCTCTTTTCCTCTGGCTCTTTTGGCGTCATGAGATACCCCGGCCTCGGCGTGACGATGCGCACCTGGTCGCCTTCGAGCAACGTGTGGGGGGGATTATCGATGAGGCGGTCGCTCGTGGAAAGTCCCGCTGACACCTCGACCGAGCTGTCCATGAGATTGCTCACGGTGATCGGCTTCAGGTGCACGCGGTTGTCCTCCGTCAGCACGGCCGCTTGTAAGGCCTCATCCTTTTCATAGACCAGGGCGCTGGTCGGGATGACAACGGCCGGCCGATCAACCGGCGCCGTGAGGTGGACGATGGCGTAGGAACCGGGCCAGAGCGCGCGGTCTTCATTATCGATCGTGAAGACCGAAGTCGCCGTCCGCGTCGCGACGTCGAATCCACGGGAGACCGTGAGAAACTTGGCGGTCCAATGACGATTGGGCAATTGCGGCACCGTCACGTCGGCCGTCAGGCCTGGGGTAAGGAAGGACCCGAAGTACGCCGGCACCTTGATAAAGAGGCGCAATTTATCGATGACGGCCACGGTATAGAGATTGGTTTTCGCATTGGGGGTGTGGAGAGTCCCCTGTTTACTGATCAAATCCCCGACGTTGATGTTGCGCTGGATGACCACGCCGTCAAAGGGAGCGAGGATTGTTTTGAACCCGATGAATGCCTCAATGTTCATGACCTGGTGATGCGCCGCCTCGACCACCGCCGCCTGAGCTCTCAGTTCTTGTTCCTTCACCGTGATCGCCTGCTCAGAGACGGCATGATTGGGGCGGAGGGCGCGCCAACGCTGTGCGGTCACCTCAGCGAGCCGATACCTGGCGCGTTGCGATTCCAGACTCTTAACGGCCTGTCGATATTCGGCGTCGAGATCCGGCGTGCTGATTTCGGCGAGGATGTCGCCTTTTTTCACCCAGTCTCCGTATTTCTTGTGCCACATCTTGACATAGCCCGTGACTCGGGCATACGTCGTCGCCTCATACCAGCCTTGAATTGTGCCTGGAAGCGTGATGCTCTCGGTCGCGGACACCGGCTTGGGAGAGATAATGGATACGGGGGGAGCAATGGCGTTGAGCGTCGTCTCGCGGAGCATCGCGGCATAGCTTCTGCTGTCATAAATCCGATAGCCGAGATAGACCAGGCAGAGCAGGAGCGCGACTACCGCCGTGTATTTTCCACTGAATTTCTTCATTGTGAGGGGAGTCCTTTTGGCTCAGCCGTTCGCCGGCTATAGACAATCGCGTAAACACAGGGCACGAAGGACAGGGTA